>UQGG01000002.1 GCA_900540475.1 uncultured Robinsoniella sp. | reverse complement strand
TCAACGAATGCTATCTCGGAAAGAGAAGGGGGCGGACCAGGACATTGGTTTGGAAGGCGTATAGCAGAGCTGAGCATTTACTTACCTTCCCGGAGTGCTTTTTGGCGGATACAATTCGACTGGCTCCCATCGGATTGTAAGCGGGCAGTGAGCTGCGAAATGCATCAGGATTTCGGAGCGAATGCCCGCGTGCCGCCAAAAAGGGCTTCGGGAAGGTTAGAAAATGCCAGTTCTGCGTTAAGCATTCCAAACCAATGTCCTGGTCCGCCCCCTTCTCTTTCTGTACACTACCTCTGCATACAAAGCGTCCTTAATCAGCAAAACCCCAATATTGCATTTAATAGAACACATATAAAACGTTCCTGTACTACTACCATCATATACAAAAAACCGGCAGTCAAACACGCTATAAAATTATGCTCTCTTACAGATACCGTCATCAAATGAAACGGTTTATCCAAAGAGGTTCATAATTCGTGCAGTGTCTGACTGCCGGCTATTTACCGGTCGGTCTTATTTTTCTTTATGCATATTGGAAAAAACCGGTATATACATAAACAGGGAAAGCAGCATAAAGCCAATACAGATGACGATCAGTACATTTGCCACTGTCAGGGGAAGGCTTGGGAACAGGAAGAGTATAAACATCATCACATACAGCACTGCTGTACATACTTTTCCAAACCACATGGCACCATTCAGCATCTTGCCTTTTCGCAGCAGCAGAATGCCCATGATACCCATAAAACCTTCTTTAATAATGAAAAGAATCAGGAGTGGCAGCATCCACTGATAGCGGAATGCAAGGCAGAGAGCCATTGCCCCCTGGGTCAGCTTGTCTGCAATCGGATCAAGTGCTTTGCCCAAAGGGGTGATCATGTGAAAGCGGCGGGCTATTTTCCCGTCGAACATATCGGTTAATCCGGAGACCGCTACAATAATGGCGGCAATTCTGTAATCCGTTATGCTGTCTGCAGTGATGTAGCGCCATACAAAAATCGGTATCAGGATGATACGGAAATACCCCATGAGGTTGGGGATGGTGAACAGTTGCTTTTTTAGCGGCATATCGTGATTAAGATCCATGTAACACAGCTCCTTTGTAAGTGTCTATACCCCTTTTAGAGGGTATTCATTTTGATTCCCAGCGTCCGGATGCGCCGCATGGCAGCACGAGCCCGTTGCCGGATACAGGAAGTCCAACTTCCTGAGAGTCAACTTTTCCGTTAAATTGTTTTAATTCTGTTGCCAGCATGTAAGTCAGAACTGCCGGAGCAAGTCCTGTGGTGTAAGAATTCACCAGGAAAAACAAGGGCTTTTCTGTCAAAAGCTGAGTACACAGCTTAATTAGTGGATGAATGGCATCTTCGATTTTCCAGATTTCCCCTTTGGGTCCGCGACCGTAGGAAGGGGGATCCATGATAATGCCGTCATAATGATTGCCCCGGCGGATTTCCCTTTCCACAAATTTCACGCAGTCATCTACAATCCAGCGTATGGGTGCCTCTTCCAGATTGGAAGAACGGGCATTTTCTTTAGCCCAGCTCACCATGCCTTTTGAAGCATCTACATGTGTTACCGAAGCACCGGCGGCAGCGGCAGCCAGAGTAGCACCTCCGGTATAGGCAAAGAGATTCAGGACTTTAACGGGACGGCCCGCATTTTTTATTTTGTCTGAGAACCAGTCCCAGTTTGTTGCCTGTTCCGGGAAAAGTCCGGTATGTTTAAAACTAAATGGTTTTAAATTAAAAGTCAGGCTTTTATAAGAAATACTCCATTGCTGGGGAAGGTCAAAAAATTCCCATTCACCGCCGCCTTTCTTGCTGCGGTGATAGTGACCGTTCATTTTATTCCAGCCGCGATGGGTTTTCGGGGTATCCCAGATAACCTGGGGATCGGGACGGACTAAAGTATAATCACCCCACCGCTCTAATTTTTCTCCACAGGAAGTATCCATTACTTCGTAGTCTTTCCAATGATCTGCTATCCACATATTACATATTACCTTTCCTAGTTAAATTTAGTATCTTGTAATTTAATATCTTGTAATTGCCCAAATAATGGAGCAGTGTTGTACGAGTACCGCATAGGGCTTACATGCCCAACAATTACTTGTCTGTTTTCAAACTTTATGGATTACTGTTCTTTTTTGAACGGAACCAGTACGTATAAAAATCTTCAAATCCAAGTGTAGTATAAAGGTCCTTTGCGGAAGTGTTCCCATCCACGACCTGAAGATAAGCATGCTTTGCACCTTTTTTTCGCGCCTCTTCCAGAATAGAGCTGCAAATAGAACGTGCGAAACTTTTGCGTCTGCAGCTGGGATCCACATAAATGGCATAGAGGCCGATGTGTGCACGATCTAATATTCCCAGACCGGATGCAACCATGCGTCCGTCAATTTCAATAAAAGCGACGATTGTTTCCTTTGGAATCGCCTTGAACATAGAAGGTACAATTCTCCTGAGTGTAGGATTTGTTGTACCATTTAAACGGAATAAAGAAGTGATCCAGTCATCCGTAATACGGTCTCTCAGCTGAACGATCGTATCATTCGGATAAAAAATGGAAGAGGGAAGATTTGAGTTTCTTCCATAATATTCATATTCGATAGATTCATAAGGGAACATCTGAAATTGTTCCATAGGCATGGTCATTACATCAGTTGCATGCTCCACACTATATCCGCGATCCATTAAGATCTGGTCAAAAGACGCATCAATCATGGGATTGATTTTAAAATTAACCGGAGTATGGAAGTTGGCATACATGGATTCACAATATGCTATTTTTTCTGCTACCGGAATATTAGAGATGCCAATCTGCTCTACACTATTGGTCCGGTAGGTATAGTTGTGGGAAAAACGGATCAGCCAGCCGTCATATAGTTCGATCTTATGTGAAGGCCATGCATTAAGAGAAATCTCTTCTATTAACTTCATGTAAGCATTGTCTTTTATCATAGGTACGCTCCCTTAAAGAAATCTTCTAATCATTATAGTTCAAAATGTAAGGATATTCAATGAAAAACTTGACCGAATCCCGTTAATTTGATAAAGTGGAAGATAAGTGTAAACTATTGCATTGCTTATTCAGGAATATTTTAAGCAGGTTTTATCATGTTCCGGGAATTAAGTTCACAGGAAAAGAAAATAAAGGAGGTTCTAGAAATGAAAATTGGATTTATAGGCTGCGGAAATATGGCAACAGCGATGCTTGGGGGCATTTTAAAAAATCAAATGATTCCTGCAGATGAAATCATAGGTTCAACATCCAGACAGGAAAGCCTGAATGGGATTAAAGAAAAATTTGGCATCTGTACGACTCTGGATAATAAAGAAGTTGCTAAAAAGTCTGAAGTAATTGTTCTGGCAGTAAAACCACAGTATTATGAAGCAGTAATCAAAGAGATCAGGGATGAAGTAAACCGTGATAAGATCGTGGTGACAATAGCTCCCGGCAAAACGCTTGAGTGGCTGGGAGATGTATTCGAAAAACCCCTTAAAATTATCCGCTGTATGCCAAACACCCCGGCTCTGGTAGGGGAAGGGATTACCGGAGTCTGCGCAAATGATCTGGTATCATCGGAAGAATTAGAGATGGTATGCGGGATCCTCAGAGCATGTGGTTCCACGGAAGTAATCAGTGAACATCTGATGGATGTGGTAGTTTCCGTAAGCGGAAGTGCACCGGCATATGTCTTTATGTTTATCGAAGCGATGGCGGATGGTGCGGTAGCGGATGGCATGCCAAGGGCACAGGCATATAAGTTTGCAGCCCAGGCGGTACTTGGCAGCGCAAAAATGGTATTGGAGACCGGGAAGCATCCGGGAGAATTAAAGGATATGGTATGCTCACCGGGAGGTACAACGATTGAAGCGGTACGTGTGTTAGAAGAAAAGGGCATGAGAAGTGCTGTAATTGAGGCAATGAAGGCGTGTGTGAAGAAATCCAGAGGTATGTGAAGAAATCCAGAGGTATGTAAAGAAATCCAGAGGCATGTGAAGAAATTCAAAGGCATGTAAAGAAATCCAGAGGTATGTAGAGACATCCAATGGCATGTAATATATCTAAAATAAATGACAGAAAGGGTAACAGAATATGGAACGTGAAAACGCATGGAAAAAATATGATGAGGCAGGACGCGAAAAAGTATTTGCTTTTAATGAAGGGTATAAAGATTTCATTTCCAAATGTAAAACAGAAAGAGAATGTGTAAAAGAAGTGATTGCCCAGGTTCAGTCCTTCGGTTATGAGGATCTGGATAAAATAGTAGCATCCGGAAAGGAATTAAAGGCAGGTGATAAAGTATATGCTGCCAGTATGGGAAAAACAATTGCACTGTTCCACATTGGAGAAAAACCCATGGAAGAAGGCATGAATATCCTGGGAGCCCATATAGATTCTCCAAGGCTGGATTTGAAACAGAATCCTTTATATGAGGATCATGATCTTGCTATGCTGGAAACACATTATTACGGCGGTGTGAAAAAGTATCAGTGGGTTGCACACCCTCTCGCTCTCCATGGAGTTGCAGCGAAAAAGGATGGAAGCATTGTGGAAGTCTCCATTGGAGAAGAAATGTCAGAGCCTGTATTTGGCGTTTCGGATCTGCTGATTCATTTGTCAGGAACACAGCTTGAGAAAAAGGCAAATAAGGTTATTGAGGGAGAAGACCTGAACATATTAATCGGAAGCATTCCTTTAGAAGGAGACGATAAAGAACCCGTAAAGGCACAGATCCTGAAGATATTAGGTGAGAAATACGGAATTGAAGAAGAGGATTTCCTGTCTGCTGAGTTTGAAGCTGTTCCTGCAGGTAAAGCAAGGGATTACGGCCTGGACAGAAGTATGGTTATGGGATATGGACAGGACGACCGGGTATGTGCTTATCCTTCTTACATGGCTATGCTGGAGCTTAATAAGACCGACAGAACGGCAGTATGCATTCTGGTGGACAAAGAAGAAATCGGAAGCGTGGGTGCAACCGGCATGCAGTCTAAATTCTTTGAAAATACGGTGGCTGAGGTGATGAACTGTACCGGAGATTACAGCGAGCTAAAATTACGCCGTGCCATGAAAAATTCCAGGATGCTGTCTTCTGATGTAAGTGCTGCATTTGACCCCAACTATCCAAGTGTTATGGAGAAAAACAACAGTGCCTTTTTAGGAAAGGGGCTGACATTTAATAAATATACCGGTTCCAGAGGAAAATCAGGTTCCAACGATGCCAATGCGGAATATATTGCAGAAATCCGCAGGGTTCTGGATGAAAATCAGGTCAGCTTCCAGACGGCAGAGCTTGGAAAAGTAGACCAGGGCGGCGGAGGAACCATTGCTTTTATCCTGGCTAATTACAGTATGGAGGTCATTGACAGCGGTGTTGCCGTACTGAACATGCACGCACCGTGGGAGATTGCCAGCAAGGTGGATATATATGAAGCGTATCTGGGTTACCAGGCGTTCTTAAAATATATGTAAAAAAAGTAGGAGAAAGAGGAAAAGGTACATGGAGAAAAGTTCTATAATTTGGATATTAATTGCATTTGTTGCTTATCTTGCGATGATGATGGGAGTCGGTGTGGTGACCATGAAGAAGAATAAAAGCACAGATGATTTCTTTTTGGGAGGCCGTGGATTAAGCGGCTGGGTAGCGGCTTTGTCTGCCCAGGCGTCTGATATGAGCGGCTGGCTGCTCATGGGGCTGCCGGGAGCCGTTTATGCGCTTGGTACCGGACAGGCGTGGATTGCAGTAGGCTTATTTATTGGAACCGTATTTAACTGGGTATGCATCTCATCCCGACTTCGCAGATATACAATCCGTGCAAATAATGCGATTACATTTCCGGAATATCTGGAAAACAGGTTTCACGATACTAAGAAAATACTACTTTTAATTTCATCAATTGTAATTGTTATTTTCTTCCTCGTATATACGGCTTCTGCACTGGCTGCCGGAGGTAAATTATTTGCAAGTGTTTTTGGTATTGATTACCGCGTGGCTTTAACGATTGGGGCAGCCGTTATTCTGGCGTATACATTCATGGGTGGATTCCTTGCTGTATGCCTTACTGATTTTATACAGGGGATGCTGATGCTGGTTGGACTTTTGGTCGTGCCGGTGGTAGCATATTTTGTAATGGGACAGGATACGGTGACTGCAAATCTGGCAGCCAGCGGCGTAAATGTAGATTCCTATTTAAATCTGATGCATAATGGTGGGGAGTCCTACCGGGCAGTGGATATTATTTCACAGATAGGATGGGGACTTGGTTACTGCGGAATGCCTCATATCCTGACTCGTTTTATGGCTGTCAGAAGTGAAAAAGAATTAAAAAAATCCAGAGTGATCGCTATTGTATGGGTATTGATTTCTCTTGGTATGGCAGTACTGATCGGTGTCATCGGCAGAGCTTACCTCTACCCGACAATCTTAGGCGGTGCAGGAGCAGATTCAGCAGAAAATGTCTTCATTGCCACGATTACACAGGTGTTTACAAAAGATCTGGCACTGCCGTTTATCGGAGGAATCTTCCTCTGTGGAATACTGGCAGCGATCATGTCAACGGCAGATTCCCAGTTACTTGTAACGGCATCTTCCGTTTCAAAAGATTTATATCAGGGATTTATTAATCCAAAAGCAGAAGAAAAACATGTGCTGAAACTTAGCCGTATCACCGTTATCGGAGTGGCTGTGCTGGCATACATAATTGCACTGAATCCGAACAGCAGTATCATGGGGCTGGTATCCAATGCCTGGGCAGGCTTGGGAGCGGCATTTGGACCGACTGTTTTACTTTCCCTGTTTTGGAGAAGAACGAATTTGGCAGGTGCTATAGCAGGTATTGTTTCCGGGGGACTGACAGTTATTGTCTGGGATTATATTCCCTTTGGAGGACAGACGCTTGGGGCATCCACCGGCTTATATTCTCTGGTAATCGGCTTTGCTATCAGTATCATACTGATTATAGTAGTGAGCCTTATGACAGCAGCACCGGATGAAGAGATGCTGAAGGAATTTGATGATGTTGCAAATAGAAGAGTAGAAGGCTGATAAGGCTGATACGAAAATAAGTACCAAGTAAATATTGGTTTCGATAAAAAGAAGAATTCTGAGAACCTGCAGGATTCTTCTTTTTTATTAAAATTATGAAATTAGATTGCTATTTACAAAGATACACTATATAATAGAAGAAACATTTCGTTTTTTCGGACAAATCTGTCCTAAGAATTCCATTTTACAAGTTAAGAGTGACCAATACAAAAGAGAAGAGCAAGTTGTATGTATAAAGTGAGTCAGTTAGAGCAGCGGTCTGTATGAGTGCGTATTACAAAATGCATGTCACCAATCCGGCGGTTTACTTTGCAGCAAACATACAGCGTGCGATTTTATTGTAATACCCTAAATTATATGCTAAAGTATAGGAGGAAAAAGATTGAAAGAAAACGTTATAAGAGATGATTCAAACAGTAATTTGAAATTGAGTGTGTTTGCAGCATACTTCAGTGAGCCCCGGAATGGGATGGAACTATTGAATGCCCTGGAATCTTTGTCATGTGCAGATCCGTCCGGGATTCATTATCTGACCCCGGAAGAGGGATGGTTTCAGGCTGGAAATAATGAACTTACAATTACCGCTGGCGGCCGGATGCTGGTCATCAGTGAGGAACAGCCCGGATGGATTAGCAATATGCCGGTCCGTAAAGCTATATATTATGGAAGGATGATGGAATCCATTCTGGAGTTAAAAGAGATCTGCCAGAAAAAAAGAATCCGTCTCCCCTGCCCGAAGTTTTATGTATTTTGCAGCGGATCTGAAGACAGTCCGCAGGAAGAGACTCTTCGCTTATCCGATGCCTATGAACACACAGAAGCTGAGCCTGCTCTGGAACTGGTGGTTAAAATGATTAATATCAATCCGGATGCCGGTCATCCCCTTCTGGAAAAGTGTCCGGCTTTGAAGGAGTATGCCATCTTTATGGAGAGTATCAGAATGAATCTGAAGATGGGATACGCTATGAAAGCGGCAGTCAGCCGGGGGATAGATGACTGCAGGCGCAGCGGGATCGCTAAGGATTTTTTGGACAATTACGGAAGCCGGGCAGGCCAGCTGGTGTCAGCACAGCTGAGTATGGAAGCAGTGATTAGCATACATGGAAATGAGGAACGGGCTTTTGGGAGGATTGAAGGAATGAAAGAAGGCAGAGTAATCGGACAAGAACTTCTTCGTATTATTTTAATCAGAAAAAAAATGCAAAAGGGATGGAACATGGAAGACATTGCAGAACTGCTGGAGACGGAAGTACCCGTAGTATCCCATATCAGCAAAATTATACAGAATAACCCGGATTTTACGGATGAACAGGTGCTGAACACTCTCTAGAGCAGATAAATGAAAATCAAATAATTACCAATAAATAGATGTGTACAAAAAAAAATACAAATTTTCCTAAAAAACCCTTGCATTTGCGAGGGTTATGCTATATAATCATTCGTGTTGTGACCTTGATAGCGTAGAAGTGTGAGGTTGCTGCAGTCTAAACTGCAGGTTTTCCATGGAGCGAATGTCAAGTTAGAAAACTGGCGACAAGTCACTGTACAATATATAACGTCCATCAAAGAATGGAAACAACGTGTAGTATCAAGATGATACACACGGGAGAGTGTACAGTCACCGCTTGTCGTACTGCAATTAAGTGCGAAAAGGAGGCGACTTTTTTTATGGCAAGTCAAGTAATGAGAATTACATTAAAAGCGTATGATCATCAATTAATCGATGCGTCCGCAAAGAAAATCATCGAAACTGTGAAGAAGAACGGATCTCAGGTGAGTGGACCGGTGCCACTTCCTACTAAGAAAGAGGTTGTTACAATCTTACGAGCTGTACACAAGTACAAAGATTCCAGAGAGCAGTTCGAGCAGAGAACTCATAAGAGACTCATCGATATCATGACACCAACCCAGAAAACGGTTGACGCATTATCCAGACTGGAAATGCCAGCAGGTGTTTACATTGATATCAAAATGAAAAGCAAATAAGAAACAGTTATTTGAGCAGAGATTATCCTAAAAGGTTGATATAGAAGTAACGAACAGTTCCACTTATATTAACTGTTTGACTAGGATGATTGCACAACACGGTGTAATCCGCTGTAGAAAAACAGGAGGTAAAAAGAATGAAGAAAGCGATTTTAGCGACAAAAGTCGGAATGACTCAAATCTTCAACGAAGACGGAGTTTTAACTCCAGTAACCGTACTTCAGGCTGGACCTTGTGTAGTAACTCAGGTTAAGACAGAAGAAAATGATGGTTACAAAGCAATCCAGGTAGGTTTTGTTGATAAGAGAGAAAAATTAGTGAACAAACCTATGAAAGGCCAATTTGACAAAGCTGGTGTTTCTTATAAAAGATATGTCAGAGAATTCAAGTTTGACAATGCAGAGGAATATGCAGTAGCACAGGAAATCAAAGCTGACATTTTTGCAGCTGGCGATAAGATCGATGCAACTGCTGTTTCAAAGGGAAAAGGATTCCAGGGCGCGATTAAGAGACATAATCAGAGCAGAGGACCTATGGCCCATGGTTCTAAATTCCATCGTCATGCAGGTTCAAACGGTTCTGCATCTGATCCGAGTAAAGTGTTTAAAGGCAAGAAAATGCCAGGACACATGGGAGCTAAACAGATTACAATCCAGAATCTGGAAATTGTAAAAGTTGATGTAGAAAACAATCTGCTTTTAGTAAAAGGTGCCGTACCAGGACCTAAGAAATCTATGGTAACAATCAAAGAAACAGTAAAAGCTGGTAAATAGGCTTTTATAGGAAAGGAGGAACACACAGATGGCAAACGTATCTGTTTACAATATGGAAGGCAATGAAGTTGGTACAATGGAGCTGAACGATGCTGTATTTGGTGTTGAAGTTAATGATCACTTAGTACACATGGCAGTTGTAAGCCAGCTTGCTAATAAACGTCAGGGAACACAGAAAGCTAAAACTCGTTCAGAAGTTTCCGGCGGTGGAAGAAAACCTTGGAGACAAAAAGGAACCGGTCATGCTAGACAGGGTTCAACAAGAGCTCCTCAGTGGACGGGCGGCGGAATCGTATTCGCTCCAACACCAAGAGATTATTCTTTCAAAATGAACAAAAAAGAAAGAAGACTTGCTTTGAAATCTGCATTAACCTCAAGATTACAGGAGAACAAATTAATTGTTCTTGATGACCTGAAGTTAGATGAAGTTAAGACAAAAGCAATGAAGAATGTATTAGACAGCTTGAAAGTTAACAAAGCGTTAGTTGTAACCAAAGAGAATGACAACAATGTAGTGTTATCTGCAAGAAACATTCCAGGTGTACAGACTGCTCTTACAAGCACGATTAATGTTTACGATATTTTAAAATATAATACAGTTGTTTTAACAAAAGCTGCTGTAGAGGCAATTGAGGAGGTGTACGCATAATGGCTGCAATACAATATTATGATGTAATCCTTAAACCAGTTATTACAGAAAAAAGCATGAATGCTATGGGCGAGAAGAAATACACTTTCTTAGTTCATACTGAAGCTACTAAGAATCAGATCAAAGAAGCAGTTGAAAAAATGTTCGAAGGAACAAAAGTAAAAAGCGTTAATACCATGAATATGGACGGCAAGAAAAAAAGACGTGGAACTACTGTTGGAAAAACTGCTAAGACGAAAAAAGCAATCGTTGCTTTAACAGAAGACAGCAAAGATATTGAAATCTTTGAAGGATTATAAAATCCGTTGTAACTAAAATATACGCAAAATAAGCGTGACAATAAATATTGAAAGGAGTGACAATAATGGGAATTAAGACATATAACCCATATACACCTTCCAGAAGACATATGACCGGTTCTGATTTCGTAGAAATCACAAAGAGCGAACCTGAGAAAAGCTTATTAGTTTCTCTTCAGAAAAACTCTGGTCGTAACAATCAAGGTAAAATCACTGTAAGACACCGCGGAGGCGGATCCAGAAAGAAATATAGAATCATCGATTTTAAGAGAAATAAAAAAGATGGTGTTCCGGCAACTGTAATCGGAATCGAATACGATCCGAACAGAACTGCTAATATCGCATTAATCTGCTATGCAGACGGCGAAAAAGCTTACATCTTAGCTCCTCAGGGATTAAAAGATGGAATGAAAGTTATGAATGGACCAGAAGCAGAAGTAAAAATTGGTAACTGTATGCCATTATCCGATATTCCGGTTGGTACCATGGTTCACAATATTGAAATGTATCCTGGAAAAGGCGGACAGTTAGTTCGTTCAGCAGGTAACAGCGCTCAGTTAATGGCGAAAGAAGGAAAATTCGCAACACTTCGTCTGCCTTCAGGCGAGATGAGAATGGTTCCGATCATTTGCAGAGCAACTATTGGTGTTGTAGGTAATGGTGATCACAACCTGATCAACATTGGTAAAGCTGGTAGAAAACGTCATATGGGCTTCAGACCTACTGTTCGTGGTTCCGTAATGAATCCTAACGATCATCCACATGGTGGTGGTGAAGGTAAGACAGGTATTGGCCGTCCAGGTCCATGTACACCTTGGGGTAAACCTGCTCTTGGCTTAAAGACAAGAAAGAAAAACAAACATTCTAATAAGATGATCGTAAGAAGACGCGACGGTAAAGCGATTAACTAATTAATCAATTCAATTAAAGTTTACAAGGAGGTTAGAACCTATGGCTCGCTCACTTAAAAAAGGACCATTTGCAGATGATAGTTTACTGAAAAAGGTAGATGCGATGAACGCAGCAGGACAGAAACAGGTTATTAAAACCTGGTCCCGTCGTTCCACAATCTTCCCACAGATGGTTGGACATACAATAGCAGTTCATGATGGAAGAAGACATGTGCCTGTATATGTTACAGAAGATATGGTTGGACACAAACTTGGAGAGTTTGTTGCTACCAGAACTTACAGAGGACATGGAAAAGATGAAAAAAGATCTGGCGTTCGCTAGAATATCGTAGATTTGAAAGGAGGTTTCATCCATGGCAAAAGGACATAGATCCCAAATCAAAAGAGAGAGAAATGCACAGAAAGACACAAGACCAAGCGCAAAGTTATCTTACGCTAGAGTTTCTGTCCAGAAAGCATGTTTCGTATTAGATGCCATCAGAGGCAAGGATGTACAGACAGCACTTGGTATTGTAACTTACAATCCAAGATATGCTTCTAGCTTAATAGAAAAATTATTGAAATCAGCAATCGCTAATGCTGAGAACAACAACGGAATGGTTGTAGAAAACCTTTTTGTAGAGGAATGCTACGCTAATAAAGGACCTACAATGAAGAGAATCAAACCAAGAGCACAGGGTAGAGCTTACAGAATCGAAAAGAGAACAAGTCATATCACTGTTGTGCTGAATGAAAGATAAGGAGGGCAATCATGGGACAAAAAGTTAATCCTCACGGCTTAAGAGTCGGAGTTATTAAAGACTGGGACTCCAAATGGTATGCTGAGGCTGACTTCGCTGACTATTTAGTAGAAGATCACAAAATCAGAACATACCTGAAGAAGAAATTATATAGCGCAGGTGTATCTAAGATTGAAATCGAAAGAGCATCTGACAGAGTGAAGTTAATCATTCATACTGCAAAACCAGGTGTGGTTATCGGTAAGGGTGGTTCTGAAATCGAAAAAGTAAAAGCTGAAGTTCAGAAGCTTACAGATAAAAAAGTTATCGTTGATATCAAAGAAGTAAAAAGACCGGACAAAGATGCTCAGTTAGTAGCAGAAAACATTGCCTTACAGTTAGAAAACCGTGTGTCTTTCAGACGTGCAATGAAATCTACTATGACCAGAACAATGAGATCCGGAGCGAAAGGTATCAAAACTGCAGTTGCAGGACGTCTTGGCGGAGCAGATATGGCTCGTACAGAATTCTACAGCGAAGGTACTATTCCACTTCAGACACTTAGAGCAGATATTGACTATGGATTCGCAGAAGCAGATACAACTTACGGCAAATTAGGCGTAAAAGTTTGGATCTACAAAGGCGAAGTACTTCCAACTAAAGGAACAAAGGAAGGGAGCGATAAATAATGTTAATGCCAAAAAGAGTAAAGCGTCGTAAACAGTTCCGTGGTTCTATGGCTGGTAAAGCACTTAGAGGAAATACGATTTCAAACGGAGAATATGGACTTGTCGCTTTAGAACCATGTTGGATCAAATCAAACCAGATCGAAGCAGCCCGTGTTGCTATGACCCGTTACATCAAACGTGGTGGTAAGGTTTGGATTAAGATTTTCCCAGATAAACCAGTAACAGCTAAACCAGCAGAAACTCGTATGGGTTCCGGTAAAGGAACATTAGAATACTGGGTAGCAGTTGTAAAACCAGGACGTGTAATGTTCGAACTTGCAGGTGTTCCAGAAGAAATCGCACGTGAAGCATTACGTCTTGCTATGCATAAATTACCTTGTAAATGTAAGATCGTTTCTCGCGCAGACTTAGAAGGCGGTGATAACAGTGAAAATTAATAAATTTGTAGAAGATTTAAAAAGCAAATCAGCTGCAGAATTAAATGAAGAATTAGTAGCTGCTAAAAAGGAACTTTTTAACTTAAGATTCCAGAACGCAACCAATCAGTTAGACAACACAAGCAGAATTAAAGAAGTTCGTAAGAACATTGCTAGAATTCAGACAGTGATTACTGAGATGGCTCAATAATAAAGGATACACCAATCCACTGAACCAGGAAACACTTTCAGGAGTGGGGTGGGTGTAGATTCGCACGATATTCGGGATGATCCGGTAGCGTGCTTATACCATGAAAGGAGTAAATAACGTGGAAAGAAATCTTAGAAAAACCCGTACTGGTAAAGTTGTTAGCGACAAAATGGATAAGACAATTGTCGTTGCAGTAGAAGACCATGTTAAACATCCTCTTTACAAAAAGATCGTGAAGAGAACATATAAATTAAAAGCACATGATGAAAATAATGAATGTAACATTGGTGATACCGTAAAAGTTATGGAAACAAGACCATTATCCAAAGATAAAAGATGGAGACTTGTTGAAATCATCGAGAGAGTTAAATAGTATAGGAGGTATATCAGCATGATACAACAAGAGAGTAGACTTAGAGTTGCTGATAACACTGGTGCCAAAGAATTACTTTGTATCAGAGTTATGGGTGGATCTACCAGAAGATATGCAAATATCGGCGACATTATCGTAGCTACCGTTAAAGATGCAACACCAGGCGGTGTTGTAAAAAAAGGTGATGTTGTAAAAGCTGTAGTTGTTCGTACAGTAAAAGGCGCTCGTCGTAAAGACGGTTCTTATATTAAATTCGACGAAAATGCTGCTGTTATTATCAAAGATGACAAGAATCCAAAAGGAACTCGTATTTTTGGACCAGTAGCCAGAGAGCTTCGTGAAAAACAATTCATGAAAATTGTTTCCTTAGCTCCTGAAGTATTATAAGGAGGTGCCAAAAGAATGTCAGCTATGAAAATTAAAAAAGGCGATTCTGTAAAAGTAATCGCTGGTAAAGATAAAGATAAAGAAGGCAAAGTTCTTGCTGTAGACGTAAAAGCAGGTCGCGTACTTGTAGAAGGCGTTAGCATGATTACAAAGCATTCAAAACCATCAGCAGCGAATCAGCAGGGTGGAATCGTTAATAAAGAAGCCTTTATTGACGTTTCAAACGTAATGCTGCTTCACAAAGGAAAAGCAACAAGAGTTGGTTTTAAAATGGATGGAGACAAAAAAGTTCGTTTTGCGAAAGCAACTGGCGAAGTGATCGATTAATTAAGAGAGGAGGCCGCACAAGTTGAGTAGACTGAAAGAAACTTACAAGAATGAGATCGTAGATGCTATGATCAAAAAATTTGGATATAAAAATGTAATGGAAGTACCGAAAATTGATAAGGTTGTTATCAATATGGGCGTTGGCGAAGCAAAAGATAATGCTAAATTATTAGAAACTGCTGTAAAAGACATGGAAACCATTGCAGGACAGAAGGCAGTTCTTACCAGAGCAAAGAATTCTGTTGCTAATTTCAAAATCCGTGAAGGTATGGCAATCGGATGTAAGGTAACACTTCGTGGCGAGAGAATGTATGAATTTGTTGATCGTCTGATCAATTTAGCATTACCTCGTGTACGTGACTTTAGAGGTGTAAACCCTAACGCATTTGATGGAAGAGGTAACTACGCACTGGGTATTAAAGAACAGTTAATTTTCCCTGAAATCGAATACGATAAAGTAGACAAGGTTAGAGGTATGGACGTAATTTTCGTTACGACTGCTAAGACTGACGAAGAAGCTCGTGAATTATTGGCACAGTTCAATATGCCGTTTACTAAATAGTTATAGGAGGGAAATTTCATGGCTAAAACAGCAATGAAAATCAAACAGCAACGTCCGGCAAAATTCTCTACAAGAGAATACAGCCGTTGTAGAATCTGTGGACGTCCACATGCTTATTTAAGAAAATACGGAATCTGCAGAATCTGCTTCCGTGAATTAGCATACAAAGGACAGATCCCAGGTGTGAGAAAAGCAAGCTGGTAGGATAAAGAAGTAGAGAGGAGGCAACTTAAATGACAATGAGCGATCCAATCGCAGATATGCTTACAAGAATTCGTAATGCAAATACTGCTAAACATGATACAGTAGATGTACCTGCTTCTAAAATGAAAATTGCTATTGCAAACATTCTTTTAGATCAAGGTTATATTGCAAAATATGATATCGTAGAAGATGGAAACTTTAATACAATCCGTATCACTTTAAAATACGGTGCAGATAAAAATGAAAAGATCATTACAGGTCTTAAGAGAATTTCTAAACCAGGTTTACGTGTATACGCAAACAAGGAAGAACTTCCTAAAGTACTTGGAGGTTTAGGAGTAGCAATTATTTCTACCAACCAGGGTGTTATTACTGACAAAGAAGCTAGAAAGCTTCAGGTAGGCGGAGAAGTCCTGGCATTTGTTTGGTAGGCTGTAAATCATAGAAGTTACTGAAAACAGAAAGGGTTCAGACCCTTTCCGAAAATTTAAGTAAGGAGGACATATCAAATGTCACGTATCGGAAGAATGCCAGTAGCAGTTCCGGCAGGCGTTACTGTTGAAATTGCAGATGGCAATAAAGTTACTGTAAAAGGTAGCAAAGGTACACTTGAAAGAGTATTACCTGTAGAAATGGAAATCAAATTAGAAGATGGTCAGGTTCTTGTAACAAGACCAAACGACTTAAAGAAAATGAAATCATTACATGGTTTAACAAGAACTTTAATTTCTAACATGGTTGTAGGTGTTAGTGAAGGATATCAGAAAGTTCTTGAAGTAAATGGTGTTGGTTACAAAGCAGCAAAAGCTGGTAATAAATTAACATTATCTCTTGGATATTCCCATCCGGTAGAAATGATCGATCCAGAAGGATTAGAGTCTGCTGTAGAAGGAAATAAGATCATTGTAAAAGGTATCGATAAAGAAAAAGTTGGCCAATACGCAGCTGAAATCAGAGAGAAGAGAAAACCGGAACCTTATAAAGGAAAAGGTATTAAATATGCTGATGAAGTTATTAGACGTAAAGTTGGTAAGACTGGTAAGAAATAATTAAGGAGAGTGTGAAAATGGTTAATAAAGAATCCAGAACAAAAATTCGCGAAAAAAAACACCTGAAAATTCGTAATCGTTTCAGCGGAACTACTGAAAGACCACGTTTAGCAGTGTTTAGAAGTAATAATCATATGTATGCTCAAATTATTGACGATACAGTTGGAAATACACTTGTTTCAGCTTCCACCCTTCAGAAGGATGTAAAAGCGGAATTAGAAAAGACCAATAACGTTGATGCAGCAGCATATTTAGGTACTGTTATTGCAAAAAAGGCTTTGGAAAAAGGTATTACAACTGTTGTCTTTGATAGAGGCGGCTTCATATATCAGGGTAAAATCAAAGCATTAGCAGATGCAGCTAGAGAAGCTGGTCTAGAATTTTAGGAGGTAGAACACATGAAACATACAATTATTGATGCTAGCAGCTTAGAATTGAATGAAAAAGTAGTATCAATTAAACGTGTAACAAAGGTTGTTAAAGGTGGTCGTAACTTCCGTTTTACAGCTTTGGTAGTTGTTGGTGATGGCAACGGACACGTTGGCGCTGGACTTGGTAAAGCTACTGAGATTCCAGAAGCTATCCGTAAAGGAAAAGAAGATGCTGCTAAAAAGCTCATCAATGTATCTTTAGATGACAATGCTAGTATCCCACATGATTTTCAGGGTAAATTCGGTGGTGCTTCCGTATTGTTAAAAAGAGCTCCTGAAGGTACCGGTGTTATCGCTGGTGGTCCTGCACGTAGCGTGCTTGAGCTTGCAGGCATCAAAAATATCCGTACAAAATCTTTAGGTTCTAACAATAAACAAAACGTAGTACTTGCAACAATCGAAGGCTTAAGACAGATCAAGTCTCCTGAAGAAGTTGCTAGACTTCGCGGAAAATCTGTTGAAGAGATTCTGGCGTAAGGAGGATTTGAAAAATGGCAGATAAATTAAAAGTTACATTAGTTAAATCTACAATCTGTGCTATTCCAAAACATCGTGCAACTGTAGCAGCTTTGGGACTGAAAAAAGTAAATAAATCAGTTGAATTACCAAACAACGCAGCTACTCTTGGTATGGTTAAACAAGTACAGCACTTAGTGAAAGTAGAAGAAATCTAAATTATTGATAAGGAGGTGTCGAGATGGATTTATCAAATTTACAGCCTGCTGAAGGTTCCAAACACAGTGATAACTTCAGAAGAGGACGTGGACACGGTTCAGGAAACGGTAAAACTGCTGGTAAAGGACATAAAGGACAGAAAGCTCGTTCAGGAGCACCAAGAATTGGCTTCGAAGGTGGCCAGATGCCTTTATACAGACGTATCCCGAAGAGAGGTTTCACGAACAGAAATACTCTTGAAATTGAAGCAATCAACGTTAGCGAGCTTGAAAGATTTGAAAATGATACCGAAGTTACCATTGAAACATTAATGGAAGCAGGTGTTATTAAAAGTCCAAAAGATGGCGTTAAGATACTTGGCAACGGTGAACTTACAAAGAAGCTTACTGTTAAAGTAAATGCCTTCAGTGAAGGTGCAAAAACTAAAATAGAAGCACTTGGTGGAAAAGCAGAGGTGATCTAATGTTAGAGACGCTACGAAATGCATTTAAAATTAAGGAAGTACGAAAAAAGATTTTCTTCACGTTTTTGATGCTGGTAGTAATAAGATTGGGTTCTCAGCTCCCCGTTCCAGGAGTGGATCGAACGTATTTAGCCAATTGGTTTGCAAACCAGACCGGTGATGCATTTAATTTTTTTAGTGCATTTACCGGCGGCTCTTTCGAGAAGATGTCAATATTCGCATTGAATATTACACCTTATATTACATCTTCGATCATTATCCAGCTTCTTACAATTGCAATTCCTAAGTTAGAGGAAATGCAAAAAGAAGGGGAAGATGGCAGGAAGAAGCTTACTGCAATAACACGTTATGTAACGGTTGCATTAGCATTAATTGAATCAATTGCTATGGCAGTTGGTTTTGGTAACAAAGGATTAATTCCGGATATGAACTTCGTGAAAGCATTTATGGTTGTAGTTGCATTAACAGCCGGTTCTGCTTTCTTAATGTGGGTTGGTGAACGTATTACAGAAAAAGGTGTTGGAAATGGTATCTCCATCGTATTGATGATTAATATCCTTTCCAGAATACCTTCTGACTTATCTACACTGTACACTACATTCGTAAAAGGAAAATCTGTTGCCCGTGGTTCACTGGCAGCATTAGTAATCCTCGCAGTTATAGTGGTTACGGTTGTGTTAGTTATACTCTTGAACGACGCACAGAGAAGGATCCCTGTTCAGTATGCAAAGAAAATGCAGGGACGGAAGATGGTCGGAGGCCAGTCCACACATATTCCGCTGAAAGTAAATACAGCAGGAGTTATTCCGGTTATCTTTGCTTCTTCCCTGATGTCCATGCCGACTGTTATCGCATCGTTCTTAGGTAAGACCGGCGGAACTGGAGTTGGCGCAACCATCCTTGGAATGATGAGCCAGAATAACTGGTTTAGTCCAAAACAGCCGATTTATTCGGTTGGTTTGGTACTGTACATTGCAATGATCATTTTCTTTGCGTATTTCTATACATCCATTACATTCAATCCAATTGAAGTAGCGGATAATATGAAAAAGCAAGGTGGATTTATTCCAGGTATCCGTCCTGGAAAGCCAACCACAGACTACTTAAACAAAATTTTAAACTATCTCGTATTCTTAGGAGCTGTAGGACTTACAATTGTTGTTATAATTCCAATCTTCTTTAACGGAGTATTTGGTGCATATGTTTCCTTCGGTGGTACATCCATCATCATCATCGTAGGTGTTGTTCTGGAAACATTAAAGCAAATTGAATCACAGATGTTAGTACGTAATTATAAAGGCTTCTTAAGTGAGTAAACAGTGTACTGCATCACTTACCGTTATCTGCACAGGCAGGCAGCGGTAGGTGGGTAGTGCACTTAAATGCTATATAGGATGGATAATATCTGTTCAGTGTTTTGAACAGATGTTATGGATTATCAAAAATGTCCAAGGAAAGGTAGGGGTAAAGTATGAAAATAATCATGTTAGGTGCACCTGGAGCCGGTAAGGGAACACAGGCTAAGAAAATCGCGGATAAGTATCAGATTCCGCATATTTCTACAGGAGACATTTTCCGTGCCAATATTAAGAACGGAACGGAACTGGGAAAGAAAGCAAAAACTTACATGGATCAGGGACTGTTAGTTCCGGATGAGCTGGTAGTGGATCTGGTAGTGGACAGAGTACAGCAGAGCGATTGTGCAAATGGCTATGTTCTGGATGGTTTCCCAAGAACGATTCCTCAGGCGGAAGCATTAGATGCAGCACTTGCCAAATTAGGCGATAAAGTGGATTATGCAATTAATGTAGAAGTTCCGGACGAAAATATCATCAACCGTATGGGCGGAAGAAGAGCCTGTGTAGGCTGTGGTGCTACATACCATGTTGCATATAACCCTCCGAAAAAGGAAGGATTCTGTGACATTGACGGTGATCAGCTGATCTTAAGAGATGATGACAAACCGGAAACAGTTAAGAAGCGTCTGGATGTATACCATGATCAGACACAGCCGTTAATTGAGTATTACAGCAGCAAGCAAATATTAAAAGAAGTAGATGGCACCGTAGATATGGAAGACGTATTTACCGCTATCGTACAGATATTAGGAGTGTAACACTATGTCAGTAACAATAAAGTCTGCAAAAGAAATTGAACTTATGAGAGAAGCTGGAAGATTACTTGAGATAACTCATAATGAATTGGCAAAGGCAATCAAACCGGGGATATCCACTCTGGAAATTGATCAGCTTGGCGAGCAGATTATCAGAAGCTTTGGCTGTACTCCTAATTTTCTGAATTACAATGGATATCCGGCATCAATCTGCGTTTCCGTTAACGACGAAGTCGTGCATGGAATTCCTTCTAAAAACCGCATTTTACAAGAAGGAGATATCGTCAGCCTGGATGCGGGACTTATCTATAAAGGCTTTCACTCTGATGCAGCCAGAACCCATGGGGTAGGTGAAATCAGCAAGGAAGCAAAACAACTGATTGAAGTAACAAAACAGTCTTTCTTTGAGGGAATCAAATTTGCAAGTGCTGGACATCATCTGCATGAGATTTCGGCAGCAATTCAGGCATATGCTGAAAGCTTTGGCTATGGGGTAGTCCGGGACCTGGTTGGACATGGAATCGGCACCAGCCTGCATGAAGACCCTCAGATTCCTAATTTTTCCCAGAAGCGCAGAGGGATCCGCCTACAGCCGGGAATGACCCTGGCAATCGAACCAATGATCAATGCCGGACGATACGATGTCGAATGGCTGGATGATGATTGGACGGTAGTAACAGAGGATGGTTCCTGGTCTGCCCATTATGAAAATACCGTGTTGATTACTGAAGATGAGCCCGAAATTTTAACTTTGGGACATATTCATGAATAATGAGGGCAAAAAATGGAAAGATTTGAGATAGGAATGCTGGCTGTATCCAGAGCCGGCCATGATAAAGACTGTCTGTATGTAATAAGTGCCATAGATGGTGAATATGTATATCTGACGGATGGCAGGTTAAAACCCCTTGAACATCCTAAGAAGAAGAAGACTAAGCATATCCAGGTGATCCGCGTAGTTCCGGAAGAATTGTGTGGTGCACCTATGGAGTCACTTAAAAATGAAGATATCAAACGAGCAATTAAGCATTATCGTAAATCACAGAAAATAGATAATGTCAATCAGGTGAAGAAAGTTTCAGGAGGTTTTTAAATGTCAAAAGTAGATGTTATTGAAGTAGAAGGAACTGTGTTAGAGAAATTACCAAATGCGATGTTTAAAGTGGAATTAGAAAATAAACATGTGGTATTAGCACATATCAGCGGAAAATTACGTATGAATTTTATTCGTATTCTTCCGGGTGACAAAGTTACAATCGAATTATCACCGTACGATTTAGATAAAGGCCGTATTATTTGGAGAGATAAGTAAAAAAAGTTAATATTTTGCTTGCTTTTCCAATATATTCGTGTTATAATTTGAGTCGAACTTTTTGTGAAGACACCATGTTTCGGTGTCGCAGTTTGCCCAAATACCGGGCGTTAAATGGTGTGAAAGGAGGATTTACCATGAAGGTTAGATCATCAGTGAAACCTATTTGCGAAAAATGCAAAATCATTAAAAGAAAAGGAAGTATCAGAGTAATCTGTGAAAATCCGAAGCACAAACAGAGACAGGGTTAATTCTGTTTGTAAAAGTTTTATTTTAGTGCGGCTGCAGCAGGACTCACCAGGGTGTGTTGTTACTGCTGATGACAATATAAAGTGGAGACTTGCTCCACCATATATTGCTTATAATACCGGATGCATGCATACCACCTCATTCAGTAATGGGGGGCATTCGGAAAGGTCGTATTTCAATGCGGCTGGGCAGGACCATCTATCCGTGCCTCAATTAAGGACAATATAATTAAGATTTCGAAGGGCGCACACATTTCAGACGTGCAAAAGGCATGGGCTGCGCGGCATCGTGATCTTACAAGAAAATGGAGGAAATATTACATGGCTCGTATTGCTGGTGTAGACTTACCAAGAGAAAAACGTGTAGAAATTGGCTTAACTTACATCTACGGAATCGGTAGAGTAAGCGCAACAAAAATTCTTGAATCTGCAAAGGTGAATCCTGATACTCGTGTCAGAGATTTAACTGATGAAGAAGTAGGAAGAATTCGTGACGTAATTGATGAATCACAGACTGTTGAAGGTGATTTAAGAAGAGAAATCGCTCTTAATATCAAGAGATTACAGGAAATCGGATGCTATCGTGGAATCCGTCATAGAAAAGGACTTCCGGTTCGTGGACAGAAGACTAAGACAAATGCAAGAACCAGAAAAGGTCCTAAGAGAACTGTTGCTAATAAGAAGAAATAATATTTGTAATTTAAAAATTATAAACTTTATTAAAGAATATGAGAAAGTAGGTTAGTTTAAAATGGCTAAAAAAGTTACCAAAAAAGTGACAAAAAAGCGTGTAAAGAAAAACGTTGAACGCGGACAGGCACACATTCAGTCATCTTTCAATAACACAATCGTAACATTAACAGATGCTGAAGGAAATGCTTTATCATGGGCAAGTGCTGGTGGTCTGGGATTTAGAGGTTCAAGGAAATCTACTCCATATGCTGCACAGATGGCAGCTGAAACAGCTACAAAAGCAGCATTAGTACATGGTCTTAAGACTGTAGATGTTATGGTAAAAGGACCAGGTTCAGGACGTGAAGCAGCGATTCGTGCTCTTCAGGCATGTGGTCTTGAAGTAACTAGTATCAGAGACGTGACTCCGGTTCCACATAATGGATGCCGTCCACCAAAACGCAGAAGAGTCTAATAGGAGGGGTAGAGTAAGATGGCAGTTAATAGAGTTCCTGTTCTTAAAAGATGTAGATCACTTGGATTGGATCCAATTTACTTAGGAATAGATAAAAAATCCACTAGAGAATTAAGAAGAGCAAACCGTAAAATGAGTGAGTATGGTTTGCAGTTAAGAGAAAAACAAAAAGCGAAATTCATTTATGGTGTTTTAGAAAAACCTTTCAGAAACTACTATAAAAGAGCTGAGAAAATGACGGGTATGACTGGTCCTAACCTGATGATCTTATTAGAGTGCAGATTAGACAACGTATTATTCCGTGCAGGACTTGCAAGAACTAGAAAAGAAGCTAGACAGATCGTTGACCACAAGCACGTTTTAGTAAACGGCAGACAGGTTAATATCCCTTCTTATTTAGTAAAAGCAGGCGATACTATCGAAATCAAAGAGAAATGCAAAGGTTCTCAGAGATACAAAGATATTTTAGATGCAACAAGTGGAAGACTTGTTCCTGAATGGTTAGATACTGAAGCAGAAGCTTTAAAAATTTCTGTTAAAGAAGCACCAGCCAGAGAAGTAATTGATGTTCCAGTTGATGAGATGCTTATCGTCGAGTTGTATTCTAAATAATCCTTAAAGTGATTTCGTCACCCTCAAAAAAATGATAACCCAAAGGAGGGGCTTTTATAGTGTTCGATTTTAATAAACCAAAAATTGAGATAGCTGAGATATCAGACGATAAGACCTACGGAAGATTTGTTGTGGAACCTTTAGAGAGAGGTTACGGAACGACGCTTGGTAATTCTCTTAGAAGAATCATGCTTTCTTCATTGCCTGGAGCTGCAGTAAGCCAGGTGAAGATTGAAGGTGTGCTGCATGAATTCAGCTCGATTCCAGGTGTAAAAGAAGATGTCACTGAGATCATTATGAACATCAAATCACTGGCGATTCAGAACAACAGTGAGACGAATGAAGCTAAGGTTGCATACATCGAATTTGAAGGCGAAGGCGTAGTAACAGCTGCTGATATTCAGGCAGATCAGGACATTGAGATTCTCAATCCTGACTTAGTCATCGCAACTTTAAATGGTGGTGCAGACAGCAAATTATACATGGAACTTACCATTACAAAAGGCAGAGGATATGTAAGTGCTGATAAAGGTAAAAACGAAGATATGCCGATCGGTGTAATAGCAGTAGATTCTATTTACACTCCGGTAGAACGCGTTAACCTGACTGTTCAGAATACACGTGTAGGCCAGATTACCGATTACGATAAACTGACATTAGACGTATATACAAACGGAACACTGGCTCCTGATGAAGCAGTCAGCCTTGCAGCGAAAGTCTTAAGTGAGCATTTAAGCTTATTCATTGACTTATCAGAAAATGCGAAATCCGCAGAAGTAATGATTGAAAAAGAAGACAATGAAAAAGAAAAAGTGTTAGAAATGAACATTGACGAATTAGAGTTATCTGTTCGTTCTTACAACTGCTTAAAGAGAGCCGGTATCAATACCGTAGAAGAATTGTGTAACAGGACTTCGGAAGATATGATGAAGGTTCGTAACTTAGGACGTAAGTCTTTAGAAGAAGTACTAGGCAAATTGAAAGAACTTGGATTACAGTTGAACCCAAGCGACGAATAGTTGCTGGGGGACACTTTCCGAACTGGTTTTGGGAAGGTAACTGTGCCGGGTACTAGATAATAAAACATTATGGACAAGAAAGCATTTAAGAAGTAAGCCCGAAGAGCATTCTTACGTGTTCCACATATGGAGGAAATTTAAAATGGCAGGTTATAGAAAACTTGGAAGAACTTCCAGTCAGAGAAAAGCATTAATCAGAAACCAGGTTACAGCTTTACTCCACAATGGTAAGATCGTTACAACAGAAACCAAAGCAAAAGAAATCCGCAAAGTTGCAGAAGGCTTAATTGCTATGGCTGTTAGAGAAAGAGACAACTTTGAAACTGTTACAGTTACTGCAAAAGTAGCTCGTAAAGACAAAGATGGCAAAAGAGTAAAAGAAGTTGTAGATGGTAAGAAAGTTACTGTTTATGATGAAGTTCAGAAAGAAATCAAAAAAGACAATGCTTCCAGACTTCATGCCAGAAGACAGATGTTAAAAGTACTTTATCCTGTAAAGGAAGTACCGAAGGAAGCAGCTGGCAAGAAAGCAAATGCAAAACAGGTTGATTTAGTAGATAAATTATTTACAGAAATCGGTCCTAAATATGCAGACCGTAACGGTGGTTATACAAGAATCGTAAAGATTGGCCTTCGTAAAGGTGATGCAGCTATGGAAGTTCTGTTAGAGCTTGTATAAGAGCATAAGACTCCCGCTAGATTTATAGCGGGAGCTTTTTTACAATTGTTATGAAATCGATACCTCAAAATATAAATTTGTGTTTAAGGAAGGTAGAAAACATTATGAATATCAGTGAAATAGCGGAATTAGCAGGGGTCTCCAGGGCTACGGTTTCCAGGTATTTTAATAATGGCTACATAAGTGACGAGAAAAGGGAAAAAATCCGTGATGTAATAGACAAAACTGGTTATGTACCGTCCATGTCTGCCCAGGCACTTCGTACCAAGAAGTCGAGGTTGATCGGTGTCATTGTGCCTAAGATCAGTTCAGAGTCAATCAGCAATATGGTAAATGGAATCAGCCAGGTACTTACAAAAAACGGTTATCATATATTGCTTGGCAATACGGAAAACAGCATACAAAAAGAATTGGAATATATCAATGTCTTCCGAAACAATCACGTAGATGGAATTGTATTTATTGCTACCGTATTTACGAAGAAGCATATTGAAGAACTAAAATCTCTGGATGCACCGGTTGTGATCCTGGGTCAGGAATTGGAAGGGTATTGCAGTGTCTTCCATGATGATTACCACGCAGCAAAGGATCTGACAGAGAATATGATACAGGCAGGATGCCGTAATATCGGTTATCTGGGAGTTACCGACAAGGACCGTGCCGTGGGTGTGGATCGTAAAGAAGGCTTCTTAAATGCGCTCCAGGCGGCATATGGGGGCGTTGACAGTAAAGCCATGCGTGTCTGCGAGTTTAATGCAGAATCCGGTTACCGGCAGATGAAGCAGCTTCTGGAAGAGAAGCCGGATCTGGATGGAGTGGTATGCGTCACAGATAGTATTGCACTTGGCGCTATCGAATGTATAAAGGAAAAAGGGCTGCGCATTCCGGAGGATATCTCTGTCGTGGGTATGGGTGACAGTCAATTCTCAAAGGTAATTACGCCAAAACTTACCACAGCCAGATATTTTTATGAACAGAGTGGGCAGGAAGCCGCCGAAATGCTGGTAAATCTTATTGATGCAAAAGAAACCAATGTAAAAAAGCTTAAGCTGGGCTATGAGATTATTCAAAGAAATTCTGTGAGAAAAAGAGAAGAAATGCCGCATGTTGGGATATAACAATTGCGGTATATTTTTTATATCTGGAAATTGTCTTATTAGTAAATTTACACAAAATCACTCCCTGAAATTTAGCGTAGTTTCATAATTTACATTTTGGGAAAAAGCGTGTAATATACAATTATAGTAATGAGATCGATACCATATAATATTTCATTAAGATAGCGGGAATGTTATATGGTAAATATTCTGAAAGATGTGAGATCGATCACACATTGAGAAGGAGAAAGTTTGAAACAAAAGCGTTTCAAACTATTTATTAATGCATACCGCAGACTTGTCAGCGTATGCAGGGGTATAAGTTTGGAACAAAAGCGTTCCATACTTTCTATTGAAGCAGTACCGCAGACCCGTCTGCGGTATGCAAGGGGTATAAGTTTGAAACAAAAGCGTTTCAAACTACTAGTTAAGGAATAGCACAAGCAAGCTTGCGTTATTAAGGAGGTATAAAATGGATTACAGAAAAACGGCCCGGGAGATTTACGAACAGATCGGTGGGAAGGGGAATTTGATCTCTGCAGCCCACTGTGCAACAAGGCTTCGACTTGTCATATCCGATAATGAAAAAGCGGATAAAGAAAAGGTGGAAAATATTGACGGGGTAAAAGGCGTCTTTTTCGCACAGGGGCAGATGCAGATTATCCTTGGAACGGGAGTGGTAAATAAAGTCTATGATGAATTTATTCAGATTGCAGATATTTCAGAGAGCAGTAAAGAGGAGTTAAAGCAGGTTGCTGCGTCTAAAGCAAATCCATTGCAAAGGCTGATTAAAACCTTAGGTGACATCTTTGTTCCGATTATCCCGGCTATTGTAGCCAGTGGTTTTTTGATGGGAATTATGGAAGCGTTGAATTTTATGGCTGCCAATGGGTTTCTGGATATTAACACCTCCAGTTCTATCTATGTGTTTGCAAAGATCTTCAGTAATACGGCATATACTTTTTTACCCATTCTGATTGCGTACAGTGCAGGTAAAGTCTTTGGTGCCAATCCTTTCTTATCTGCAGTAATCGGTATGATTATGATCCACCCGGATCTGCAGAATGCCTGGACAGTGGCAACGGAGGGCGTGCAGGCAACACAGAGTGTCTGGTTTGGACTTTACAGTGTAGATATGGTTGGTTATCAGGGGCATGTCATTCCGGTTATTATATCGGTATGGGTTCTTGCCCGGATTGAAAAAAGGCTTCATAAAATTGTACCTGCGATGTTTGATCTGTTTGTCACACCTTTGGTCAGTGTGTTTGTAACGGGATATTTAACACTCTCTATCATCGGACCTGTATTTGTAGCAGTGGAAAATGGTCTTCTGGATGGAGTGCAGTGGCTGATTGCTCTGCCGCTGGGCATTGGCAGCTTTATTATGGGTGGTGCCTATGCCACAACAGTAGTAGCAGGGGTACATCATATGTATACCATCATAGATCTGGGACAGATTGCAAAATTTGGAATGACTTTCTGGCTGCCCCTTGCCTCAGCAGCCAATATGGCACAGGGCGGCGCTACATTGGCTGTGGCAATAAAGACAAAGGATCTGAAAATAAAAGCTATGGCGGTTCCATCAGCGTTAAGTGCATTTATGGGAATAACAGAGCCTGCTATCTTCGGTGTAAATCTTCGCTTTGTGAAACCTTTTATCATGGCATCTATAGGAGGTGCATGCGGTGCGCTGTATGCATCCGTGGTTGGGCTTGGAGCTACAGGAACAGGAGTCACCGGCATCTTTGGAATTCTCCTTTGCCTGAATCAGCCGGTGCATTATCTTATTATGATGGCAATTTCTGCTGGTACGGCGTTTGTACTGACGTGGCTGTTTGGATATAAAAATCAGGTTAAAGACTTTAATGATGCCAGAGATACTAAAGATGACAAAGACATCAAAGGAACCAAAGACATCATGGAAGCATCTGACAATAAGTCTGTTTTCAGTCCTTTGAAAGGCAGAGTCATCCCTATATCAGAAGTTCGGGATGAAACATTTGCTTCTGAAATGTTGGGAAAAGGCGTTGGGATTCTGCCGGACGGAGATCGGGTAGTTGCACCGTTTGATGGCACAGTCACCACATTTTTTGAAACGAAACATGCCATAGGACTGACCAATTCTGACGGTCTGGAAGTTTTAATCCATGTTGGTATTGATACTGTAAATTTAAAAGGGGAATACTTTCATGCATTAACGGAGGAAGATGCATCGGTGAAGAGGGGAGATGTACTTCTTAAGTTTGACCGTAAAGGCATTGAACAAGCCGGTTATGATGCAACTACAATGGTAATTGTCACAAATACCGATGATTATGAAAACGTAAACTGTAAAACCGGGCAGACGGCACAAGAACAGGATGTAATTATTGAAGTTTGCTAATTTAAGAGACCAGAGGAGTGGCAAGTTATGAATGCGATGCACAGAGATTTGGCGAAGCTTGTAAGGGAGAAAGAGAGAGGTGCCGGGAAGGAATGGGATGATGACCAGTGGCGTCCGGGATTTCATCTGATGCCGGTAACCGGATGGCTGAATGATCCAAATGGACTATGCTATTATAAAGGATTCTACCATGTTTTTTTTCAATATTCCCCGTTTGATGAAAATGGTGGAGTAAAGTTCTGGGGACATTATAAAAGTAAGAATCTGACGGAGTGGGAGTATCTGGGAACTGCCCTCTATGCAGACCAGCCTTATGACTGCCATGGTGTCTACTCAGGATCAGCATATATAGAAGAGGATACGATGTATTTGTATTATACCGGCAATGTGAAACTTTTAGGTGACTACGACTATGTAAACCAAGGAAGAGAATCCAATACGGTTATAGCTGTCAGTAAAGACGGTATAAGCTTTGAAAATAAGAACTGTATTATGACAAATGCGGACTATCCTTCCAATTGTACCTGTCACGTAAGGGATCCCAAAGTCTGGCGGGAGGGTGACCGCTATTATATGGTACAGGGAGCCAGACGGCGGGGAACGGTGCAGGGAGAAGATATTGGAGAAGTACTGCTTTTTGAATCCGAAGACAAAGTTAACTGGCAGATCTGTGATCGGATAACAAGTAAAATCCCCTTTGGATATATGTGGGAGTGTCCCGATTATTTTCAACTGGATGGAGTGAATATACTGGCTGTATGCCCTCAGGGTGTAAATGCAGAGGGGATCAGATACCAGAATATCTATCAATGCGGTTATTTCACGGCAGATAAAAATATCATGTCACAGTGCAGGCTGGGTGATTTTACAGAGCTGGATTACGGATTTGATTTTTACGCACCGCAGACATTTCAGGATGAAAAGGGAAGACGGTTAATGATTGGCTGGGCGGGGATGCCGGATGCAGATTACACAAATCCAACGACACAAAAAGAAAATTGGCAGCATTGTCTGAGTGTACCCCGGGTGCTGGAATGGAAAAACGGACAAATTTTCCAGCAACCTGCTGAGGAACTGCAAATGCTCCGTCAGGAAAAAATATCAGAGGAGATAACAGGCTGTTTTGTAAAGAGAGATCTGTCCATGTATGAAATAGAGTTCTTCGTATCCCAGGCATTTGAAATACGCATTGCACAAGATCTGGTGATTCGTTATGAACCAAATAGCAGGAAGACAGTTCTGACCTTGAGCGGAAGTCTGGCATTCGGAAGGACTTCCAGAACCGTGCTTGTGGATAAGATGGAAAAGATACATTTACTTGTGGATAACTCAATTCTGGAGATTTTTATTAATGATGGTGAACAAGTTATGACTACCAGATTCTATCCGAAAGAAAAAGTCCATGACCTGATAATAAATGCAGACAGCGGAAAGGTTAATTTATGGAGGCTGGGTAAAATGGGATTTCGGTTGGGGGGTTAAATATGGATCAGACAAGGTATACGAGCAGAAATAAATGTTCGTATACCTTGTCTGAATTGTGTGTAGAAACATTTGCGTTTGGCAATTTGAATAGATTTTACCAGGAAGCAGTTAGCCAAATTTATAGCGTATAGCACAGGAGTGCGTTTGCCAATGCCACATAGGCTTACCCAGGAATCAGTTTACCAAATTTATTTTACAGAAACCTGTGCAGCAGCAAATTTGCAAACGATTTTTTCCATGATTTAATCCGATTGCCTGTGCGTGGGGATATAATCAGAAAAAATGCAGCAGTAAGTATTAGTCCGATGCCCATACCTGATATAAAGTGGGATAGTTCTTCCTGGATAAATGGAATATTCACCATACGTATCAGATTAGCAGCGAGAATAAGCATTGATCCAATATAGAGCAGTTTCATTTTGGGGTTGTCATTTCTCATTTCCATCACCTTCTAAATATATATTAATATAAGTGTAATTGTTAATATTTGCGTTGGTAATAAAACTTTGTGATTGCCAGCAGAAGCATGAATGCCATGGCAGTACACAGCAGTGTTTTAAAGATGATCAGGTTAAAGAAACTGGAAATCAGCATTACCAGATATATCAATACGAGTAAGATAAGTAAGGCTGAGTGCACTGCTTTCTGGGCAATTGCCTGGTTACGTTCATCCTGTTCTTTCAGCCTGGCAGTATGAACTTTTTTCGTATCTTTTAATGTAATACGTATTTTGATGATTAACAGTATGCCGCCTAAAATCAATCCGGTGCCCATGCCGCAATACAATCCCTTAGTGTAATCAGAAAGATAAGCATGGTTACCTGATGAGAAATAAAATGAACATAAAATTGTGATAATGCCAAGGGCAATCAGTATAAAAAAGTATCCGGTACGTTTTTTCAGGATGTTGGCAAATTCCTGATCATTTGCAGCAGTTGGTGTTAAGGTTTTCATTAACATATATTTTCCTCCTCCAGGTCAAATATAAAAATATCTTCTATGGTTAATTGAAAGTACTGGGCAATCTTGTGAGCCAGAACCAGGGATGATTTGTATTTCCCGTTTTCCAGGGAAATTATGGTCTGACGCGTGACATCCACCGCATCTGCCAATTCGCTTTGGGTAATTCGCTTTTCTTTTCGAAGTATCTGAATCCGATTTTGCAACCATTCACATCCTTTCCGGAAGTAGCCTTTAAATGTATAGTTAACTTTACAATAAAAGTATAGTACACTTTACATATAATGTCAAGTGTATTTTACTTTTCACGTTCCAGGGCAAAACGATCAAAGGAGTCAAGCCAAGCCTCAGCAAGAATCTCATGGCCTTTTCCGGTGAGATGAATACCGTCTGTTGTAACTTCACGATACCCATACCTGGCAGCGTACTCATTTAATCGTTCATGCAGCGGTATGAACGGAAGATTATTTGCAGCAGAGATTTTTTGAATGCAAGCCTGTGCATATAAAATTTCAGGTATCCACATGTAATATTCCTGGGGGTATGGGAAAATAAAAGGTGCCATGCAGATAACCTGAGCATGAGTATGCTGCTGTATGCGGCGGATTAATTGTGCATAGTTATTAGAAAAATTCTGCATCTCAAGAGTGATTTGTGTGTTCATGGATATGCCGACATCATTACAGCCGACCAGGATACTCACGAAATCAGGTTTCTGTAACATGCAGTCCTCTTCCAGTGTTCGAAGCACTGAGGGTAAGGTGAAACCATCATGTCCCTTATTTACGATCTGATAAGGAATAGGGCTGTTATCCAGTACGCTGGAAATTATATGTACATATCCTTCTCCTAACCCCTTTGTATGTGGATTCCAGTTGCGGTTTGCGTCTGTGATGCTGTCGCCTAAAAATAGTATTTTCTGCATAATGCCTCCTGTGTATAGAAATCTTTTTCTATTTATTATGCATCAGGATTTTCCTTGTGGCAAGAATAGCTGTAAAATTCATGCTGTTAGTTTCGGCTAAATCAGACTAAATTCAACATACAAAGGCATAAATAGTAGAAAAGATATGATAGAAAAAGAATATTTCAGGAATAGTAGCTTGCAAAAAGACAGAAGGCATTATAAAATAGAGAGATGTAAATGAGAATAGGAGAATCTGCCGATGAAGAAGAAATGGGCTGCCTGCGCAGTACTCCTGGTGGTGACGGCTGTTAGTATTCCAATCAGCGCCAAATCTCTTGGAGAGAACAAGCAGGATAGTACGGACCAGATTCTAAATGGCCTAAAAGACAAGGCAAAAGACAATCTGGACTGGCTGGACCTAAACCAGTGGATGAAACAAAACTCAGAAGATAACGAACTGCAGACAGAATCTCTGAAAGAATCTATGCCAGATGCTCAAACAGAAGCTCAGACAGAGAATGACACAGATGAAAAACAGAGCAAGAAAAGCGAAGTGCAAAAGATAAAAGCGAGTGAGATCCCCCCTATTGATCTGAATAGACATTTAATCAAAAACGAAGTCACAGAAGATTATTATGTGGATATCGAAGGAAAACGCGTAAAAAATATGTGGGTACTACAGGGAGATGAAGAGGTCTTTCTGGGAGCAGATGGAAACGCTATTGAAGAGTTTTCCAAAGGCTGGTATGAGATAGATAAAAAATGGTATTACTACACGGATGAGGGCATTTTGGAGACCGGCTGGTTTACAGTGGACGGAAAAAAATACTATGTGAATAAAACTACTCAGCAGAGGCTTAGCGGCTGGTATGTGATAGACGATAAGACATATTATTTTGATCCTGAAACGGGGGTAATGGCTATGAATCAGTGGGTTGGTGAAAAATATGTGGGTCCGGATGGGACAGTAACAAAAAAATTGCCGTCAAAAGCGGAGATAACCATGAAGAATATTCTTCAGAAACCGGAACTTCCGACCGGATGTGAATCCGTGGCATTGGCGATTGTTTTAAAATTTTATGATTTTCCGGTGAAGAAGACAACGATTGCAGATCAATACCTGGATTATAGTTCCGACAATTTTGTCTCTTCTTTTGTCGGCAATCCAAGATCCGGCAATGGTGCAGGCTGCTATGCACCTGCAATTGAGAAAGCGGCTAACAAATATCTGGAAGAGAAGGAGTCAGAGCTTAGAGCGGAAGATATATCCGGAACAGCTTTGGAAGACCTGTATCCTTATGTTGCGTCAGGCCAGCCGGTTCTGGTATGGAATACCATGTATATGCAGCAGCCTGAATTTACCGGTGCAGCCTATACGGAAAATGGAAAGACATATCGCTGGTACAGGAAAGAGCATTGTGTGGTTCTGTGCGGCTATGATAAAGAGAAAGGGACCGTTACCGTAAATGATCCGTTAGACGGTATTCTCGAACGTAATGCGGCTGATTTTGAGGCGATATATGATTTGACTGGTCAGATGGCGGTTTTGATACAATAGCAGTACCGTTTAAAACGTGTTATTCAGAAATAACGGGGAAACAATTATACAAAAAGATAAAAGAAACAGGGGGAAAACAAATGAAAAAGAGATCAGCAATGCTGACACTTCTGTTATTATTCCTGCTATTATGCCTGCCAATTACGGCGGATGCAGGATGGAAGAAGACAGCCCAGGGAACATACCGCTACTATAACACAAACGGAAAGATGTTGAAAAACCGCTGGATTGGGAATTATTATGTGGATAAAAAAGGAAACCGGGTAACAGACCAGTGGATTGGAGAAGGCAGCAAACGGTATTTTGTTGGAAGGGATGGGAAATGGATTCAAAACTTCAAGGGCGGCTGGCAGCAGATTAAAGGAAAATGGTATTATTATAAGAAATCCGGTGTTACGAAAAAAGGCTGGTTTACGGTAAAGGGCAATAGATATTATGCAAACAAAAAAACTGGGGCACGCTATACCGGATGGCATACAATTGACGGAAAAAAATATTATTTTAACTCCAAAACCGGAATCATGGCAGCGAAAAAGTGGGTCGGGGACAGCTATGTAAATGCAAAGGGTATCGTGACGAAGACCCGGGCTGCATCTTATGAAATAAAAATGGATGCAATCCTGCAGAACCCGGAACTGCCTACCGGATGTGAATCCGTTGCATTGACAAATGTTCTGAATTATTATAAGTTTCCTTTGAAGAAGACAACGATTGCAGACAATTATTTAGAATACAGTTCCTATAATTTTGTCTCTGCGTATATCGGAAACCCAAGATCCTATGACGGGGCAGGATGCTATGCTCCAGCCATCACTAATGCAGCTAATAAATTTTTGATAGAGAAACGTTCCGGACTGATGGCTGTTGATCTGACAGGAACTTCATTTTCCAAGCTGTATAAATACGTAGAAGCAGGCAACCCGGTGATCGTATGGAACACGATGTACATGATGCAGCCGGTATATAACGATCTGACTTACTATGAAAACGGAAGGACTTACCGATGGTATGGCAGAGAACATTGTGTCGTATTATGCGGATATGATAAAGAAAAAGGTACCGTTTTAATCAATGATCCATTGGATGGGATTGTAGTCCGTAATGCAAAGGATTTCGAAAGTCTGTACAATCAAATGGGAAAAATGGCAGTCTTAATAAGATAAAAATGAGGCATAAGCTGATTACCGGCTTATGCCTTTTTTGGAACAACTTCTAAATATCACTGTAGACAATCCTGCCATCGCAAACAGTTGCTTTTACTCTTCCCTTTACATCCCAGCCATGAAAGGGGGTATTCCGCCCTTTTGAAACAAAAGTATTTTTATCAATCTTGTAAGAGCGGGATGGATCTATGATGACGATATCGGCAGTCTTTCCTTCCTGCAGGCTTCCCTTATCGATGCCTAGGATACGTGCCGGAGATGTGCTCATACGTTCTGCCATCATCATGGGAGTCAGATATCCGGGTTCCACCAGCCTGGTAATGGTCAGAGGAACAGCTGTCTCCAATCCCACGATGCCAAACGCAGCTTTACGCCAGTCCTTATCTTTTTCGTGTGCCGCATGTGGAGCATGGTCTGTGGAGATGGCGTCTATAGTTCCATCAGCCAACCCTTTTATCAAAGCATCCACGTCTTCTCTGGAACGAAGAGGGGGAGCCATTTTATAGTTGGTATCATCAGCAGGAATATCTTTGCTCGTCAGTGTAAAATGATGGGGACAAACTTCGGCTGTTACATGGATACCATTTTCTTTTCCCTGGCGGACAAGGTCAACAGAACCTTTCGTAGAACAGTGGCAGATATGCAGTCTGGCTTCGGTTTCCCTAGCAAGCTGGATGTCACGCTGGATAATGCGGTCTTCCACTTCATTGAGAATTCCCGGAAGGCCGTATTTTTTCGAAGTCTCACATTCATTCATAACACCCTTACCTTTTAGTTCGGCATCTTCACAATGATCCAGAACCGGAAGATGAAACCTGGCAGCAGTTCTTAAGCCTTCCTGATAGAGCGCAGCATCCATGACGGTTTTTCCATCTTCGCTAAGGGCCGCCGCACCGCATGCAGCCATAGAAGCAATATCCGCTAATTCTTCACCCAGCATGCCCTTTGTAACAGCACCGGCCTGAAGAACATGAATGGGAGAGAGCCTTGCTGCTTTTTCGTAAATAGCAGAGATCTTTTCACCACTGTCGATCACCGGAAGTGTATTTGCCATTGCCACGATAGTAGTAAACCCGCCCTTGGCAGCCGCCATGGAACCCGTTTCCAGATTCTCTTTATATTCCAGTCCAGGATCCCGCAGATGGACATGGAGATCAATTAACCCTGGCATGACAAAACATCCTCCGGCATCTAAGACTTCATCTGCGTCCTCCTGAATATTCTCAGCTACTTTAAGGATTTTATCATCTTCAACCAAAATATCAGATATCTCATCTCGATTAATGGATGGATCGATCACTCGTCCGTTTTTTATTAATAAGCGCATAAATGCTCCTTTCAAACATGTGTTAGAGTGTATTTGAAATTGCCTATTGCCACCTGTGCGTTCCAGTTTGTGGGAATGATAATTTTTCAAACAGGCTCTAAACACTGATTCTCAACTGGTTACTACATTAGTACCCTGTAACATATATAGAGCAGGGCTTGTTTTGTTTCGGTATAATATTATCGTATCATAGATAAGAATGGGCTGTAAAGGGGGAAAATGGATTTAGCATAAAACGGGAGAAGAACGATGGAATGAATTGATATTAATAATATACTGTTGTATATTCAATGAAGCGATATATTGTTAAAACAGTAATTGCTATATAATAAGATTGAAGAACCTATATATCACTAAAAATGTATGGTTGAAAATAATAATAAAAAACATAATGAAAAGAATTTAGTATTGACTATTTATTATAATTATTATAAACTTATTATATATAATACAAATCTTTAAGAAATCTAGTGCTGGCAAGTCGCCAGGAATTCCAATTAATGTTAGAGGCTTTTCATGCCGTGAGAATGATTCATAGGATTGATAAGTAACTGTAAACTAAGAATGTCGTGGCTTCATATAATCTTGAGCGTGCTTTTGAAAATTCATTCTCGCCATTTATTTCTGGAATGCTTTCATTTGTGATAGAAAAAAATAAATATAGTGCAAAGTCCGATATTGCTGTAACTTGATTTTGATGTTATAATAAAGGAGAAAACATGGAAAAAATATTAAAAAAGATGAAACCGTTAGAGAAACTGGATCTGAAAGACAGATTTTTGTTTGACCAGGTAGCAGAAGATCCCGAATGCTGTCAGGCGATGCTGGAAATTATACTGGATAAAGAAATTACCATTTTGATGAAAAATGAAACGGAAAAGGAATTTCGGACAACAACTTCTCAAAGATCTATAAAAATGGATGTTTTTGCTGCAGACGCAGAAGATAAAATCTACAATATGGAAATGCAGCAAAAGAATGCCGGGAATCTGGCGAGACGTGGCAGGTTCTATCAAGCCCATCTGGATGTATCCCTGTTAGAGCCGGGAGTTATAGACTTTAATGAGTTAAATGATTCCTATATGATTATGATTGCATGCTTTGATCTCTTCGGATTTGGAAAGTACCGCTATACCTGCCGCATGGAGTGCAAGGAATTACCTGGTACTATTTTAGAAGATGGTGCAGTTAGGATCTTTTTAAACACAAAAGGGACAGACCGGCACGGGGTAAGCCAGGAATTAATTGATTTTCTGCATTACGTTGAATGTTCTACGGATGAAGTCTGCAGCAAATGCGAAAGTGCGCGTATTCAGAGGATACATAGGCGCGTCTGCAGCATAAAGCGCAATGAAGAAGTGGGGGTGCGTTACTTGCAGCAATGGGAAGAAAAGATAATGATTCGTGAGGAAGGTATTGAAAAAGGTGAGCAGAAGAAAGCAATAGACATTGCAAAAAATCTCATCGATATCCTGGATGTGGAAGTCATTGCCACGAAGACAGGTTTGTCCGTTGAGACGGTTCAGCAAATAAAAGCAGGTCAGATTAAGCAGTAAAATAAAGAAAAGAAACCGGAAAATACTTTGTGAACTGTCCCGGAAGAAGATTTAAACGTAATCATGGAGGCAATTTCACTGATATTTCCGGTTCCTTATCAAATGTGAAAAAGGATTATCTGAAATACTTTTCTTTTATAATATCTATCGGCATGTCCTGCCCGGTCCAGATCTTAAAGGAAGCTGCACCCTGGTATAATAGCATATACATGCCATTAGCGGTACGGCATCCGCATTCTTTGGCAAGCTTTAGCAGCTTTGTTTCTTTTGGATTATAGATTACGTCAAATACCATCAGGTCTTTATGGAAGAATCTGGTATCGGTAATCAGGCAGCCTTCTGTTTTGGGTGCCATTCCAACACTGGTTCCGTTGGTCAGGATATCGCTATCTGCAATTTCAGACTTCAGGATAGAAGGATCATCAAAGTCAAACAGAGTTACTTTACATTTGGTTTCTGTATTTAAGGTTTCCACGATTTTCTGTGCACGATCCCAGAAGGCGTCGTGAATGCTGAATACAGAGATTTCTTTTACACCGTCCAAAGCGGCCTGTATCAAAATAGCGCTGGCAGCACCCCCCGCTCCTAACAGGGTCATTTTCTTGCCTATGATGTCGAATCCGGAATCTTTGCATGCCATCATGAATCCGGTACCATCCGTTGTATAGCCAATAAATTTACCGTTGTCATTTAGAACGGTATTTACAGCACCGCCGATTCTGGCTGCAGGTGATAGTTCATCGCAAAGTTCACACATGATATTTTTATCAGGCATCGTAATATTAAAGCCTAAAACCTTCATTGCGCGAAGGCCTTCTGCTGCCTGAGGCATTTTATCCACACCAACATCGAATGCCAGATAAGTACAGTCAATGCCAAGCTGCTCAAACGCTTCGTTATGCATTGCAGGTGAAATACTATGTTCGACTGGACTTCCTAAAAGACATGCAAGACGTGTATGACCGGTTATTTTTCTTGCCATTTTTATAATCCCCTTTCATTACCTCGTTTTTATCAGTAAAATACTGTAATATATGATTTTTTAATAGTAAACGATTTGACAGAAAAAGTCAATTATTTCTTTAATACATTAATGCGTTCAAGCAAGGGTGAATATACAAGTACGCGCTGAAAACGTTTTGACAGCAGTCTGACTGCAAAAGCAAAAGAAAAATTAATGGATACCTGAACTAGTAGCTCCAGGCATCCATTGAGGTAAAATAATTATTCAATTAAAAGAAATATTGTCCATCTATCTTTTTTAGTTCGTCAGCCAGAAGAGCTTTTTCTTTGTCAGTGAGAGGAGTATTCAGGCATTCGTCGATATGTTCCACAACAAAGGAAAAACTTTCAAAGTTTCCAGGGGGTACTACAGCATCTGCACCCATGGAAAGTGTGTATTTAATGGCTGCGATTCCAAGGGGCTCATTGTCAGAAACTGGTTTACACCAGGATTTTGGGAAGTCGGACCGGATACGTTCTTCTTCATTTATCCATGCACGGTGAATCAGGGTTTTCATGCCAAGTAAACCGATGTTTTTTTCTTTGGCTGCTTTGGCAATACGGGTTCCAAAATTTTTGCCAAGGTTTATCCCCCAGTTTAAAGGAAAAAGAACAGTGTCAAAGTCATAGCGTTTAAGTGCCTCCAGAGCTACTTCCTCACTATGGCAGGTGATACCCAGCTTCTTTAAAACACCTTCTTCTTTTCCTTTACACATGGTTTCCATTACACCGCCTTTTGAAAAAGCGGTATCAAGTTCTTCCATAGATACGAGTCCATGCATCTGGTATACATCAAAATAGTCCGTATGCAGCAAGTCAAAAGACTCTTCCAATTCCTTTTTTCCGTCTTCAGCCAGCCTGCAGTTTGTCTTACATGCAAGATAAATATGATTTCGGTAAGGTTTCAGAGAATTACCCAGTTTTTCCTGGGCATCCCCATAGGTGGGAGCCACATCAAAATAATTGATGCCATGTTCAATGGCATATTCCACATAGCGGTCGGATGCTTCCTGACCATCCTCCATAGATACAATACCTCCGTAGACAACGGGGCTGATCTCATAGCCGGTATTACCCAATTTCCTTCTTTGCATAGTTACGATCCTTTCTGAATTAGATTACTAATTCATGTTTGGCATATTCAATTAGGTTTTAAGAAATGAGCTGTAGTGTTATCATTTTAAGTGAATATACATGCGCAGGGTATTGAATAAAATTATATCATAAGCAATAGGTGAATACTACATTTTATAATGAAAACACAGAAAATAAATACTGTCTTAACACAGGACGGGAGACTGCATCAGTTGCCACTTGACAACATGCATGGTATATGTTATCTTGAAAATACAAACATGGTGTATGTATTTATGGAGGTATTGAAATGCCACGAAACAAATATCCAGAAGAAACGGTGCAAAAAATATTAGATGTATCGTTAAGGTTATTCCTGGAAAAAGGATACGAGGAAACAACGGTATTAGACATTGTCAATGATTTAGGTGGTTTGACACGAGGTGCTTTTTATCATCATTTCAATTCGAAAGAGGAAGTTCTGGACGCATTAGGGAACAGAATGTTTGATGAAAATAACCCTTTTGAAAAAGTAAGAAATGAAAAAGGACTAAATGGCTTAGAAAAATTAAAAAAAGTCATTGTAATGCAAAATTCAAATCAAGACCTTCGGGAACTTAATTTGATGTCTATGTCGCTGACAAAAAATCCCAGGATTTTAGCGGAGTGTTTAGAATATAATCAAAATATGCTTGCTTCTAGTTTTGAAGAATTGCTTCAAGAAGCTATAGATGACGGCTCAATCAAAAGTATAAAATATCTAAAAGCATTTACCAGTATATTTACATTGATTATAGGTATATGGTTTGTACCAACGATTTTTCCATGTACGAAAAAAGAATTATATGATAAACTGTACTTTGCAAAGGAGATGTTTGAGACATTAGGTGTCCCAATTATAGACGATGAGATGTTACCACCATTGGAACAGACAATAGAACGAATAGAAGATCTTGAAAAAGAATAAAATTGCCAGGCAATGCAATTTTATTTTTTTACTTAAATACATACAAACACCATGTATATATAGGAGGGTATCATATGATTTCTAAGAATATTAGCATTGATGTGAAAGGTCTAAAGAAAAGCTATAAAAAGGTTTCCGTTTTAAACAACGTAAATTTTGAAGTGGAAACAGGAACAATCTTTTCACTGCTTGGTTCAAATGGAGCTGGAAAAACAACAACAATTAAAATTTTATCAACGCTCATTAAACCCGATAGTGGAATTATAAGTGTATGTGGCTATAATGTACGGAAAGAACCACACAAGATACATGAAGTTATTAGCCTTACGGGACAATTTTCGGCAGTTGACGAAACCTTGACAGGATTGGAAAATCTCATTCTAATAGGGAAGCTGACGCATTTACCAAATGTTAAAGAAAGAGCGAATGAATTATTAACTTATTTTGATTTGGTTTCTGCTTCTAATCGTTTGGTATCAACATATTCAGGCGGGATGAGAAGAAAATTGGATATTGCAATGAGTTTAGTAAATAGTCCGTCTGTTCTTTTTTTAGATGAACCAACAACTGGACTTGATCCTCAAAGCCGTCATAATATGTGGGAGATTATCAAAGATTTAAAGAATACGGGTACTACTATTTTTCTCACTACACAATATCTGGAAGAAGCTGAACAGCTGGCAGACAATATTGCAATTTTAGATAAAGGTTCCATTATCGTAGAAGGTACATTAGAGGAGTTAAAAAAATTGCTGCCACAGGAAATTGTAGAGTTTGAATTTCCATCCAAACAAGACTATGAAAAGGCTCTATCATTACTAAAAGAATATAGGGTAACGTCTAATCAGGAGAAAAATCAACTAACGGTGTATACACTGGAAGCAATCAATGTATTAACAAAATTATTTCAGCTGTTTACCGCGCATAACATAAATATTAAAGATGTATCACGTAAATCTCCCTCTTTAGAAGATGTATTTCTAACACTAATTGGAGAAAAGGAGGCATTAAAAAATGAGTAAAACGATAAGAATATTCAGAGATACATTAACCATGACCGAAAGATGTCTGATACTGTCAAAACGTAATATAGACACGTTTTTAACAAGTTTTATTTTACCGGCTTTAATGATGGTACTTTTTGTTTATGTATTTGGCGGTGCTATGAATGTGGGCGATTCTTCTTACGTGAATTATATTGTACCTGGTATCATACTTCAATGTATAGGGCAATGTGCTTCCACGACTGCAATTAGCGTAAGCAGTGATATTAAAAATGGAATAATAGACCGATTTTGTACAATGCCGATCATAAAATCGTCTATTTTAAGTGGTCATGTTATAGGGGCATTGCTCCGCAATTTATTGACAACTATTATTGTAATTGCGGTGGCTTTTGTAGTTGGTTTTCGTCCCACAGCAAATCTTTTGGAGTGGCTAATTGTGATTGTGATCGTTTTACTGTATATTGTCACTATATCATGGATTTCAGTCTTTATTGGTATCACAGCAAACAGTTCAGAGGGGGCAGGTGCATTTTCTGTTATCGTCATCATACTTCCATATTTGAGTTCAGGTTTTGTTCCAGTGGAAACTATGCCAAAGCTATTAAAAATCTTTTCGGAACACCAGCCAATGACACCAGTCATAGAATCTATAAGGATGTTATTATTAGGAAAACCCTTAAACACGGATACTCTGCTCATTGCCACTATATGGTGTCTGGGACTGACAATAGCGTTTTACTTTTTATCATCCAAAGCCTTTATAAATAAAATAGCAAAATAATAGGTCATGCCCATGAGATAAAGGAATGATCCGGTGCAGTCATCACAAGGTATATGATGCATCCCTTTCTGCTAAAGCTTAAATGGAGAGGTTGACGACACAGTAAGAATTTTTCACTTTAAAGTATTAAAATGTTGATAATTTTCCATCTCCCTGTTATAATACAGCATAGAAATGTAAGAAAGGAAAAGCCCAGATGGATAGATTAGAAGAAATCAGAGAAAAGATTAGCCAATGTGATGACCGCATTATTGAGGAACTTGTTATTCGAATGAATTGCATGAAGGATATGATCGAATACAAAAAACAAACAGGTACACGGTTTATTCAGCCAGAACAGGATAAGGAACAGGAAAATGTTCTGAAGAATAAGGTTAAAGATCAAGAATTTGAAGATGAAATTCTACATATTTTTAAATATATTATGAAAAACAGCCGTAAGGTACAGACGAAGTGCCTGTTAGACTATAATATCTTTTTAATCGGATTTATGGGGGCTGGAAAGAGTACCGTTGCGGATGGACTCGAGGAAATGCTTGAAATGGAGCGTATAGAGATGGATACCCTGATCGCTGAGAAGCAGGGAATGTCAATTCCACAGATTTTTGAGGAGTATGGAGAGGCATTTTTCCGTGATCTGGAAAGCAATCTGCTGATTGAGCTTCAGAAAAAGAGTCAGGCTATTGTTTCCTGTGGTGGTGGTATCGTAATGCGCCCTGAGAATGCGGAACATATGAAGAAGCATGGAAGAGTTGTGTTGCTGAGCGCTTCTCCTAAGACTATATTTGAGCGGGTGAAGAACAGCAAAGAACGCCCGATTCTGAATGACAATATGAATGTGGCATTTATAGAAGAGTTAATGGAAAAACGCCGGGAAAAATATCTTGCCACCGCGGATATTATCGTGGAGACAGATGGCAAGAATGTGGTAGAGATCTGTGAAGAAATTATATCCAGGCTGGTTGTGATGGACCGGAATTAGAACGCAATTGAAAATTACAGCAGAATTATTAATGTGGCAAAAATATATACAGGTTCAGCCTTATATGTTTTTTGCCACTTTTTTCGCGCTTTTTTAAAGAAACTCTGGGAGTTTCGGGGAAAATAAAGAAGAGAAAATCAGGATAGCAATTTATATGAATAAAATTTCTGTGGATTCTGCTATATTAATTAGGAGCATAAAGTAATGACAGATGAATTGGATACCAGATACTGACCGGAAAACATAGATCCTAAAATACATGGAGGCACAAAATGGAAAATAACCGTTATGAAATCGGACGGGTAATTGACTATATAGAAATACATCTTTTGGATGATAGGCTGGATTTAAAGACGATTGCAACAGAAATCGGATACTCCAAATATCATCTGCACAGGATGTTTAATTCGGTTGTCGGGTTTACCGTCCATCGATACATCCAAAGGCGCAGATTAACAGAAGCAGCCCGAATGCTTATCTTTACCGAGAAACCCATTATAGAAATCGCTCTGTGTGCCGGATATGAAACTCAGCGGGCCTTTTCCAATGGATTTAAAGCGATGTTTAAATATAGCCCGGCATCTTTTCGAAAGCACGGCAGTTTTCTGCCGTTACAACTAAAGTATGATGTGACGAACTGTAAAAAGCTAAGGGGGGATAGGATTATGGAAATTAAGATCATAGAAGCGGTTCCCATTACGTTGATTGGCTGCAGTAAAAGTACGAAAAAAGGGTTTCAGGCAATCGGAAAATGCTGGCGTTTTATTCATGGAAACAAGCATAAAATTAAAAACAGAACGGATATGGATTTTTTAATAGGAATAAATGATTATTCAATGTTTGAGTATGATGATGTAAATGATGCAAATCCTGTTTTCAATTATATCGCCGGAGCCCAGGTAAGTGTGGCAGGAGAACTAGCAGAAGAACTAGCAGAAGAATTGGCAAAAAAGCTTCCAAAAGAGCTTTCAATAGAACTGCCAAAAGGAATGGAGGTATTTACCTTGCCCCCCAGTAAATATGTGGTTTTTATTTTTCGGGGAAGAAATGAGGACAGCCTGCAGCCGGTTGTGGAATATATTTATCAGGAATGGTTTCCAAGTTCAGCCTGCCGCTTTAATGAAAGTAATCCATATGACTTTGCCAAGTATGGAGAAGTAATTGATGAGAATGGAGAGAGTGAAATTCAATTCTGGGTACCGGTTATTTAGTGTATATCTGTTATTACTAAACTGGCATGGTTTAAAAATGTAAAACTGGCATTTGAAACAAGGACACATTTCGGATATAGTAGAACCATAAAAATTGCCCATTTGCAATGAATGATAGGAATTCTTATGATCTTAATTCGAAAAAGGTATGAGCCATACAATTTTTACTTGCTGCTGATAACAATAACAACAGGATAGATAACAGGAGAGTGTTTAAATGGAACAGAACAGATATGAATTAAACAAGGAACTGGCACAGATGTTAAAGGGTGGAGTAATCATGGATGTAACTACACCGGAGCAGGCAAAAATCGCCCAGGACGCCGGGGCATGTGCGGTTATGGCGCTTGAGCGTATTCCGGCAGATATCAGAGCCGCAGGTGGAGTATCCAGAATGAGTGATCCCGGCATGATTCGGGGAATCCAGGAGGCAGTGACGATACCTGTCATGGCAAAATGCAGAATTGGGCATTTTGCAGAAGCTCAGATTCTGGAAGCAATTGAGATTGATTATATAGATGAGAGTGAAGTACTGTCTCCGGCAGATGATGTATATCACATAGATAAGAAAAAATTTAAGGTACCTTTTGTATGCGGTGCTAAGGATCTGGGGGAAGCACTTCGGAGGATTACGGAAGGAGCGTCCATGATCCGAACAAAGGGGGAGCCTGGAACCGGTGACATCGTGCAGGCAGTCCGCCATATGAGAAAGATGAATCAGGAAATAGCGAGATTGGTATCTATGCGGGAGGATGAATTATTTCAGGCAGCAAAAGAGCTTCAGGTTCCATGCGAGCTGGTAGACTATGTGCATCGCAACGGCAGGCTTCCGGTGGTTAATTTTGCAGCAGGCGGAGTGGCGACTCCGGCGGATGCGGCGTTGATGATGCAGCTTGGAGCGGAAGGAGTCTTTGTGGGTTCGGGTATATTCAAATCTGGAGACCCGGCTAAGAGGGCACAGGCAATTGTTAAAGCCGTTTCCAACTACCAGGATGCGAAAATGCTGGCAGAATTGTCGGAAGACCTGGGTGAGGCCATGGTGGGAATCAATGAGCAGGAAATCGGACTTTTGATGGCGGAAAGGGGAAAATAAAGTGAAACTTGCAGTGTTGGCAGTTCAGGGGGCTTTTATAGAACATGAAAAGATGCTAGAGAAACTGGGCGCAGACTGCATCGAGATACGAAAGAAAGAGGATGCAGAAAAAGCGTTTGACGGACTTATATTGCCGGGCGGAGAGAGCACAGTAATGGGGAAGCTTATAAAAGAACTGGATTTATACAACGTCTTAAAAACAAAGATTGATAACGGGCTTCCAGTGCTGGGAACCTGTGCCGGATTGATTTTGCTTGCAGAAAAGTTATCCAATGATGAACAGGTCCACTTTGGAACACTGCCGGTTACCGTAAAAAGAAATGGATATGGCAGACAGCTGGGCAGCTTTCATACAGACGGGCATATGGCTGGAATCGGCAGGATTCCAATGACATTTATCAGGGCACCATACATTGAAAGTGTGGATCCGGCAGTCGATGTACTGGCAAGGGTTGCTGACAAAATAGTGGCGGTAAGGTATAAGAATCAGCTTGGAGCTTCCTTTCATCCCGAGGTTACGGCAGATACCAGAGTCCATGAATATTTTCTTCAAATGGTGAAAGAAATAAACTGCCGTGCAGTACACAGTAGTATCGAAATGTAGAAGAGAAGAGGCTCTTAATCACCTGTTACATGTGCGTATGAGACTGTCAATATCATACAAGAGAACTATTTTGGAATGTGTTATACTTTGCAAAGGTTATAAGTATTTTGAATATGATCAGATGCAAAGGAGAACAAAATGGATAGTCAGAATGATAAATGTGTCATGGTAATTGATGAAAATCTTCCCCTTGGAATTATTGCAAATACGGCAGCAGTTCTGGGGATAACGCTTGGAAAACAACATCCGGAAATCCTGGGACCGGATGTATTGGATGGAACAATGAACAATCACCTGGGTATTACAGCAATTCCGGTCCCCATTCTGAAGGGAAATGTTCAGATTATAAAGGAGCTGCGCAGCAGGCTTTATACGGAAGAATTTCAGCAATTGACGGTCGTGGATTTTTCAGATGTGGCGCAGAGCTGTAACGATTACGAAGACTTTACACAGAAAATTGGCAGGACAGATGAAGAAAACTTGCAGTATTTTGGTATTGCGATGTATGGAAATAAAAAGCAGGTAAACAAACTTACGGGGAGTATGGGGCTGCTTAGATAGTATGAAAGATCGTGTTTAAAAAGGAAGCTGACTCTCAACCTTAGAAATCAACCATTCGGTTGATTTCTTTTTTTGTCCAGAATGTTAAAGTAATATCAGGAACAAAAAAAAGAAAGAATGAGAGGTATTCCTATGGATCAATTTATGAAAGTGATAAATCTGGATAAATGCTACGGCGATAAGAAGGTGGTAAATAATATTACATTTGAGATTAGGCGGGGAGAGATTCTCTGCTTCCTGGGTCCCAATGGAGCCGGTAAAAGTACGACAATCAATATCCTGGCGGGAGTTCTGGGGGCAGACGGCGGAGAAATCCATTATAAGGGAAAGCGGATGGGGGATGCAAAGAAAGAGTATCAGTACCATCTTGGTGTTGTACCACAGGATCTGGCTTTGTACGAAGATCTTACCGCTATGCAGAATGTACGTTTTTTTGCTTCTCTTTATGGTCTGAAGGGGAAAGAACTATGTGAAAAGGCAGACAAGGCACTTTCATTTGTGGGGTTAAGGGAGCGTAAAGACCAGAAGGTGAAGACATTTTCCGGTGGAATGAAGCGCAGACTGAATATAGCATGTGCCATTGCTCATGAGCCGGAACTGGTAATTATGGATGAGCCCACCGTTGGAATTGATCCCCAGTCCCGCAACCACATTTTAGAATCCATCCGGGAACTGCGCAGCCATGGCATGACGGTGCTCTATACGACACATTATATGGAAGAAGTGGAAGAGATCTCCACGCGTATCATTGTTATGGATGACGGAGCTCTTATAGCAGAGGGGACCAAAGAGGAACTAAAGGAAAGCATTTCGGATAAAAGAAAATTCATTTTAACGGTAGAGTCGGAAGGAATTAATGCAGATGAATTTTACCGCATTGAAGGTGTTACGAAGGTGCGGTCAGAAGAAGGAATTATTGAGATCACAACTTTAAAAAATGTGGAGAACCTGGATAAGATTATATCGCTGGCGCTATCCCTGAACATCAAAATCAAAAATGTTGTGTGCCAGACGGCGAACTTGGAAACTGTATTTTTAAGCCTTACGGGAAAAAGCCTGCGGGATGAGTAAGCAGAAAGAAAAGAGGGAATGCGTATGCGGGGATTTTATAATATTTTCAAACAGGATTTTTTAAATCTGGTAAAAAATCCAATGTGGCTGTTTTATGTTTTTGCTTTTCCGGTGCTGCTGGTGGGAGTGATGGGATTTTTCATGGAAGGAAGTTATGGCGGTGAAATAACTTCTTATGATTATTATGGAATCAGCCTGATGATCTATGGAGCGTTAAATGCGGCAACGATCGGTGCTAATTCCTTTATGGAAGAACGCATTAAGGCGGGGAATATGCGGATTATCTTTTCGCCCCAGCCGGATGCCAGCCTGTATCTTTCCAAGATTGCCGCATCATTTTTATTTACCGAAATCGCGTATTTGATTGATTTTGGAATACTTCATTTTGTGTTTGGGGTCAATATCGGGGGAACGTATACGGGATATGTGCTGATGGTACTGACGGTGGCAATATTGTTCTCGTCAGCGCTGGGAGTAATGTGCTGCTGTATCTTTAAAAGCGAGAATATCACAAACCAGATATTAAGTACGGTGCTGACTATTTTATGCTTGCTGGGCGGGGTGTTCTTTTCACTGGATGGATTTGGAGAGACCGTTCGGAAGATATGTCTGCTGTCCCCTGTGAAATGGATTCTGAATACACTGTTTGCCATTATCTATGACAGGGAACTTGGGCAGGTATTGCCCACAATACTTTTACTGGCAGCAGGGACGGTTATTTTAGTGGGACTTTGCCGTGTCTTTTTCCATAAGGAGGATTATGTATGATACAAATATTAAAAAATGATGTGACAAGGGTGTTATGTAATAAAAAAAATGCTATAATGACGTTAGTGCTTACGATCTGTATGGTGGGATTTGCCATTTATTTCACCAATAAGATACAGGTGATGGGGAATCTTGCAGTGGTTGAAAGCGGTGAAGCGGGCATGGAAATGAACAGTACAAAACTGCATATTTCCCTCAGCGGGCTTGAACGTTATTACAACATCAGCTATGTTGCCAAGGAACCAAAAGAAAGTGAACTGGTAAGCGGCCGCTATGATGCCGTTATCAAACAAACCGGAAATGGTTATGCGATTAAATCTGTAAAAAGTGCTGATTTTCAAAAAGTGCTGCTGCAGGCGCTTAAGAATCCGTCAGAATTTGTTCCTGCTACCGATCAGATGCGGGGAGTGGGAACAAATATTATTGGGTATTTAGTGATGATTATTCTGATGCAGGGCGTTCTTCACATGGAATATTATGGTGAAGATAAGGAGAAACATCTGGTGGAGCGGATTGCTGTTTCACCACTCAGTTTTGTGAAATATCTTACGGCTCATTTTCTGTATGCTTTTCTGATGCTATATCTGCCAAGTATGGGAGTAGTGGCAGCAGCGGGCATCATTGGATTGAATATTGGTTTCGCACTGTGGGAATATGCAGTGCTGCTGGGAATTTTGTGTATGCTTTCGGCTGCATTTGGAATCTTTATGCATACCTTCTGCAAGAGCATGGACAGCGCAAATATGACTGCGTCCCCGCTCATTGTTCTCACATCGATTTTAGGGGGAACCTTTTATTCTTATGCCCACAGTAATCAAATCATGAATGCCCTGATAAACGTGCTGCCCCAGAAGAATTTTATCTCATTCGTGAACGGGATGGAAAAGGGGTGCCTGGATACGCATCAATATCAGCAGCTGGGCTACTGTCTGATTTTGATATTGGTATTGACAGGAGTATCAGTTGCACGAAATTGCAGTCAATACCGGCCCGCTGTAAAATAATGTCCGGAAAGGTTATTTATGTTTCATACATCTATATTACAATCAAAGTTTAAAATACCGAAACCGCGGAAAAATTATGTGGTTAGGCGTGAATTATACCAGCTTTTAGACAAGGCAGCAGATTATAAAGTAATCCTCATTCAGGGGGAGGCGGGAAGCGGTAAGACAACACTGCTCAGCTCCTATATATCGGATAGAGGTTTAAAAATGGTGCGGTGGATTACCCTGGATGAAAGCAGTAACCATGTCTTTGTCTTCTGGCGCTATTTTCTGGAAGCAGTGAGAGAACAGCTGGGTGAAAAGGGTGAGGAAATAGTACACCTCTTTGACGAAAATATGCAGTTGGAAAACATGGAGCATTTTTTGCCGGTTTTATTTAGTGAAATAAATTTTGCAGAAGACTGCTGGCTGGTGCTGGATGATTTCCAGGTGATACAGGAACCGGAACTGATTCAGACAATCGATCTGCTGTTTAAAAATATTCCGGAGAATCTGCAAATTCTGCTGGTAACCAGAGAACAGCCCAAAGTCTATCTGGGAGTCCTTGGAATGGAAGGTGAGCTTCTGGTCATTGATGAAGAACAGTTAAAATGCGGATACCGGGACAGCATGGATTTTTTAACAAATACATTGGGATTGACTTATACGGATAGTGTATTGGAATATATGTGCCATATCGCTGAAGGTTGGATTGGCGGGCTTCAGCTTTTATCCCTTTCCCTGAAAGGAAAGCCGGAGGAAGAGATACTGCGGATTGATGTTCAGAATCGGTTTACGGACGAATACATTTCCAGAGAGATCTTTGAAATATTGACGGAGCAGGAACAGAGATGCTTACTTTATTCCTCTGTATTTCAGTATTTTAATAAAGAGATGTGCATGGATTTGATTGGGAGAGATGTGGCAGAGGCATTTGACAGTATTATAGACCGAAATTTATTTGTCATATGCGTAGATGAAAAGGAAGGCATGTACCGCTATCATGGAATTCTGCTGGAATACTTAAGAAAGCATCTCGCCAGAGAGGAAATTGGACTTCAGCGGAAACTGCATAAGCACGCATCAAAAATCCTTTACGAAGCAGGAGATTTTGAAGAATGCCTGAATCAGCTTTTTCTCATAGAAGCCTATGAAGATGCAATGAATATACTGTCACAGATTCCGCAAAATTCCATTTTCTTTTCCTACTTCTGTAAAGTTCCAATTGAGGAAATTTATAAAAATACGGATTTTGCCATTCAGTATTTCTTTTATCACTATGCGAATTTTGAATTTGAAATTTGTAAAAAAGTGTATGAAACTCTGAACCGGGAAAACAGCCGCGAAGATCTGGGAAAAGCGATCCAGTGTGCGGATTTATTTGTAAATGAGACCTTTGCCTACTCGGATATCCGTCTGTTAACCATGGAAGAGATAGATAGTTTTCCAATTAATGACACTACCAAGGCGTTCCTTTTGGTAAAGGAAACATTTTTACAATATTACAAATGGAATATACAGACAGCATTTGAGTACCTGGAGAAGGCGGACAGCATCTGGAAAAAGACGGGGAATCATTATCTGGGATTTTTCGTGACGTTTGTACGTACCCAGATCTATGAAGAACTTGGGGAACTGGACAAATGCATGGAACTTTATGAGAACTGCAGTCCGTTACTCAAAGACTATAAAATGTTAAAACTGCCCTATTATGTAGGGCTGATCGGCGTCTACCTGAAAAAAATGCAGCTAAAAGAGGCTAAGGCTGCGATAGACCAGGCAGAACAGGTGACTTCCAAGGAAGCACTTATGATGGATCTGAGCTTTCAATACAATGTGGTGGAGTATGAATGTCTGACAGAGGATTATGCAAAAAGCAGTATAAAAGTAAAAGCATTCTTAAGAAGCTGTCTGCCGGACAATTGCCTGGTCGGGTCGGCACTGATTAAATATGTGATTTGGAACCATCAGGATTTGGAATGTGAAGAACGATTTTTGTATGATTACAGCCGTGGTGCAGAACGGGGAAATAAAGTGGATACTAAGCTGATTTATGCAAAACTGTGCGCTGACAGAGGCGATATAGACACCGCAATGGAAACAATTAATGAGATATTAAAATTTGCAAGGAAGAATCGTAATAAGACCAGAATCATTGAAGCTGATCTGCTGAAAATGAGAATATTGAGAAGAGCGGAGGAGGAACAGAGCGGGGAGAGTCAGCGGGAATTAAAAAATATGCTGTTTGAAGTGATCACTTATGCCGCAGACAGCGGATTGCGGCAGCCCTTTTTCTTCGAACGTGACTTGATGCAGGAGATGACAAAACGTTATCGCTTGGAATTAAAAGAAAAGCTGGTGGAGAAGGAGCAGGAATTCCTCCAGGAATTGATGCTGCCGGATGAAAGCAGCAGCGATCATAAAGAGCAGCTTCTTTCAGAACGGGAACTGGAAGTGCTGAGAGAGCTCAGCACGGGAAAAAGCAATAAGCAGATCGGGGAAGAACTTTGCATATCCCTGGCAACGGTGAAGACCCATGTGATTAATATTTACTCTAAGATGCAGGTGAACAGCAGGTTGGCGGCTGTGAATAAGGGGAAAGAGATGGGGATTTTGAATTAAATTAAGAAATTAGAACGAAGAGTGAAATCGGAGGTACACACATGAATATTTTCACAGCAGCAGCAATCCAATTAGACACAAAAAGCAACGCAGAAGAAAACCTTCACAACGCCGTTGAACTGATCAGAGAAGCAGCAGAGCGGGGCGCCCGGTTGATTGCTATGCCGGAGACCGTCAATTATATCGGACCGGAATATGAAAAATTTGCAGAGTGCATACCGGAGGGGCATACTTTTAAAGTATTTGCAGAACAGGCGAAAAAGTACCGGGTGTGGCTGCACTGCGGGAGTATTTATGAAAAAAATGAAGATGCAAATGACAGGCGCCCCTATAACACTACGATGATCATAAATCCCGCGGGAGAGCTGGCGGCAAAATACCGGAAACTCCATCCATTTGACGTAACCATAGCGGAAGGACCTGTTGTTCGGGAATCGGATGTAAACTGTCCCGGGAATCAAATCGTGACGGTTGATACGGGAGAGGTGGGGCATCTGGGGCTATCTGTCTGTTATGATATGAGATTCTGTGAATTGTTTCGGATAATGGCGCTTAAGGGGGCACAGATCCTGATAATCCCTGCTAATTTTACGGTTAATACCGGTAAGGATCATTGGGAAGTGCTTTTAAGAGCCAGGGCAATTGAAAATGGATGTTATGTGATTGCGCCGGGGCAGATTGGAATAAAGCCCAGTTATCAGGCGTATGGGAAAACGATGATCATTGATCCCTGGGGAAATGTAGTTGCTATGGCTTCAGACAAAACTGGGGTAATAACGGCGGAGATTGATCTGGAGTACCTCCAGTCTGTGCGCAGCCAGGTATTTACGCTGGAGAACAGAAGAAGTGATGTCTATCAGCTTTCAGAGCGATAAAAATTGTTTCAATAAATCTATTATAGGGAAGAATACAGATAGCTCATTGGGGCATATCTGTATTTTTTTGCTTTCAATATTAGAAGTATAAATTTATTTATGCTAATTTGTAAAGATGATGTAAATATTTATATAAAATTTATAAAGTTAAATAGAGGAGAGAATCGGATTTAACTGTGAATAATATCTAAAATAAAAGGCTCTATATAGTGCAAATAAACTAAAATGTATAAATGATGGCAAAAAAACTAAAAATGTTATTGACTTTTAAGAAGAATAGTACTACTATTCTATTAAAGAATTTATAAATAAATATAAAATCTTTAATAGAACATTAGAGACATTTATTTAAAGGAGGAATTTAAAATGAAAAAACGTTTAGCAGCAACATTATTAGCAGTAACTTTAACGGCATCTATGATCGCTGGCTGTGGCAGTTCTGATAAATCAGCAGAAACTACCGCAGATAAGGGTACGGAATCAAGCCAGACAGCAACTGACGCAAAAGAAACAGACGGAAATGCAGATGAAGGAAAAGCAGAAGATGCAGGATCCGGCGAAGAGGCGGAGCTTACGGTTTGGGCATGGGACAAGGCATTTAACGGCAAGGCACTGGAGGAAGCAGACAAGCTTTATGACGGGGCAAAAATTAATTTCGTAGAAATGTCAAAGGCTGACTGTCTCCAGAAGATACATACCGTCTTAGCATCCGGCGTAACAGATGATCTTCCGGATATTGTGATCATCAGCGACCTTGCAGCTCAGGGATATCTCATGTCTTATCCGGATGCATTTCTGCCTATGGATGATGTAATCAATTATGATGATTTTGCCAGTTATAAAAAAGCAGCAGTTTCCTATGATGGTGTGGGATATGGAGTTCCGTTTGACACTGGTGTAGCCGGACTCTTTTACCGCACGGATTATATAGAAGAAGCAGGGTATACACAGGAAGATATGCAGGACCTGACCTGGGATGAATATCTGGCTATGGGCGAAAAGTTAAAAGAAAAAGGTCATATGCTGCAGACATATAATCCAAACGACATCGCAGAATTTCAGATCATGATGCAGTCTGCAGGGAAGTGGTTTACCGATGCGGATGGAAATGCTGATTTTACGGATAATGCCGCATTAAAAGAAAGCTTTGAGATTTTCAAGACATTGAATGAATCCGATTACTGTAAGGTAGTCAGTGACTGGACTGAATTTGCAGGAGCAATTAACGGCGGAGATGTAGCTTGTGTACTCCGTGGTTCCTGGATTTCATCTACCATCATGGCAGCGGAAGACCAGAGTGGTAAATGGGCAGTAGCACCGGTTCCGAAATTAAGTGCTGAAGGTGCAACTAATAAATCCAACCAGGGCGGCTCCAGCTGGTATGTACTGAAAAATGCTAAAAATGCAGAAAAAGCAGCAGATTTCCTGGCTAAGACATTTGCAGGAAGTACGGAATTATATAATACACTGTTAAAATCCAGCAACATCATGGGAACTTATCTTCCCGCTGAAAGTGTAGAAGCTTATTCAGAACCATCTGAATTCTACAGCGGACAAAAATTAAATGCAGATCTGGCATCCTGGTTAAAAGACATCCCGGCTGTTGATACAGGAGCCTTCTCAGCAGAAGCGCAGGCTGCACTCTTAGCTGTTACGCCGGAATATCTGGCGGGAGGCAATCTGGATGACTGCCTGAAAAATGCAGCAGAGCAGTTTAATCAGTCGATACAGTAAGTTCTGACGAAGTACAAGGAGAAAAAAGATTGAAACAAATATCGTTTCAAACCTACTATTGGTGCAGTACCGCAGACTTGTCTGCGGTATGCAGGAGGTATAAGAATGGAAACTAAAGGAAAGAAAAAATACCGCCTGACAGGGTGGTCCATGGTAGCGATAGCGGCCGCTCTGGTTTTGATTTTCAGCTATGTGCCGATGATCCAGGCGTTTATCCTTTCCCTGAAAACGGGTAAGGGGGCTTCACTGCATTTCGCTGGATTGGCAAATTATATCAGAATGTTTAAAGACGCTACCTTTTGGACGACAATGGGAAATACGCTGCTCTATGCAGTAGTGCAGCTTCCTGTTATGCTGCTGGCAGCGCTGGTAATCGCCGTACTGCTCAATGACCCGAAGATGAAAATGAGAGGCTTTTACAGGACCTGTATTTTTCTTCCATGTGTAACATCTCTGGTATCTTATTCGATTTTATTTAAGAATTTATTTGCGGTAGACGGGATTGTCAACCAGGTATTGTTAAAACTAAACATTGTAGACAAAGCAATCCCCTTTGTCCTGGATGCCGGATGGGCAAAAGCGGTAATTATCATAGCACTGATCTGGAGATATACCGGATATTATATGATCTTTTACTTATCAGCCCTTCAAAATATAGACAAATCCGTATACGAAGCGGCAAAAATGGATGGGTGTAACTTCTTCCAGTCCTTTTTCAAAATTACAGTGCCGCTGCTGAAACCGATTGTATTTCTGACCAGCATTATGGCATTAAATACAACCCTGCAGCTATTCGATGAGGTAGTAAATCTGACCGGAGGCGGGCCGGGCAATGCAACCAGAACGATTTCTCAGTACATTTACGACCTTTCGTTTAATTATGTTCCGAGTTATGGATATTCAGCGGCAATCTCTTATGTAGTGCTTGTGTTAGTCATTATACTGACGATTGTGCAGAAAGGAATAACGGGTAGTAAGGATGAATAAAGTAGGCGGAATTTTCAAACATCTGTTTTTAATCATTGTGTCACTGGTTTCCATTTTTCCTTTTTACTGGATGCTGGTCAGTGCCACAAATGACTCCAAGGATATTACCATGGGAAAGCTGACCTTTGGCTCTTCTCTGATCAAAAACGTAACAAATGCGTTTGAGACAGCAGACTTGTGGGGCGCATTTCTAAATTCCACGATACTGGCGGTCATTATTGTAGTCATATCCCTGGTAATCTGTTCTCTTGCAGGATATGCATTTGTCATCTATCCAAGCAAAGGAAAAGATATTTTATTCATGGTTTTGATTGCGTCGATGATGGTTCCTTTTGCAGCAAAAATTATTCCCATGTTCCGCATGTTCTCTGAGATGAAACTGTTAAACAGTTACTGGGCGATCATTCTGCCAGCGATTGGTGCACCGTTTTTGATTTTCTTTTTTAAGCAGAATACCCATGCATTTCCTCAGGAGACAATTCAGGCTGCCAGAGTAGACGGGTTAAATGAATTACAAATATTTATAAGAATTTTTATGCCTATGATGAAGTCCACCTATGCGGCAGCAGGAATCTTTTCATTCATGGCAAGCTGGAATAATTATATGTGGCCGCTGATTGCGCTGCAGAGCAACTCCAAGTTCACCCTGCCCCTTACGGTTTCTAACCTGGCAGCGGGATTTACACCGGATTACGGTATGGTAATGGTGGGAATTATTATTTCAACGGTTCCTACAATTTTAGTATTCTTCCTGCTTCAGAATGCATTTGTGGAAGGTATGGTAGGCTCTGTCAAATAACCTGCGTTATTTACATTGACAAGTAGTAAACACCAGTGATAATATAAAACTAAATAAAGATTTAATAAATATTTAGAAAAATTTATAATCCAAAAAAGGATGGTATATGATGGGGATAAAAGTGAAAGATTTGGCAAGTATGTTGAATTTGTCGCCCTCTACGGTATCACTGGTGTTGAACAACAGACCTGGAATCAGCGAGGCGACAAGAAATAAAGTACGTAAGGCAGTAAAAGATATGGGATATGAGGAGCTGCTTGTATCGGAATCTCAGGAGAAAAAGAATATTCTATTCCTGGTTTACCGTAAACATGGCATAGCTCCCGCCAGTACCCCTTATTTTTCCCAGCTTTTTTCGGAAATCATTGAAGGTGTGGAGAGCCAGATTAAGATTAAAGGCTATAACCTGATGATATCCTATACAGACAAAGATACGATATTGGAAGAGGCTGAGAAGATCAAGAAGCAGGATGTAGAAGGCGTGCTGGTTCTGGCAACAGAGATGGCAGAGGAACAGATTAAGATTTTTACAGATTTAAAGGTTCCGGTAGTTATGGTTGATAACTATATGGAACACCGTAAATTTGATTGTGTAACTATAAATAATGAGCAGGGTGTCTATCAGGTGGTAGAGCATCTTGCAAAAATGGGACATAAAAGAATTGGTTACTTGCATGTTAGCCAAAACGCGAACAATTTCACAGAACGCTACTACGGATTTAAAAGAGCAGTGGAAAAATGCGGATTGCCTTTAAATGAACGGGATATCATCTGGATTGCCACAGACGGGGGAGAAGCTGTTTACAGTGAGTTAAAGCATAAGCTGGAAGAGCAGAAAGATCTGCCGGGGGCATTTTTTGCAGATAATGATATCGTAGCCATATGCGCCATGCGTGTATTCCGTGAATTGGGCTATAAGATTCCGGAAGACATTTCCATAGTCGGATTTGATAATATGACCCTTTCCGAAATGTTAGATCCTCCACTTACCACGATTCAGATACCCAAGCATAAGATCGGAGTATCGGCAGTAAATCTGATAGTTGAGAAGATCAGTGAAAATACGGAGGGCGTTGTAAAAATGGAAGTTGGGACCAGACTGGTAGCCCGAAGCAGCGTAAAACGTATCAGCGAGTAATCCTTATATTCAAAGAGAATAAAGGAGAAGTATTAATTATGCATAGTAAAAAAACACCATTTGTATTGTATGGCGGTGATTATAATCCGGAGCAGTGGGATGATGCCACCATAGAACAAGATATGCAATTATTTAAAAAAGCTGGAATAAATCTTGTGACATTACCGGTGTTTGCATGGGCAAAAATCGAGCCCAGGGAAGGTGAATACCATTTTGAATGGTTAGATAAGATTTTAAAAAAGCTGTGGGAAAACAAAATATATGTCATTATGGCAACGCCTACTACGGCACAGCCTGCATGGCTGTCTAAAAATTATCCGGAAGTGCTGCCTGTGGATATCGCAGGGCGGAAGAGAACTCATGGAATGCGTGTGTTCTTCTGTGTGAACAGTGAAAAGTACCGGGAGCGGGCGGCAGCAATTGCAACAGAGATGGCAGAGCGCTATCATACGTATCCGGGACTTGTAGGATGGCATGTGGCAAATGAATATGGTACATATTGTTATTGCGAAAATTGTCAGAAACAATTTCGGATTTGGTTAGAAAAACGTTACGGAACCATTGATAACTTAAACGATAAATGGAATACAGCATTCTGGGGACGTATTGTCTATGATTTTGATGAAATTATGCTGCCTACGGAGTTAAACGACGATTATCGTTTTAATCCGGCAATTCAGCTGGACTATATGAGATTTGTAACGGATTCAACCATAGAATGCTACTTAAACGAAGCAGATATTCTGAAAAAATACACCCCGGATCTTCCTGTCTTCAGTAATATCTCGGGATTTATTAAAAAGTTAAATCAGTTCAAAATGGTAGAACATATGGACTCTGCCGCATGGGACAATTATCCGGGGCCCAGGGATGAAAGAAGCCTTCCGGCACTGAAACATGACATCATGCGGGCTTTAAAGGATGGAGAATCCTATATTATTGCGGAGCAGTCTCCCAACCAGCAGAACTGGCAGCCGTATAACAAACTGAAGAGGCCGGGAGAGGTGCGGACCATTGCGTATCAGGGACTTGCCAGAGGGGCGGATGCCTGCCTTTTCTTCCAGATGCGACAGTCTGTAGGCGGACAGGAAAAGTTCCATGGGGCAGTTATTTCCCATGCTGGAACTGATGACACCAGAATATACCGGGAAATAGCTGAACTTGGACAGGAATTAAAGAAACTGGGCGATACATTCCTGGAAGGAAAGATTGATGCAAAAGCAGCATTCTTGTTTGACTGGGACAGCTGGTGGGCACTGGAACTGACCAGCGGGCCTACACAGGACATGGATTATCTGGCTCAGGTTCATAAATATTATAAAGCATTTTATGAGAAAAATATCCAGGTGGATATCATTAAGGTCACGGCGGATTTGAGTAAATATAAGATTGTAGTGGCACCGCTGCTGTATATGATGAAGCCTGGTGTGGCTGAAAAAATTGATAAATTTACGGCAGAGGGTGGTACTTTCCTGACGACTTATATGACCGGTGTGGCTGATGAAAATGACCGGTGTATCTTTGGCGCAGCGCCTGGAGAACTTTCTGAAACGCTGGGTCTCTGGGTGGAAGAAACCGATGCCATGTTCCCGGATGAGCAGAATACCATTCTGGTAAACATAGACGGCATTGCGCTTCAGGAGAAATACACCTCCGGATTTTTATGCGATGTCATCCGTCCCACTACTGCGAAAACGCTGGCTGTATATGGAGACGATTTTTACAAAGGAGTGCCTTGTGTAACGGTAAATGAAGTGGGAAAAGGAAAAGCATATTATCTGGGCTGCGAACCGGATGATGCATTTCTGTCAGATTTTGTAGGCTGTATCTGTGAGGAACAGGGTCTTGCGCAGCTGTTTGAGACAGGCGGAGAAATTGAACTCTCCACAAGGACCGGAAAAGACGGGGACGTTACATTTGTAATCAACCATGGTGTGGAGAACGGATGGGTGAATCTGGAAACACAACAATATCAGAATCTGCTGACGGATGAATTGATATCCGGTAAATGTGAAGTTCGGGGCAGAGATGTAATGGTTATCAGAAAACAGTGTGAATAAAATAATGCTGAATTTTAAATTGGGCATATTGCATACCTACATGCAATATGCCTGTTTTATTTGGTCGAATATTTGGGATTTATAGTAAAAACTTATATGAAATATTACATAATTCTAAACTTATAAAAAAAGTCTAAATTTTCGGTTGACAATTTTTGGTATATTTGTTATATTTAAAACGAATTAAATACATATGGATTGTTACTGGCAGGCAGGCAAAACCAATTTTGAACGTAAGAAAAATTTATGTTTTCTTACTACAAAATTGGTTTTTTTTATTTCTGGGGTGAAGTGAATTATGAAGATAGATAAAATTATTAACAATAATATTGTCAGCGCTCTGGAAGATGATGGGAAAGAGATTATTGTGATGGGACGGGGGATTGGATTCAATACAAAGCCCGGCAGGGAGATTCAGGAGAAGAAAATTGAGAAAATATTCCGCATGGACAGTCAGAATACCGTGGATAAGTTCAAACAGCTTCTGGAAAACATGCCGCTTAAGCACATTCAGGCATCTATGGAGATTATCACTTATGCAAAGAGTGTCCTGAACAGAAGGCTGAATCAGAATATCTACATTACCCTCACCGACCATATTAATTTTGCCATAGAGCGTTTTAATGAAAATATGACTTTTACAAATCCGTTATTACACGAGGTAAAGGCTTTTTATAAAGAGGAATACCTGATCGGGGAATATGCCATTGCATTAATTGAGCGGTGGATCGGTGTAACCCTTCCGGTGGATGAGGCTGGATTTATTGCACTGCACATCGTAAATGCAGAATTCAATACCGGTATGCGGGATACGATTGATATTACGAACCTGATACAAAATGTTGTGAAAATTGTAAAAGAGTTTTTTGGAATGAATCTGGATGAAATGTCCTTGAATTATCAGCGTTTCGTGACTCATCTGAGATTTCTGGCACAGAGAATTATCGCAAAAGAACTGTTAAACAGTGAAAACAGCGAATTTAACCGATTGATCCTGCAGCTGTATCCGGAAGAATATGCATGCAGTTTAAAGATTAAGGAGTACATCAAAGAGATATACCGCCACGATGTAACGGAAGAAGAAACCGCTTATCTGGCTGTACATATTAAGAGAATGAGAATGTAAAAGAGAGGAGAATACATATGTTTGGATCAATAAAAAAGATGTTTGGTTCCAAAGAAAAGATTTTGGCACCTGTAGAAGGGAAGGTTGTTCCGTTAAGTGAAGTAAATGACCCTACTTTCAGCCAGGAAATTCTGGGAAAAGGGGTTGCCATTATTCCGGAGAGAGGACGGGTTGTGGCACCGGTAAGCGGAGAAGTCACAGTACTGTTTCCAACACTTCATGCAGTCAGCATCACAACGGATTCCGGAGTGGAGCTTATCGTCCATGTGGGTCTGGATACGGTAAATTTAAAAGGGGTACATTACAAAGCACATGCAAAACAGGGCGACCGGGTAAAAGCCGGTGATCTTCTTTTAGAATTTGACATAGAAGCCATAATGGAAGACGGATACGAAGTGATTACTCCGGTGATTATCTGCAATGCATCTGATTATCCCAATATGGAATGCCATACGGACATGCATGCAAATGAACTGGATCCGATTATTGAACTGTAGGAAAGTGCTTATGCGGGAGTTCGAATATGAAATAAAAGATTTGCTGGGATTACATGCAAGACCTGCATCCCGGGTTTTTATGGAAGCGAGAAAATATGAATGTAAAATTGAGGCTCTGTGTGGGAATAAAAAGGCGGACTGCAAAAGCCTCCTGGAACTGATGGGACTGGGGGCGAAATATGGAAGTCAGATTCTGTTTCGTTTTGACGGGGCAGATGAAGAAGAAGCGGCTGCGGGCCTTGGGCAATTATTGCGCTAGTGTGGATTTGAACTTGCGGGAGAGCAAGATCAGATAAAAAATGTCTGAAAAGGCGAGAGAAAGGAGATTCATAGTTATGATGAAGTATTTGCAAAGGTTAGGCAAATCATTAATGCTGCCGGTAGCCTGTTTACCGGCAGCGGGTATCCTCATGGGTATCGGTTATTGGATCAGTCCGGCTGTTATGTCAGGACAGGGAGATCCAAATGTAATTGCATTCTTTCTGGTAAAAGCAGGAGGTGCACTGATTGACAATATGGCAATCTTATTTGCCATTGGTGTTGCGCTTGGTATGGCGGATGATAATGATGGTACGGCGGCGCTTGCCGGTATCGTATCCTGGCTGATGGTCCAGATGATTCTGTCTCCGGCAGTTGTTGCAGTTTTAAGCGGCATAGATGTTGCAGCCGTGAATCCGGCGTTTGGCAAGATCAATAACCAGGCAATCGGTATTCTGTGCGGTTTAATTGGAGCTTCCTGCTACAATAGATTTAAGAATACGAAGTTACCGGATGCTTTGGCCTTCTTTAGTGGAAAACGGTGTGTATCCATTGTAACAGCGGTAATTTCTTTGGTTGCATGTTTAATTCTGTTCTTTATATGGCCGATCGTTTACTCCGGATTGGTAGCATTTGGTGAATCGATCCTGGGACTGGGACCAATCGGCGCAGGTATCTATGGATTCTTTAACAGGCTTTTGATTCCGTTTGGACTGCACCATGCGTTAAATTCCGTATTCTGGTTTGACGTTGCAGGCATTAATGATTTATTCAAGTTTTGGGGAACCGTTGACGGAGCCGTATACGGACAGACAGGTATGTATATGTCAGGTTTCTTCCCATTCATGATGTTCGGTCTTCCGGCAGCAGCTCTGGCGATGTACCATACAGCGAAGCCAAGCAAAAAGAAAACAGCTTACGGTTTATTGTTCGCAGCAGCACTCTGTGCATTCTTTACCGGCGTAACAGAACCTCTGGAATTTGCATTTATGTTCCTGGCTCCTGGATTATACCTTGTACATGCGCTTTTAGCAGGTATCTGTATGTTTGTAGTGGCAATGCTCCCTGTTCGTTCCGGATTCTGGTTCAGCGGCGGATTTGTAGACTGGTTGTTAAGCATCAAAGCTCCAATGGCTGAAAATCCATGGCTGATCATTCCGATTGGTATCGTGGTAGGTGTGATCTATTACGTAATCTTCCGTTTTGTAATCAAGAAATTCAACTTAAAGACTCCGGGCCGTGAAGATGATGATGTGGAAGAAGCAGAAGTTACACTTTCCAATAATGACTTTACCCAGGTAGCGAAAATTGTTCTGGAAGGCCTTGGCGGAAAAGACAATATTACCAGTATTGATAACTGTATCACAAGGTTAAGGCTGGAAATCAAAGATTATACTTTAGTGAATGAAAAGAAAATTAAGTCTGCAGGAGTGGCAGGGGTCATCAGACCGGGAAAAACAAGCGTTCAGGTTATTATCGGACCAAAGGTACAGTTTGTGGCTGATGAGTTCAAAATACTGTGCAAATAGAATATTTTTTAGCAATATAGATTTCACAATTGCATAAACAGTGGATTGTTACTGGTAATGCAGGCAAAACCAAATCTTAAGTAAAATATCAATTTGTGCTTAAGGTTTGGTTTTTTTGTTCTAAGGCTTTTGTAACACGAAATAAAAGGGTGAGAGCCTGTATCAATGTAGAAAGGGAGAAAAAGAATGTGGAAAAAGAAATTGGTACACAGAGGAATGTCAATGTTTTTAGCGGGTATGTTAATGGCGGCCCCGCCGGTGAATGCTTTAGCGGCTAATCAGGAAAGCCCGGTTTCCGAAGACGCTGCAGTGGAATCCCATAACACAGCACCCAATGCAGATGCCATCGGGGAGCCAAAAGCAGATGGGAATCTGCCTGAAACAGAATCCAGGCACCAGACAGATAGGGAAGCGTTAACGAAGGGGGATGCACAGACAGAGCGTGAAGCATTAACGGAAGGTGATTCCAAATCGGAAGAGGATTCCAAAACAGAAGGAGAAGCAAAAACAGAGGGTGAAATAACAACAGAAGAGGAAACCAAAACAGAAGGTGAGATAACAACAGAAGAGGAAACCAAAACAGAGGGTGAAACCAAAGCCAAAGATAAATCAAACACAAAAGATAAAACTCTGGAAAATGGAGAAACAGACGAACAGACAGCAAATAAGAGAGCCGGACTTCAGAATCTGGCACTGAATACAAAAGCTGCATCCAGCGGAAATGAAACGGCAGATTTTCCGGCAAATAAAGCAAATGACGGCAGTCTGAGTACACGCTGGTCCAGCACCACCACAAATGGGCAGAAATGGCTAAGCTTTGACCTGGGGGAGGTTAAAACCATTGGTTCTGTAGTAGTGGAATGGGAACGGTTAAATGCTACCAGGTACAGTATCCAGAAATCAGACAACGGAACAGACTGGACGAATATAAAAGAGTTCACAAAACTGCCCGGCAAATTCCGGGATATCATTAATTTTGATACGAAAGTAGAGACAAAACACCTGCGTCTTTTGATAGACCAGTTTAATGCAGAAGGGGCTAACAGAGATGGCCAGGTAATTACCTGGAATAATGTATCCGTCATGGAATTTGAGGCGTATGCCGAGCCGCTTCCGGATGAAACACCGGTTGTACCTGTGTATAATCCCGATACAAACCGGGTGGAAATTCCCGAAAAAGAAGGCTTTACCATTACCAGCAACGGAGCGGATCTGGAGCAGATTGTGGCTGATGACCTGACAGTACATAAGCCCCTGACTGCAAAAGATGTAAAACTTGCCCTGAAAATGAAGAATAATCTGACCGGCGGTGAAACACTGACCGAAGAATATACCATCAGTATCCCGGGATTGCATGACAACAGTACCGGAAATGAAAAGCCGCAGGTCATTCCGGAGATTACCGAATGGTACAGCGACAGTACAGAGAACTTCACGCTGACGGAACATGCAAGGATAGTCATTGCGTCAGAGGAACTTGCTTCCACAGCCACGGAATTCCAGAAAGATCTGGAAGATATAACCGGTAAAAAATTGGAGGTTGTGACAGGCGGGCAGCCGGAAGCAGGTGATTTTTATTTCCGGCTTGGCAGTGAAGACACCATGATGGGGGATGAGGGGTATCACCTGGTAATCGGTGATTCGGTTCTGGTAGATGCCATTCATACAACCGGTGCTTATTGGTCAACCAGAACCATTCTTCAGGCGTTGAAGCTAAGCAGCGGCGGAAATACACTTCCCTGTGGAGAGGCTCGGGATTATCCCAAATACAAGGTGCGGGGATTCGTATACGATGTGGGGCGAAAACCGGTATCCATGGACATGCTGCAAGACATTGTAAAAAATATGTCATGGTACAAAATGAATGATTTCCAGGTACATCTAAGCGATAATTACATCTTCCTGGAGGACTACCAGAACAGCAGTGATCCTGACCCTGCTGATGCATATGACGCTTACAGCGGTTTCCGCTTAGAGTCTTCCATTGCAAATGAGGAAGGGAAGACCCTGGCATCCGACGATTATCACTATTCCAAACAGGAGTTTCAGGAATTTATTCAGAATTCCAGAAATTACGGAGTAAATATTGTACCGGAACTGGATGTACCGGCACATGCCATGGGAATCACGGAAGTGTTCCCGGAATATGCAGTAAATGGATGGAATCCACGTTTTAAGGAACGTTCAATCGTAGATCATCTGGATATATCCAGACAGGAAGTGATTGATTTTACAGAGGGAATCTTTGATGACTATACCAAAGATGGCACCTTTGATTCCCAGACGGTAGTCCATGTGGGGGCAGATGAATTTGAAGCAGGTACGACCGCATACAGAAACCTGCTGAACCAGCTGATTCCCCATGTGAAAAAAACCAATACCGTCCGTTTCTGGGGAGGACTTACCTGGTTAAAAGACAATCCGATTACACAGATTATACCGGAAGCAGTAGAAGATGTGCAGATCAATCTCTGGGCAAGATCCTGGGCAGACGGAAAAGAAATGTATGATATGGGATATGACCTGATTAATACCCAGGATGAATATCTGTATATGGTACCCAGCGGAAACGGCAGCCGGGGGGCATACGGGGATTATCTGAATAAGAATTCTATATTTAATGAGTTTTCGCCGAACCGGGTAGCAGTAAAAGGTGGATTTACCACAATTCCCGCCGGGGACAAGCAGATGTTAGGAGCCGCTTATGCTATATGGAATGACAATATAGACAAAAGGGCAACCGGAATGACGGAAGCAGATGAATTCAAACGATTCTTCGATTCCCTTGCTTTGATGTCCGAAAAATGCTGGGCAAACGGCAAGGAAAAGGGCAGCGTTGCCAGCATTGATGCATTGGCATCTCAGATATCCACAGCACCTAATTCCAACCCCTATTCCACAGAAACGGATGTAGACGGCGTATACGCAGATTATAATTTTGACGGCGGCATAGGAGATGACAGCAGTGCCAATGGAAGAAACCTGACCGATCTGGTAAATGTAGGACAGGCTGAGAATTTAAACGGCAGTATGTTAAAAATAAGCGGCGGTGAGAGTTATGCAGCCACTCCGGTTGAACAACTGGGCTCAGACGGAAATATGCTTTCCTTTACCCTTAAAATGGATGAAGTAAAGCCCGGACAGATCCTATTCGAAGAAGATTCGCCATACGGTACACATGATATCCGTATTCTGGAGAACAACAAACTGGGATATACCCAGGAATTGTATGAATATGAATTTAACTTTATTCCGGAAGCCGGAAAAACCTATAATCTGATTCTGCGTGTAACTCCCCAGAAGACAGATTTGTATGTAAATGGGACTTTTAATTCCTCAGCAAAAGGTTCTTTCACCAATAAAGGACTGGTAAAGAAGACCAATATTTCAAGCAGTTCGTTTGTGCTTCCGCTTGAAAGGATTGGTTCCAAAACAAATGCATTTAAGGGGTACATTGATAATGTCAGCGTAACTAAGAGCTATGATATAAACGATCCTTCCCAAATTCCAACCAGTAGCTGGACCGTATCCTCTGACAATGAGCAGGCATTGACATCGGATGGAAATGAGGGACCTGTATCACTGGCATTCGATGGTAATCCGGGAACAATCTGGCATACTCAGTATTCGCCTTCCATGAAAAATCTGCCGGCAACCATTACCATTGATATGAATCAGGTAAACCGTATTCATGAATTTGTATATCTGCCCCGTCAAAGCGGAGGAATAAACGGTATTGTAACCGGATACGAGATAAAGATAAGCCGGGACGGAAGCAATTATGAGGAGGTTTCAAAAGGAACACTGCCGTCTGACAATACCTCCAAAACCATATCCTTTGATCCGGTAGATGCCAGATACGTACAATTTAAGGTTACTTCAGGTGAAGGCGGCTTTGGTTCGGCAGCGGAGATCAATTTGAATCAGCCGGATTCAAAGGGAGAACTTCGGGCACTGCTGACGGATGCATCCGGGATCCTGCGCGGGAAATATACCCAGGAGAGCTGGGACGCATTTAAAACGGCATACGATACGGCAATGGGAATTATGAACAATCCGGATACCTCAGAAGCAGAAATCACACAGGCTGTCGCTGACTTACAGAAGGCATTGGCTGCGTTAGAAGAAAAAGATCCCCAGCCTGCAGTAGACAAAACCGCCCTGCAGAAACTTTATAACGAAAATAAAGATAAAGTCCAGGGAGATTATACAGATGAAAGCTTCCGTGCATTTAAGGATGCTTTGTCAAAAGCAAAGAATGTACTGGATAGTTCAAAGGCATCACAGGAAGAGGTAAATAAGGCTGCCGCTGACTTAAAGAATGCATTGGCGGCATTAAAGAAAAAAGATCCCAAGCCGGTGGTAAACAAAACAGCGCTGCAAAATCTTTATCAAACCTGTAAGAATTTAAAGGCTTCTGATTATACCGGCACTTCCTGGAAGAAATTTTCCGGTGCGCTGGCAACCGCAGCAAATGTAATAAATGACCAGAAAGCAACGCAGGCAACTGTGGATCAGGCATACAAGGCATTAAATACAGCCAGAAATGAACTGGTTAAAGTAAAACCGATTCCGAAAAAAGGCAGCACTCACAAGGTGGGAAGTGTAAAATATAAGGTAACTGCTTCCACATCCAAAACAAGGACCGTGACGGTATGGCGTCCTGCTAAAAAGAACAGTACCAGTATCAAGATTCCATCAACCGTCAAATTAAACGGCTATTCCTTCAAGGTTACCGAAATATCCGATAAGGCATTTAAGAACCAGAAAAAGCTGAAAAAAGTCTCACTTGGAAGCAATATCAAGAAAATCGGTAAAGAAAGTTTCCAGGGATGCAAGAAATTAAATCGTGTGACGATTTCTTCAAAGGTATTAAAATCCATTGGCAAAAATGCATTTAAGAACACCGATAAGAAGATAAAAGTTACGGTACCAAAGAAAAAATACAGCAGCTATAAAAAATTGCTGAAAAAAGCAAACATTTCTAAAGATGTCAGATATGTTAAAAAATAATCCATGAAAGGGTTCGGGCGTGTTTGAAGGTGATTTTATACCTTCAGGCACGTTTCGGACAGGGTTATTTGACAAATCCGGCAGATGAATCGATAAAACAGGGGGATTAAGAATGAAAAGATTGAGAAAAGCACTTAGTTTTTTACTGATTATTGTAATGACCATGACATCGGTGCAGCTAAGTGGGATTTCTGAAACGCTTCAGGTATCGGCTGCAGAAAACGCAGCATATGAAATATATCCCACGCCTCATGACGTGGAATATCCGGATGGCAGTTTTACGCTGTCAGATGAAGTAAATGTTATATTTGGTGAGGGTATAGACCAGGCAACAAAAGATAAAGTGGACGATGTTCTGAAGACTGCAAATGTAACGCATGTGGTTACGGATGCATCCGCTAGTGGGAAAACTAATTTACTGATAGGCATTCACCGCTCAGAAGGACCGAAAGATGCTGCGGACCAGTTTGCCGCAGACCATACGGCAGTTACGGATGATCATTTTAATCAGACAGATGCCTATGTGTTAACCGCGCAGGACAATACCATTGCAGCCGTTGGGAAAGATACCAATGCTGCTTTTTATGCGTTATCCACACTGAAAATGGTATTGCGCCAGATCACTGGAAAACAGCTGCAGAATTTTACGGTTACAGACTTTTCTGACACCGGGCTGCGGGGATTTATTGAAGGGTACTATGGATTGCCCTGGTCCAATGAAGACCGCATGAATCTTATGAAATTCGGCGGGGAAATCAAATGCAACGCTTATGTATTTGCTCCAAAGGATGATCCCTACCACAATTCCAAATGGAGAGAAATGTATCCGGAAGAAAAACTGGCTGAAATCAGAGAGATGGCAGAGGTAGGCAGGGAATCCAAGTGTGAATTTGTCTGGACCATCCATCCTTTTATGAGTGACCGTATTACGGAGAGCAATTATGATGACAGTCTGGCAACCATTAAAAAGAAATTCCAGCAGCTCTATGATGCAGGAGTACGCCGTTTTGGGGTGCTGGCAGATGATGCAGGCGGAGTGTCCGTAAATCTTATTGCCAACCTGCTCAATGATCTGACGGACTGGTGCAAGAGTAAAAACGATGTAGAAGATATTCTCTACTGCCCGCCGGAATATAACTGGGCTTTTGCAGGATACAGCTGGACCAATTTAAGAAATGCAAATCAACTGGTGAACGACGATGTAGACTTTTTCTGGACGGGGCAGAGTGTCTGCGGACATGTTACAAAAGAAACGGTGGATGGGTTTGTAAATGGCCTTACATCCGATGCAAAGGCGGGAAGAAAACCGCTGTTTTGGCTGAACTGGCCGGTAAATGATATTAATAAAGTGCGCATGCTCATGGGAAAGGGCGAGATGCTCAATACAGATGTTACAAACCTGGCAGGTGTAATTACCAATCCGATGCAGCAGTCAGAGCCATCCAAGGTTGCGATTTTTGCAGTTGCTGATTATGCCTGGAACATTCAGGGCTTCAATCGGGACAAGAGTTGGGCGGATTCCTTTAAATACGTGGAACCGGACGCTTCCCAGGCGTTACATACCATGGCGAAGCATTTATCAGATCCGGCACCAAACGGGCATGGACTGGTCCTGGGAGAATCGGAAGAACTGGCACCACTGCTGGAAGAATTTATGACCCTGTATCAATCCGGGGCATCCATTCAGGAAAAGGGAAGCCGTCTGGTGGAAGAATTCCAGAAAATAGCAGATGCGGCAGATGCATTTGAACGGGATTCCCAAAATGAAAACCTTAAGGCACAGCTTTCACCCTGGACAGATTCCCTGAGATATCTGGCGAAAGCAGCAATCAATTATATCAATACAGCAATCGCCTATGAAAATAATGACTATGAAAATGTATGGAGCTACTTCTCGGAAGCATCCAGTTACTACGGTTTGTCCAGACAATGTCCGGTGGTAAATATCGATGCTGTCCCAAATGTAGAAGCAGGGGCAAAACGCCTGATTCCATTTGTGAAGAACATGTCTGATGTACTAGGTCCAAAAGTAAACAGCGTTGTAAATCCAAATGCGGATAAGACAAGACCGTTTGTGCCGCTGGATGCAGAACTGATGAAATCAGACGGGATTAACGGCACTTATAATGAATATACAGAAGAAAAGGCGACCGATAAGGATGATACTACCTTTGCCTGGTTCAAAACTACGCCAAATGATTCTTTTCCGGCAGGGGGCTGGCTGGGTCTTGACCTTGGAAGGGAAGTAACCCTTGGAACCATTAAATACCTCCAGGGTGGAACCACTACGGCGCAGTCAGATCTGATATCAAGTGCTGTACTGGAATATTCCCTGGATGGAGAAAACTATACGGAACTGGAGTCTTATAAAGATAAGCGGGATATTTATTTTAACGCGGAAGAGCTTGGAATTAAGGCGAGATATGTGAGAGTAAGAGCAAAGGCAGCCACAGGGAAATGGCTGGCGGTACGGGAATTTGCGGTAAGCGAAGGTGAAGTGCTGCCTTCCACAGTAGCCTATACAAATGTGGCATCTTTAAGCCGAAGAAGTGTTACTACTACAGCCGATACAGCTGACTTAGCTGTAAATGACCGTAATATTACGCTTGGGAAGAACCAGTATCTGGGTATTATGCTTCCCAGAATCCGAAATCTAATGGAAATAAATGCAGCGTACACCCAACAGGATAAACTGACGATGGAAGCCTCTGTCAACGGAACCGAATGGCAGACAGTGGATCCCGGCAATCTGACCGGAGGACTGGATGCAAGGTATATCCGCCTCATCAACAGCAGCAAGGATCCGGTTACTTTCCAGCTGTCTCGGTTTACCATAAGATCAAAAGAAATTGCAGCACCCCAATTTATGGAGTCCAATATTCAGGCATCGGCTATTACCAATGGGGATCAGGCAGTAGACGGGGACCGGAGCACAAAGGCAAACTTCAGTGTATCACAGAAGGAAGGCCAGTATATTATCTATGACCTGGGCCAGACAATTCCTTTGAAAAAACTGAAAATGGTACAGCATGACAGTGAAGTGGATTTTATCCGCAATGGAAAGATATCTGTTTCTGCAGATCTGGAAAACTGGACCGATATCCTGACAATTGGCAATCCGGATAAAGATCCGGGTCAGGTAACGATTGATGAATGTTTCCCGGATCACGAAATTTCTTATTACACGTTATCAACGGCAGAGCCGGTAAATCAGGATGCAAGATATATTAAGATATCAGTGACCAAAGATTATAATGCAAGATGGATCCGTTTTAATGAGATTGAGATCAATGACAACGAGTATATACCCGTGGAAAATAACCCTTCATTTGTGACTACCGATGTGGAAGAAAAAGGACACCGCCCCTCTTATCTTACCGATAATGACGTGTCTACAACCTATCGATCCTCTAAAAAAGAAGGAGAAGGAAGCCTTACTTACCGGGTGTCAGGCAATACCAATGTGACAGGCATTACCATTTTGCAAAGTCCTAATACCATTTCAAAAGCAGATGTTTCCGTACGTTACGGCAAAGATGCATGGAAGAGCATTGGCACACTGGACAAGAGCCTGAACGTATTCGAGGATTTGGGACAGGATGTCAGTAATGTATTTGAGATAAAAATATCCTGGAGCCAAACAGCACCGGAACTCCATGAGATGTATCTGGTAACGGCAGAGCCGGATCCTGTGATACCGGCAGATAAGTCTTCCTTAATTGAAAAATATACACAAGCTTTGGCGATTGACGGAAAATACTACACCAAAGAAAGCTATGCTGCTTTGAAAAATGCCATTGATGACGCAGAAGGTGTAATCGGTTATGCAGAAGCTTCCCAGGATGAGGTGGCAGCTGCCTTGTCGGCACTTACCGATGCGTTTGAAAAACTGGAAGATATACCGGCTGACCGGACAGAGCTTCAGGAAGCAGTGGACAAAGCAAAAGAACTGGATGCTAAGCTGTACACAGAAGATTCTTACCAGGCTGTAACCCAGGCTGTCGCTGCGGCAGAAGAATCACTGGGTAAAGAAGGAGTAAAACAGAAAGAACTGGATGAAAAACTGGCGGAGCTTGCCGAGGCAGTGAATGCCCTTGTAATCAAGGGAACACTTACCAAGATCAACTCCGGTGAATTAAGCGCCACGGCGGGAAGCCAGGAAGGCAGCGGTACCGACGGCAATGCAGACCAGGCAGTAGACGGCAATGAAACTACCTACTGGCACAGCAACTGGTCGGGAAGTGCAGCGGCGAAACCGGATATTCCGGGAAATGTCCGCAATGAATTTACCATTGATGTGGGTAAAAACCGCATTCTCCGCAAACTGGAATATGTACCGAGATCAAATAACATCAATGGAAGAATCCTGGGATACAAGCTTTATTACAGCCCTACGGAAAACGGGGATGATTTCAGGGAAGTGCCGGGAGGTACCGGAACCTGGAGTGATAACGACACTAAAAAAGAAGTGGTATTCAATACTTTAAATGCCAGAAGAATTCAAATCCGGGCAACGTCCACCAGAGGGGACTCCGGTAATGACAAATTTATCTCGGCTGCGGAATTCTATGTGTATGAGATTATTCCGGATGAGGAAGAACAGATTTACCGTGTGAGTTTTGAAGGCGGCGAAGGAACAGTGGGAGAAGCACCGGAATCCATGACAGCTAAGGAAGGGGAGCAGATCACACTTCCGGATAATACCTACACAAGAGAGGGCTTCACATTTACAGGATGGGCAGATGGTGATGAAATTTATCAGCCTGGGGATTCTTATACGGTTCCATCCTATGATGTTATATTTACGGCACAGTGGCAGGAAGTAATCCCGGAGATTTATACATTATCCTTTGAAGGCGGTGAAGGAGCACTTGGTGAGGCACCGGTTTCCATTACCGGTGAAGAAGGGGCACAGGTAACTTTACCGGACAATACTTTTGTAAAAGAAGGATTTGCATTTAACGGCTGGAATGACGGAAACGGCATCTATCAGCCGGGTGATACTTATCATATTCCGGGCATGGATACCGTATTTACGGCAGAATGGATCAGTGATGTTCCGGAGACTGAAGTGACAGCATATTTTGAAGGAGGAGACGGCGCTACGGGTGAATCTCCGGAACCGGTAACCGTTCTGGCGGGAAGTTCCTTTATCCTTCCGGAAAACAGTTATACAAGAGATGGATTTGTGTTCCAGGGATGGAACGATGGTATGAACACCTATCAGCCTGGCAGCGAGTATAGATTGATCCAGGATATTACCTTTACTGCAGTCTGGGGCAAAAAGCCCATTCCCACATATGTGGTGAACTTCCATGGAAATGGCGGCAACACCAGTACATCAGGCATAACCGTAAATGAGGGAAGCGTGATATCCGTTCTGCCAACTGCATCCAGAAGCGGTTATCAGTTCCTGGGATGGTTTACGGCAGCGGACGGTGGTGCACAGTTTACGTCATCCACCAGGGTCACCTCTAATATAACGGTATATGCCCATTGGAAACAGATTGTGGAGGTACCAGCCAAAGTAACAGGCTTAAAGACGTCTTACAATAAAACCAAGAGTATTAAAATTACCTGGGAAAAGGCTGCGAATGCCAAAGGATACCATGTATACCGTTATGACAGCCGCAGGAATGAATGGAAAAAGATTAAAACCACGACTTCTACCAGCTATAAAAATACGGGACTGAAAGAAGGAACAAATTACAGTTATAGAGTAAAGGCATACAATCAAATCGGTTCGGAAGTAAAAGAAGGCAGTTTTTCCGACAATTTGAAGACGGCAAGCGCACCTGCAAAACCATCGTTAAAAGTAAGCCAGGCCGGCAGTAAAAAGGTGAAGATTACCTGGAAGAAAACATCAAGGTGCGATGGAGTAGAGATTTATATGAAGGCTGAAAATAAGAAAAAATATACTAAGATTGCTTCCAAATCCAAATCAGCTTCCAGCCTGAAAAAGTCCGGGCTCAAAAAAGGAACGACTTACCGTTTCAAAATCAAAAGATACAAGAGAGTCGGCAGCAAAAAAATATACAGCAGCTATTCCAGTGTAAAAAAGGTTAAAATTAATAATAAATAATCAAAGATGAGAAGGGGCTTCCTGCAGTGATTGCAGGGGCCTCTTTTCTGCGTTACAAAGAACAGAGAGAGGTTTGTTCCGTTAAGTGGAGGAAGTAAAAAATATAATGTTGACAAATTTATTCTATCATAGTAGAATGAAAACAAGATATTCTATTGCAATAGAACAAAATATAAGAAATCATCGAAGTGGAAGAAACTTACGAAATGGAGGAAATCAACAAAATGAAGAAAATCGACGAAACAAACAAAACCATCGAATTGAAAAGACCGGATAATCAAAACGGAAAAGTGAAAAATGCAGGCAAAGTAATCGGAGGAATCTGTGGAGTTGTTGTTTTGGCTGGGATGGCAGTGACAGCATTTGCAGCCGGACAAAATGAAGCTGCAGCAAGTGATGGAGCAGCCGGGACCTATGGAACCAGTGCAGTCAGTGAAGTCAGCCCCTATAGTACCCGGGGGGCAAGAGCGGCCAGGGCAGTCAGTACGGTCAATGAAATCTGTGCAGTGAGGGCTGTTGCAGCGGATGAAGCCAGTGCAGCAGGTGAAATCACTGCGATAGATGAGACCAGTCCGGCAGGTGAAGTCAGTGCAGTAAATGAAACCAGTGCAGTGGGAGAAGTCAGCTCAGCCAGAGACGCAGACGCATATTGGATGAAACAGATGTCGGTTTCAGGATTAGATGCGGCAGATACTGCTGTGAGTGCTGAGTATGAAAGTGCCCTGGAAGACATAAAAGGAGATGACACCAGAAAAAAAGCATTAAAAAAATCTTTTCAGGAAGTAAATGAGGCATTCCAGAAACAGAAAGCCGAAATGGAGAAAAAGGAAGCTGACTGGAAGGAGCTTCTTATAAAGGTAAAAGATTGGAGCAATTCAAAATTTCGCAGTGAATTGGACAGTCTGGCAACCGCTATGCAGAAAATATGTGATAAATTGAGTACAATACAGGATGACTGCTATTATAACCTGGATGCACTCACATATGGAGCTGATCAATATGATGCGGACTATGAAAAATGGGATTCTGTCTTTGAAGAAGCAGCATCCATCCAGCGCAGATATTATCTGCAGTTAGACCATGTGTATCAGAAAATAGCAGATGAAACGGTAAAAGCATACGAAAAAAATGGTTTAAAAAGTGACGATCAAGACCAGGAATATTACTATAATGGGAAAAAGGTCCGTTATTTTGAGGATGGAGTATGGGATGGTCAAAGTTTTAGCGGTTCCATGTCCAGTGGGAACAGCGGTGAAGTAGATGTATTTGCCACACGCGATAAAAACGGGGATCTGACTGGCTTTGAAGTATATGGAATCGAAAATACGAAAGACCGGGTAAAAGAACATTATAGCATGAAAGAAGATTTCTTCTCAGGCGGAAGCAGCGATTCAGCTCAGGAAAGTGCATCGTAACAGATGCTGTATCGGAAGAACAATGTATTTCATACAGTATAAACTGTATCTTGGCAATATCTGTTGAAAAACGACGCCGCAGCAGGATATAATAGGGGCAGAAATTGAATAAAGGAGTGATATGCTGTGAAACTGGAAAATCGTATATTCTCAGCTTTGATGACTGTCCCGTTTATTCTTGCCATTGCAGCAATCATTTTTCTGCCGGCTAAAGTTGCAGTCCACTGGAATGCCCTGGGGGAAGCGGACAGTTACGGCAGTAAATTTATTTATCTGATTCTGCCCATATTAACAGGATTTATGGGACTGTTTCTCAAAGCAGTGTTTAAGGCACAAAAAACATCTGAAGAGCAGAAAACATCCAGGGAAGGTGTATTTGGTATGAACATTGGGACGTTGGTATATTTTAACCTTATGGAAGTTGTGTTTATAGCAGGGGCTTATTGCGGAGCACAGGGGATCCCCATCCCATCCTGGCTTGGTATTAATCAGGGGCTGCTGATCAGTGGTGTAATAGCAGTGATATCCGGTGTGGCGTCCTGGAAATGGGAACAAAATAGAATCCAAAAAAATATAAAAAAATAAAATGGTTTGACTAAGCAGGAGGTAGAAAATTCTTCTGCTTTTTTTGTTTACATAACATAGAATAATGGCTATTTTCCCGCTGTTTTTGGGGTGTATAAAAATACATAGTTGATTTGTAACTAAAAATGTGGTATAAGTGAATTGTAAAATTTGTGTAAAGTTTATATGAAAATACTGTAAGGCACTAGTAAAAAATTTCTAAATGTGTTATTATCTTCACATTAAAATGTGGAGGTAAGTACAGATGAGTAACAGCTATAAAATTAGTATTCTGGGATCAGGAAGAGTGGGATCTTCCATCGCCTATACGCTGACCGTTGGCGGCGTATGTTCTGAAATTGTTTTAGTTGATATTGCAAAACAGTTAGCAGAAGGAGAAGCAATGGATATTATCCAGGGTACTCCATTCTCAAATTCAGTGAATATTTATTCAGGTGATTATAAAGATGTGGCAGGCTCCGATATCGTTATCGTAACCCTCGGCAGAGCCAGAAAACCAGGTCAGACCAGAATCGAACTTGCACAGTCTAACGTTGACATAATCAAAAGTGTTATGCCTCAGGTTGCCGAATATGCGCCAAATGCAATTTATGTGTTGGTAAGTAATCCGGTAGACATTCTTACATATGCAACATTAAAAGTTACGAATCTTTCACCAAATCAGGTAATTGGATCCGGTACACTTCTTGATTCCAGCCGTTTACGTTCTATCGTAGCAGAAAAACTGGGAATCAGTTCCAGAAATGTTCATGGTTATGTTTTAGGAGAACATGGGGACTCATCCGTAGTTCCGTGGTCTTTGGTCAGCATTGCAGGTATGACAATTGATGCTTATGAGAAAGCAGCAGGATTTGAAGATGAATTTATCCAGGAAGACAGCTTAGCGGCTATGGAAAAAGATATGAGAGAATCCGGAGCGAAAGTTATTCAGAATAAGGGTGCCACAAACTATGCAATAGCTATGTCTGTACGTTATCTTTGCGATAATATCCTGCGCGGCGGTAATACCGTAATGGCAGTATCCAGTCTTATGACCGGACAGTATGGAATGGAAGATGTATGCTTAAGTATTCCAAGCATCATCAACAGTTCAGGTCTTGTAAAGACACTTGAGCCTCAATTAAAAGAGGAAGAAGTAGAGAAGTTATTAAACAGCGCTAACGTGCTGAAAAATATAATATCAACTCTTGAATTTTAAGAGACAATCTAGGAGGAATTAAAAATGGATTACGCATCAGAATCATTAAAAAAACATCGCGAGTGGAAAGGTAAGATTGAAGTTATCTGCCGTGCACCATTGGAAAATAAGGACGACTTATCTTTAGCATATACACCGGGTGTTGCTCAGCCTTGTCTGGAAATCCAGAAAGACGTAAACTTAAGCTATGATCTCACAAGACGTTCAAACCTGGTAGCTGTTGTTACAGACGGAACTGCTGTTTTAGGTCTTGGGGATATCGGACCGGAAGCAGGTATGCCGGTTATGGAAGGAAAGTGTGCATTATTCAAAGCTTTTGGTGATGTAGATGCAATTCCGCTTTGCATTCGTTCCAAAGAAGTTGATGATATTGTTAAGACAGTAAGTTTACTTGCTGGAAGCTTCGGCGGAATCAATCTGGAAGACATTTCCGCACCACGCTGCTTCGAAATCGAAGAAAAATTAAAAGCTTGCTGTGATATCCCGATTTTCCATGATGATCAGCATGGTACAGCTGTAGTTACACTTGCAGCACTTTTAAATGCATTAAAACTCACAGGTAAAAAAATCGAAGAAATCAAAGTAGTTACAAGCGGAGCTGGTGCAGCCGGAATCGCTATTATCAAATTGTTGATCGCTATGGGATTAAAGAATGTAGTTCTCTGTGACAGACAGGGCGCAATCTATCAGGGACGCGACAACATGAACCAGGAAAAAGAAGAAATGGCTAAGATCACAAACTTAGACTGCCGCAAAGGTACCTTAGAAGAAATGTTAACTGGTGCTGATGTATTTATCGGCGTTTCTGCACCTGGATGTGTAACACCGGAAATGGTTAAGAAAATGAATGCAAATCCAATTCTCTTCCCAATGGCTAATCCTACACCGGAAATTATGCCAGACCTTGCAAGAGAAGCAGGAGCTGCAGTAGTTGGAACAGGAAGAAGTGACTTCCCGAACCAGATCAACAACGTACTTGCATTCCCTGGAATCTTCCGTGGAGCATTAGATGTACGTGCAAGCGAAATCAACGATGAAATGAAGATTGCAGCTGCAAAAGCAATTGCATCCTTCGTTACAGATGATAAATTATGTGCTGAATATATTATTCCAAGCGCACTGGACAAGTCTGTTGCACAGGCAGTAGCAGAAGCTGTTGCAAAAGTTGCAAGAGAAACTGGTGTAGCAAGAATCTAATATGGAACAGACGGCGTAATTTAGCTGTTACTGGCTTTTAAGGATACATGTGAAACAGTTAAATACAGATATAAACCACAGGGCTGAAATCCTCTATAAATGAGGAGTTCGGTCCTGTTTTTTATCCCTGAAAATTGTATTGACCAAAACGGTTTATTGGTATATAATTGCATCATGATAAACCGAATCGGTTTATATTTCTATAGTATAGCGTAATCAAAAAAATATGAACGAAAGATACTAGAGCGTGTTTGAAAATTCATTCCTGCCATCTGCACGCCCCACTTTGCGGCATATTTGCCCCGAATTCAGGTTACATAGCCCGCTATGTGCCCTTCATTCGGTACAAATCTCCCACAAACTGGGACGCACATCTGTCAGAAAGCAATTTTAAAACACGCTCTAGGTTAAAGGAGGCAGTGAAATGGAAAAGTTTCTGGCTTTGCCCAAAGAAAAACAGAATGTTATTATAGAAGCCGGCTTCTTATGTTTTGGTAAAATGGGGTATAAGAAAGCGTCAGCAAGTGATATTGCTTCGGCAGCCGGGATATCAAAGGGAATGATATTCCATTATTTCGGGAGTAAAAAGGCAATGTACCTGTATCTGGGACAGGTGGCATATACAGAAATGATAAATGTATTTGAACGTGAGTTTGATCCCCATATTTCAGATTTTTTTGACCGTGTTATGGCGGCAGTCAGGTGTAAAATAGCGGCGTTAAAAAAACACCCGTCGTTATTGAACTTTGTAACGTCCATATATTTTGAAACGGATTCCAGTGTTCGCCCGGAGATACAGGAGTTGATGAAAAAAGGAGAGGAGTTTCGGGTGAATCTTGCATTGTCGGACATCGATATAAAAAAGTTTAAGGATACGGTGCGCCCGGAGCTGGTACTGAATCTGCTCACGAAATATTCAGAGGGGTTTGCAGGAGGCATGATGCCGGGAATGGATGTAGACATTGATTCAATCATGAAAGAATTTACGGAATGTCTGATGATGCTTAAAAACAATTTGTATAAGGAGGAATACCTATGATATCAGCAAAAAATGTCACACTGCAATATCCGGGAGGGAAAGGGATCTTCGATATTAATTTTGAGGTAAAAGAAGGAACGGTTACCGGATATCTGGGACCAAACGGCGCCGGGAAGACAACGACGATTAGAACGTTAATGGGTTTTATGAAGCCAGCGAAGGGTTCCTGCACCATTAACGGGCTGGATTGTTACAAAAACGCAGCAGAAATTAAAAGAACACTTGGCTACATACCGGGAGAAATTGCTTTTCCGGGTGGGATGAGCTGCGGGGAATACCTGAAATATCAGTGTGAGCTGCGCGGACTGAAAAACCATGAATATATGGATGCGCTGACAGAGAGGTTTGAACTGGATACGAAAGGGACAATCAAACGCTTTTCAAAAGGTATGAAGCAGAAAGTAGGTATTATAACGGCGTTTATGCACGACCCGGATGTGCTGATTCTGGATGAGCCCACAAGTGGTCTGGACCCCTTGATGCAAAATGAGTTTATTTCTCTGATACTGGAGGAAAAGAAAAAGGGAAAGACCATATTAATGTCCAGCCACATGTTTGAAGAAGTGGAGAGAACCTGTGATGATGTCCTGATCATCAAGGACGGACGTCTTGTGGCACAGTCAGATGTAAAGAAACTGAAATCAACCAAACGGAAAGGATTTATCGTACAGACGCCGGATATGGATAAGCTGAAGACATTAGGATTCAAGATGGAGAAAATCACCGATTCAGGCTGTGAGGTATATGTAAAAGGCGAGGAGCTGGATGCTTTTATCAAAAAGCTGGGAACGGTAACGGTAACAGGCCTGGATATCAAAGCACAGTCCCTGGAAGACATCTTTTTAAATTATTATGGCATGGAGGCAAAATAATATGAATAAGACTATCTTTAAAAATACGTTTAAAAGAAGCTGGAAGCTGCTTTTGATTTTCTTCGTAGTACTGTGTTTTTACCAAATATTGATAATCAGCCTGATCGATCCGGATGATATGGATAAAGTCAGGGAGCTTTTTGGTTCCATGAAAGATTATATGGGGGCATTCTCCATTAGTATTGCAGATATGACGACACCTTTGAATTATACCGCATCCACTTTTTTCAGTATTCTGGTTATGGCATTTACCATGGTGTTCTACGTCATTCAGGTAAACGGACTTCTTGTGAAGCAGGTGGATGATACGTCTATCGCCTGCACGCTGGCATGCCCGGTGAAGAGAAGCACACTGATCATAACACGCGGCATATATCTCGTATTCTCAATGGCGGTACTATTCCTGGGAATACTGGCAAGTGGAGCGGTTATGTTAAATACCTTTGGAGATTTTGATTTCGGTGCCTATTTGAATCTGGTGGGTGTGACATTCTTGCTTTGTACTGCCATCGCCATGTTGTCTTATTTCCTGTCTGCAGTATTCTGCAATACAAAGTTTGGCACCGGAATTTCAGTGGGTGTACCCATTGCGCTGCTGTTTATAAGCATGATAGGAGGTGCGGGCGGTGATAAAACAAAATGGCTGCAGAAGATAACGCCTTTTGGCTGGCTGGACAGCGTAGGGATAGTTACCGGCAATGTGGACACGGGGTGGATGTATCTCGTGCTCAGCCTGTCTGTGGTTGTACTGCTTCTGGGAAGCGCGGCAGTGTTTCAGCGTAAACAGCTGTCCATTTGACAGGAACTTTCTATATAGCAGTTTACGGGAAAATAATGGAAGGTTCAAAAAACATCTTGACAATTCCTTTGAATCCGTTATAATAAACTCATTAATAAAATAAAAATGTTAAATTTTAAAGCGAGGAAGATTGTATGTTAAGTGTGTCTGTAAATGAGAGTGCGGTAACAAAATAGTTACCAGGGTTAAAACTATGCGTGAATTCACGCTATAAGTGAACCCGGAGACCGGCATTTGATAAAGAAATGCCTGTTTCACTCTGCCTTACAGACTGCTTTCAACTTTCATGACAAAGGGCGTGCGTTTCAAATCAGGCCGTTTTGTCACTGGCTTTATTTTTGTGTCTGAAAACAAGGAATATGCCATTCCCTGAACATGATCTAGCCCACCGAAGCAGTACGTCTTGTACAGCATTTTGCCGCCTTTTGGCGGCGGAAGGATGCTGACAAAAACGGCAGAATTTGCGGTGGGCTTTTATTATGCAAAAAAGAAAGGGAATTAAAATGAATGTAATCGAGACAGGCGGATTGAGTAAACAATATAAACGTTATCAGAAGAAGGAAGGAATTTCAGGGAGTATTAAGGGGCTGTTCAAGCGGGAATATACGGTAAAAAAAGCAGTCGATCAGTTTGACCTGGATGTTCAGGAAGGTGAATTTGTAGGACTGATTGGAGCAAACGGAGCCGGAAAGACCACCCTGGTAAAAATGCTGACCGGTATTATTGCACCCACAAGCGGAAGGATCAGGGTTCTGGGGTTTGAGCCGAATAAACTGGAAAATGAGTTCAAGCGGAAATATGCAATTGTAATGGGGCAGAAGAGCCAGTTGTTTTTTGAATTAACAGCCGAGGATACTCTTCGTCTCTACAAAGAAATATATGGGATACCAGAAGATGATTTTCAAAAGAGCAAGGCATATTTTGTGCAGCTATTTGGAGTAGAGGATTTGATGAATGTACAGGTACGTACCCTTTCACTGGGAGAACGTATGAAACTGGAATTGATGACAGCACTATTGCATAATCCCAAAATACTGTTTCTGGATGAACCAACTATAGGGCTGGATGCCGTTGCAGGAAAACAGATCAGGAAGTTTTTAAAGCAGGTAAATGAAGAAAAGGGAACGACCATTTTACTGACATCCCACTATATGGAAGATATAAAACTGCTGTGTCATCGTTCGGTGGTTATAAACGGCGGAAAGAAAATTTACGATGGGGAAACCCAGCAGTTATTCGAACAATACCAGAAATTTAAGAAGATTACGGCAGTTTTTGACCATCCTGTTGCTTCCGTGGAAGTGGAGGAGACTGTTTCCTGTAAGATTCTGGATTCTACACCGTATAAAGTAGTGATACAAGTGGATAAAAGCCTTGCAGGGAATCTGCTGGAGTACTTAATGAAGACCTATAATCCCAGTGATATTACCGTAGAGGAAGAAGAAGTGGGAAATGTGGTAGAACGTATTTATCAAAGCGGGGAGGCAAAAATTTGAGCAAATATCTGGAAGTTTCAAAGATTTATTTAAAGCAGCAGTTGATCTGGAGAGCAGATACAGTATTCCAATTGATTATTATGGTTACGAAAATATTATTTGCTTACCTGCTGTGGGGGGCTATTTTTGGAAATGAGCAGGAAGTTGCAGGATTTACATTTCCGGCAATGCTGTCCTATTATATTATAAGCTCCTTCCTGTCCCAGATCGATACTTCCGGGGAAATCGGTCAGGATATCAGCGGCAGGATCAGAAATGGAACGTTTTCCAGCTACATGATCCTCCCCATGGGAACGCTGCGGTTTTATATTGCAAGGCAGTTGGGGACAACGGTTTTTTACGGTTTCTGTATTCTGGGGGCATTGGTTCTTTGGATGGTGTTATTCCCTGTTGAATTTGTATTAACAGGAAGCTGGCAGATCATACTGGCGGTATTGGTTCTGGTAGGGATTGGGCTGCTGTTTATGGTTCAGCTGAACTATTTTCTGGGGATACTGACCTTCCGATTCCAGGAAATCAGCACATTTCTCATGGTAAAAGATAATTTAATCGCGCTGATTACCGGTGCCCTGATTCCATTGGTACTGCTACCGGAAGGTATCATAATGGTTATGAAATTATTCCCGTTTTACTATGTAACCTATCTGCCATCTATGGCTCTGATTGGCAAATGCCAGGATGAGGTCTTTACGGGGATTGTGGTATTGGCGGGGTGGAGTTTGTTCTTTGCTATTGTAAACAGGGTAATCTTTGCCAGATACCGTATAAAATATGATGGAGTAGGAATATGAAAAATAATTATAGATTTATAAAAGAGTTGCTGAAACTCAGAATGTCACATCTGATGGCATTCCGGTTAGGATTTTTTGGTCCTCTGTTTGTGGATGTCAGCCTGTTCTTTATACAGTTGCTGGTATTTCAGGCTATTTTTTCAAATGTAGACAGGATCGGAAGCTGGGGACAGGGGGAAATGATCATTTTTATAGGGACATTTTCACTGGTTGATGCCATCAACATGACGGTTTACTTTTTCGGAGTGCTGACCATACCGGATAAAGTGAGAACCGGTGAGATGGACCTTTATCTGACTAAACCGGTAAGCCCGCTGCTGCGTATCACATTTGAAAAAGTTAATCCGGGTACTTTGCCGCAGATATTGTTTAGCGTTGGGGTAATCGCATATGGGGTATCGGTTGGAGGATTTCAGATAGGTATGATCCAGGTTATCGGATACATTCTGTTTATAGCGATTATGACATTGTTGTTTTATGACCTGGAGATTATGCTGCGGACGACTTCCTTTTTTATTATTTCCACTACAGGGATATTAAAACTGGAAGAGGCAGGATTGGATCTGTGTATGAAAATACCGGGAGTGATCTTTCAGAGAGGATTTAAAATCTTCTTTTATGCCATTTTGCCCTATGGGGTAATCGCAACACTGCCCACACAGGTATTGACAAATTCTCTGTCGGTACCGGGGATTATTTTCGGAATGGGTATTGTCGCGGTTTTCACTGCATTGATGCTTTGGTTTTGGAAATTAGGATTAAGACATTATAACAGTGCCAGCAGTTAAAGAAGCTGCTGACACAATTTGAAAGGAAAAGGTGCAGTACCGCAGAACTGTCTGTGGTATGCAGGAGGTGTAAAAATGAATAAATATATCGAAATGCTAGAATTTGACAAAATGATAGATCGACTAAAAGAATATACCGTAACACAAAAGGCGAAAGAAAAATTTGATGAAATGTCGCCGTTAATGGATGAAGCAGAACTGTGGAAACGCCAGCAGGAAACAACAGAAGCCAGAATTCTGTTAGACAGGGATGGAACTCCGCCTCTGTCCTCTACCGATCAGATGGAAAAGATTGCAGAGGGTGCATATAAAGGGGAAATGCTGAGTATAGAAGAACTGGAACAGGTCAGCCGCTTTGCCGTGCTGGGGATACGTTTAACCCGTTATCTGAAAAAGAGCGATGAAATGGGACTTAAGATATCAGAATACGGTCGCGGGATGGCGGATCTGGAAATATTAAAAGAAGAGATAGAACGCTGTATCCGAAGCGGGCAGATTGATGATTATGCATCGAAAGAACTGAGGGAAATCAGAAAGAAGAAAGACCGCATTCTGAATAATATCCGGATGAAGCTGGACAATATGCTGAAAAGCAAAAAAGAATGCTTTTCGGAAAGCTTTATATCCAACCGAAACGGTCACTATACCCTGCCTGTAAAAAGAGAGCATAAGCTGCAGATCAGCGGAAGTGTAATCGATGTCTCCTCATCCGGTGCAACTTATTTCATTGAGCCGTCCAGTGTATCAAAACTGAAGGCGGAACTGGGCGAATTAGATATTGCCCTGAGCAATGAAGAACGCAGAATACTCTACACCCTGTCTTCCTGCGTAGGAGAATACAGGGCAGAGATACTTCTGAATCTGGAGTATATAGAAGAGCTGGATTATATATTTGCCAAGGCAAAATTAAGCGCAGCCATGCAGGGGGTAGAGCCTAAGATAAATACTTGCAGAAGAATACGGATCGTAAATGGCAGGCATCCTCTGATTGGACGGGAAAACTGTGTGCCGCTGAACCTGGAACTGGGAGAGCATCACCGTGGCATTATCATAACCGGACCCAATACGGGAGGAAAGACGGTAGCTTTAAAAACGGTGGGGCTGTTCTCAATAATGGCACAATGCGGACTGCATATTCCCTGTGAGGAAGCAGACCTGTCTATGAATACCCAGGTATTGTGTGATATTGGCGATAACCAGAGCATACTGGAAAATCTCTCCACGTTCTCTGCACATATTAAAAATGTCATCGATATTTTGGCGCTGGTAGATCAGGAATCGCTGGTATTGATGGATGAGGTAGGATCGGGAACCGACCCTGCTGAAGGAATGGGAATTGCAATCTCCATATTGGAAGAGCTGAAAAACAGCAATTGCAGTTTTATAGCTACAACCCATTATCCTGAAGTGAAAGAATATGCAGAAATGACAGAGGGCATACAAAATGCCAGAATGGCGTTTGATAAGGAAAGCCTGAAGCCCCTGTACCGCCTGGAGATAGGGGAAGCCGGGGAAAGCTGTGCATTCTATATTGCAAAGCGCCTGGGAATGCCAGACAATATGCTGAAAAGAGCTTACGAGGCAACGTACAGAGGAAATTCCATTTGTCAGGATAACCGTGAAGAAGAATCAAGCCGGCAGAAAAGAGATTTAGATGAGCGGTTATTTGGAAATGACGGAGATGAGATGCAGGAAAATCAGGGAAAAAATGAAATACCCCAAGTGCCCCAGGGGGAAAACCAGGAAATACCTTGTGAAATACCCAAGGAAAAGAACAGGCATAAAGGTTCGGGGCAGATTATAAAGGCAGCCGTAAACAAATCGGCTTCAATAGATACGAAAAATAGCCAGATGCAAAAACGTTCGGAACGTTTTCGCATGGGAGACAGTGTAATGGTATATCCCCAGAAAAAGATTGGTATCGTATATCAGCCGACAGATGAAAAGGGTAATGTAGGGGTGCAGATTCAGAAAGAAAAAGTACTGGTCAATCATAAACGTCTGCAGATTAAGACGAAAGCAGAAGATATGTATCCGGAAGATTACGATTTTTCTATTATATTTGATACCGTGGAGAATCGTAAAGCGCGGCATTTAATGGAAAGAAAATATGTAAAAGGTTTAGAAATCCCCATTGGAAGTCAAAAATAATATTCAAACAAAAATGGCTCTGACAAAAATGTCAGAGCCATGATATTAACATCCGAAACAATTACGGATAAAGGCTAATAAGTCTTCGCAATTTGTAAAACACATGATTATTATCCTCCTTTGCCTTTATTTGTATTAGCTAAGTACAAAAGAATTGTAACATTTTCGTAATAATATCGCAATAGTTTAAAGCTGGTTACAGAGGAAATAATTGCAAATGAAAAGAAAATATTCCATTTTCAGAAAAAGTGGATAATCGGTTGTATCTTATAAATATCCTCCATGGAAAGTTTGATTGTATTCTATTATCAGAAATGTTATAATAACTGTAACAGTTCATAAGGAGTCAGGCATGGCATTTAGCTAATGAAAGGGAGGGATCTATATGTTTGGAAAGAAAGATTCAGATAATAAGCAAGACAGTGATCTCATTTTACTTCGTACTGCAAGTAATAACTATGAATTAGGTCTTATTGAAGGATTACTGGAGGATCATCATATTCCATATCTTGTTCAGGATAGAGGGGTAGGCGGATATCTCAGAATTTATGCCGGTTCCTCTATTTATGGAACGGACATTATGGTAGGAAAAACGTACTTTGATCAGGCAAAAGCAATTATGGATGAAGTAGACTGGGATGAAACCAGTCAGGTGTCTGAGGAAGAGCTTGAAAAGGCAGCGCAGGAAGCGGCAGTGGACGAAACAGAATAAAGGCTTTGTCAGCATGGGAATAAGAAGAGAAGAGGCGGGTGTAAACCTTCCTCTTCTTATTTGTTACCGGAGCTTCAGACGTTCCGCTATGCCCAGGGGATGTCCATACAGAAATGGTTCCGAAAATTTTCGGTTAAAGTATTGAATGAGCGGGCCCATAAAAAATGCGGTAACCAGTGTGCCGATACCGATAGGCGCGCCTAATGCAAATCCGATTAAAACACAGATCAGATCGGTGGTGATCCGGCATATTTTAAAGGGGAACCTGGTCTTTTCACAAAGTGTCAGGGCGATGGAGTCATATGTAGATACCCCCATATCAGCCGTAAAATAGAGGGATGAAGCAAAACACATGATCAGGATACCACCCGTCAGAAATATAACGCGCCCGGTAATTCCCGGGTTCTGAAATATATGCTGCAGTTGATTTGTGAAAAAGTCAACTACAATGCCCATGCCAAACATGGTGAAGATGGTTGCAAACCCGAACAGATGTCGGTTCAGCATCCAGATAATAGTAAAAAGCACGACGCTGACAATGGGAAATACCATACCGTAGGTGGAATGAAATAAGTTTGCCAAACCGTTACAGAATACGGTAAAGGGATCTGTCCCCCATACAGCCATTTTGAATAATCCAATGCTGAAGCCTACCAGTATGACTCCGGCGATGGTCATGCTTATTCTTTTCTTTTTGTTATCCATTATTTTTCAATCTCCTTTTAGGCAGCTCATGATTTATGCCATAGTATATTATAGTGAAGTCTGGGAGATTTGCAATGAAAAAAAGTGGTGATAACCTGTTTAAATGTTAGATGGTGGTATGCTATAGGGATAGACCTGCCCCAGTTTCAAAATGGTATTTGATAATTCCCAAATCGATTTTACTATACTTGCTTTCTTTTACTTCAAACTGAACCTTTTCTCCGTTTAGCACAATTAAAAAATCCTGTTTATTTTGAGCTGTTGGGGCAAGTGCCACAGCGATCATGCCATTGCGGAACCAATCCGGCATATCATTTTCTACTCTGCATAACTGTGCTATCGTTTTTGATTTATGTGGAATACCTTGAGTTGCTCCGTATCCAATTGCCATTACACATACCAGCTTTTCGTTCTTTCCAATGCTTGCCTTACATTTTTGGTTCTTATAGGTAGATGCTGCCCAGCAGGTATTTAGCCCCAGTTGCTGCGCCGTTAGCGCAATACGCTGTCCATAATACCCCGCCTTTTCTTCTGAATTTTCATTGGATTCGCCCACAAGTGCGATATAATTTGAAACTCCGCGAAAGCCAACAAAATTTGCCATTAAACCTTTAAATACATTCGTATCATTACGAATCAACTGGATGGATAAGTTCCCTTTTTGGTTACACCTATTGATTTCCGCTTGTAATTCCTTTATGACACTTTCTTCTATTTTTTTATCTTTGTAACTTCTTACTGCATGACGTGCCCGCATAGCCTCCAAAATAGTCATCTCATTTTTCCTTTCTTATTGAAATTATTTTAATTAAAGCAAATTAATTTTTGAAAGCAGGAGCTTCTCGGTAAGCGCTTCCCAATCGCTTTCGCAATGAAAGCCCTTCATATTCGCCATAGCTGCCAATCCATGAACGGTTGCCCACATGACGATGAGATTATCATGATATTTTTCTTTGTCTATGTTATTGCATTCCATACTCTTTAAAGCAACTTCCTTAAAAATATGGAAAGGTTCAAAATCACCATCAAATGAATGATCCGTTAAGTCAATCCGATAATCTTCATTGTCATAAATGAAAGAAAAGTAATGTGAGTTGTTAGCAAAAAAGTTTACATAGGCTTTGCCCATGCTGATTGCTGCATACATCATTTCATCCTCATGGATGCTTTCTGTTAGGGCATCACAAAATTTCTTTGTAACATATTTCTTCATCTCAACCAGCAAATCTTCGGCTGTAGCGTAGTGGTTATAGCAAGCAGTGGGGGAAACGCCTAACCTTTTTGCCAATTTTCTTAACGAAAAACTTTCACGCCCATGTTCATGTATAAGCGACAGTCCGCTCTCTATTAATTCTATCTGTAGATTGCCATGATGGTATGGTTTGTCTTTCATGGTTATTTTCTCCTTTACGTAAAGTTACCAATTCCAAAATAAATGATTGTAAGTGCTAATATGTGGACAATACTATGTATGTTTATAGGTGTTAATATTTCGCCATATATTTACGAGTGTTAATATGTGAAAATTACTCTATATGTTTACAAGCGTTAATATGTGGATAATACCATATATGTTAACAGGTGTCAATATTGAAATTTGAATTTTTTTAATTCAAATTTTCTCATTGATGAACGGACTTGAAACAAGCCTTTCTTCAGACAGCAATTTCTATATCCCCCCTTTATACATTATTTAATTGCATTGAGTAAGAATCCGTTATAGAATAAGCTATACCCAAAAACTGAAACCAAAAACTGAAACAAAAAAGACGATAACTTAGAATCAACTGCTGTGAATATAAGAGTGGAAATATACTTGCGGACCGTTCGATAAAGGAGGAGATACAAAATGAAAATGTCTGTTATTTATTACAGTAAGACGGGCAGGACGAAGGAAATGGCGGAGATGATTGCAAAGGGCATGAAAAAAGTAGCCCAGGTAGAAACAGGGGTTTTTGATATTGATCATGTAGACATGAAATTTGTCCGGGAGAGCAGGGCAGTTGTCGTGGGAACGCCGACTTATCATGCAAATCCATGCTGGCAGATTAAGAAGTGGCTGGATGAGACAAGCAATACCTATCTGAAAGGGAAGATCGGTGCAGCATTTGCGACTGCGGATTATCCCCAGGGAGGGGCGGATATTGCTATTTCCACGATTTTGATGCACCTTATGGTAGACGGTATGCTGCTGTATTCCGGCGGTTCCTCACAGGGACAGCCATTTATCCATTTAGGGGCAGTGGCATTAAAAGACAATTTTGAAGAAAACAAGGCAGTATTTGAAGTGTTTGGAACCAGAATAGCAGATAAAACCAGGGAATTGTTTGAATAAAAGATATTAATTTACATAACCGGAGGATTGTATGGGACAAAAAGATGGAGAAATAAGGACAGATACAGGAGCAGATACAAAATGGCTGGATTTTGCAGTTGAATTACAATTCATCGCTCAGGCAGGACTGACGTATTCAAAGGATCACTTTGATTTGGAACGGTTTGAAAGGATCAGGGAAATTGCAGCTGAAATGTTGAGCCTAAAAAGTGGCTTTTCTATGGAAAAAGTGAGAGATTTATTCTGTAATGAAACGGGATTTCAGACGCCGAAGATGGATACCAGAGCTGCGATATTTAAGGAAGGGAAGATACTTCTGGTAAAGGAGAAAAATGGCACCTGGTCACTGCCCGGAGGCTGGGTGGATGTAAACCAGTCGGTGAAATCCAATACCATAAAAGAGGTAAAAGAAGAGGCGGGGCTGGATGTTGAGGTAGTGAAACTCATTGCAGTCCAGGACAGAAACCTGCATAACCAGCCGGTGTACGCATATGGTATCTGCAAGATCTTTATGTTATGTGAGGCTGTGGGAGGTGCTTTCCGGGAAAATATAGAAACGGTCGAAAGCGGATACTTTGGACTGGACGAACTGCCAGGGCTTGCAGAAGAGAAAAATAACAGAGAACAGGTGGAAATGTGTTTTCGGGCGCTTGCAGATGAGGCGTGGGAAGTGCCGGTAGATTAAAGGCAGGAGCCAGTAGATTAAAGGCAAGTGCGGGTCACATGCGGGGCAGATTAACCGGGAAGTGGCGTATGCAGATGGCGGGATACATTTCCAAACATGCTTTATGGATTACCTGAGAGCGTTGAAGCTAAAATATATCGAATATAGGGAATGAAAGAAAATGGTGCTGCTGGAAAAGCTATTTAAACATGCTTTACCAGGGCGCCCTTTTTGTATATTAGAACTTGATCAGAACTTGATTTAAATATGATTTCAATACGCTCAGTGTCTCGAGACACTATTTTTTTGATTTTTGTAAAAACAACAACTTGTAGGTATGAGCATACAAGTTATATAATAAATACAAGGAGGTGCCTATGACAGGAGAGAATGGAAAAACAAAATATTTTTCGTTAATGGAGCAGCTGAAGAATGATATTTTATCCGGAAGGATTAAACCCGGAGAGAAGCTGATGTCAGAAAATGAACTGTCAGAAACCTTTCAAGTCAGCAGGCATACGGTGCGTAAGGCACTCTCCATTTTAACGAATGAGGGGTATGTGACAGCGCAGCATGGACGTGGAACTTTTTGCTCGGAACGTATGGGACATCAGAAGAAGTCCAGGAATATTGCGGTGATTACCACCTATATTTCGGATTACATCTTTCCAAGGTTGATCCAGGGTATAGACAAGGTGCTGACGGCAAACGGCTACAGCATTATGTTGAAAAATACGGGAAACAGCCGGGGAAATGAGGCAAAAGTACTGGAAGATATCCTGACAAAGGATATTGACGGGTTAATTATTGAACCCAGTAAAAGTCAGATTCTGTGCAGGCACATGAACTTGTATGGAATGCTGGATGAGTATGAGATCCCATATGTGTTTATCCAGGGGCTGTATCCCCAGATGGAAGAAAGACCGCATATCCTGATGGATGACTGCATGGGCGGGTATTTATTGACAAAGTATCTGCTGGATACGGGACATGTACATATCGCCGGTGTATTTAAAGCAGATGACAGTCAGGGAAAAGAACGGCATAAGGGGTATGTTAAGGCTCTGAATGAGGCGGGGATACCCTATGACCCGGATATGGTAATCTGGTTCCATACCGAAGACCGGAAAAGTAAGCCGGTACTGATGGTGGAGCGCATGATTACGCAGAAGATTCCCCTGGATGCGGTGGTTTCCTATAACGATCAGATTGCACTGGAAGTTATTAAAACCCTGCAAAAAAGGAACGTACAAGTTCCAAAGGATGTATCTGTTACGGGATATGATAATTCGATTATATCGGAAAATGGTCTGGTACCTCTTACGACCATAGCACATCCACAGGAAAAACTGGGTGAGATGGCAGCAGAACTGCTGTTAGAGCAGATTCGTAAAGTTCCCCCTGAGGAAAGCCGGGTGGAGCGGCTGATAAAACCGGAATTAATTATCAGAGAGTCAACAAAACAAAAATTAAAAAATATAAAATCTTAAGGAGGATTATTAAAATGAAAGCAGCAAAAAATTACAAGTTTTGGTTTGCTACAGGATCACAGGATTTATATGGCGATGAATGTCTGAGAAAGGTAGCAGAGCATTCAAAAATTATCGTGGAGAAATTAAATGCATCCGGTCTGCTTCCCTTTGAAGTGGTATGGAAACCAACACTGATTACAAATGAGTTAATCCGTAAAACGTTCAATGAAGCTAACGCAGATGAAGAGTGTGCAGGCGTAATTACCTGGATGCATACCTTTTCTCCAGCAAAATCCTGGATTTTAGGACTGCAGGAATACAGAAAACCGCTGCTTCATTTACATACACAGTTTAATCAGGAAATCCCTTATGATACCATTGATATGGACTTTATGAATGAAAATCAGTCCGCACATGGAGACCGGGAATACGGCCACATCGTAACACGCATGGGAATTGAACGAAAAGTAGTCGTAGGATATTGGGATGACGAAGCGGTACAAAAAAGAATTGCACAGTGGATGAGAACGGCTGTGGGTATCATGGAAAGCAGCCATATCCGCGTATGCCGTGTAGCCGACAATATGAGAAATGTAGCAGTTACCGAAGGAGATAAAGTAGAAGCACAGATCAAGTTTGGCTGGGAAATTGACGCTTATCCGGTCAATGAAATCGCAGAATATGTCCAGAATGTAAGTGCTGGAGACATTGACGTATTAGTGGAAGAGTATTATGATAAATATGAAATGATTTTAGAGGGCAGAGACCCCTTGGAATTCCGCAGACACGTTGCGGTTCAGGCAGGTATTGAAATCGGATTTGAACGTTTCCTGGAGGAGAAAAACTACCAGGCAATCGTAACACACTTTGGTGACCTGGGCTCCTTACAGCAGCTTCCGGGACTTGCGATTCAGAGACTGATGGAAAAAGGCTACGGATTCGGCGGTGAAGGTGACTGGAAAACAGCTGCAATGGTACGTCTTATGAAAATTATGGCGGATGGCGTGAAAGACGCTAAGGGTACATCTTTCTTAGAGGATTATACCTACAATCTGGTACCTGGCAAAGAAGGAATCTTACAGGCACATATGCTGGAAGTTTGCCCTACAATTGCAGAGGGTCCAATCGGGATAAAAGTAAATCCGCTTTCCATGGGTGACAGAGAAGATCCTGCACGCCTTGTATTTACTTCTAAAGAAGGAAAAGGAGTGGCAACATCACTGGTAGATCTGGGGAACCGTTTCCGCCTCATTATCAATGATGTAAACTGCAAGAAAGTTGAAAAACCAATGCCGAAACTTCCGGTAGCAACTGCATTCTGGACACCGGAACCAAATCTGGCAACCGGGGCAGAAGCGTGGATCTATGCAGGCGGAGCACATCATACAGCATTCTCCTACGACCTGGATGCAGAGCAGATGGGCGACTGGGCAGCAGCAATGGGTATCGAGGCAGTTTATATTGACAAGGATACGAATATCCGTAACTTCAGAAGCGATTTACGTTTAGGAGAGGTTTTTTACAGATAGAGCGGAAAGAAATTTTTAAACACGCTCTGGGTTAAACGAAAATCATGGCAGTATTATAGGCAGGCCTGTAATATGCGATGTGTATAATAATGATAAAGTTAAAGGAGAAATGTGGACAATGGAGAAAAAATATTCAATTGGTGTGGATTATGGAACACAATCAGGACGTGCAGTATTGGTTGACGTCACAAATGGGGAAATTCTGGCACAGGCTGTAAAAGAATATACCCATGGTGTTATGGATGAGTTTCTTCCTGACGGAACAAAACTGGGTCCTGACTGGGCACTGCAGCATCCGGCTGATTACCTGGAAGTACTGGAAATTACCATTCCGTCTGTTTTGAAGGAATCAGGAGTAAATCCGGCTGATGTGATCGGTATGTCCATTGACTTTACGGCATGTACCATTTTGCCGGTTGATGAAAAGGGTACACCTCTTTGTTTCCATGAAGATCTGAAAAAAGAGCCTCATGCATGGCTGAAATTATGGAAACACCATGCAGCGCAGGGCCAGGCTAATAAATTGAACCAGATTGCGGAAGAAAGAGGGGAAGACTTCCTTGCAAGATACGGCGGTAAGATTTCTTCTGAATGGTTAGTACCGAAGGTGATGCAGATTCTGGATGAAGCACCATATATTTATGATCAGGCAGCCAGAATTATGGAGGCAGCTGACTGGGTAACGATGCAGTTAACCGGAAAAGAAGCAAGAAACAGCTGTACCGCAGGCTATAAAGCGCTGTGGCATAAACAAAAAGGATATCCGGATAAGGAATTTTATAAAGCGCTGGATCCAAGAATTGAAAATCTGGTGGAAGATAAACTCAGCACAGACATTTATCCGCAGGGAGCAAAAGCCGGAGAATTAACGGAAGAAATGGCAGGCAAGGTTGGGCTAAAAGCCGGAACAGCAGTTGCAGTGGGCAATGTAGATGCCCATGTTGCAGTACCGGCAGTTGGCATCACGGAGCCAAATAAAATGCTGATGATAATTGGTACTTCTACCTGTGATATTATGGTTAGTGAAGTGGAAAAAGTAGTACCTGGAATGTGTGGAGTGGTAGAAGACGGTGTTCTTCCCGGATTCTATGGCTATGAAGCGGGACAGTCCTGTGTAGGCGATCATTTTGAATGGTTTGTGAAAAACTGTGTGCCGAAGGCTTACTACGATGAAGCGGAAGCAAAGGGTATGGGAATCCATCAGCTGCTTACAGAAAAAGCCAGCAAATTAAAAATCGGTGAAAGCGGACTCCTTGCACTTGACTGGTGGAATGGAAACCGTTCCTGCCTCGTAGATGTGGATCTGACCGGCTTAATGATGGGAATGACCCTGACAACGAAACCGGAAGAAATGTACCGTGCATTAATCGAAGCAACTGCTTATGGCAAAAATATGATTATTACAACCTTTGAAGAGTCAGGCGTCCCGGTAGATGAACTGTACGCATGCGGCGGTATTTCCAAGAAAAACCCCATGATGATGCAGATCTATGCAGACGTAACCGGAAAAGAGATCTTTATCGGTGCATCCGATCAGTCTCCGGCACTTGGCGCAGCCATGTTCGGTGCGGTGGCAGCAGGTTCTGCAAACGGCGGATATGATTCTATCTTTGACGCTGCAAAAGTAATGGGAAAAGTGGAAGAGAAGACTTATAAACCAATTCCGGAAAATGTTGAAGCATATAAGAAACTTTACGCAGAGTTCAAGACGTTACACGATTACTTTGGACGGGGTGCAAATGATGTGATGAAGCGCCTGAAAACCATAAAAGCGGAAGCACGTAAGGAGAATTAATATGTTAGCTGAATTGAAAAAAGAGATATATCTTGCAAATATGGAACTGCCAAAATATGGATTAGTTACTTTTACCTGGGGAAATGTAAGCGGAATAGACAGGGAAAAAGGATTATTTGTAATTAAGCCAAGCGGAGTTCCCTATGATGAATTAAAACCGGAAGACATGGTAGTCATGGATCTGGAGGGCAATAAGGTGGAAGGAAAGTACAATCCTTCTTCCGATACGCCTACTCATGTAGAATTATATAAGGCATTTCCGGAAATCGGCGGAATCGTACATACTCATTCTTCCTGGGCAACCAGCTGGGCACAGTCCGGAAGAAGTATTCCATGTTATGGTACGACACATGCGGACTACTTTTACGGAGAAGTTCCATGCTTAAGATGTCTGAATCAAGATGAGATCGAAGATGCTTATGAAAAAAATACAGGAATTCTGATTGCTGATTACTTCAAGGAAAATGATTACAAGGCTATGCCGGCTGTTCTGTGTAAAAACCATGGTCCGTTTACCTGGGGAAAAGACGGTCATGAAGCCGTACATAATGCCGTGGTATTAGAAGAGGTGGCTAAAATGGCTGCCCGCTGCGAACGCATCAACGCTCAGGTAGAGCCTGCTCCACAGGAACTCCAGGATAAACATTATTACCGGAAACATGGTGAAGGTGCTTATTACGGGCAGGGGAAATAAGTTTCAGGATATAACTGTGAAAGAAAACCGCTTTCCCCCTATTGATTTGGGAGTAGAATAAGGCAGCTTGTGTTTTCATGGATTAAAGTTTGATAAATCAAGATATATATGTTTCAAAAAAGAAAGGGCTTATGCCCAATGTCTGTTCGAAAGGACGTTGGGTAAAGGTCCTTTTTTTGTGGAAATAAAGACGGGAGCTGGATGGGAGGATATTTTCATCTCAATACTTTCACGAGTTCGAATAATGTCAATTGTTGCCGCAGGTCTGATATGGTAAAATAACCATAACATCTTTAATTTGGAAAATATTACAAAATTTTTTTATTCCATGCAATAAAACGTCTATATCAAGCATTAACTAATTAGAAAGGGAAAGAGACAATCTTATACAGGTGGATTACGAATGATTCTATTTTGTTTAATTCCGGAAGAGCAAAATGAAAATCAACGGCTGGGTCAGATTGTGAAAGAAGAGTTATTCATACAGATTGCAGAGGGTGATATGCAGGCACTGGAAACGGTGTACCATCAGACTTACCAGGCAGTCTATGGATTTATTTTATCGATACTAAAGAATCAGTATGATGCAGAGGATATTCTGCAAGAGACATATATTAAAATCAAAACAGGGGCACATTTGTATAAACCCCAGGGTAAGCCCCTCGCCTGGATATTTACCATTGCAAGAAATCTCTCTTACATGAAGATTCGAAAAGATAAAAATACTCAGACATCACCTTATGAAGAGCTAGAGAATATGCTGGATTTTTCAGCAGTAGAGGATAAGGAAAATAAACTGTTGCTGGAAGCAGCATTTTCCATATTAGGGGATGAGGAACGGCAGATTATTATTCTGCATGCCAATACCGGGATGAAACACCGGGAAATTGCAGCTTTAGTAAAACTCCCCCTTTCTACAGTGCTGTCTAAATATAACCGCGGAATGAAGAAACTACGAAATTACATAGAAGGGAGGATGTCTTAAAATGCAAAAGATCGGGGAAGGATTGAAACAGGCAATAGAAGACATTACTCCTGACGTTTTTGAAAAAGTGGCAGCATCACCGAATGAACGGCTGGAAAAAGAAGACTGGCTGATGGATGAGGCAGGATCCTGGAAAAGAATACAGATGGCATTCCGGGGAGCAGCGGCGTTAGCTGCCTGTCTGGTACTGATATTGGGAATCCGTATTTTTTGGAATAACCAGATCGACACCACCATTGACATTGATGTTAATCCCAGTGTAGAGATCCAGACAAACCGAAAGAATCAGGTTATGGAGGTGAAGGCTCTTAATAAAGATGGTGAGATAATTCTGGCAGATATGAATCTGCATAATGTAGAACTGAACACAGCTGTAAACGCACTTATAGGTTCCATGGTTAGAAAAGGCTATATTACCGAGGTAAACAATTCCATACTGGTATCGGTGGAAAACAAAGATACGAAGAAGGCAGATGAAATCTGTCAATCCATAGTAGGGGATATCCGGCAGGTGCTGGACCAGAAAAATATTAAAGGGGTTATTTATAACCAGGAGATTACAGGCAGTGAAGAAATTTCTGAGCTTGCCAGCAAATGCGACATTTCCCGTGGAAAGGCGGCATTTTTATTAAAATTAAGTAAGAAAGACCCGGAACTAAATCTGGAAGAGGCGGCAAAAATGACCATGCAGGAATTAGCCCAGTTGATCCGGAACAGGGGAATTGACATTTCAAATATGAAAGGTTATGAGTCGGATGAATCAATTCTGGAAAATGTGGAAGATATCATTGAAGAGAGCGAGGAGTCAAATAATACTCTGAATAAGCAGCAGAAGCCGGCAGCAGGTCAGGAAAAAGAAAAACGTGGTAATCCGGGTGATGCTGATGAGGACGATTTATATGATGATCAGGATGACTTCCTGGAAGATTCCGATGAAGATTTTGATGATGACCGTGATGATGGGAAGGATTCTGATGACGACCTGGATGAATATGATGATGATGCAGACAGCCGGGAGCAGGATGAGGAAGACTGGAACGATGATCATTCTGATGATTCAGACGATGACGAGGAACCGGATGATGACGATTGATAATGGAGGAAAGTAATTATGATGAAGAAAAAGATGGGAAAGACAATATTTTTAATGGGATGTACATTTCTTATGATGGGAGCAACCGTTTTCGCTGCACCAAAACCACAGCAGATAGCCATTGAAGCGGACGCAAATACCATGCAGGTGGGGAAGACCATGGATCTGGACAGCGAAATTTTACCAGGAGGCACAAAGGTCAGAGACCGGAATATTATTTGGAGCAGCAGTGATTCCAAAGTGGTAAAGGTATTGGAAAAAAGAGATGATGATACGAAAGTAAAAGCCATGAAAACAGGCAGTGCGGTCATCTCGGTAAGGATTAAGAATACAAAAATAAAAGCTGACTTCCAGATTACGGTTCAGAATAAGACAAAATCAATGTCCGTTAAAAAACAGGAAGCGAAAATAAAAGGTTATAAGAATCAGTATAATAAAGTTTTCAATCGTATAAAGAAAACAAAAGTGGCAGCCGATGCTGCCGGAGCAAGACAGCAATATTTGACGTTTGAGCGGGAACTGGATGCAATTGACCGAAAGGCAGACCGATTGGATGATCAGATAGAAGATGCATATCATGATGGAAAATTATCCTATCGCCAGATGAAGTCTCTGGATAGAAAGTTAGATAAATTGGAAAATCATAAAGATACCATAGAGAATTATCTGGAAGATAAATATGAGTTTATGGATGACGATCATGATGATTACGATGATCATGACGATTATGATGACTATGACGATTGACAGATTTAAGAGATGATTAGTGATTTCTTTTGCAAAAATCATCGCCCATAGAAAAGGCAGAGGATCCCCCTTACGGATACCTCTGCCTTTATCGATCATTTATCTGCCGCAATTCTTCATTCATTCTTCCTTTAGGTATTCTTATTGTGGAAACCGTGCCCACTCCAGGTTCGCTGGTAATTGTAAGCGTTCCGTGGCAAATTGACCACAGGCGGTAACGTACATTTTTAATGCCGATATGTGTATCTGAATCTGTCTGCACATTGCCAATGTCAAAGCCAAAGCCATCGTCATCGATTATGATTTCATAGCAGTCTTCTTTTTCTTTTGTGAAAATGGTGACTGTGCCGCCTGTCTTTTTCTTGGTCACACCATGTTTTACCGCATTTTCAACAATTGGCTGTATGGTCAGCGCAGGAACACGGAAATTGCTGACTGATATGTCATAGACAATATTCAGCCTATGCCCAAACCGTTTTTGCTCGATGCGGAGGTAGACCTTGGTGTGTCGCAGCTCGTCCTCAAACGGAACGGGGGTGCTTTGGGTCAGGGAGTCCAGATTGTGACGCAGATAGTCAGCAAACTCGGCGGTTACCTTTTGGGCTTCCTTTGGGTTTTCGTCGCATAGACCGCAGATAGCAGTCAAGGTATTGTATAAAAAATGAGGCTGTATCTGCGAAAGCATGATGGAAACACGGCTTTGTGTAAATTGTCGTTCCTGCTCTCGGAGTTGCTTGTCCTGCTCCAGGTGGAACACTATGAACATCAGCAGCATGGACAAGGTGGCAGCAATGTAAACCGGGATTACGTCCCACCAAAAGGACAGGAAAAACCCTCCAATTGGAAGCAGAATGTAAAAAAGCAGCGGAATGGCATTGCACCAGCCCAGTGCTCTGCGGTGCTTCCATATCAAAAACACGTCCACACACAGCAAGAAACCAATGGTCACTTGCGTGAACCAATAGAGCTTTGTAGAAACAAACATTCCCTTTTCGTCAAAGGTAAAAAACATTCCGTTAAATAGGGAGACGGTCCAAAGGACAACCGCCATGATGCAAATTACTGTGATGCAGGGAACAATGCGTTTGGAACACTTTGCCTTTTCCTCAATAAATTTCACTAGACAATCGGTATAGATTACGGTCATTGCAGCAAGTACGCTGTAAGCAAGAAACAGGACTGTCTTTTGCACCACAATCGCAGCAGAGATGTCTATGGTGGGGTATCGCTCCGGTTCCCAAAACCAAAGAATACTGTCGCAGAGCAGTCCAACCAGGTGACCAACCAGCAACAGAATGATCTTCTTACCGAATGGCTTAGGATGATCACCCTTAAAGAACGAACCAATAAGCAGTACCCCGATAATCGCAGCTGCGAATAAATCTAAGCTGGCATATATTAACTCCATTCTGTTATCTCCTGTCTGTGATATATTTGAAGTTTACATCGTCGATTCGCCTGGTATTGGTATACCTGTATAAAACGGATACACGGTGTGCAATATATTCCAAATTACCATCGTGGCTTTAACCATTATATAAATTGAAGTGTCGGGAAAGTGTCGGGGTTTTCCGGTATACAAAAATAAAAAGCCCTTAAACTGCATTTTAAAGGCTGTCTTAGGAAATTTATTGCAAGTATGTCGTTGCGGTCATTTCAATGCTGCCCAGCGTAAACTCGCCCCAACTGTATTGGGACATATACTCGCCTCGATAGGCATTAATGGCCTGAATGTCACCCTGCATCCAATTATAGTAGTCACAGGCAATCTTATCCAGTGAAACTGCCATAACGCCACGTTGCTTGCGAATAGAATGTCCTACACTATACGCATTAAAGGTCGCCAGCAGATCCGCTTTCAAATCGCGCAGATAGGAACTCTTTTTTACACTGTCCCCGTTATCTTCCCACAGTGCCGCAATAATTTCACCGTTTGAGCAGAACGCTCCTTTGCGGTCAACTAAAAATGCCAAAAGCTCTTTTGTTTTACTGTATGTAAATTTGATCGGTTCTCCGTCTGCAAATACCTCAAAATTTCCAAAACACTGAATCCAAACCTTATGATTTGCCAGTATAGAGACAGGGTAGCGCAGGTTTTCCAGTTCATGTTCTATTTTTTCTTTTGTGGCAGGCTTCATGACATAGCCACTGCTATGGAGAGAAAGAGCCTCGATAGCATACTTTTTATAGGCAGTTACGAAGATAATATTGATCTTTGGATTAACTTGCTTTAAGTACTTTGCCAGAGTAATGCCGTCCACATCGCTCATATCAACATCTAAAAAAGCTACTTCGCAGGGATTTACACTCCCAAAAGCAAGTGCATCCTCACTGGAACTAAAACCATGCACATGTGCTGCTGGTACTGCCTCATGAATAGAGGTGATTAAAAGCTGCAATGCGATTCTTTCATCATCTGCGGCAATAATATTCATCGATTGATATCCCCCTTGGGTATTTTTATAATTGCTCTTGTGCCCAGACCTGCTTTACTCTCAATTGTGAGCGTCCCGCGGCACATTGACCACAAGCGGTCGCGCACATTTTCAATGCCAATGTGCATTTTGTCATCTGACTGCAGTTGGCTTGAGTCAAAGCCTATGCCGTCATCCTCAACAGTTATTTCGTAGTAATCGGCGTTCTCGGCCGTATGAATGGTAACTGTACCACCTTTTTTGGCCCTCCGTATACCGTGTTTAACAGCGTTTTCCACAAGTGGCTGTACGGTCAGGGCTGGGATGAGAAAATCATCCACCATAATATCATAGACAATGTTCAATTTGTCCTCGAAGCGTTTCTTTTCGATCCCCAAATAAACTTTCGTATGCTTCAGTTCATCAAGAAATGGAGTGGGTGTGCCTACACTAAGCGATTCCAAATTGTGCCGCAGATAGTCTGCAAATTCCGCGGTTACCCTTTTTGCTTCCTTAGGATTTTCATCACATAGTCCGCAAATGGCAGTCAGTGTGTTGTATAAAAAGTGAGGCTGTATCTGACTGAGCAGAATTGCAATGCGACTTTGCGTAAGCTGGTTTTCCTGCGCCTGCAAGCGCTGGCGCTGATCACGCTGTACGACCGCATAAATCCAAATCAGAGCCAGAGACGTGGAAAGAAAAATTTGCGGTCCGTCCCAAAAAAATCGCAGGACTAATGCAATAAGGGGAAAAGCACAATAGCTGGAAAGGGACAGTAGCTCTTTGCGGTTAAGTCCTTGCCGACAGTGCCAAAGGATTCCAAGACCGATGACACACGCCGTAGCCCAACCCAAATGCCCAACCCAATAGCCCCAGCTATACTGCATGGCATCATAGTTGGTCTGCATATTGGCTGCACTATGAACCCCGTTTAACAAAATAAATATTGTCCAAGTGATAATGGCAAATGCAAAAAGAAAGACCATCGGAATAGTGGCTTTACGGGGGATTGGCCCACGCTGGGATAAAAAATCCACCGTAAAGCAGAGAAAAATGGAATTTCCAAGCAACGCTAAAACAGTCGGTGCGACAGACAAAAAAATCAGCAACACATTTAAGTCGGTGCGCTGATATAAAAGCCATCGTGCGGCATCTAAAAGCAGAACTGCCATGTGACAGGCAACCATTGCTGTCAGTCGTTTTTCGAGGATGCCGGCTGATTTTTCCCAGCGAACGCCGACGAGCAGTATAAAAATGACCAGCGCTGCAAAAATTTCAAGGTATCCGTTTGCCAGTTCCATTGTAGTTACCTTTGCGGCATAGGCCGTCCTTTCTGTTGCCAAAGCACGCGAACAACGAGTTATGTTGCTCTATATGAATATTGGCAAAATTATAAATATATTTACACAGCCTATTTTACTTGATTAATAATATTTTTGCAACGCCAGCCATTATCAAAAGAACCAGAACTCAGCAAAAACCTGCTTTTTTTTAACGAAAGGAGATAAGAAGGTGTTTAACCGAAAAGGACCTTGAAGGATCACAGTAAAATGTCTGGACGGTGAAATAGATTCCGGGTAAAATGGAGTTATACGATTTACTCATAAAAAATATGTAACGAATCCGGTTTTTGTGTAACATATAGACAGGAGGTGAAAGTTTGAGAGATAAAAATACGAAAGGATGCGATTCTGCCCGGGGCTTTCAAACTGATTGAATGGGCGGTACAGGTGAATGAGATGGATAAGCAGGATATGGAACAGATATATGAAAATAATGTGAAAGCAGTATACAAATATTTGTTCTGCTTGACCCATAATGCCGACATTTCTGAGGAGCTGACCCAGGAAACTTTTTACCAGGCTACAAGGGGTATAGAGAAATTCCGGGGGGACTGTAAAGTATCGGTCTGGCTGTGCCAGATTGCAAAAAGACTCTGGTACAGGGAACTTGGAAGAAGGCAAAAGCAGCAGGTATCTGTGGATGAACTGACAGAAGAGATACCGTCGTATGAAAATATTGAAAATGATTATTTACTGAATATCGAAAAGGTAGAGCTTTTTAAACAGCTTCATCATTTTGACGAAAAGACCAAAGAAGTCATATATTTAAGGCTCACCGGGGAACTGAGTTTTGCGGAGATAGGAGATATTCTGGGGAAATCCGAAACATGGGCAAGAGTGACATTTTACAGAGGAAAACAGAAATTAGTGAAAGGAAGAAAAGAATGGGACAAAAATTAGATTGTGAAATAGTAAGAGATCTGCTGCCTAATTATATCGAGCATATGACAGGCAGGGCAACAAATGAAAGTATTGAAGAACATCTGAACGAATGTACAAATTGCAAAGAAATCTACCAGGAGATGCGCGAAGATATTCCGGTAGAGACTGCTCCGGAAGTTCAGAATTTTAAGAAATATCTGGGATGGACTCAGCTCAGGTATATAACCGGAGGGCTGGCTGTCCTTGGATTAATTGGCATTATGGTGTGTATGATCGTAAATTTTGCTATCGACAGAACCTTTAACTGGTCACTGATTGTAGCGGGAGGCGTAGCATTTGCAATGGCATGCGGTTATGTATGTATAAAATCCAAGAAATTTAAGCCGGAGAAAACACTCTTATGTATTACGGTGCTGATTATACCATTACTGATGATTATTCAATTTGCCCTGAAGGATTTTGGTGTGGAATACACAGGGAATTGGCTGTGGAAACTGGGGATACCCATTACTTGCTTGTGGCTGGTGATTGTCTGGATAGAAGATCTGGCAATTCGGATTTTTCATCTCAATATTTGGCATAGTCTGGCGCTTTTGGTCCTGCTTGCGATACCGGGGAATATATTTACCAATACCTTAGGCAATTTCTATATCCTGGCTGTTTATGGAACAAAAAATTCATCCATCGGCTCCATCGTTATCAATAGTATGTCCAGTTTGATTATGGTAATTATTTTCTGGTTTGCAGGAAACTGGCTGCGGAATAAAAAAAGAGCAGCTGGCAGAAAAGGGTAGAAAACTTTTGACAAGAAAAATCAGTTGTGGTAGTTTATTAAGATGAAACTACTTAGAATTTTACTTATGCGTTTGTGATTGGAGGAGACTATGAAAATTGGAGTTCGCGCCCATGACTATGGGAAGATGGAAATCGAAGATTTGGCGGAATTACTGCAGAAAGAGGGATATCAGGCGGCACAGCTGGCATTGCCAAAGGCATTTAAAGGAATCGAACAGTACGGTGATATAACCCTGAAGCATCTGGATAGAATACGGAAATCATTTGAAGAGCATCAGATCGAAATCCCCGTATTTGGATGTTATATGGATCTGGGAAATCCGGATGAGGAGATCCGTACAAATGCCGTGGAGACCTTAAAGATGTGTCTGGCTTACAGTAAAGAAGTGGGAGCGAAGGTGGTAGGAACGGAAACGGCATACCCGCATCTGACAAAGGAAGAAAAGCAGATCTGGTACCCTTTCATGATGGACAGTATAAAACGTGTGGTGGAAGAAGCACAGAAGCTGGATGCCAAACTGGCTATCGAACCGGTGTACTGGCATCCACTGGAAAATGTGGAAGCAGTATTGGACGTATTTAGCCAGGTACAGGACAGCGAACACCTGCGTCTGATCTTTGACGCTTCTAATCTGTTGGAATATCCGGAAGATACAAACCAGGAGCTTTACTGGAGCCAATGGCTGGATAAGATAGGCGGGTACATAGAAGTCATGCATATAAAAGATTTCTGTCTGGATGATAACCGCGGTTATGTTCCCGCCAGACTGGGGGAAGGCGTTATCGAATACGATACCATCATTCAATGGCTGAGAAATCATAAACCGGATATGTATCTTTTAAGAGAAGAGATGAATCCCAAGTCAGCCGGAGAGGATATTGCATTTATGAAGAAATTTTAATGTAAGGCAGTAAGGAAAGGCAGCAAGGAAAGGCGGTATAGCACATAATAGCTATACTGTCTTTTCTTTTTTGCTGAGTTCTTAATTCGCACTGTGCGTTCTTGAAGGCTTTTCATAGCTTTTCTATATGGCAATCAAGGGTGGAAAACACCAGATCATAAAAAGGCAGACCACCGCTTAGACAAATTTCCTCGAAAAATGGTGCAATATAGTTTGAAAAATCACAAAGGACTGCAACATAAAAGAAGAAAGACTCATCTATCTATGTTATAATTCAACTATAAGAAGTGCTGTAATAGCACGGAAAAAAATATCGAGAATTTATGCAACATTACCAAAAACAGGATAAAAAATTTGTATATATTCACGGTGAAAAAGGAGAAGAAATACATGAAAAGCATTAAGAAAACACTCGGAATTGCAGTTGCCCTGATCGGGATTGTGATTGTAGCAGTTACTTTTTTTAAAGTAGTAAGTGCAAATTCCAGCGAAAAAGTGGAGATCAGGCTGGCACACAATCAGTCAGCAGGATCTGAAATAGCAGATTCCATTGCATTGTTCTCAGACATAGTTGCAGAAGATGAGAGTCAGAATATGCAGGTTAAGATTTATCCAAGCGGTGTTCTCGGGACGGAAAAGGAAATTATCGAGATGGTAAAAGCCGGAATTCTGGACATGGCAAAAGTCAGTTCCAATACCCTGGGGCAGTTCCGGGACGAGTACTCTATATTTGCAGTGCCTTATCTATTCAACGGGCAGCAGCATTACTATGATGCCATGGAAAAAAGTGTAGAGGTGCAGAAGCTTTTTGATTCAACAAAAGAAGAGGGATACATAGCAATCGGTTATTATGCTAACGGTGCAAGAAACTTTTATCTGAAAGAAGATGTGAAGTGTGATAACCCATCTGTACTGAAAGGTAAAAAGATCCGCTCTATGCCCAGTACCACATCCATGGATATGATTGAAAAAATGGGAGGTTCTCCAGTGCCGATGGCGGCAGGAGAGACCTATACGTCACTCCAGCAGGGAATCGTGGATGGAGCGGAAAATACCGAGCTGGCACTAACGGTTGACGGACATCAGGATCTGGTGAAATCCTATACATACACAGAGCATCAGTATTCACCGGATATTTATATAATCAGTACGAAAAAATGGAACAGTATGACAGCGGAACAGCAGGAATACTTAGTGGAAAGCCTGAAACGTACCAATGATAACTTTAAAAGCCTTTATACAGGAATGATGGAAGCTGCTATACAAGAAGCAGAAGAACATGGTGTTACCGTTTACCGGGATATTGATAAAACAGCATTGATTGAAGCGGTACAGCCTATCCGGGAAGCATTCTGTGCCAAGGGAGATGCCTATAATACCCTGTATGAGGATATTCAGAAATATGCGGAATAACTGTTCTGGTTAAATAAGAAATAGAAAGGAAATTGCACTGTAATAGGCAATAGGTACCAAGATGAAAATAATAAATAAAGTTCTGGAAACGGTGATCGCTGTTCTGGTTGCGGTAATGGTAATCGGATGTTTCTGGCAGGTAATAACAAGGTTTGTGTTAGGAAATCCAAGTAAATATACGGAAGAGTTTTTAAGATATGTGTTAATCTGGGTAACGATGCTGGGAGTTCCGTATGCCTATGGGAAAGAAAAGCATTTATCCATCGGTGTTCTTACAAAGAGCTTTCAGCCTAAAAATAATATAATAACCAAAATAGGGATTGAAGTATTAATTATTGTGTTAAGTGTGTTTGTTATGATCGCCGGCGGATGGCTGGTCACAATGAATTCAGCAGGACAGATTTCTCCTGCAATGCAGATTCCAATGCAGCTGTATTATGCATGTGTGCCAATCAGCGGAGTCCTGATGATTCTGTATAGCGTAAACCGGATGATTGGTTTTGTGAAAAAATTAAAGGAGGTAAAGTAATATGGAATTACAGGCAGCGATTGTTCTGGTTATTACATTCTTTTTTCTGCTGGCGATGAGTGCGCCCGTATCTTTTAGTATTATTGCTTCCGCACTATTGACAATTATTATGTTTTTATCTCCGGGGTTTGGGATGTTCATCTCTGCACAGAAATTAGTTGGCGGAATTGATAGTTTTACCCTGCTGGCAGTGCCCTTTTTCATACTTGCAGGTCTTTTGATGAGCAGCGGCGGCATAGCCCAGAGACTGATTAATCTTGCATTGTTAGTGCTTGGCAAGGTTCCGGGCTCACTGGCGCTGACCAACATAGCGGGAAACGCAATGTTTGGTTCCATATCCGGCTCTGGTATCGCAGCAGCTACGGCGATCGGCGGGGTAATGAATCCTCTGGAGAAAAAACAGGGTTATGATGAAGGATTTTCAGCGGCAGTGAATATTGCCACCGCACCTGTAGGGCAGTTAATTCCACCCACTACGGCATTTATTGTCTTCTCAGCTGCAAGCGGAGGAACATCCGTTGCCACATTATTTATGGCTGGCTGGATACCAGGACTGCTGTGGGCAGGACTCTGCATGATCGTAGCATTTTTCTATGGGAAGAAACACGGATATATTATTAAAAGAGAGAAACTGACAGGATCGGTTATTTTGAAAACGATCTGGGATGCCATTCCAAGTTTACTGCTGGTGGTAATCATTATCGGAGGAATTCTCTCCGGGTACTTTACACCAACAGAAGCATCCGGTATAGCCGTGGTATATGCGTTTTTACTATCGGTGTTCGTGTATAAGAGCATTAAATTAAAAGAGATACCGGCGATTCTGGTTGATACGGGAGTCATGACAGCTGTAGTTATGCTGATCATTGGAGCATCTTCCATATTATCTTTTGTACTTTCCTTTACCGGTCTGCCTCAGGCAATCAGTAACCTGCTCCTTGGCATTTCCGACAACAAGATCGTGATCCTGCTGATTATCAACCTGATTTTGCTTATTGTAGGAACATTCATGGACATGGCTCCGGCACTGTTGATTTTCACACCGATCTTCCTGCCAATAGCAACAAATCTGGGGATGGATCCGATTCAGTTTGGTGTCATGATCGTTATGAACTTATCCATCGGAACCGTAACACCTCCGGTAGGCAGTGTATTGTTCGTAGGATGTAGTGTGGCAAAGCTTCAGGTAGAAGATGTCATGAAAAAGCTCCTGCCATTTTTCGGTGCGATTTTAATCGCGTTGCTCTTCGTCACATTTATCCCGGCACTGAGTACCTGGCTGCCGTCAGTTCTTGGACTTATGGGTTAGTAGGTTTATTGGTATGGGTCACCGTATTTAAAGTTTTGCGGTATTTCAGAGGAGAAATAGTCATGTAAGTCTTAAACATTTTTTCAAAATAGGTAATGCTTTCATAACCAAGGACATGGGCGATGGATGAAATGCTCATGTCCGTTTCCTCTAAGCAGCGTTTTGCTTTTTTGATGCGGTGGATATTGATATATTCACTGATGGTATAGCCGGTTACTTCTTTAAATACCCTGCAGATATAATACTTGCTCAGGTAAAAATGGCTGGACAGACCCTCCAGGGAAATGTTTTCCTGACAGTGTTCAGAGAGATAATCTGCAACGGCATAAGCAGTCCGGTATTTACTTTCGCTGCCAAACTGCGGTGTCTCCTGATTGTGATGAGAGATGTCCCGCACCAGTTTGAGAAAATAGGAGAGAATCTCCAGTTCAATTGCATATTTATAATTCCGGTGCTTTTGATTGAATTCAGCCTGCAGATGTTCGTACATTTGCATAAACAGATACTGCTGCTCCTGATTTAAATGATAGACCCCATAGTTATCCTGAAAGAAGCGGACTAAACCCAGAGCTGGAAATTTTTCACCCAGTTCCTGCATCTTATCCTTGCCAATGTAGAGGATAATCCGGTTGTGGCCCCGATCTTCATCAGAGACTGATTTTGTCATATGTATGAGGTTGGTATCTACCAGAATAAGATCACCTTTGGATGCCAGATAATTCCGGTTATGAAAGAAAAAGAGGCGTTCTCCTTCTAAGATATAAAAGATTTCGTACTCATTGTGAAAATGTTTGACCCGCATGTCAAATTTACCGTTTCGCACCATGTGCTCCAGGGAGATCCCTTCCATTTCAGCATAATAGATTACTTTTTCCATGGATTACCACCTTTTCTTTGGAATTATAACACTGCACCGTACAGCAGAGTTTTACCGGAGCGTGTCAGAAAGCAAATTTCAAGCACGCTCCGGCACCTGTCCGCATGACAGACAGTATGATATTTTAGTACATTATATAATAAACAACTTAAAAAAGCCAGTGCTCCCCGGCGTAAATATTTGGATATAGAGTGCCTGATATCTGCGTCAGGTGTGCGTCTGTGACGTTTTAGACCCTGTTTGAAATATATGGAGGATTAGAATGAAAAATATAAATGAAAAAGAACTGAGAGAGAAGTTAGATCTTGTAATCGATAAGCTATTGAACCTGGGCGGTCCGGAAAACGAGAAGGAACTGGAAGAAAACGGAGGGGAATCTATTGGTTTTTTTAAGAGAGATTTCGGTATCCGGGAATGGGACTGGCCTCAGGGAGTAGGTCTGTATGGTCTGTTAAAAATAATGAAGACAGAAAAAAATGAAAAATACCAGAAGTTTTTATATGACTGGTTTGAGGAAAATTTAGCGCAGGGGATGCCTTCAAAAAACATCAATACCACTACACCGCTGCTTACGCTGGTAGAGTTAAATGAGCAGTATCATCATCCGGAATTCGAAGATCTCTGCCTGAAATGGGCGGACTGGCTGATGAACTGCCTTCCCCGGACTAAGGAAGGTGGGTTCCAGCATGTTACCAGTGCCAACGGAGATCGCCTGGGAGTGCGCTTAAATGAAAATGAAATGTGGATTGATACCATTTTTATGACCGTTTTATTTTTGAATAAAATGGGTCAGAAATACAAAAAACAGGAGTGGATTGATGAATCCATTCATCAGGTTCTCATGCACATCAAGTATCTCTGTGACAAAGATACGGGACTGTTCTACCACGGCTGGACCTTTAATGAGCAGAATAACTTTGGGGGCATCTTCTGGTGCCGGGGCAACAGCTGGTTCACCCTGGGCATTTTAGATTATATCGACATGTTTAAAGGTACCATGAATGCCGGATTAAAACAGTTTGTGATCGATGCATATAAAGCACAGGTACATAAGTTAAAAGAGCTGCAGAGTAAAAGCGGATTGTGGCATACCGTGCTTCTAGATCCATCCAGCTATGAGGAGGTGTCCGGTTCGGCGGCTATCTCAGCAGGTATCTTAAAAGGAATCCGCTATGGTATTCTGGATGACTCCTATCTGGAATGTGCCCAGCGGGCAGTGAAAGGAATTCTGAAAAATATAGACCAGGATGGAACCGTACTGAATGTATCCGGCGGAACCGGAATGGGTTATGATGCAGATCATTATAAAAATATATTAATTGCACCAATGGCGTATGGGCAGTCTCTGACCATACTGGCTTTGGCGGAAGCGTTACTGCATTTGTCATAGGAGGCAGCATAGACATATTAATCATTGTGAGATTGGACCATCCGGCGGGAAACAGAAGCCGGATCGTCCAATCTCATTTTTTATGTTCCTGACGTCATTTAGATGAATATAATAAAATACATCTTCTTTTTTGCATGGGGCGTGCAGATGACAGGAATGAATTTTCAAACACGCTCTAGAGCTTACGCACAGCTGCCAGAAAGCAATTTTCAAACTCGCTCCAGGGTCAGAATATATGTCCGATTTAATGTAAATTTAATGCAGGAAAGAAGATACTGCAACTCATTTTAATATGGGCTATGCTATGATGTAGGAAATTTAACTTTGATGCTTGTAAGCAAATCAGATAGTTTTAAATAAAATGTATGAAAGAGGTAAAAAATATGAAGCGTACAATTTTTACAGGTGCAGGAGTTGCTTTGGTTACTCCCTTTAAGGAAGACGGAAGTGTTTACTTTGAAAAGTTGGAAGAGCTGATCGATTTTCAGTTAAAAAACAATACCGATGCAATTGTAGCCGTGGGAACGACAGGTGAAGCATCTACGCTCAGCAATAAAGAACACTATGATGTGATCCGGTTTATTGTGGAGTGTACAGGGCATCGGGTTCCGGTCATCGCTGGGGCAGGTTCCAATTGTACACAACATGCAGTTGAACTTTCCAGACAGGCTGAAAAAGCAGGTGCAGATGCATTGCTTCAGGTCACGCCTTATTATAATAAAACTTCCCAGCAGGGGCTCATTTATCATTTTAACGCGGTAGCGGATGCAACGGATTTGCCGATTATTCTTTACAATATTCCATCCAGAACAGGGTTAAACATCCAGCCGGAGACCTATCTTCGTTTATGTGAAAATGAAAAAATTGCAGCTGTTAAGGAAGCAAGCGGTAATTTCTCCCAGATTGCTAAAATTTCTTCCCTCTGTAAGGACAGACTGGATATCTACTCAGGCAATGACGACCAGATCACATCAGCACTGGCACTTGGTGCAAAGGGGGTAATATCCGTTTTAGCGAATATTTTACCCAAGGCAGCACATGATATCTGTGAAAGCTTTTTTAACCATGATCCGGAAACAAGCGATGAATTACAAATCGAGTATCTGGAGCTGATCGAAGCGCTGTTTTATGACGTAAATCCCATTCCGGTAAAGCAGGCGCTGAATTACATGGGCTGGAATGTAGGGGGCTGCCGCCTTCCGCTCTGTGAAATGGAACCCGTGATGGCTGAAAAGCTGTTAAAAGTCATGAAAAAGTATAAATTAGTTGCAAAAGATCCCGGCAGCGTTTATTATAAAAGAGCATCCATCTTGCATGAGAACAGGAGGCAGACATTATGATTATCCACGAACTTGGAAGAGAAAATGACAGAGTCATTGTGATTCTTCATGACGAAGAACATACGGACTGGGATAACAGTGATATTCTGAAAAAATGTGCGGGATCTTATCATCTTGTAATGCTGTCCTTAGGCGAGAATGAAAGTGAAGATGTTTTATTTCAGTATCTGAACGATTATTATCACAATCATGTCTATGCCATCTGCGCTTTTCAAAATGAATGGCGGATATTTACGATTTTGATGAACCATAAAGAGGTGGTTTATGATAAGATGGTTGTAGAAGGTAAATCGGTTAGTTCCGGTAAAATGATTGAAAAGTACATCTGCGAGATGTAAAAAGTGATGGAGGTGTCCAATATGAAAATGGTATTTGCAATTGTCCATGACGAGGACGGAGGATTTGTAGTTGACAAACTGAATAAGAGCAATTTTATGGTAACGAAACTTGCCACTACCGGAGGATTTCTGCGACGGGGGAATACCACGCTGCTGATTGGAACGGAAGATGAAAAGGTGGAGCAGGTTATTGATATTATTAAAGAAGAGTGCTCAACCAGAAAGCAAGTAAACGTGAACACCCCCTATGTATCAGGCGGCGTACAATCTATCAGCTATGCCACAGTACCAATGACCGTTGAGTTTGGCGGTGCGACCATATTCGTAGTCGATGTAGAACAGCATGTGAAAATTTAAATCATATATTGAGACTTTCAAACACCCTCGGAAGCGTGTCTTAAATTTGCTGCGGCAAAGATTTTTAAGACACGCTTCCGCTTGTTATGAGCACAAAGATTTGTTATAATGGGCAGACAGGCAAAAAGCCGGTATAACAAATGAAATCATAGCAGACAGTCAGGAGGGATTTTTTATGGATATGATCATGAAAAATGAATTGGATCCGGTATTTGAAACACTTGGATTATTATTCAGCTGTTACCAGGGAGAAGAAATGCGGGTTGAGACAATAAAGGGTTTGAATGAGCTGGGTATTGATGGTGAGTTATTCTATCAGAAGCATTTTAAAATCCTGGAACGTTATGAAAAATATTTTAAAGACCATTACAAAAAAACAGAAAATGAAGCGTTCTTTTTTAAGGATAAGGATCAGGACTGGATCATTATTCTGATTGCATCCGTTATAGAAAACAAGCACTGGCTTCAAGGGCTGGACGGGGTAACCGATGAAGAAATCAGGGATACTTTGATGTCCATTATTGTCAATGAAGGGGATGATTCCGAAGAACTGTCCAGACAGAAAATACCAAGTATTACAAATGAACTGGAAATTATTGAGTTTTTAGAACCTTTGGAAATGGAAGAGGGAAGAAAATGGCATTTGCTGAAATTTCTCCACCGGCCCAGATACTGGATGGAATATCTCATGGAGGCAATCCGCAAAAATATCCCTGTGTATGAGAAAGCACTTGCATCAGTAGAGAAACCTTTTCAGGCGCTCATGGAACGATATGCTGCCCACAAAGATGACAGATTTGACCGGCTGATTCATAACTTCGCATCCCAGGCAGTCGTTTATCCTACCCTGGCAGAGCCGGCGATTCAGCTGGTCTTATATTCCCATGGCTACCAGGGATTGTTTTTAGAACTGCTGCCCAGAAGAGGGAAGAGTACGGATGCTGCAAAGGATGCTGTTATCATGAAACTGAAGGCATTGAGCGACAGAAGCAAACTGGATATTCTGTGCATTTTAAAGGAATCCAAGAAATACAATTTGGAACTGGCGGGAACCATGAAATTATCAGCGTCTACCATGTCCCATCATATGAATGTACTGTTTTCCTGCGGACTGGTGAATATTGAGAAAAGGAATGGGAAGGTATACTACTGTCTGGAAGAAGAGGCGGTATTGGAGCTGATCGGTGATCTGAAGCAGCTGTTATTATGAGTGATTATTATTATGAGCCGGTGGGAAATAAATGAATCATCGGTCATATAATAAGTGAGGTGGAAAAGAACAGGAATCTGAAATCTGCAGATAAATAGCAGTTTTAGATTCCCGTTCTTTTTTTATTTTTGCTGCGTTACTCACATTAATTGTGCAACAGAGAGTATTTGCACAGGGAAATTACGGCAAATGCATTAGGATTTCTGGGATTTATCTGATCCTTATATAATTTCGAATTTTGATGCAGCTCACAAATATCAGATAAATACCAGACAAATATAAGATAAAATATCAGATAAAAATTTAGACAAACGATAATGTTTGATGATTATAGAATATAGTTGACAAAAATAAAATATTAATATATTCTGTATTCAACGAATGTATTAGATGAATATAAAATACTTAATCCAATACATTACAATAAATAGAAAAGAGAGGTATCTGATTTGAATGAAAGTTTAAAGGAAAACAAGTGGATTCTGGCTTTAGTAATCGGGATCGGTGCACTGAGTTCTGTGGCCTCGGCATTTATATCCATTATTTTACAAAGAATTGTGGATGCAGCGATTGGGCAGGATGTAAATTATTTCTGGCGCCTTTTTACATTTACCATGATTTTTCTCCTGGTTTTAGGAGGATTGGGATTTTTGGAAGCCTACTGCGGAAAAGTACTGATACGGAATGTGACGAAGAGTCTTAGAAAAAAGACGTTTCAGGGATTGCTGAGCCGGAAGCCGGAGGAATTTTATAAGGTAAATACAGCCGATTATCTGTCGGCAATTGTCAATGATGTAAAGCTTGTGGAAGAAAATTATTTAGTACCGATTCAGCTTTCGGCAAAAATGGTTGTACTGTTTGTGGCAACTCTGGGCATTTTGTTTTATTTAAGCTGGCTAGTGACAGTTATCCTGATCTTCTTTATGCTCCTGATGTTTTTAATACCTGCATTTTTTGGCAAAGCACTCCAGGCGAGACAGAACCGATTTTCAGAGAAGATTGCAGAATTTACATCAAAATGTAAGGATTATTTGTCCGGTTATGAGGTGATACGGGGATTTGCTATTGAAAGGTATATCCGCAAAGAATTTCAAAATGAGAACAGGGATACAGCAAAGACCAAGTTCCAGGCTGACCGGCTTCTGGCGGTTAATGAGAGTTTTGCCAATATTCTGTCAGCACTTTCCACGGTAATCATTGTTTTTGTGGCTGCCTATTTTGTGTTGACAGGAAGGTCCACGGTAGGAACCCTATTGGCACTTGTCCAGCTCAGCGGAACCTTTATAACCCCTGTAATGGTCATTATGCAGAATTTACCGAAAATTACCGGGATGAAACCGGTACTGGAACGCCTCTCCCGGCTTAGCCAGGAGCAGGATATACAGAATGAGAAGGAGGGGACTCCGGGAACCGTTTGCAAAGAGACGGCTTTTGAATCTTCGTTTGAAAAGCTGTTAAATATAGAAAAAGTCTGTTTTTCCTACCAGGATGAAAGAAATATCCTCAGTGGAGTGGATCTACAGATTAAACCCAGCAAAAAATATGCCATTATCGGGGAAAGCGGAAGCGGTAAATCCACCCTGGTAAAATTGCTGACCGGATATTCCGGCAGATATTCCGGCAGTATCCGGTACGACGGGCGTGAAATCAGGGATATGAATGGGAAAGATTTAAGCAGTATCGTATCTATGATTCATCAAAATGTATACCTGTTTGATACGGATATTTACCAGAATATCTGTCTGGACAAGAAATATTCCGGTGAAGAACTTCAGGATGCAATAGACAGAAGCGGGATCAGTTTGTTTTTGGACCAGATGGAAAAAGGGCTGAAGACGCCGGTTGGAGAAAATGGGATACATCTGTCCGGAGGGCAGCGCCAGAGAGTGGCGGTAGCAAGAGCACTGATCCGCAGAACACCGCTGCTCATACTGGATGAAGGAACTTCAGCGGTAGATATGCAGACGGCATATGATATGGAAAACCGCCTTCTGGCGCAGGAAAAACTGGCGCTGGTTACCATTACCCATAATCTGAAGGCAGAACTGCTGAGCCAGTATGACCAGGTTATTTTCATGAAAAACGGAGAGATCGTAGAAAAAGGGACTTACAGTCAGTTATCGGAAAAGCAGGGAGCATTTTTTGATTTTATGAATTTACAGGGCAAAGCATAAGTTTAATTTTATAAAAGTACTTTATTTTCTTGCTGGAATCGTTTAAACTAAAGGCACAGGAAATGATTTTATCTGCATATATGAAGAAGCGTTTGACAAGCTGCGGGAAAAGCAGGCAAAGGAGCAGAAGACATGAGAAAAAAAGTACTTTTATTAGTTTTGATATGCGGTATATTAGGATTAAATGCAGGATGTCAAAAAGATGGCAAAGCAGATCCGGCAAATGGCACAGGAAGCAGTACTTCTGAAATTATGAAAGTGACGGAAAACGGCAGCGGAGCAGAGGCGGAATCAGACGGTGATGCACAGCAGTCAGAAGGCGTGAAACTATATATATCAACGGGGAACGGTAAATTTCAGAGCTACGCTTATTCAGGAGCCGAGGAAGCCACGCCTGACAGTTTGGTAAAAGAGATGGAAATCCTCACCGGATGGAATATATCTCTGGCTGATGAGATCACTACGGGGAAAGGTGGAATGACCGTGTGTATTACCGGGCAGAGCGCTGTTTTTATGGGTCCGCCGGCTGCCCAGAAAGAAGATTTTCATGTTTACGATGCGCAAAGTATGGTTTATGCAGTACTGGACAGTATCCAGAAAACACTTCAGACTTACGCAAGCCCCAAAAACCCGGACAGTGTAGATATTTATTATAGTATGGAAGGGAACGTGCCCATCCGTATAGATAATCTGGATATTACAATTCCAATGGATCAGCCTTATACCCATGAAATGCTGGTGAAGCTGTTTCAGCAGGCAGACGCTCCAACCGGCACCGGTTCCACAGAAACAAATGGAAAAGTACAGGGATCCAGGACCTATGGACAGACAGACGCAGAAAGCACCGCGGACCAGCAGAGCTATTATTTACAGACAGAGGCTCAGGGCGGTCAAATATACCAGCAGCCGGAGGCGGCAGACGGACAGGAGAGCTACCAGCAGCCAGGGGCAGCGGATGGAGGAGCGAATGAGCAGCCTGGATCACCGGGTCAGGAAGGTGAGAACCAGCAGCCCGGAACAACGGATGGGGGAGCATATGAACAGCCAGAGTCGCCGGATGGAGGCGCGTATGGGCAGCCCGGAGCATCGGAAGATGGAACGATTGAACAGCCAGAGGCAGCAGATGGCGTGATGAACGGACCGGAAGCTTACCAGCAGCAGGATGTTACAGGATCGGGGGATATGGGAAACTAGAGCATAAACGAATGATTGAATAACACAGAGGATAAAATACAATTATTATCTTTTATCAGAGATACAGTGCATAAGCTGTATCTTTTTTTTGTGTAAAAATATGTAACAAAATCCGTTGCCGAAACTCCTATAAGTAAGCATCTGCTTGTGCACAAAAATTATCCTGGAAACGATAATTTTTATTTAGGCAATTAACTTGACAACTATATTCTACTGGAGTAGAATGTAAGAAAAATATTCTATTGCAATAGAATGGAAACGAGAAGGAGATAATTTATGTTGAAAAAAGGAAAGACGAAGGCAATAATGTATTGGGCATGTTTGTGCATTATTTCAATATCTATGTGTGGGTGTTCTGCAAAAGACCATGATGAATCAGAATCCAATGAGGGTACTGCAAAGGGCAGATATTTAGAAGCGGAACTGAAGCTGCCGGAAGGTGCGGATGTGATTCAGGATGTTTGCCGGATGGCAGACGGCAGTATTAGAATGGCAGCAGGTGACAGTGATGATAAAGGAGGAATCTGGGAAACCAAAGACGGCGGAAAGACCTGGGATAAGAAACTGGATTATCCAAAGGAGATTACCGATGTCACAGACTTTTCCCTTGAAAGTGTACTACTTTCGGACAAGGGAGAAATTCTGCTGGAAGTGGGAGATTATTCTCAGGCCACCGGAGAAAATTATAAAGAAGGAATGATTAAGCTTCAGTTATGGAAAATGGATGAAAAAGGTGTGGCAAAACAGCTGGAGGTTACCGATACTTCCAACGAGCCTTTTAACCGTTTTTTCGATGAGTGGAAGTTTACCGATGAGGGTCATGTGGTCGGGAGGGATACTCAGGGGAAAATATATCAGTTAGACCCGGAAGCCGGAAAAATTGTGCGCACATATGAAGGGGAAGATCTAAGATATGAATCATTTGGAATCTTGGACAATATTCTGATTGCGGTTGCGTCCGGTGATATGACTATGTATGACCTTTCTACAGGTAAGATCTTAGAGACGGATACCGTTTTAAAAAAACAGCTGATCAGTCAGCCAGCCGATTCCAAGAGCAATACCCTGTCGGTATCTTCCATATTCCAGAAAGGAATGGAGAAAGATTCGCTATTTTTCTGTAATGAACAGGGATTGTTCCGTCACGTGCTGAATGGAAATATATCGGAACAGCTGATTAACGGGGAATTAACTTCGTTATCCAATCCTGCACTGTATATCCAGCATCTCACCATTATGGATGATGACAGCTTTCTCGTAACCTGCATGGATGATGGTTTCCGCTATAAGATCTTAAAGTATACCTATGCTGCTGACGTACCATCCCAGCCGGAAATAAAAGTGAAAGCATATGCGCTTTATGACAGCGCTGCATTGCGTCAGGCCATTGTACTATATCAAAATGAAAATCCGGATCAATATATCGATTTGGAGATTGGAATGCAAGGAGGGGAAACGGCTGTCGTTTCCGATACGCTGAAAAAACTGAATACGGAAATTATGGCTGGACAGGGACCGGATTTACTGGTGCTGGACGGACTTCCGGTCAGATCCTATATTGAAAAAGGAATATTGGAAGACTTAAGCCAGATGATAGAGAAGGTTTCCACAACTGACGGAATGTTAAATAACGTTGTAAATACATTTTCAGAAGGAGGAAGAACGTATGCAGTACCTTCCAGATTTTCCGTACCTGTAATACAGACAGGGGAAGAAGAAGCTGTAAAAGCAGTGGATTTAAAATCCCTGGCGGCTCTGGCAGAAACGCTGAAAAAGGGAGGAAAGAGTAAACGAGTGTTGGAAGATATGCCGTCCATAGCCTTAGGTAGCATTTTATATGACGTATCCTCCAAATCCTGGATCAATAAAGACGGCACAATGGATGAAACAAAATTGAATGAATTTTATCGCTTGCTAAAGAGCATTTATGAGTCAGACAGCCATAGCGCAGATACAGAATCAAAATCCGGCAATGACAGTTTTATAAGCCTCGTTGGGATAGACAGTGGAGTTTTAGGTTTTTCCGAAAAAATAAATGGGATGAACATTGGAAATATTTCTTCGGTTACTCAACTCGCGGGAGTGATTTCCGCTAATAAAAAGACAGGTAATGGATTCTATAAACCGTTAAATGGACAGAGCGAAGGCGTATTTGTGCCACGGGGAATGATTGGAGTCAGCAGCAAAGGGACTAGGAAAGAAGAAGCAAAGAAGCTGGCAGAGTTTTTATTATCAAAAGAAGCCCAGAGCGGCGGAATGGAAGAAGGAATTCCCGTGAATAAAGCTGCCTATGACAATATTATAAAAAGTACAAAACCGGGAGACATTGTACTTACCATGGGTGGGCAGTTTGAAGGAGATGCCAAACTTTACCTTTTGGACTGCAAATGGCTGGAGAAAAAAGAGGCAGAAGAGTTCTGGATATATGCAGAGAACCTGTCCACAGCTTCTGAAACAGACAGCATTTTAAAAGAAGCAGTGCTGGAGGCTGTTCCGGAATTGGTTCAGGGCTCCGTTTCTGAGGACCAGGCGGTTAAGGCCGTTATGAAAAAAGTAAATCTATATTTAGCAGAGTAAATGCAATGAAAATGGCTGCTGATATAACTCCCGGAGCCAGCTCAGCAGTCATTAAGCCCAATAATTTATATAAAGTTAACTGGTATTTTTGAAATGAATATAGTATAATCCCCTATGAAGGCGAAAAGATTAGGAGATTGTACATGTTTGGCTATGTTACCATATATAAACCGGAGTTAAAAGTAAAAGATTATTATAAATATAAAGCATATTATTGTGGTTTATGCAGAACCCTAAAAGAGAACTTCGGATTTCGCGGCCAAATGACCCTGACCTATGATATGACTTTTGTGACCATTCTGCTTACTTCTCTGTACGAACATAAAATGAAGAACAGCAAACATCACTGTGCGGTACATCCGGTTAAAAAAATGGACATGCTGCAAAATGATATTACAGAATATACAGCAGAGATGAATGTAATTCTATCTTACTATCATTTTATTGATGACTGGGAAGATGAAAAGAGTATGGCGGGGCTTGCAGGCAGTAAGCTGCTTGGTAAAAGTGTAAAAAGCATTATAGAGAAATATCCGGATAAATGCAAAACCATACAGCGCTGTTTAAAAAAACTGCAGGAGTATGAAAAAAAGCAGATTACGGATATCGATGCCGTAGCGGGAACCTTTGGTGAATTAATGGGCGAGCTGCTGGTTTACCAAAAAGACCAGTGGGAAGAACGACTCCGTAAAATGGGCTTTTTCCTTGGCAAGTTCATATATATTATGGATGCCTATGAAGATGTAAAGAAAGATATTGTAAAAGGTAATTATAATCCTCTGATTCCGTTACAGGGAAAAGAGAATTATGAAGCAGTCTGTGAGCAGATGCTGAATATGATGATGGGAGAGTGCAGCAGGGAATTTGAATTACTGCCCTGCCTTTGGGATGTGGACATCCTGAAGAATATACTCTACGTCGGAGTATGGACAAAGTATGACAAGATACAAAAAGAAATGAAAGAAGGAAAGGAACAGAAAGATGGTAAGTGATCCATATAGCGTACTGGGGATATCCCCCAATGCGACCAATGATGAAGTTAAGAGAGCATACAGAGATTTGAGCAGGAAATATCACCCGGATTCTTATAACAACAATCCCCTGGCAGGGCTGGCAGAAGAAAAGTTTAAGGAAGTACAGGAAGCCTATGACCAGATTATGAAAGAACGGGAAGGCGGCTACAGTTCCGGAAGCGGAAGCAATGCGTCCGGCGGCTACCAGAGCAGCCAGGATGATTCCAATGAGATGAAATCGGTAACGAATTATATAAATTCGGGATATTATCAGGATGCCCTGAATATGTTATCAAGAATGCAGAATCGTACAGCAAGGTGGTATTATTACAGTGCAGTGGCGAATTCCGGGATTGGCAACAATGTGCAGGCGATGAACCAGGCACAGCAGGCATGCAATATGGAACCGGGTAACCAGGAATACCGCAATCTGGTGAATCAACTGCAATGGAACGGACAGCGTTACCAGTCTAACAGCTATGGGAACGGACGGTCTGCAGGAGGATGTACCACCGGAAACTGCTGCTGTGATCTTTGGTGTGCGGATTCACTTTGCGAATGTATGGGAGGAGATCTTTGTTCATGCATGTAAGTGGCAAAAAAATGGCATTTTCAGGCCTGATGCTGGCGCTTACGGTTGTACTTATGGTGCTGAGCGGTGTATTTCAGTTTAACACGCTTTTTTTACTGGGTGCGGCTTCCTTTTTTGTTGGGATCATGATCCGGGAATTCGGAATTAAGCTGGGCGCCGGCTTTTACATAGGAGCAGTTATTCTGGGACTTCTGATAGCACCGGATAAGCTGCATTGCCTTACATTTGCCATTATGGGACTCTATGTACTGGCAATTGAATTGGTATGGCTGAAACTTGGAAAAGTATGTCCAAATGCGAAGGGGCGTAAGATATTCTGGATTTTAAAGTATCTTATTTTTAATGTACTATTCTTACCGATGCTGTTCCTGTTTCCAAAGCTGCTGTTTGCAGGTGAGATATCAGGATGGATTCTCCTTGCGGCTGCAGCACTGGGACAGATTATACTGTTCATTTATGATAAGGCATACAATTATTTTCAGGCAAGGGTATGGGGAAAATACCGCAAACAATTAGGATTTTAAAAGTAAAAAGCTCATATGGCTGTACGTCATTGTGAACTGCCTTCCATCAGTTATACTTTTAGTCTGACTTTTGGAAGCAATTCATTCTGCATAAGCTATATGGGCTTTTTCTGTTCTAATGTTTCTTTTTTTTGTGCGGGCTTATTACCATATCCTGAAATTCGAAACATTCTTTGGCTACTACTTTATTTAATACCAGCAGGCAGATCAGATTGGGAATTGCCATAAGTCCGTTCATTGTATCTGAAAAATCCCATACAACCTGTAAAGTAGTGGTAGCACCAAGAAAAATAATCAGGCAGAAGATGACCCGATAAAGATAGGTGATCTTCGGCGATTTAACCAGATACTCCAAAGATTTTTCACCATAGTATTCCCAGCCTAAAATGGTGGAGAAGGCAAATAATGTAATGCCAATGGTGACAAGCCATCCTCCTGCGCCTCCCAGGGCAGTGGAGAATGCCTGGATAGTCAGGTTAACGCCGGTAATGACTTTCCCGTCGGCACCCAGTGTACCCAGAACGCCGGAGGAGGCGATTGCAAGCCCGGTAATGGAGCAGACAACCAATGTGTCAAAGAAGGTTCCTGTCATGTTAATATAGCCCTGTCTGGACGGATGGTCCGTTTTGGCGGCAGCAGCGGCGATGGGAGCTGATCCCAGACCTGCTTCATTGGAGAAAACCCCTCTGGCAACGCCCCAGCGCATTGCAGAAAGCATGCTGGCAATAATGGTGCCCCCTACGCCCCCGGCAATTGCATTTGGAGAAAATGCCATCTGAATAATCATAGAAAACCCGGCAGGAAGATTTCGAATATTAAGGATAATGACAATTAACCCGCAGACAAAATACAAGACAGCCATAAAAGGTACAACCAAAGCACATACTTTGCCAATACTTTTGATTCCGCCCACAAGTACGATCAGAGCCAGTATCATAATAACTGCACCCGTTACAGAAAGAGGAATGCCAAAGGTATCGTGCAGGGCAAGAGAGATGGAATTCGCCTGGGTCATATTGCCGATTCCAAAAGAAGCCACAACTGCAAAAACAGAAAATAGTGCGGCAAGGACAGAACCGATCCATTTAATCCGGAATCCATTTTTCATAGCATACATGGGACCCCCTGCCATCTCACCAAATACGTTTGTTTCCCGGTATTTTACTGCCAGAACGCTTTCTGCATACTTGGTAGAAAGACCAAACAGAGCACTGATCCACATCCAGACCAGAGCCCCGGGACCACCAATAACCATTGCCGTTGCAACGCCAACGATGTTTCCTGTTCCAATGGTAGCGGCGAGAGCCGTCATCAGAGACTGGAACGGAGATATATCGCCGCTGTTGGAATCCATATCCGGACTGGCTTTTTGAAAAACGGACCGGAGAGCGTAACCCAGGTTACGCCAGGGAAGAAATTTGAGGCGGATTGTCATGAATACGCCGGTTCCTACCAGCAGTACCAGCATGACGGGCCCCCAGACAAAACTGTTAACATCGGATAAGATCGTTGAGAAATTCATTTGCTTTCCTCCTGATAATTATTTCCGTGGGCAAAGAGCCAAACGGACGCGCCTGCGTTTATCCGGCATTTGCCACGAGGTTCAAATATACGCCGCCTGCGGCAGGTTATTTGACTTAACAAGTTAATACGGTGGCGTGTAATTACATAATTATAGCATGAATAAGGGAAGCGGACAAGAAGTGATTCGCCGTAATGCGCCGGTAAATATGCAGTATTCAAGCTGAAAATACGCTGGTAAGAAGCTTCTAAGAAGCTGGAAAACAATGTGCAGACAGGCTGTAAATAAGCTGCAAATATACCTTGCATCATTGAAGATTACATATTATAATTTATTCGTACAGGCAGGAGATAGAACTGTCTGTAACATAACCTGCCGGCATTTCATTGGCAGGGATTATTATACATGAAAGGAATTAAAAACTATGGCACAGAATCCAGTTGTAACCATTACTATGGAAAATGGCGATGTTATGAAAGCAGAATTATATCCGGAGATTGCACCAAACAGTGTAAACAATTTTATCAGCCTTGTAAAAAAAGGTTTTTATGATGGAATTATTTTTCACCGTGTAATCAACGGATTTATGATCCAGGGCGGATGTCCTAACGGAAATGGTATGGGAGGTCCGGGATATAGTATTAAAGGCGAGTTCTCACAGAATGGTTTTGCGAACCAGTTTAAGCATACACCAGGTGTTCTTTCCATGGCAAGAGCAATGGACCCCAACTCTGCAGGATCCCAGTTCTTCATTATGCACAAAAATTCACCTCATTTAGATGGTTCTTATGCAGCTTTTGGTAAAATTACAGAAGGCATGGACATTGTAAATAAGATTGCAGAAACAGATACCGATTACAGTGACCGTCCATTAGACGAACAGAAGATCAAATCAATGACAGTTGAAACATTTGGAACAGATTATCCGGAACCGGAGAAATGCTAATTTTTTAACAAACTAAATAAAATTCTATATAAATATTCCTCAGAGTTTGGTATTTTATTAACGAAATATACCGCCAGACCTGGGGAATATTTTTTTGCTTTTTGGAAATACTAGGTTAATTTACATAAATTTTATAATTAGGGGTGCTGTCCTTCTGAAATGTGATTTTTTGTGAGAAAATCTGTATTTATAGCGAATTTAAGCAGGTTATAATGTGGAATCTTACGGGTATTCAGATGGTAAAAAAATCTTTGAACTTTTTTGAAAAAAAGGATTGACAAAATTTTAACGGTATAGTATGATGACCTTGTTAAAAAATTGTCAATAAATGAACCAAAACAAATTATAAATTCACCTATTCAAGGAGGAACAGACATGGCTAAGAAAGAAACCACGGTTAATGTAGTACCTGCAGTGATTGACAGTGTTGAAGCATTGAATGCGAAACTGGCTGCTATGCGCGAAGCGCAGAAGGTATTTGCTACTTTCACACAGGAACAGGTAGATAAGATCTTTTTTGAAGCTGCTATGGCAGCTAATATGCAGCGTATTCCGCTGGCAAAACAGGCAGTTGCTGAAACAGGTATGGGTATTGTAGAAGATAAGGTTATCAAAAACCATTATGCTGCTGAGTATATCTACAATGCATACAGAAGTACAAAGACCTGTGGCGTGATTGAAGAGGATTCCGCATTTGGTATCAAAAAAATTGCAGAGCCGTTAGGATTAATCGCAGCGGTTATTCCCACAACGAACCCGACTTCAACAGCGATCTTCAAGACTTTAATATCTCTGAAGACCAGAAATGCCATCATCATCAGCCCACATCCTCGTGCAAAAGACTGTACCATTGCAGCAGCTAAGATCGTTTTAGATGCAGCAGTAAAAGCAGGCGCACCGGAAGGCATCATCGGATGGATTGACGTTCCTTCCCTTGAGTTAACAAATGAAGTTATGAAAGCAGCAGACTGCATACTTGCAACCGGTGGTCCTGGTATGGTTAAAGCCGCATACTCTTCAGGAAAACCTGCTTTAGGTGTAGGTGCTGGTAATACCCCTGTTGTAATCGATGATACAGCAGATGTAAAACTTGCAGTAAACTCCATCATCCATTCCAAAACATTTGATAATGGTATGATCTGTGCTTCTGAGCAGTCTGTAACAGCAGTAGGAAGCATTTATGACGCAGTAAAGAAAGAATTCGCAGACCGCGGATGCTATTTCTTAAAAGGCGAAGAACTGGATAAGGTTCGTAAAACAATCATCATCAACGGCGCATTAAACGCTAAGATCGTTGGACAGTCCGCTTATACAATTGCAAAACTTGCAGGTGTAGAAGTTCCGGAAGCAACTAAGATCCTGATCGGTGAAGTAGAATCTGTAGACATCAGCGAAGAATTCGCACACGAGAAATTGTCTCCGGTACTGGCATTATATAAAGCAAAAGACTTCGATGAAGCTCTTGTAAAAGCAGCTCAGTTAGTAGCTGACGGCGGATACGGACATACAGCATCCCTGTACATCCATCCGGCACAGAAAGAAAAAATGGAAAAACACGCAGCAGCTATGAAGACCTGCCGTGTATTAATCAACACTCCTGCAGCTCAGGGTGGTATCGGTGACTTATACAACTTCAAACTGGCTCCATCTTTAACACTTGGATGCGGATCCTGGGGCGGTAACTCCATTTCCGAAAATGTTGGTGTAAAACACTTAATCAACATTAAGACAGTTGCTGAGAGGAGAGAAAATATGCTGTGGTTTAGAACACCTGAAAAAGTTTACTTCAAAAAAGGTTGTATGCCGGTTGCTCTGGATGAACTTGGAACAATCATGAATAAGAAAAAATGCTTTATCGTTACAGATAGCTTCTTATATAAAAATGGTTATGTAAAACCAATTGAAGAAAAATTAGACGCTATGGGAATCCAGCATACCTGTTTCTTTGATGTAGCTCCAGACCCAACACTTGCATGTGCACAGGCTGGCGCAAAAGCGATGACAGAATTCGAACCGGATACCATCATTGCACTTGGCGGTGGATCTGCAATGGATGCTGCTAAGATCATGTGGGTAATGTACGAACATCCGGAAGCTGACTTCATGAGAATGGCTATGGACTTCATGGATATCCGTAAGAGAGTATATACCTTCCCTAAGATGGGCGAAAAAGCTTACTTCGTAGCGATCCCAACATCTTCCGGTACAGGTTCTGAGGTTACACCATTTGCAATTATCACCGATGAAAAATCAGGTGTAAAATATCCGTTAGCAGACTATGAATTGCTTCCAAATATGGCAATCATTGATGCTGATAACATGATGAACCAGCCAAAAGGCTTAACAAGTGCTTCCGGTATCGACGTAATGACACATGCATTAGAAGCATACGTTTCCATCATGGCTACAGACTACACAGACGGTCTTGCATTAAAAGCAATTAAAAACGTATTCCAGTATCTTCCTTCTGCATACGAAAACGGAGCAAATGATCCGGTCGCAAGAGAAAAAATGGCTGATGCTGCTTGTATGGCAGGTATGGCATTCGCTAATGCATTCCTTGGAATCAACCACTCTCTTGCTCATAAATTAGGTGCATTCCACCACCTGCCACATGGTGTTGCAAATGCTATTATCCTTACAAGAGTTATGCGTTTCAACGCAGTTGATGTTCCTACAAAGATGGGTACCTTCTCACAGTACCAGTATCCACATGCAAAAGAAAGATATGCGGAAGCAGCTCGTTTTGCAGGCATCGTAGGCAAGGATGACAACGATACGTTCGAAAAATTAATTGCTGCATTAGAAGACTTAAAAGAAAAAATCGGGATTAAGAAATGTATCGCTGATTACGGCGTAGATGAAAAATACTTCCTGGATACATTAGATGACATGGTAGAGCAGGCATTTGATGATCAGTGTACAGGAGCAAACCCAAGATATCCTCTTATGAAGGAAATCAAAGAAATTTATTTAGCTGCATACTATGGCAAATAGGATTCCTATCTGGTATAGATGATAAGATAAGCTGTTCAGCCAGATACCTTGCTATAGTATGAAGAAATACGGCAGATTGAGTTTACAGTCTGCCGTATTTTTCCACGAACAGTTTTATTCCAATAACGGCTGAATGGCATTTTGTAAACATCAATTGCCAGGCAGTCCTCCTTAGTACATTATAAGTGTCTGCCTGGCAGAACCAACAACATGGAAAAGGGGGATTTTCTAATGTCAGAATTACAGATTATTGCAAAAAGGGACCAGAAAACGGTTTACAGAGACGGCGATAAAGCGGTCAAGGTATTTGAATCAAGTTTCACGAAAGCAAATATTCTAAATGAAGCATTAAATCAGGCAAGAGCAGAAGAAACGGGGCTTAATATCCCGGAGATTCTGGAAGTTACGAAAGTCGATAGTAAATGGGCGATCGTATCTGATTTTGCCCATGGTAAGACATTAGAGCAGTTGATGCAGGAGCATCCCGATAAGCTGGAGGAATATATGAATTTATTTGTTGACCTGCAGTTAGAGATGCACAGCAAGAAAGCTCCTTTATTAAACAAGTTAAAGGATAAGATGATCCGTAAGATTACTGCAACAGGTCTGGATGCAACGGTTCGCTATGAACTCAACACCCGCCTGCAGGGAATGCCTACCCATACGAAAGTATGCCATGGCGATTTCAACCCCAGTAATATTATTATCGATGACAGCGGAAAAGCTGCGATTGTGGACTGGGCACATGCCACCCAGGGTAACGCAAGTGCGGACACCGCCAATACTTATCTTTACTTCGCATTGCAAAATGAAGAAGTAGCAAAACTTTACATGGATTTATTCTGCAAAAAGAGTGACACCGCAAAACAATACGTAGAGCAGTGGCTTCCGATTGTAGCTGCATCCCGCCTCACAAAAGGTGTAGAAGCAGAAAAAGAATTTTTAATGAAGTGGATTGATGTTTGCGAATATCAATAGAATAACTGGAATAAAATTGAAGATTGAATAGTGGGAACGAAGGAATGCCTGGATTTTGGGCATTCCTTCGTTTTTTGTGTGGGGAAGGAACTCAGAAAAGGTCTGTTTAGGATTAAAATTGATGCATTCAGGATAAAAATGCCCAAATATATTAGAAAAATATATAATATTATAAGGAGCAGTTTTAATTCAGTGTTTCAATAATATAAAATTGATTAGAAATAGAAATAGAAATAGAAATAGAAATAGAAATAGAAATAGAAATAGAAATGGATCATGAATTTAATACCAGGGGGGGGACGTTATGGATTTAAGAAAAAATAGAGGAAAAATGCGAAAATTATGCTTATTATTTATTCTAATACAATCCATTTTTGTTATTTCATGTCAGCCGACACCAGAAGTACCCCCAGTGGTAAGTCGTTCGGAAGGTATTCCTAAAGACGCAATAAGTCAGCTGCTAAAGCCGGGTGAGACAAAGCTAATTGATGCACCTGAGCACTGGAAAGAGCGGATGGAACGTGGTAATGGCAGAGTCACTATAGAGGCGGATATAGATTTAACACTACCGGTTCTGGGAAATACACCTGTGATTGAAATGAAAAGAAAGCAGTTTAAAGATGAACAGCTTTTACAATTGGTATTGTATTTTGTGGGTAATCAAAAACTTTTTGAACCTTCCTCAATGACCAAGGATCAATTGAAAAAGCTTTTAAATAAAATTGAGACTGCAGATATAAAGTACAGTCCCTATCAGGGGCGGATAGTAGGAGATAAGCAAGTAGAAAGATTGAAAGAATTAATAACATCTGCACCAGAATCGTTGATACAGGAAAAAGTGTATGTAAAACCACAATTTACCGTACCTTTTCAAACGGAGTATCAATATGTGTTCCGGCGAAGTGAAGATAATTTGGTGACATCAGAAAAAAACAGTTTCTTAGCTATGGTTGAGAACAGCCAGAACCTATATTCATATGTTCAAGCAACCAGCTATAATGAAAAAGCGGGGACAACAGGATGCTTTAAATATTCTACGGGTAGTTGTTTCGATGAAGAATTTACGGAAGATCAGGACCAAAGCCTGGAAATTAGTATTAGAGAAGGTTTAGTGGATGAAAAAAAAGTAGAAGCGACAAAATTGTTTCTCCAGGAACTCAAAAAGATAATTGGAGAAAATACACTATCAGAAGAATATGCAATCAATTCAGCAAATAAGGTACTTGAACAGCTGGGAGTACAAGATATGGGGTTAGAGGTTTGTAAAAAAGCAGTATGGCTTCCAGAAGTATCCGAGTGGGATTTACTGAACGATATAGATTGGTCAACTGCAAAAGCTGCATATACATTGACTTATTATAGAAATGTGGATGGGCTTACAGCTTATCAGCCTGGGGGAGGTACCATAGTGAATGGATTGCCGGAGACCATGTATGCACCTCCTTTTGCCCAGGAAGTAATCAAGATCACTTTAACGGACGAAGGAGTACAAAAATTTGAATGGTACAACATGGCTGAAGTAGAAAAGGTAGCTGCAGAAAATACAAAATTACTTTCATTTGATAAGATTAAGGAAAGACTGGCAGACCACATGTTATATTCCGCTGTGGCAGGTGATAATGCAAATGGAATTGAAAGTACAATTCTTACTTTCCGCTATGTGATTTCTGATATAAAGCTTAAGACAACATATTGTGATGCATTTAATAATCCGGATCATGCATGGCTGGTACCTGTATGGATATTTCAAATGGATTGGTATCTAAAAGCGTCTGGAGCAGAAGAAATTTTAAGATCACCCCAGACTATTATGATCAATGCCATTGATGGTGGATATATTGCTCCAGGACGAGAGACAGGGGTGTTTCAGATCGGACTTGAGTAGTGTAATGAATAGAAAAAGCAGATCAAATCAGAGAGGTTCTAAATGAATTTAATTTAAGATATAAGAGGTACGTATAATGATAAGAGTATTGTTTTCTGATTTAAAAAGAGCTGTTGGAAATTGGGGCTTAATGGTTGGGATTTGTGGTACATGGATTGCAGGTTTGTGTGGTGTTTTTGCAATGATTGTTTCTGTAAAGGGGGGAATGGGGCTAGGCGAAAATGTGGTTTGCTTTACGATTGCTCAGACAGCTTTATCTTCCGAATTGTTTTTACTTATTATTCCAATTACCAGCTCAATTTCATATACGGCAGTTTTTATGGAAGAATTTCGATCCAGATTCATACTGAGTTATTTACCCCGGGCTGGCAGGAGGCGCTATTTGATATCTAAAAGTCTGGTAACTGCATTATCTGGCGGCATAACGGTTGTATGTGGCATGTTACTTATATTTATTACGTGTTTGATAATATTTCCGCCCGATAAATTCCAACAAGAATTATTTTTAAATTATTTTAGCGTATATAATCGATTTTTTTGGGAAGGAATGGTTTTATGCTTTTTAAATGGCTGTCTTTGGGCATTGGCAGGAGGTATGATGGCTGCTATAACAAAGAATAAGTATATGTCTTATGCAGCACCATTCATACTTTATTATATTTTAACGGCCTTTCAAAAAAGATATTATGGTACTCTGCATTACTTAAATCCACAGGAATGGGCTTCACCTAAATATATTAGTATAACCCAGGCTGCTTTAATACTTAGTTGTATTTGTACCATATTATGTTTGATATATTGCTATTTGATGAGAAGGAGGTTGGCAAATGTATAGATATAAACAGGTTTGGCAGGTAGCATTTTTCAACTTCCGGCAGTGGAAGAATAATCCACGTGTGGCTATAACGTTTGTATTAGCATTTATTATGTGTATGATGCTTTCTGATAAAGCAATATCTTTTGCTAACAGCTATGGCACAACTATGCAGATTATGGAAGCCTTCGTATGGACCTTTGGCGATGCAAGTTCTATTATGATTTCCTCATTGCTCTTAGTTTTATTATTCTCGGATATGCCGTTTATAACAGCAGTTACACCTTACTATTTATCAAGAACAAAGAAGTCTGTATGGATGTGGGGGCAAGTTGTATATGTAGTATTGGCTACAATTTTATATGTCTTATTTTTATTACTTATTACAGTTGCACTATGTGCACATATTTCTTTTGCAGGAAATATGTGGAGTGAAACTGGTGCACTTTTGGGATATTCGGGAATAGGTATTAAGGTTGCACTTCCGGCATCAGTAAAAACCATGGAGATGTCATTGCCATATCAGTGTGCAGCTTGGATATTTTTATTGGTATTGTTATATTCACTTCTTACTGTTACCTTAATGATGGTATTTAATATGAAAAAAAGTTCTTTTATGGGAATATTAAGTGTCTTTATTCTAAATCTGTATGGTCTTCTTTTAAATCCTCAGATCTTTGTGACACTTTTTAATCTGCCACAAGCGTTACAGTATAAAGCAAATGTAGTAACGGGGTGGTTATCGCCATTAAATCATGCTACTTATTATATGCATAACTTTGGCTACGACTATCTGCCACGTTTAGGAATGAGCTGCATTCTATTTCTAATTTTTATTTTACTTCATATTTTTATGATTTGGAAAAGTATTAAAAAATATGAGTTTAATTTTTTGCAAATTAATGATTAAATCAGAAAGGGTAAATTATGAGTAAAATTGCTATTAGTATTAGAAATGTTAATAAATCTTTTAAAGGAGAGAAAGTTTTAAAAAATATTACACATGATTTTGAAGAGGGAAAGGTTCATGGTATAGTAGGATTTAATGGTTCAGGAAAAACGGTCCTCTTTAAATGTATTTGTGGATTTTTGATTCCTTCCTCAGGGCATATATTAGTCAACGGAAAACAGGTGGGCAGAGATATTGACTTTCCTGATTCTATGGGATTAATTATTGAAAGCCCGGGCTTTCTGCCAAATATTTCCGGATTTAAGAATTTGAAATTGCTGGCAGATTTAAAAGGTAAAATTAAAGATAAAGATATCTATGAAGCAATATCAAAGGTAGGACTAGATCCCAAATCAAAGAAACATGTAGGAAAGTATTCACTGGGAATGCGTGAACGTCTCGGCATTGCACAGGCGATCATGGAGGACCCGGAACTGTTAATATTAGATGAACCTTTTAATGGTTTAGATAAACACGGAGTACAGGATGTATATCAATTAATAACAGAGATGAAAAATATGGGAAAAACAATTTTACTGGCAAGCCATAATGCTGTAGATATTGAAATTCTTTGTGATACAGTCTGTGAAATGGATGCTGGAGTTTTGGAGAGGATAAGATAAAAATATATTATCAGCTTATTTTACCGGTTTATTCCTTATTTATGAAATTAAAAAATCTTTTGAAATATGTATTTGATATAGGAATTAAAGATCCATCATACATTTTTATTTTTTTCGTTCTGGTGTTAATGCTTTCTATATAGTTAGTATTGATAATATATGAATTATGTATTCGATAAAAACGGTGATCTAGCTTTTTATCTATATCTTTAAGTTTTCCGTAAACAGAAAAAAGACCATCTTTTTTTACGATTTCGATTTGATGCGGAACAACAGAAGTTCGAATAACTAAAATTTCATCAAATTTTATAAAATAAGTAGTACTAGATGTTTTAATAATTAAATATAATCGTTCATCTGATACAAAAGCTTCATAGCGTAAATAGGCCTTTTGTAAACACTGTTCTATTTTTTTATTAACTATTTCCGGATTGTCTTTTAAAATATAATTAAGAGCTTCAAGACCATTTTCATAAGTTATATGGCTGCATTCTTCATGTGTAGTAATGAAAACAATGAATCCTCGTGGATCATGTTCACGTATAATTTCAGCTAATTGAAAACCGTTTATATTACTTTTTAAATTTACATCTAAAAAATAGATACCTATATCAGGTTGATTTTTTAAGACAGATAAAAGTTCATGAGGGTTTGTTGTTGCGCAGACTATTTGAATATCCCAGTCTTTAAACATTAAATAGTGCTGTATTATATTTTTGAATTGTAATAAATGATCTTGTACATCATCACATAAATAGATAGAAAGCATAATATTTTCTCCTATAAATTTTCTTGTTTTTGAGTAAAATAATAGTTTTGTTATAAAGTAGTATGCTGTAGTTAGGATATTTTGCAAGTATTATCCTTACAGGAATATTTGATAGAAATCGTTTTGCTAAATAAAAGACTAATAGGAAAAATACTAGCATTACGAAAGAAGATCTGGATTGTCCTTTTTGAAAATCAATATAACTATATAAAAATTATGAACATACAAATTTTATATATAGTTTTTACTGGATATATAAATAAATTTGTACTGAAAAAAATAACAAACAAGTACTTATTAATATGGTTATTAAAAAGTCATTCATAAAATCTCCTTCCAAAACATGAGATTAATTAACTGAGATATATAACGAATTGTTTAGGATGAAAGATACAAAAATAGATAAAATTTGATATAATTATATCATATAGAGTCCAGATAGTAAATGTATATAAGGTCTATTAATCCAATATACAAAGCCAAATATAGAATAGTATAATTTTAAAATGAGATTGATTATATTGAGAATGTGGTAGAACAATATAAAATTGAGTTCTTTTATAGAATTTTATAAAAAGAATTAATATGCCGTATAGTTATAGATAATGCTGGAAGAGAGACAAATATAATGCTATAATATTAAAATATTATTATGCAGTCTGCAATAATACCATTAAACAAAATAATCCTGAATAGGAGTCTTATGATTATCATAAATAACATTATATTTAATCAAAATATAGAGAATCTAGAAAACAAAGTAAACCTAGAAAAATTAGAATACAAAGAAAACAAAGAGAACATGGAAAACTACAATATAATAGAAGAAATAAACCAGTTTTTCAATCGCCTTCAAAAGGAAGGCTGGAAAGTAATAGTTCCAGATTATAACATACGTTATGATTTTGAACCAACACTAATGATCACCAACTCAGCTATCAATGCCGAGAAAGCAAAAAGCGCAGGAATCCCCTGCGTTTTTTATGATACAGCAGGAAACACAACTGGTATCTATGGGGTTGATATGGTGGTGGAAGGTTTGGAAGAGATAGACAGTGCATTTTTAATGGGAATTTATAACAGACATTATAAGATCCCTTCCGTTATTGCCATGACGTCCCGTTTGCTTATTCGGGAAACTGTGCCGGATGATACGGATGCATTGTATGAGATTTATAAGGACCAGGAGATAGTCCGGTTTTTAACGCCTCTGGAGGAGGACGTTAATGAGCAGAGAGAGATTCTGGATTCCTATTTTGCATATATGTATGGACTTTATGGATACGGGATGTGGACGGTAGTGGAAAAGAGTTCCGGTCAGATGATTGGCAGAGTAGGATTTGAAAATGGAGAGCTGGAAGGCGCCGGAATAGTGGAACTGGGATATCTGATCGGCACTGCCTGGCGTAAACAGGGATATGCATATGAAGCAGTCAGCGCTGTTTTAGAATACGGGAAGAATGTGCTGGGATTCGGGGAAGTCTATATCAGAACAAAATCAGAAAATCTGGTATCCTGTGCGTTGGCAGGGAAAGCGGGATTTCAGCTAATTAAAGATGGTGATATACAGTATTACAAAAGGGGATTGTAATGGCTGAGGAAGAAAAACAGGAGTATCGTGTAAGAATAGAATAAATTATAGAAGCTGAATAAGTAGAATGGAATCAACAGATATGTTTTTCAGGATGGCAAATCTAAGATGTGAGGAGAATTATAATGTTGAAAAGTGATAAAAACAAAGCAATGTTAACGAAAGCAGATTTTATGGAGGGGTTTCGGGAATCAGGTCTAAAAAGGGGGGCGGCGGTTTTTGTCCATACATCCCTGAGCAGCCTTGGATTTGTATGCGGAGGCGCACAGACGGTTATTGAAGCACTGTTAGATACGGTGGGAGAGGAAGGAACCATCATGATGCCGTCACAGAGCTGGAAGAACCTGGATCCGGAGATGGGAGTTCATGGGGATCTGCCAAAAGAATGGTACTCGGTTATAAGGGAAAGCTGGCCCGCATATGATCCAGATATTACCCCTTCCAATAGCATGGGAGCAGCGGCGGAGATGTTTCGAAGCTGGCCGGGTGCAATAAGGAGCAGCCATCCGGCACGTTCCGTGGCGGCTGTAGGAAAATATGCGGCGTATTTAACAGAGAATCATGACTTGTCCAATATTTTTGGAGCAGGATCCCCTATAGACCGGCTGTACCAGCTGGATGGTGAGGTTTTACTGATTGGTGTGGGATATGATAAAAACACTTCACTGCATCTGGCAGACGCTTTGGCTGATTATCCTGGAAAGCATAACGAGGTGCAGCGCAGTGCTGTTAACATTCAGGGGTGCAGACAATGGATCTCTTATGAGACACTGGCAGTGGATGGTGAAGATTTCCAGGAAATAGGGGAAGCTTTTGAGGCGGAAAAGGAAGTAATGATCGTGAAGCTGGGAAATGCAGAGTTACGTCTGATGAAGCAAAGAGAACTGGTAGACTTTGCCGTTAGATGGATTGAAAAATACAGAAAATAATTGAGCATAACTGCTTATAAATGAAGAACGAAAGATGAGGAAAACCATTGAAAGCTTTTTCCAAACCTGATATAATTCAGAAAACAAAAGAAAGGTGGTTGAATAAATGATTCAGGATATCGCACCACATATTTTAGATAATCAGTACACCCCTGTTCTGCCTGACAAAGATAGTTTTCTGCTTTGTTTTCATGGAAACGAAGTTTTAATAAATCTCAGTGATGACGGAATTGTATTTCCGAGATTAAAAGATTTGGAATCTGAGCATGAGAATTTTCAGGAGGAGTGCAGGTATTTATTTACAATTGACAGCCAGAGTTTTTATCTGACTGACAACATTGTGCCAGTCCAGGGAACGGGATTCTCCATGGCGAATGTGGAGATTTTTAGAACTGCACAGCCCCAGTATCTGTCGTTTGCAGGAATTACGGCATTCCAGATATTCTCCTGGTATCAGAGCAGACGCTTCTGCGGCAGATGCGGCAAGCCTATGGAGCACCATGATAAGGAGCGCATGATGTATTGCAGTTCCTGCGGTTTACAGGAATATCCTAAACTTTCTCCCGCGGTAATTGTTGGAATTGCAGATGGTAATAAACTTCTGATGTCCAGATATTCCGGACGGAATTATAAGAAATATGCATTGATAGCTGGATTTGCTGAGGTTGGGGAAACGATTGAGGAAACCGTGAAAAGAGAAGTTATGGAAGAGGTTGGGCTTAAAGTAAAGAACATAAGATATTATAAAAGCCAGCCCTGGGCTTTCTCCAGTACGTTGCTATTGGGATTTTATGCAGACCTTGACGGTTCAGAGCATATAACGCTGGATCGAAATGAGCTGGAATTTGCGGAGTGGTTTGGCCGGGAAGAAATTCCGGAATGCGACACGTCTATCAGTCTTACCAATGAAATGATTATGAAATTCAAAAATAATGAAGTGTAAAAAGCAGGTTATTCAAAAAATGATTGACACTTATAGATAGTTCCTGTATACTACTTACATACCAACAGTATGTATACAGGAGATGAGTAAATGGCCAGAAATAAATATCCAGAAGTAACGGTTAATCGAATATTAGATGTGGCAACCAGGTTATTTTTGGAAAAAGGATACGAGGAGACTACAATTCAGGCTATATTAGATGAATTGGGGGATTTAAGCAAAGGAGCCATCTACCATCATTTTAAGTCCAAGGAAGATATTATTGAAGCTGTTATTGATCGTATGTTTGAGGACGTGCATAAAAGTGCAATAGCGATCGTCAATGATCCCACATTAAACGGGTTACAGAAGATTCAGAAAACAATTCAAAGTTCTCTGCAGAATCCAAACCAGGAAAAAATATTGAAATCAGCACCGGATCTTATGCACAATACACGCTTTTTGTCAGCAGAAATATATGAAAGCGTCAATGTGGTTGCAAAACAGATGATTGAACCTATGTTGCGTGAGGGTATCGAAGATGGTTCGATTCAGACGAAATATCCCAAACAAATGGCGGAAATGTTGATGATTCTAGCAAATATCTGGTTAAACCCGGCAGTATTTCAGGTTTCGGAGAATGAACTATATGACAAATTTTTGTTTTTAAAATATGTAGGAGAGCGTCTGGGCATTCCGGTTTTAGATGATAGGATGCTTGACAGACTACAGCTTTACCGGAGCATTATGGAAGAGAATGAATCTAAAAACTTATCATAGTATATATAGCAACACAATAACTGTCACAAAATAGTGGCAGTATATTTTTAATCATATACATACCAAACGTCGGTATTAATATTAAGGAGGATTTAAAATGAATCAAAAAACTAAGTTGTTTCACCGGGATTTTACGCTGGTGGTAATCGGACAGATTATTTCGCTTTTTGGAAATGCAATTATCCGGTTTGCCCTGCCCCTTTACCTGTTAAATATTACTGGATCTGCTGCGTATTTTGGTCTTGCCAGTGCTTTGTCATTTATTCCAATGATTGTGTTGACACCTATTGGAGGGATGATTGCAGACCGGGTAAATAAACGTAATATTATGGTGGTTTTGGATTTTTCAACAGCGGCACTTATTGCTTTATTTTCCATTAGCATGGGAAGATTAAACTTGATTGTGATGCTTATTATTACACTTATGATCTTGTATGGAATACAGGGCGTTTATCAGCCTGCGGTTCAGGCAAGTATGCCTCTCTTGGCAGACGAAGAGCATTTACTGCAGGCGAATGCAGTGATCAACCAGGTCAGCGCCCTGTCAAATTTACTGGGACCTATCATCGGCGGTGTATTATTCGGACTGTGGGGACTGACTCCGATTTTGGTCATTGGTGGAATTTGCTTCTTCTGTTCGGCTGTTATGGAGATCTTTATCCATATTCCAAATGTAAAGACGAAAAAGGCTGCGAGCATTCTGGTATTAGTGAAAAGTGATTTTAAAGAGAGTATGACATTTATTGTAAAAGAAAATCCTATTATTTTGAAAGGAATTTTGATTGTAGCTGCATTTAATTTATTCTTGAGTTCGCTGGTGATCGTATCTATGCCGGTAATGATTACACAGACACTTGGAATGTCGGATCAGATGTACGGATACGCACAGGGGGCTTTGGCAGCAGGCGGTTTACTTGGTGGAATTCTGACCGGGGTTCTTGCAAAAAAATTAAAAATTAAACAGACTGCATGGCTGCTCTTGGCTGCTTCGGTTATGCTGATTCCGATGGCAACGGTATTTTTAATAAATGCTTCCTCAATGTCTGCATACATGATTATAACCATATGCAGTTTTGGAATGATGGTTACGTCTACCATGTTCAGTGTGCAGATGCTGTCTTTTGTACAGGGACAGACACCGGCACACCTGATTGGAAAGGTAATTTCCTGGGTGCTGGCACTGGCAATGTGTTCCCAGCCGGTAGGGCAGGCGATGTATGGTGCTCTTTTTGAGCGATTTAAAATGACACCACATATCATTCTTTTTGGAGCTGCTTTTATATCCATATTGATTGCATTAGCTGCAGGAAAAATCTTCCGGACTATGGGGGCAGCCGATGGTAAACAAGGAACTGAACAGTTTGTAGCATAATAGTAGTTATTGTACCAGGTTTTGAGACAGCTCAGGATCTGGTATTTTTTTATGCAGGAAGTGTGGGACAGTGGGTGTTACTGCGGGTGCCCTGGGGGTAACCGTAACCGGGGGAATGAATTTTCAAACACAACCCGGAAATTATGAGTTGAAATAAGTCATAAAACCTCGTATAATCAAAATTATATAAGAAATATCTATGATATAAAGTGAGGTGCCTGATGAAAGAAACAAAGGTTATTTGTTTTACGAATAATAAAGGTGGAAGCGGTAAATCTACTACCTGTTCAAATGTAGGATGCGCAATGGCAATGGCGGGCAAAAAAGTATTATTGATCGATGCAGATATGCAGCTGAATTTGTCACTGTCATTTTTTACCGAGGATGAAGTCTTAGAATTTGCAACAGGAGATAAGAATCTTTATCAGGCTATAAAGGCACAGAAGGACTTAAGTGATTTCATTGTTGCTACATCGTATGAGAATCTGGATCTGATTCCCTCTTCCACTCTGATGAGTTCCATAGAATATGAACTGTTTACAAAATGGCAGAGAGAATTAATTCTGAAAAAATGTCTTGAGAATGTACGCACATCAGGAGTCTATGACTATATTCTGATTGATGCGCCACCTACACTTGGAGGCTGGGTAATGAACGTGCTCTGCGCATCGGATCAGGTGATTATACCAGTGGAAGCCAGTCCCTGGGGATTATTCGGTCTGGCAAATATGTTTGATTTTCTAAATGAAGTAAAACAGATTTCCACTGAACTGAAACTGATGGGTATTGTAGTCACAAAAGTAGATACCCGTAAGAATTATTTTAAACAGACACTGGAGACCTTAAAGGAGATGGAAGACATCCATTTATTTGAATCTTATATCAGAGTGGACAGCTCCATTGAATGGTCTCAGGATAACAGCGCACCGGTTGTGGCATATAAAAAGAGCAGCAGAAGTGCAAAGGAATATACAGCACTGGCAGAGGAGGTATTAGAAATTGGCAGTAGGTAGAGGAAGCATCATGAGAGCAGCAAAAGCAGGAAGTAAAAAGGAAAAAAGTATAGAGTTTATGACACAGGCAACAGAAAGTCAAGTGGAGGAAAAAGGTATGGCAGAAGAAAAACAGGATGTAAAAGAAACTGCTGTGGCTCCGGCAGATGACCAGGGTACCAAGGAAACAGCGGCAGAAGCAAAGCCGGCGGTTAATTCTGAAACGACATCAGAAACTGCAGCAGCTGAAAAGCCGGTGAAAAAAACGACCAGAAGAAGAACGGCAGCAAAGGCAGTGCCGGCAAAGAAGAAAGCAGCAGAGACAGCAAAGAAGGAAACAGCAGAGACAGCAAAGAAGGAAGCAGCAGAGGTATCGAAGAAGGATGTAGCGGCAGAAGCAGAAACATCGAAGAAGAACTCAGCGGCAGAAGCAGATCAAGCGGTAGAGAAAGAAGTACCAGTGAAAAAGACAGCGGACAAAACTACTACGAAGGCTGCGCCTGGGAAAAAAGCAGCAGCCAAAACAAAGGCGCCGGCACGGGCTAAAAAGGACACGAAAGAAATAATAAAAGAAGCGGTAGAGACTGTGGCAGCGGAACCGGTGAAAAGTGAATCCAAAAATTATGTTGGAATTAAGGATAAGATGCCGACTTACTTATTATAAGTAGTCGGGATGTTATTGAAAAGTAAAGAAGAACCATTTCCGGTTCTTTTTTACTTTGGTACGGAATGGATGGAATCATTTTTGCAGTTTTTGTATTAGGTATACTTTGGTGTTGATTTTTGTTGTTTTCCAGGATTAGAACTTGCGAATCCCAAATAAATGTGGTATATTAATGTTAATATGTTAACAATGACAAAATAGTGAAAAGAAGGGACGGAAATCATGAATAGTTTTGATATTAAGACGAAGATATATTTCGGTGACAATGCCTTAGACCGTTTAACAGATATTCCATATCAGAAGATAATGATTATAACAGATCCATTTGTAGTCCAGAGCGGTATGATCGAACTGGTAACAAGACGATTGGACAAGAGTGGGAAAGAATATTCCATCTATAAGGATGTAGTGCCGGATCCACCAATTGAAAAGGTTGTTCTGGGCGTTAAAGCGTTACTGGAATATCAGCCGGAAGCAATTGTTGCAGTAGGCGGCGGTTCAGCAATTGATTCAGCTAAAGGCATGCGCGAGTTTGCAACAAAGCTTGGTGCAAAAGAAGAAATGGCATTAATTGCAATTCCGACTACAAGCGGTACAGGCTCTGAAGTAACTTCTTTTTCAGTAATTTCCGACCCGGTAGAGAAGATTAAATATCCGCTGGTATCAGACAGTCTCCTGCCAACCGAGGCAATTTTAGATGCTGAGCTCACCAGAAGTGTGCCGCCTGCAATCACAGCAGATACCGGAATGGATGTATTTACCCATGCCTTAGAGGCGTATGTAAGTACCGAAAATCAGGAATTTGCGGCAGCATTATCAGAGAAAGCAATTGAAATCTGCGGCAGCTTCTTATTACGTGCGTACCTGGATGGAAGTGACACCCATGCGAGAAAGAAAATGCATATTGCATCTTGTCTTGCAGGACTTGCATTTAACTCCGCTTCCCTTGGAATTAATCACAGCATGGCACATCAGCTGGGTGCACGATTCCATATTCCTCATGGACGTGCCAATGCAATGCTGCTGCCATTTATTATCCAGTATAATAGTTACATAAGCAAACACAGCAGAAGCCAGAAGGAATACCCGAAACAGGTTAAAAAATATGTAACGATAGCCAGAATCTTAGGCCTTCAGAACTTTAACACAATCACTACCATCCGAGCATTGGTAGCCTGGGTACAGTTTATGTTAAGAGAGATGGATATACCTCTTTGCATTGCACAGACCGGAAAATGCACAAAAGAAGAGTATTTTGCAGCAATCCCGGCTATGGCGGATGCAGCTTTAGCGGATGCCTGCACACCAACTAATCCAAGAGTTCCAACCAAAGATGATATCATGGATATTTACGAACGCCTCTGGGATGTAAACTAAAGTCAAATATATATAAACAGAGCCGGACAAGAGCATTTCAGACATATGCTTGTGTCTGGCTCTATTTTATGGAGAGAATATGAAAAAAGATGCGGGACATTATTTGACAAATCCCTGGATATTAGGGATTCTTGCTGTGATCAGCACTGCTTTGTGGGGAAGCGCATATCCCTGCGTAAAATCAGGATATGAGATCTTTCAGATAGCTGCAGAAGACATAGGATCAAAAATTTTATTTGCCGGCTATCGGTTTTTCCTTGCAGGGATTTTAACGTTTGTTTTTGTATGGATTTTAAAGAAGAAATTCCCGGTTCCTGCTGGGAAAATGATCCCGGGAATATTAGGGCTGGGTGTGGTGCAAACTACGATACAATACATTTTTTTCTATATCGGAGTGGCAAATACCACCGGTGTGAAGGGGTCAATTATCAGTGCTTCCAATTCCTTTTTTACAATATTGCTGGCTCATTTTTTTATGAAAAGTGAAAAGCTGAATATGCAAAAATGTGTGGGATGTCTGCTCGGATTTGGAGGGGTGATTCTTACTAATTTTTCACTGAGCGGATGGGATACATCTTTTTCTGTTCAGGGAGAAGGATTTTTGTTTATTTCTGCTCTGGCATATTCCGTAGCATCCCTGTGGTCAAAAAGGCTTGCCCAAAGAGAAGATCCTATTTTAATTACGGCACTGCAGTTGTTGTTTGGCGGGGCTGTGTTAATTTTAATAGGTTGTATAAGCGGCGGCAGAATTGTAAGGGGATTCAATGGTTCGGGGATTGCGCTTCTATTATATATGGCGTTTATTTCTTCAGCGGCTTTTTCCATATGGACAATTCTGCTGAAATATAACCCCGTAGGAAAGGTAGCGATCTACGGGTTTATGATTCCGGTATTCGGTGTATTCTTATCTGCAATATTCCTCAAGGAAAATGCATTTACACTGCGCAATCTTGGGGCGCTGATACTCGTCAGTGCGGGGATTATAGCCGTGAACAGGCATAAAAATCATACGTAAAATTATAGTCGAAGTAAATGTGCACAGAATGCAGGGAGGGAACTTATGTGTTTTTCTGATTTGCAAAAAAACATAGAATTGGAGTTGCCAGACTTGTATATCTGTGCTATGATAAATACAGTATTGGAAACGGTACCGATAACGTTACCGGAACAGATAAAGAAGATTAGAGGAGGCACCACTAAATGAGAGCCAGTGGAATGTTATTACCCATAGCCAGCCTTCCATCCAAGTATGGAATAGGCACATTTTCTAAAAGCGCATATGATTTTGTTGATATACTAAAGGCGGCAGGGCAGAAGTTCTGGCAGATTCTTCCTCTTGGTCCTACGGGATATGGAGATTCCCCCTACCAGTCATTTTCCACATATGCCGGGAATCCGTATTTTATAGATTTGGACCAGTTGGTGAAAGAAGGTCTGTTAAGCGAAAAAGAATGCGAGTCTTATGACTTTGGTACCAATAGAAGACATATTGATTATGGAAAGATTTATAAGTCCCGATTTTTGATCTTACAAAAAGCATATAAGCGCTGTAAATTAGAGAACAACCCGGAATATAAGAAGTTCCTGGAAGAAAACGAAGAATGGCTGGACGATTACTGCCTTTACATGGCGGTGAAAAATCATTTTGATGGAGTCAGCTGGGATCACTGGGATGAAGATATCCGCCTTCGTAAACCGGAAGCAATGGAAAGATACCGCAAACAATATGAAGATGAGATTCATTTTTTTCGGTTTCAGCAATTTAAGTTTCAGGAACAGTGGTATGCGTTAAAAAAGTATGCCAATCAAAATGGCGTGGAAATTATTGGCGATATCCCTATTTATGTAGCTTTTGACAGCGCAGATACCTGGGCGCGTCCGGATCTGTTCCAGTTTGATGAAGAGAACCTGCCCATTGACGTTGCCGGATGCCCTCCCGATGGATTTTCAGCAACAGGCCAGTTGTGGGGGAATCCTCTGTATAAATGGGAATATCATAAAGAAACCGGTTATGTCTGGTGGGCGAAACGTATGGAACGGTGTTTCCGTCTTTATGACATAGTGAGGGTTGATCATTTTCGGGGCTTTGATGAATACTATGCAATTCCTTATGGGAATAAGACTGCGGAAAATGGCTGCTGGAAAAAGGGACCGGGTCTGGATCTGTTCAGGCAGTTAAGAAAACAGTTAGGGGAAATGCGGGTGATTGCGGAAGATCTGGGATACTTAACCCCAAGTGTTATAGAAATGGTTGAAGAGAGCGGATTCCCAGGCATGAAAGTGCTGGAGTTTGCATTTGATTCCAGAGAACCCAGTAATTATCTGCCTCACAACTATGACAAGAATTGTGTTGTTTATACAGGAACCCACGATAACCAGACACTGAGAACCTGGTATTATGAAATGGCTGAGGAAGACCGGGAACTGGCAAAAGAATATATGAATCTGTATGGTAGAAACGATGAGGAGATCCAGTGGGAGTTTATCCGTCTGGCACTTTCCAGCGTAGCAATGCTGGCGGTAATACCGGTTCAGGATTATCTCTATCTGGATTCAGATGCCAGAATTAATACACCGTCTACCTTAGGCGATAACTGGACCTGGCGTTTGGCAGAAGAAGATTTTCATGAAGAACTGATCAGCAGGATAAGAAAACTTTGTGTTTTATTTGGCAGAAGTGAATAAAATATCAAATTCGATAAGAAAGCAGCATTTTATGGATGATTTTAAAGCCATAAAATGCTGTTTTTTACTTCAGTGGGGCACTTACCGGAATGATCAACTGGGATATCTTAGATAAAACATAAATAAACAGGATAAAATAGAAAGTTTCCCCCATATTTCTTTCCATGCATTTTTGCTATAATCGAACCATAAAGAAAAGCAGACAGGTGCCGCGGCCGGGCTGTAAGAAGGAAGATTTTGGAGGAAAGAATATGGATACTTTTAGTGCATCTCCGGAACGGTTGATTATTGGAGCATTGCTTGGTTTTGCAATTTTACTATTTTTAATTATTAAACTGAAGGTACAGCCTTTTGTTTCCATTATGCTGTCGGCACTGGTGATTGGTGTGGCAGTTGGAATGCCGTTTTCGATGATAACGGATACCTTATCGGAAGGCGTTGGAACCACGTTGCAGACCATAGCTATTTTAATCGGGCTTGGTTCCATGTTTGGTGCGATTCTTCAGGTCTCAGGGGGAGTGGAAGTGATTGCCCAGACCCTTTTGGACAAATTTGGGGAAAAGAAAGCTGCCTGGGCGCTTGGTGTAACCGGATTAATTGTAGGAATGCCGGTGTTTTTTGAATCAGGATTGTTGATTCTGATTCCCATTGCTTTTGGGATAGCTAAAAAAACAAAACGTTCTATTTTTCATTATGCCATTCCTCTTTTGGCGGGGCTGGCTATCGGGCACGCATTTATACCGCCGACTCCGGGACCTGTGCTGGTAGCGGAGATGCTGAATGTGGAACTGAGCTATGTGATCATCCTGGGTATCATTATTGGGATTCCGGCGATGATTCTGGCGGGACCGCTGTTTGGTAAGTTTGCCGGAAATAAATATAATTTCCCGGTACCGTCCTCTTTCGAGGCTAATGACAAAAAGATAGTGGAAGGAAAGCTTCCAGGATTTGGTACAGTTGTTGCGATTATTTTACTGCCGTTATTTTTGATCATATTAAATACGCTGTCTTCCATTGTTCCGTTTATGCAGCCGCTCAAACCGGTTCTGACATTTCTTGGCACCCCAGTTATTGCCCTGTTGTTATCCACAATAGTTGCAATGGTTTTACTGGGCATGAGACATGGTTATACCAGAGAAGAATTAACGAAAATTATGACAGAGTCTTTGAGCTCCTGCGGAAATATTATCTTATTGATTGCAGGAGGGGGAATGCTTCGGTTTATTTTACAAAATTCCGGAATAGGCGCCGTTTTTGGAGAATTTGTAGGAGGACTTCCACTCCCGCTGGTTCTGGTAGCATTTCTGATTGCAGCAGTCGTGCGAATCTCAGTAGGATCAGCTACGGTTTCTATGACCATGGCGGCAGGGATTATGGCGGCAATGCCTGCCGTAGCAGGACTTTCCCAGTTACAGCTGGCTACGATAACTATTGCAGTTGCCGCTGGAGCAACGGCATTCAGCCATGTTAATGATTCCGGGTTCTGGCTTTCGAAATCCCTGTTTGAGGTGGATGAGAAGACGAATCTTAAGACCTGGACAATTATGGAGACAATTATCGGACTGGTGGGGATTGCAGGAGCAACGATTGTATGGTTTATTGTATCATAGGGATTACCCGAATTCACTTTGTGGCTGCATTGATTGATGAAGCTCCTTTAGGAAATATTTAATAATATTAATTAGAAAATAAGTGAGGATATGACATGAAATTATCTTTTAGATGGTATGGAGAAGAAGATGGGGTTACTTTAGAAAAAATCCGCCAGATACCGGGTATGCACGCAATTGTCACTGCGGTGTATGATGTTCCGGTGGGAGAGGTTTGGAGCAGGGAGAGTATTCAGCGACTGAAGATGCTGACCGAAGATGCCGGACTTCATTTTGAAGTGATTGAAAGTGTGCCTGTGCATGAAGACATTAAGCTTGGAAAACCTTCCAGAGAGCAGTACATAGAAAATTACTGTGAAAATATCAGAAGACTTGCAGAGGCGGGCATACAGTGTATCTGTTATAATTTCATGCCTGTTTTTGACTGGACCAGAACGCAACTGGATCACAGGCTTTCTGACGGTTCCACTTCCCTGGTTTATTATCAGGAACAGGTAGACCGGGTAAATCCTCTGGAAAGTGACAGTGACCTAACGCTGCCTGGATGGGATTCCAGCTATACCAGGGAAGAGTTAAAAGAAGTGGTTGCACAATATCAGGCAATGGAAGAAGATGATCTGTGGAATAATCTGCAGTATTTCCTTGAAAAAGTGATTCCGGTTGCAGCTGAGTGTAATGTAAATATGGCGATTCATGAGGATGATCCCTGCTGGAGCATTTTTGGACTGCCTAGGATTATAACCTGTGAAAAAAATCTGGATCGTTTTCTGAAGCTGGTGGATGATTTTCACAATGGAATTACGCTGTGTACCGGATCTCTTGGTTGCAGCAGTAAAAATGATGTGGTGCAGATGGCAGCAAAATATGCAAAAATGGGCAGGATTCATTTTGTACATGCAAGAAATGTAGCAGTTTTAGAAGAAGACAGGGGGTTTGAGGAACGTGCCCATCTTTCAAGCTGCGGCAGCCTGGATATGTTTGCGATTTTAAAGGCATTATTTGATAATGGATTTGACGGGTATATCAGGCCGGATCACGGACGTATGATCTGGGGTGAAACCGGAAGAGCGGGCTACGGTTTATATGATCGTGCTCTGGGAGCTACTTATTTGAATGGAATATGGGAAGCCCTTGAAAAAATGAATAAATAAAAGGTGTGGAGCTGCCAGAGAGCAGTATGGATACACGAATTGCCAAGAAGAAACAGGGGACGATTTTTAAGGAAATTGTCTCCTGTTCATGTTATACTGGATTCAAATATTTTGTAGTGAATTTTAGCTTTATGGACGATTAAATCCGGAAAGAAAGGATGGAAATGAAAGCACATGGGCAGAAAGCTTCTATTTGGAATTGTGGCGGTTAGTTTTTGCTTGCTTATACTGATGGTAGCCGGATGCCGTAATGCGACAGGCTCAGAACACGCTGCAGAAACAACCGGGGAAACAGACGGAGCAACAGGAGGGGAAAAAGATGGAGAAACAGATGTAGCAGGGAATAATTTAGAGGAGTCTCACTATATCGCTTTCGTGCAAAAAAGTCTGAATACCTACTTTCATCGTATCGTAAATGCATCTGTACAATTTTATACACTGAAAGAGGGATGGAAATATGAATCCGCTATTGCAGACTATGACCAGACCAGACAGAATCAGCAGATGATTGACTTTTGCAGAAAGAAACCGGACGTGCTTATTACCGCTCCGATTGATAAGGAAACGATTAATCCGGCGATTGAAACGGTAAATGAAACCGGCATTCCGGTGATGCTGGTGGATACGGAGTCTACCGGAGGTGAGGTGGCACTTACCGTTAATTTTGATAATTATCTGGCGGGACAGATGGCTGCCCGTGAAATCGTTCGTCTGCTCACCGAAAAGTATCAGACACCAAGGGGAGTTGTGGCACACAGCTATGGCATGACAGGAAGCAGCGCTTATACTTATCGAAAAAAAGGATTTGAAGATGAGATATCCAGATATCCTGAAATCAAATGCGTGTCCGGCAACATGAAGGGGGATGCCAAGACTGCCAGGGAATGGCTGCAGGGAGTATTGGAGAAAGGTGAAGCTATTGATGCTGTTCACTGTTCCAGTGACTATCCGGCAAGAGGGCTGGCGGAAGCGCTTCAGGAGGCAGGAAAGTGGAAAAAACAAGGAGAGCCGGGACATATTATTTTTGTGACGATTGATGGTGACCCCTATGCAGCTGACCAGATCCGGGAAGGTTATTATGATACGTCTGTTGTACAGGATGCCGTGGGATATGGTAAAATTTTAGTGACGCTGCTTCGGGATTATCTGTTTCAAGGCAAGGATATTCCAGAGGGAAGTTATTTCCTGGAGGGGACTTATTGGGAAAAGTTTGAGGTGACGAAGGATGAGAGGGGGCTGCATGCTGTCGTTCCTCCATATCTAATGAACCGGGAGAATGCCCTGGACAAAAGAAACTGGAGCAATATAGCCAGGGAAGAATGGGGTTATGAATATAATTAGAAAGGGAAGCGTATGTTAACTTCAATTCGCAGTAAAGGAATACATCTGCTGAGACATTTAAAAATTAAAAAAAGGCTGGGTGTACTTTTCTTTCTGGCATCCGTAATTCCCATTGTTCTGATTGGCGGATATGAGGCTTATCGCTCTTATCAGAATATGAAAGAACTGGCGATGGATTATTCGCAAAGAATTTCGGAGATTTCAGCAGAAAACATGGAACTGCATTTCGCCAAATATGAAGAGCAGATTCAGACGATTGCGTCAAATCATTCTTTTCTGGACAGACTTCAAAATTATGAAAATCAGGATTGGGATCAGAAAAAGGAGATTGAAAATGAAATGCGTCTGATGGTCTACAGCGTATTTGGGGAAAATCAGGAAGTGGATACGGTGGAAATGGTAAGTAAGAATGGGACCAGATTCTATTTCCTGTCACCGGTTACCGGGCGCAGCTCCAGGCTGTTAGAAGAAGTGGAGACAGACGGAGGAACTGTCTGGAGGTATGGAAAAAAAGAGGCGGGGAAGGATGAGAAAAAATATATTATTATTTCCAGGTTACTTGGAGACGGCAATAAAATTTTCGTTTCCTTAAATAAAGATTATGTAGATGAACTTTGCCAGAATCATGTGATTGGCAGCCAGTGGGTAACGGGAATCATAGACGGGGAAGGGACTGCTGTTACCAACGAAGACATTTTTAAAGAGCATCAGGGCAAAAATGCAGGGGCGGGTAATGCGCTAAGTGATAAGATGTTTGTGATGAGCTATCCTGTTCAAAGTATGGGATGGGATATTGTGCAGGGGATTCCATACGAAGATCTGCTGGCTGGTGCAAAAAAGCAGATTCTCATAACGGCAGTGCTGGTACTGCTTCTGGCGGCGGTGGTAATTCTTTTGACCAAAATAATGTCCGAGAGTATTACAAGGCCGCTCTCCAAACTGATAACAGCAGTTCGGCAGGGAAAGACCGGGGAGCCGATCCAGGACAGCGGCAGGGATGAGTACCGGGAAGTCATTGATGGGTTTAACCATATGAATGAAAAGAGAACGCACATGATTGCAGAGGCATATCATATGGAGCTTGAAAAAAGCCGCCTGGACAGGCTGAAAAAGGAAGCGGAGCTATCCGCACTTCAAAAACAGATCAATCCGCATTTTTTATATAATACCCTGGAAACTATTTACTGGAACGGTCAGTATGAGGGGGCAGAAGAAATCAGTGATATGGTTATCGCCATGGGAAATTATTTTCGGACTATCATCAGTAAGGGGAAAGAATATACATCAGTAAAAGAGGAAGCGGCAAGTGTAGATAATTATTTGTTTTTACAGAATATACGGTTTGGAGACCGTCTGTTTATTCAGTGGGATTTCAAGGATGGAACCAGAGAGAGCAGAATTTTAAAGCTGGTATTGCAGCCGGTTATTGAGGATATGCTGAACCTGCTTCTGGAGACCAGAAGAGACAAAATTATGCTGCATATTGATGTATCCAAAAAAGAGGGCGATATTATATTTATGATCTGCACAGACCAGTTGAGATATTCTAACGGAGAAGCAGATATGATGCAAATGCCTGGGTGCAAAAATGTGGATCAGAGGCTGAGGCTTTATTTTGGGGATGATTACGGCGTTAAGATTTTAGAAAATAAGGAATATAGAATGATAAATATTTCAGAAAATCACGAATATAAGACGATAGATACTTCAGAAAATAAGAGTAACATTTCAGGATATAAGATAGAGATTTCCGTTCCCAGAGGAGAAGATCACAAGGATCCTGTTTAGGCGCAACGCAGCCGGGAAGTTGGAAAGGAGGATTTCATGAAAGGAATAATCAGCAGACTGCGTTACATTTCTCTTGGGAGGCGGATGTACACTTTTTATATGATTCTGTGTCTGATGCCGGTTGGGATACTGCTGGGGCTGACCTGGTGGAATCAGAATTACCAGAGAGAGAGAACAATCGAACAGTTTGAAAACATATACCTGAATCAAATTGAAACGCAGCTGGGCGCTTTTCTCAATAAATACGAAGAAGAACTGGTGCACTTATGTGAAAACAACGACTTTCAGGCTGATCTGTACCTCTATCATGAAAATACGGATTACCATACAGAAGAGGTAAAAAAAAGGGTGGCGGATATTTTAAGCAATACCTGTAAGGAAGAAGTGGTCTTTACCTATGGGGGCGTTAGATCCAGCGATGGAAAGACGCTGATTCTGGGAGGTGAAGATCTTCCAAAAGCAGATACATTTCAAACAGTATTTAAAGAAATAATGGAAAATGCGAAAGAAAAACCGGGATGGGTTGTTACAGATGGCGGGGAGGTTTTCTGTCTGAAGACCCAGAAAATAGGAATGGCTCCCGAACGATCATTTACCGTCCTGTTAAAAAGTAACGTTGAAAAATTAAAAGAAATATGCCAGTCCCTTGGTCTGTATGAAAACCAGCGATTAAAACTACTTAGCAACACCGGAAAAGAGCTGTTTTCCCTGGGACCCTCAGGGGAGGAAGAATCCTGGATGAGCGAGATCAATCTTGAAAATGGATGGACGCTGAAAGTAGGGACGGGAAAGGTAAAGGGCGCACCGGCAGATATTATGGGCATCTGTCTGGCTGTAATTGTTCTGGCATGGGGAGGCATCTGCATTTACATTTTGGCAAAAAGCCTTACGGAACCGCTCCAAAAATTATTATACAAATTTAAAATTGCAGGAGAACAGCAGACTTATCTGGAGGATACCACAATAAGAGCTGAGTTTTGTGATACCATGTCTTCGGATGAGCACGGGATTTTAGATTTGGAATTTCAGCGTATGCTGGAAACACAGAAGGAGCTTACGGACAAAATGTATGTCCGAAAGATTGAAGAAGAGCGGATACAGGTAAAAATCAGGGAACTGGAGTTAAATGCGATGCAGCAGCAGATTAATCCACATTTTTTATCCAATATTCTGGAAACAATCTATTGGATGGCGGATGAAAAAGGGTATGAACAAACGGAAGAGATGATTGCTACGCTGGGAGAATATTTTAAGCTGAGTGTTTCTTCCCAGAGCGAATATGTTCTGGTATCGGAGGAGATTGATAATGCAAAAAGTTACTTGAGAATACTTACGGTATTATATGAAAAACGGTTCGAAGTTCTGTGGGAGATTGATCCGGATGTTCTGCCGTGTTACACAATTAAACTGATTCTGCAGCCCATTATCGAAAATGCATTTGAGCATGGACTTGCAAAGATGAAAAGCGGGGGAAAAATAACCATACACTGTAAAACGGACAGAGATCAGATATATTTTATCATTCATAACAATGGAAAAGGGATGACAATTGAGGAACTTGACCATTTAAGGGCTTATATTAATGATGGAGAGTATGATGCAAAAAAAAGTGTGGGAACAAAAAATGTAAATCTGAGAATTAAACTTTATTATGGAAACGAATATGGATTGGAATATACATCGGACCAGGATAGCGGAACGACGGCTGTAATAACAATACCGTACCGTATAAAGGAGGGAGAGGCAGTTGTATAAAGTATTATTGGTAGAGGATGAGGAGATCATCCGCAGGGGAATTAAACGGGGCGTAAAATGGGAAGAGCTGGAGTTTGAGGTGGCGGCAGAGGCACAGGACGGAGAAGAGGCACTGAACTATCTGGCGTGTACGGAAATTGATGTGGTTATGACCGATGTAAAAATGCCCGGAATGAATGGCGTGGATTTATCAAAGGAAATAAAAAAGCGGTATCCTGATATTGAAATTGTAATATTAAGTGGTTTTGCAGAATTTGAGTATGCCCGGGAGGCAGTGGCATTTGGTGCATTTGAATATATGCTAAAGCCGGTCAGGAAGCAAAAAATAGAGGAAGTATTTCTGCGCCTGCGGCAGAAGCTGGATTACAGGAAAACAGAAGAAGCAGAAATTGTGCGGTGCAGCCTGATCCTGAGCGAAGGTCTCTCTCATCTGCGTCAGGACCTGATGATTGAACTGCTGGAAGGAAAGCGCAGCGTTTATGCCAATCTGGAGGAAGAAGTGATGCGCCTGGAACTGGATTTGGTAACCAGTGATGTCACTGGAATCATATTTCGTATTGGTGTACCAGCTGCTGCGGTCGAGGGAGAAGCAAACTTAAAAGAGCAATATGCAGTGATATTTGGTGAATGTCTGCAGAAATTAGAACATTGCATTTTTGTCATACGGGATTTAGGGGAAGTGGATATTATTCTCTCCGGTTATCCCGCAGGGAAGGATGGAATTCTGTATGTGGATCAATGCACAGGCGAAATTTTTAATAAAATTGCAGAACGGATAAAAGATGAGGTTTACCAGGGGGAAGAGATAAGTATCGGAGTGGGAATTGGAATGACATATCCTTCGGTTACTCATTTATATAAGTCTTATATCCAGGCGAAAAAGGCACTTGAGAAGAACTTCTACAAGAAAGGCAGCTTCATAAATGAATTCCAGGAAAGCATTGAATATGAGTTTGAGAAACAGTGGGTGCGTGACTATCCGGTGGAAATGAACCATATTTTAAATCAGGTACTGGAAGGGGATATTCAGGGGACGAATGAGAGCATTCGCCAGATGTTCTGCAGCTTTGAAGAAAAAAGGCTCAATTCAGAAATGATTAAAAACTATTGCTACGTACTGGGAATTATGTTGAAAAATGCAGCTTATGGCGTCATAAAGGATCGTCAGAAAGAAGAGTTGGAAGACGGTGCATTTGAAGAGCGGATAAAAACTATGTTTACCATAGATGAATTAGAAGCACTGATGCAAAGAGTATTCCAGGGGATGACGGAACTGGTCAGGGACAGCGGTGGGGTAGAGCCGGTAAAGAAAAATCAAATCATACTGCAGGCTAAGGAGTATATCCGTAAAAATTATAACAAGAAGGTTTCGATGGATGATCTTTGCCGGGAACTTTATCTGACTCCAACTTATTTTTCATATATGTTTAAGAAGGAAACGGGAGAGAACTATATGGAATATCTGCAGAAAATCCGCATGGAAGAAGCAAAGCATCTTCTTAAGACAACGAATCTGAAGGTGTATGAAATTGTAGAACAGGTTGGATATAGTGATTATAAATATTTTACCGTGCAGTTTAAGAAGTATGCGGGAATATCTCCAAAGGAATACCGAACCAGAGGATAGTTTTCCGTTGAGTTTTCCATTGTGTCTTATTTTTCTTGAATTTTTATTCATCAGTTGATATACTTTTACTATCAGATATCGGGAAGAGGAAAACCAATGGAAACAATTACGATTAAGGATATAGCAAAATTATGTGGTGTTGGTGTGAGTACTGTGTCAAGGGCGATGAATAATCATCCGGATATTAATGAAGAGACTAAGCAGAAAATCATGGAAGTAATTAAAGATTATCATTACGTGCCCAACAACAGCGCCAGGAATCTAAAAAGGGCAGATGCCAAGGCAATCGCAGTATTAATCAAGGGAATTACAAATCCGTTTTTCAGCAAGATGATCAAGGTTTTTGAGCAGGAGATTCAGGAAAAGAAATATACGTTTGTGCTTCAGCATGTGGATGACCACCAGGATGAGGTGGATGTTGCAATCCGTCTGGAGAAGGAGAAAAGGCTGAACGGAATTGTATTTTTGGGCGGTCACTTTTCCCACTCCCAGGAGAAGCTGGAGCAGATTCCAGTACCTTTTGTACTCAGCACCATTGGACTGCGGGATCAATCCGGAAGTGAAAAATATTCCAGCGTCTATGTAGATGATGTAGAGGAAAGTGCCAAGATGGTTCGTTATTTGATCGGACAGGGTCACCGCAAAATTGCAATCATTGCTTCCGGCGAAGATGATGAGAGTATAGGAATGCTTCGCCTGGAGGGGTATAAAAGAGCGCTGGAGGAAAACGGAATTGCATATGACGAATCCTATGTTGCCCGGATGAAAGATGATGTGGACAGCTATTCCATGGAAAACGGCTATGCGGTAACCAGGGAACTTTTGGAATCCGGGAAGGATTTCACTGCTGTCTTTGCTATTTCCGACAGTATTGCCATTGGATGCTGCAAAGCTATATTTGATGCCGGTAAAAGCGTGCCGGAGCACTATTCGGTGGCTGGATTTGATGGTCTGGAGATGGCAGCTTACTATCACCCGTCTATTACAACGATCCGCCAGCCGGTAGAGGAGATGGCAGAAGCTACGATAAAGATGCTGTTTGATGTGATTTTAAATGGTGCCAAGGAACGGCAGAGGGTATTTGAAGGTGAACTGATTGAGGGCAAGTCGGTAAAAAAGATATAACGGAAATGTAATTATAAATAATTTTGATAATAGGTAAGAAATACCGGAGTCTGTCAATAGTGACGGCGTTAATCATGATGGGAGTATAATAAAGAGTGGGATAAAGTTGTCCAAACTTATCCGCACTCCTTTTATGCTCTTTTTTTGTGGTTACTTTAGATTACAGTGTACGGAAATGTATGAGTTCCAATATATCCTTTTGGATTTTAGTATCTGTGATGTCCAAAAACAGCCATTTTCCGCCATTAAAGAACTTTGTGTTTTCATACGCTTCCTGAACTTCACGGCAGCAGGTCTGGATGAAAAATTCTATTTCCACCTGTTGACGTTCACTGGCAATGACCAGAATTTTAAAACAGCCTTCCTGAGGATAAATTGTACATAAATTTTTACCTTTTTTCCTGTATTTTATATTCCAGCCCTTTAAGGAACAGCCACTGTATTCTATTTTGGGAAGGGCGTTATATGTTTCTGTCAAATAGGCGTGCATCTGGTTCCACAGGGGATTCTGGATATATGCACCGATCTGTTCAAAATCAGGCATAGTGGTTTTCGGATATAATGCATCCCAGGTCATAAGTGATACCTCCTGACTAATTCTTGTTTACACGACATTAAAAACCGATTATACCATAGAAGAGATTGGGATGCTATTCCTACAATGCTTTTTTATTTTAGAAAGTTTACAGAATCATTTTAGAAATTCTCATCCCGAAAGTCCTTGTAAAAATTCACTAAATCATATACAATATACAAAGATTAGAATTGTTAACAATGAAACTAAAACAGGTGACAATATGGGAATTATAAAAGCAAGCAAGCTTGTATATGAATATTTTAAATATGGTGAAGATGGAAATGTGGAATCTACCCAGAGAGCGATTGACCATGTGGATCTGGATGTAAAAAAAGGGGATTTTATTGCAATACTGGGACATAACGGTTCCGGAAAATCTACCCTGGCAAAACATCTGAATGCCATCCTGATACCTACGGAAGGGACGCTTTATGTAGATGGGATGGATACCCGGGATGATAATAAGGTATGGGAGATCCGTCAGACGGCAGGAATGGTATTCCAGAATCCGGATAATCAGATTATAGGAACCGTAGTGGAAGAAGACGTAGGTTTTGGACCGGAAAATATGGGAGTGGAATCCAAAGAAATCTGGGAACGTGTGGAGGAAAGTCTGAAAGCGGTAGGGATGTGGGAATATCGGGAGGCTTCTCCCAACAAGCTCTCCGGCGGTCAAAAGCAGCGTGTTGCCATCGCAGGTGTGGTGGCTATGCATCCGAAGTGTATTGTCCTGGATGAGCCAACCGCAATGTTAGATCCAACAGGTAGAAAAGAAGTCATCCGTACCATACGGGCATTAAACCAGGTAGAAGAGGTAACGGTAATTCTCATTACCCATTATATGGAAGAAGTAATTCATGCTGATAAAGTAATTGTAATGGATGAGGGAAAAGTTGTCATGCAGGGAACACCCCGGAAGATATTTTCCCAGGTTGACACTTTAAAAAAATATCGTCTGGATGTACCCCAGGTAACATTGTTGGCGCATGAATTAAGAAAGTCAGGCGCAGATCTGCCGGAGGGCATTTTAAGTGTAGATGAGTTGGTGAATGAACTATGTCGATGAAAATAGAAAATTTAAGTTATGTGTACAGTGAAGGAACAGCATTTGAAAAGAAAGCTCTGGATCAAATTAATCTGGAGATCCCAGATGATCAATTTATTGGAATTATTGGCCATACCGGTTCCGGTAAATCAACACTGATCCAGCATTTAAATGGTCTTGTGAAAGGAACCTCCGGTAAAATTTATTACGATGGGGAGGATATTTATCAGGATGGATTTGATATGCGCAGCCTCAGAAATCAGGTAGGACTGGTATTTCAGTACCCGGAGCACCAGTTATTTGAAATTGATGTGTTTACGGATGTCTGCTTTGGTCCCAAAAATCAGGGATTGTCAAAGGAAGAAACGGAAGCGCGGGCATTAGAGGCACTTCGGCAGGTAGGTCTCAAGGAAAAATATTATAAGAAATCTCCGTTTGAGCTGTCCGGCGGACAAAAGAGAAGAGTAGCCATTGCCGGAATTCTTGCAATGCAGCCGAAAATGCTGATTTTAGACGAGCCCACCGCAGGGCTGGATCCCAAAGGCAGGGATGATATTCTGGATCAGATTGCAAAACTTCACAGGGAGCGGAAAATAACAGTTGTACTGGTATCACATAGTATGGAAGATGTTGCAAGGTATGTAGAGCGGATTATCGTTATGAACAAAGGAAAGATCATGTTTGATGACAAGCCAAAGCATGTGTTCCAGCACTATAAAGAGCTGGAAGCAATTGGTTTGGCTGCGCCGCAGGTCACTTATGCCGTAAAGGCCCTGGAAAGCAAAGGATGGAAGATAGATACCAGCGCTACCACGGTTGAAGAGGCAAGGGATGCTATCTTAAAAGCTATGAAAGGCAGAAGTATGCTATAGTGCCTGGTGCCATAAAATTGAGAAATGGAAAGGAAGCCAGTATTACAGGAGATCCTGTGATATGCAATGGTTATAAATATGATAAGAGATATTACATTAGGACAATATTATCCGGTGAAATCTCCCATTCACCGTCTTGACCCCAGGACTAAATTAGTTGGTACAATTGTATTTATCGTATCGTTATTTATTGTACGGTCGTTTATTGCTTATGCATTTGCTGCCGTCTGCCTGGGTGTCGTGATTAAGATGTCAAAAGTACCTTTTAAATTTATGATAAAAGGGCTGAAGACCATTATGATCCTACTCATGATCACGGTTGTTTTTAACCTGTTCCTGACGGGAGGAACCCCGGTTCTGACAATATGGAAGTTTACGATTACCCGGGAGGGAATCGAAACGGCAGTCTTTATGGCACTTCGTCTGGCATTTCTGATTATCGGATCTTCTGTCATGACGTTGACCACCACGCCGAACCAATTGACAGACGGTATGGAAAAAGGGCTGCGTCCCCTGAATAAACTGCGTGTGCCGGTACATGAAGTAGCTATGATGATGTCCATCGCCCTTCGGTTTATTCCAATTTTGTTAGAAGAAACGGATAAAATTATGAAAGCCCAGATGGCCCGGGGAGCTGATTTTGAAAATGGGAATCTGATACAAAAGGCAAAGAACCTGGTACCGCTGCTGGTACCGCTGTTCATCTCTGCATTTCGCAGGGCAAATGATCTGGCAATGGCTATGGAAGCCCGGGGTTATCATGGTGGTGAAGGAAGAACTAAGATGAAACCTCTGGTTTATAAGAAGCAGGATTATGCAGCTTATATCTGCCTCCTGGTTTATCTGGCAGGGATGATATTAATAAAATTGTATGTAAAGATGTAAATTCTGGAGTTCTGTAAAAAAATAGTGTATAAAAAGTAGTCTGTAAAAGGTGTGTGACATGAAACGAGTAAAATTAGTAGTTGCTTACGATGGTACAAATTACTGCGGCTGGCAGGTTCAGCCCAATGGAAATACGATTGAGGATGAATTGAATCGTCATCTTTCCGAACTGCTGCAAGAGGAAATTAAGGTGATCGGTGCCAGCAGGACAGATGCCGGGGTACACGCCCTGGGAAATGTAGCTGTGTTTGATACAATGGCGAGAATGCCGGCAGATAAGATTTCTTATGCCATGAATACCAGGCTCCCGGCAGATATCCGCATCCAGGAATCAAGCGAGGTATCCGAAGATTTTCATCCGAGATTCTGCAAAACAGTGAAGACATATGAGTATAAAATTTTAAATAAACGTTTTCAGGATCCTGTTCGCCGCCTGTATTCCCTGTTCTATTATATTCCCCTGGATGTGAAGCGCATGCAAAAAGCGGCTGCTTATATGATTGGTGAACACGATTTTGCGGGACTTTGTACCCACAAACCGGAAATCACAAATACGGTAAGAACCATCTATTCACTGGATATTGACAAAAAGGATGACCTGATTACAATCCGTGTCCGGGGTAATGGATTTTTGTATAATATGATCCGGATTATCGCAGGTACACTTATCCGGGTAGGGAATGGAAGCTTTGAACCGGAGTATATAATGGAGATTTTAGAAGGCAGAGATCGGAAAAAAGCAGGTGAAACAGCAAGGCCGGAAGGGCTGACGCTGGTAAAAATAGAATATAAAGATAAAGAGTGATGTTTGAAAAAAATAAAAAACATCACTCTTTTTCTATTGACAAAGAAAACATCTTATGTTAAAGTATGGATATCTTACAAATATAAATTCTGGCATTCGCCAAAGATTTTCCCATTTTTAAAACAGCATTAAGGATTACTATGATAGAACATCTCTGACTTTATATAGGGATTCTCTATAGAAAAATATGGAAAGGAGGAATATGCCTATGAAAGCATTTCTGGAGGAATACGGTATAATCATAATTGTTGCAATTATTGCATTGATTATGGTTTTACTGGCAACCCCATTAGGTCATTATATCGGTGAAGCAGTCGCAGCCACCGTTACAAATTTCATTACCAAATCCGGTATCACAAGTCCACCTCAAATTACAATGCCCTGGTAGTACAGGAAAATGCAGGGACTGTAACAGGTTCCTGCAAAAAGAAAGGAGAATGCAATATTAATCTTAAAGATGATTTTTGGACTTTTAAAGAAGAAAATTATGGACCTTTCTTAAAGTATGTCAAGGATGACCTGGTAACGGACATTAATTATAATGGCAGAGATACCTGGATAGATCACCTGGAAAAGGGACGGTTCCTTGCAAAAGACATAGAAGTAACACCGAATTTTATTAATCAGTTCAGTATGCGCCTGTCCAATGCGGTCAGCGCAAACTTTAATAAAAATGAAAATCTGCTGGAGGCAGAAACAAAAACACTGAGAATATCAATTATACATGAAAGCGTAGCCAGTACGGGCAGATCGGTATCCATCCGGAAAACAGATCCCTGCCGTCGGCTGTCCGAGCCGTTAATGCAGAAGTACAGCTATTGTTCCGGAGAAATGATGGCGTTTTTAGAAAATGCCGTAAAAGCCCATATGAATATTATTATGTGCGGATTGCCGGGATCGGGAAAGACGGAATTACTCAAATATCTCACCAGATTTGTACCAGACAATGAAAGAGTTATTACAATTGAGGACAATCTGGAGATACACTATGCAGACATTAATCCCGGAAAGGATGCAGTGGAATTGAAAGTAAATGAAAAACTATTTGACTATACAAAGGCAATAAAAGCATGTCTGCGTCAAAATCCAAAGTGGATTATGCTTTCGGAAGCCAGGTCAACAGAAGTAAAATATCTGCTGGAGGCAATGAGTACGGGGACCCATTGTCTGACGACTTTGCATACGGATGACGTTCGCAAAGTCCCGGATAGAATCCAAAATATGATGAAGGATTCCTTTTCGGCAAACCGCATGGAAAATGATATCTATTCCTTTGTGAATGTAGGTGTTTTATTGAAAAAGCGAATTAACAGTGCAGGAGTAATCCAGCGGTTTATAGAGCAAATCGGTATCTATAACAGAAATGAAGGCAAAGGGGTGAATGAAGTAATGATGCTTGCTGAAAATGGCAGTATGACACATCGCGGACTTCCTCAGAATATTGAGAAGAAATTCTTACAGGACAACATCAATAATCCCTTCCGGGTAACGGGGAGGTATGAAGATTGGCAATGAATAGAAAAAGAAAACCAGGCATCTTTAACTGGTTAAGTCCCAGAAATCTGGTGTATGAAGTAAACCGGTATGGGTATCATTTTTCCCTGCTGGGTTTTTGGAAATTTTATCTGCTGGCTCTGGTCAGTATTTTTATCATAAGCATCATCTATCAATTACAGCTTCCTTATATTCTGGCTGTATCGATTTTTTCTCTGTTCCTATCCCCTTTTATAATTTTGAATACGTATCAGAATATGTACCAGCAGAAACGGTTTCTGGATGTAACCAATTATCTGGAGCAGCTTCTGTATTCCTTTCGTAAAGGACCTAAGATACTCACATCCCTGCAGGATACACTGGCTGTATTTCCAGATGGGCAGATGCATGATCATATTCTAAAGGTCATGGATGCCATTCAAAATAAACCCATAGCAGAAAGTGGAGATTTATACCGGGATGCATTTTTGGAGCTGGAAGAGTCTTATGGCTGCCGCAGGCTGCGTCAGGCACATGAATTTTTAATAAAGGTAGAGAATTTTGGCGGCGAGTTTAACGGTGCAATAGATATCCTACTGGAAGACCGCAGAATGTGGATAGAAAGAGTCTATGAATTGGAAAAGAATCGAAGTAATCTCAAAGTAAAGATTACGATTTCTCTGGCACTGTCCTTTTTGATCTGCGGACTGACGATGTTCATGCTGCCAAAAGACTTTCAGACGCTTGGTAACGGGTTATCCCAGGCAGCAACCATGTCTTTGATGATCAGTAATATTATTATCTGGTATGTGGGGCAGAAGAAGCTCAGTGTGGACTGGTTAAACGACCTGGAAGAAAACTGTGAAGAGATCCAAAGATGTTATGATCGGGTTATGAAGCAAAATCCCAAAAAAGAAAGACAAAAATCCTTTTTCATGGCGGGGATCTGCTTGATAATCTGTGCAGCAGGAACCATTCTTCAAAATATTCCGGTTACGGTCATTGGGGCATCGGCTGTTATATATGCTCTGATGCAGCCCGGGATGGGACTTAAGATGGCGAAAAAAAGGATGGTTAGGGAAGTGGATAAGGCATTTCCGATCTGGATTATGGAGATGTCACTGCTGCTGCAAACAGACAATCCCCAGGTAGCGCTGACAAAATCTGTTGACAGGGCGCCCTATGTGCTCAGAGAAGATTTACGTAAGCTAGTGGATAATATAGAAAAAAATCCTGCAGCCATTGAACCATATCTGGGATTTATGTCCGGATTTGATTTGCCGGATGTGCAGTCCGTACTTCGGATGTTGTATTCCATGTCTGAATCCGGCTCGGAAGATTTCAAAAATCAGATTATATTTCTGGTAGAACGTAATAACCGGCTTTTGGATAAGTCGGAAAGAATCATAAATGAAGATAAGACAGCAGGGACAGGAATGCTGGTGCTAATTCCAATGGTAACCGGATCCCTGAAAATGATGACAGACCTGGGAGTCTTTTTAATGTCATTACTGAATTTGACCCAGGGAATGTAGAGGAGGGGTAAAATGAAAGCAGTTTTAGAAGAATATGCCTACGTAATAATCGGAATTATTTTGGCGGGGCTGATATTAATGTTTTTATTCAGTGGTTTAAAAGAAGGTGGATTTTTAGAAGTACTGGCAAGAAGATTTTCAAGTATGGTATTTGGCATAGCCATATAAGAGCAATGATAAGCGGGAGGTTGTGAGATGAAGGTTTTTATTCAGGAGTATGGAAAAGTAATCATAATAGCCGTAATCGGGGTGATCTGTATGATGATATTACTGTTTCATGGAGCGTTTATGGATATGGTGGACCGTCTGAAGCCTGCTAATCCAAATGTTCGAAACGAGGAAACAAAATATAAACTTTCTAGTCTATCAAAAAGAGAAAAACCAAAGTTTGTTTTTGGTTCGCCACAGTTAAAGCTGGGGGATAAAATATTCATTCGTGATTTGGTATTAAGGGTTGCGGATGCAGATGGAAATGATCTGAAAGAGTATATCCGTTACTACCTGGAGGATGGGACGCAGGTATCATCCGATTACGAAATACGGGCAGTTCAGTTTGGAACGATGTCTTTTATGTTTCACGCAGAGGATTCACAGGGACTTACAACGGATAAAAAGTTTGCAGTAGCGATAGTAAATAATTCGGATAGTCCGGAAGCAGCAAAGCTTTTGGAAGAATGGGATGTTGGAAAAGTCCCTCAGACGGTAATGGCAAAGGTCTTTGAGTATGATGATCAGACATCAGGCAATCCAGGAAAGCGGTATACCCTTACCATTGATGGAGAAGGAGCGGTAAAGGAATATGGTAGTGCTGGCCAGATACCATGGCTGAAAGATTATGCAGATAAAATAACGGAATGTGAAATTGCAGATACTGTCCAGACAGAGAATGTCAGTTACTGGTTCAGCGGGTGTTACAGACTGGAAATGATACCTAAGTTTCATGGAGTCCGCAGAATGCAGGGAACTTTTCAGAACTGTGTATCCATTCGTTATGGTTTTATAGAAAATACCGTGGAAGATATTAGTCAGGCTTTTAAAGGCTGTTCTGAAATGACTGGAATGGGACCTGTTTTTTCCTCTGTCACCAGGATGGATGAAGCCTTTTCGGGATGTATAAAGCTGCGGGGAGAATTATTCATTCAAGCAGATCCTTTCAGCTATCTGGACTGTCTGGAGCTGACAGCAAGCCAGACAGGCGGCGTTTCTCTGAAAATCTATGCGGCAAATGAAACCAATAGTTCTACCTTAAAAGAAATGGTAATTCAGGAAAATATAAAACAGAATGGCTCTCATGTGAGATATATGGGAATAAAAAGCTAGATATGCAGTTACCGGCAGAGATGACAAAAAACTTTTAGATGGGGGTACGGGGATTTATGAAGGATATCTTAGAGGAATATGGACAGACAGCGGCAATTGTTATAATCGGTTTGTCTCTGGTAAAAATTTTGTGGGCAGTGATGCAGGCGTTGTCGTACTAAATAAAAAATGAGGGAGATAAGATGAAAGGAATTGTTGAATTTTTTATGATTATCATTACATTTGCACTACTTGCAATTTCAGGAACCGCATATATTACGGCTTCTATCAATACGGCAAATGCAAGAGACTATCACGTATCAATTATAAATGAGCTGGAAGCCAGTAATTTTAATCAGGAAGTAATCGAAAGTTTATATACCGATGCGGCAGATAAAGGATATGTTCTCGAACCAATACTTCCCTATGAAATAGAAGATCATAAGAAAACAGCCGAAGTGGTTCTGAACTATAACTATGATATTGGAATTTTAAATATTACAAAGGAACAACATACAATACGTGGCTATGCAAGATAGGGGAGGATTATATGAAAGCGGGCATCATAGCATTTATCAGCATTCTGGTATTACTTTTGACAGGAAGCATCATTTATACAGTTTCAGGAAGAAATATCAGAAAATCGGAGCTGGAAAAAAGTCTTTCAAATGCAATTGAACAGACAATGGAAGTAAAATATCTGGATCATACATATCCAATCAGAGATCAGGAAGAGCTGATTGCAGATCTAACCGGAAACTTATTTGCACAAATATCCAGCGATGCAGATATAGAAATTCGTGTTAAAACAATAGACTTTGAAAATGGGTGTATGGATGTGGAAGCCATAGAACACTTTAAATATTTTACAGGAAAGGTTGGGGAAATTGCAGTCAGAAAAACAGTAATTTTCGAGCAGTTTCAGGATCCAAATGACAAATTTTATCAGGTTACATTTCTAAATAAAGATGGAACATTGTTTCGGCAGATCCAGGTCTACCATGAGGGGCGCCTGACAGCACCACAACCGGAGCCTGCTAATTTAATTCGGTGGGAATTAACTGGGGATAGTGCATGGGATGGTGATTTCGGTAAAATTATTGTAACTGAGGATATGACATTTCGTGCAGTATGCAGTTAGGGGGAAATAGATAATGAAAATTAAACCAGGGAGAATGATGATCGCAACCATATTAGCCCTTGCTTTGTGTCTGCCGGACATAGCTTATGCGGTGAATAAAGGAGTACCGGTTGTTATGACTGAATCAAAGGAGACTGTTGGAATCACAGAAGCAAAAGCTCAAAGTAATGCAGTAGAAGATTTTGCAAGCGTGTATGGAGTGAACAAGGCGAGCAATTCAAAAGAGGATAACGAAGAAGAACCGGGAACAAATGTGCAGGGCAGTACAGAAGAGCATACCATTGGAGAGCCAGGAACGAATGCGCAGAGCAGTACAGAAGAGCATAGCATTGGAGAGTCAGAGACGAACGCGCAGAGCAGTACAGAAGAGCATACCATTGGAGAGCCAGAGACGAATGCGCAGAGCAGTACAGAAGAGCATACCATTGGAGAGCCGGGAACGAATGCGCAGAGCAATACAGAAGAGCATCCCGGGGGAGAGTCAGAAACGAATGCGGTAAGGAATACAGATCAATCCGTTAGCCAGACAGAACGTCATGGAGAAAATAATACTGAAAAACATCCCACTGTTGAGGCAGAATCTAATGAGGAAACCAAAATGCAAGACACTTCCGATGCTGAACAAGCCAAAAAGATAATTTTCAAATTTTCAGAATATGTAAGTGGTGAGTTCCTGGACGGAGTACTAACGATCACCGGAAAGGGCGAAATACCGGATTTATCTATGTATGAGGATAATCCCCTTAATGATATACAAACGAAAATTAAATCTATTATTATAGATGAGGGGATTACCGTTATTGGTGATTATACATTTCGTAACTGCCGTAATGCAGAAGTGCTACAATTGCCGGCCTCTTTAAAAACCATAGGGAAATATGCTTTTGCAGAGAATTACTGCCTTTCTAAAATACAACTGCCAGACAACCTCCAAATCATAAAAGAAGGAGCGTTTAGCAAGGATATAAACCTAATGGTAGAGAACTTCCCTGATTCTTTGCAGAAAATTGAATCATATGCATTTTTTAATTGTTTTAAGATCAGGAAAAAAGATGCAGAGCTAAAAAAAATTAAGATAAACGAGGATGCATTTTTCCAGTATCCGCGTTATGTGAAGCTTGAAATACAATCGTACAGTAAAACCAATGCCAGCGGTAAACCAAACTTTGTTGGAGACCTTTATTACAATGCCTACCAGATGACACAGGAATTACAAGAGGTTGAATTACAGAAACTTCTAGAAAAACGAAGTGATAGTTCCGAAAAATCAGGAGAGAGATACAAGGATCTGAAAAGCTATTATGATGATATCATACAGAAAAAATATTCGGATGCAAAAATAAAATATTCGGTTACGATGGTAGATAAAAAGTCTGGTTTAAAAAAGGCGATATCACCTTTTTCGGCATCAACCAGAAATGCATCCAACCAGGCAGAGCTTGAAGCCGCGATTAAACAATCCGGCAGTGGCGATGTTATTAATATTACAAAAAATATGACACTTAAAAATGTTGTTATCACGAATAAAAATCTCACGATCAGAGCATCCGGCGGCAATCGCACAATTACGCCTGCCAATGGGAATAATGTAACTGCATTTATCTTAAACGGTAACAGCAAGGTCACTTTTGCAGCAACTGGAACCCATACGGCATCCAATGGATCGGCAGCAGTTAATAAACTCTATATTGGTGCAAGTGCCACAAAGGGGACCGGAAATTGTATAAATTCCAGCAATATCATTGTGCAGGGCACAGCAAGAGTTACAATAAACGGCAATGTACTTGTTCGGAACAGCCGCTATCATACCGTTTATGGAGATCCAAATACCACTATCGTATTAAATGGCGGAAGTCTTATGAATACAGCAGAGGTTACAGCAGTGAATGGTGGGGGAAATACTTTTGGAATTGGATCTTACGGAACCATTCTGATAAAAAGCGGTAAAATTTACTGTGAGAGCACAAAGCGGAAGATGCAGTATGGACAGGGTGTCCATTCTAACGGCGGTACGATAGAAGTTACCGGAGGTAGTATTTATAACTGCAACGTAGGTGTGGGGGTAAATCATGGAAATGGTGCAAATGGAGGAAATAAAGAGGATGCATATGCTACCTTCAGTGGAGGATTTATCTATAATAATGATATTGGAATACAGATCAATAATTCTATAGCGGATATTAATTCCGTATATGTAGGATTAACTTCGTATACAAATGCGGATACTTATCAAGTTTCCTCTAATACAACCTATGGAATATCTATTTCCAGCAAGTCAGATGTGTGGATGGAGTCAGCAGGGAGGATTTACCATACCGGAAATGAGGGCATACACAATGAAGGATCACTGGACATAACAAGCAATGCAAATGGAAATAGAACAAAAATATGGGGAAATGCAGGGTATGGCATCCGCAATACATCAACCGGATATGTATACCTTTATGGAGTTAATATTGATGGTGCCAAGACGGGCATGTTAAATGAGAATACCAGAAAAGACAGCTGCAATATAGAAAATTCCCCTTTTTCAACGAAAGGCACAGTAATTCAAAACTGTACATTAAGGGGTGTTCAAAATAATGGGAACATGTCTATCGTTTCGGTAGATTATGGGCTTGGAAACAGGATAGAAATTATAAATAACGGAGGAGGTGATAAGGGGGGTGGAATTTATAATAATGCCGGAAGGACCTGCCTGATAGATGCGCAAAGCAGTGATGCAGACTCAGTCCGTATTAACGCTAACAAAGGAAATTATGGCGGAGGAATTTATAATGATGGAACGGTAACCCTGAAAGGAACGGTAGCTGTCTCCGGAAATACAGCATCATCCAGTGGCGGAGCTATTTATAACAATCAAAACTTAATTATAAACAACGGAAGGATCTTAAATAATACTGCAGCAACATATGGCGGAGGTATTATGAATAAAAACACCTTATCAGTTACCGGAGGTGAAATTACAGGTAACCGTGCAGTGGCTAACAGCGGCGGCGGCATATGCAACGATGGAGGCACACAGGGCGTTGCCACTGTATTAACTATATCGAATGGTAAAATATATAATAATACTTCAGGCAAAGGATCCGGGATTGAACAGCATGGGGCATATAATCCGAAAATGACTGTAAAGGGCGGGTGGATATATGGCAATGCTGGCGGATACGGAATACATAATGAAGCGGGAACTGTAGAAATAAAGGATGGCGCTGGTATGGGATTTTCATCCTGGACGAATAGCACCGTCTTTACATCCAGTAATAATGGAGAAGGAAATATATATAATAAGGGAAATCTGTCAGTTCAGGGAAACGCAAATGCATGGATTTGCCTGGCAAGTACAACCAATTTTAATATAAACAATGTGGGGACTTGTACCATTAATTCATCAGGAAATTATCCTGTTATAACAGGGAAATCTACACATGCAGTAGATAATTCGGGGCAAATGACGATAGAAAAAGTCCTGATTTTAAATGCACAAGCTGGAATTTACAATAGCAGGAATATAAATATCAACGGTGGAGGGATTTACGGTTGTACTGCGTATGGCGTATATAATACAGTTACCGGAAATGTAATTATGGGAAATGCAGATATTCATGATAATTACAATTATGGTACGGGGGCAGGAGTCTATAATCTTGGTACCTATACCATGGCATCCGGATATATTCGAAATAATACATCATCAGGTGGCGGGGGTGTACAAAACAACGGGATATTTAATTTAAAAGGCGGTGAGATTAAAGACAATAGATCAGGCAGATTAGGTGGTGGTGTCAGGAATGATGGGACATTTACTATGTCCGGTGGAGGCATTAATGGAAATACAGCAGCCAGTGGTGGAGGCGGAATCTTTAGCGGAAGAAATAATGACCTGATCATATCGGGGGGTACTATTAAAAATAATAAGGTTTCATCCGGGAATGGAGGTGGAATCTATACCGATACCCATAGTGCCAAAACATTAAGTCTCACTAATACTACGATTACAGGAAATACAGTCACAGGCGGAAACGGCGGCGGGGTATATTATAATGCCAGCGTTACATTAGAAAGCAATAATATTAGCAGTAATTTAGCTGTAACGGGGGGAGGCATTGTCTTTGGGGGAAGTGGGAATACAATGAAATCCGGTTCCGTGGCTAATAATACGGCAACATCCTGGGGAGGAGGCATCCAGGTCTTGTCAGGCAGCTCACTGGTTTTAAATGAGGTCTCAATTTATGGGAATACCGCACCCAATGATGGAGGTATCAACAATGATGGAATCATTCGTATGACGGGAGGAACGATCCACAGTAATAAATGTAAAGCAGGAAATACCGGAGGAGGCATAAGGCTGGGAAATGCATCTGCGTCTTTTACAATGACCGGGGGCAGAATCTATGGAAATCATGGATATGGCATAGTAAACACATTAGGTACTGTAGATATCGAAAATGCGCCGTCTGTGGGTAATAAGTGGTCTTTAATCGGATTCGAAAAATTTGAAAATGCAGGTAGCGGACTTACACAGGCACAGTCGGAATCCAATCAAAATTCAATTGGTGCCATATACAATGCAGACCGACTAAATATAAAAGGTAAAACCCGTATATATAGCGGAACTGCTTATGGAATTAATAACCAGGGTAAACTAAACATGTATAACGGAGCAGATTGTATCGTATTTGGTAATTCTGATTTTGGAATATATAATGGGAGAGCCGGGACATTGACAATTGGTGGCGAAAATCAGGTCCGGTTTGCAAAAACAGGGTTGAAAAATGAAGGAACTGCAACTTTGAGTGGAGGTACGCTTACAGAAAATTCAAAAAGGGGATTGGAGAATACAGGAACCTTTCATCTGTATGCCGGAGATATCTCTAATAATGGTCAACAAATCACATCCAAATTCTTTCCAGATGGATTCACGGGATCTGATGAGATGGGAAATAGTATATATCAGAATGGTATTTTAAACGTAAAGGGCAATCCCAAAGTGTCTCAGGACATTTTTTTAACAACAAATCATTTTATTACAGTCGTTGATACCTGTGAATCGGATTTTATCATGTCCTTAAATAAAAACGATACTTTTAAAGGCAGAATATTGGCAAATTATAAATTCAATACGAAAAAACAAACCGCCAAATATTCGTTGGAGTATCGAACGAAAGAAACTGCAGAAGAAAAAGGAATTGTGATCGATGATCAGTCCGGCGTAGATGGTGCCTATCCTTATCAGGTGTTATTAGATGGAAAAAGTGTGTTGATAAATTATTTGCCCAACGGGGGAACAGGTGAAATGGTTGGAGATATAGTGCCCTTAGAGGATGATTATGTTTTGCGGGAGAATGAATTTCAGTATAAGGATCATTCGTATGCGGGATGGGATCCAGAACCTAGAAAACAGTCATTGGATATTCGTTTTCAGCCTGGACAGGTTGTTGTACCTGCGACTACGTTTCCTGATTATTTAAAACAAACCTATAGCAAACAAATTTTAAATAATAGTATTCAATATAGTTCAACAGTATCGGCTTTAGTAGCGGCATATGGAAGGCCTGTTTCAAGAGAATTAGATGAGGTTGATTATGATTACCTACTTGAGCTAAATGCTTTATGGAATGAGGCTCCAATAATAGATACCACAATATTAGAATTTTATGAAGGTGAAATGGTTAAAAAAGACCAATTAATGCAGGAGATTTATCTGTCAGATAATGGTGCCACTGACAAAGAAGATGGATTAAAAAGCAAAGGTATGGAGTATTATCCGCATCTTCTCGATGATAAAGTGAAAATTATAGGAGTAGATTATCATGCGATAAAAAATGGTTATTTACCAAGTAAAAGCAAAATCGTATTTAACACGGATATGCCTGATGACTATTTTTTTGATACTTATGAGCAAAAGGGAATGGAACAAAATGAAGTGGTTAGTCATAAGCTGAAATTTCAAGTTGAAGACAGTGCAGGAAATGTTACTGTTAAAGAAAGTGATATAAAAATATTATATAATAATTATCCTACTTTAAAAGTACCTGAAAATCTTATTATAACGACAGAAGAACTCGGGATGAATCCACTAACGATGAATGATCTGAGAGGTTATGCAAAAGCAAATGACATTGAAGACGATGCGGCAAAAAATCAAGGTTTGACTGATGCTGACGGTAATTTAATTAATATTCAGGAAAAAGTAGAAATTGTAAGCATTCAAGATGCATTAGGAAATACTATTCATCCAGAATATATACATGACGTAAATGAATATTTTGTAACTTACTCAGTGAAAGACCGTTTTGGTAAAGAAACACAGAAAACTATGAAACTAACTGTTGTAGAACCAGCGGAATTAACAGTAGATCATATTGAATATGTCAGATTCATATCACTGAAATATCTGGACACGTTAGACAAACAATCAAAATGGAATAAAGAAGAACTAAAAACAATACTGGAAAATGAAAAGTTTATCAATACTAAGATTTATACTCATGAGCAGGTAGTAAAAATAAAGAAATTAATGAAAGGTTTGAAAACGAAACAAGATTATGAATATGTTTTAAAAGTTATAAAAGAGGAATATATGAAAAAGTAGCACTTAAAAGCATCCAGCTGAAAAAACGCGGGATGCTTTTTGTTTGGAGAAATTATTTATTTTATTAATACTTTTAGCGTTTTACTATAAGGTCCTACCACTTTTTTATTACCTATCTTCTTAAATGATCGTACTTTCATATAATAAGTCTTTTTTGAAGATAAATTACGCAGAGTTTTTGAAGATCCGCTGAAATTTGTAACCTTATAAGATTTGAAGGTTTTACTAGTAGAATATTTTAATTGATAACCACTCGCATAAATCGTTTTTTTAATTCTGAACGTAAATGTTCTTTTATGAGAATGATTGAAACTGAGAATAATAGGGGCTTTTGGTGCAATAAAAAAGTATAAATTTTTGGTACCATAATAATTGCGTTTTCCCTTTATCGTAATCGTTGCTTTTCCAGGTTTTTTATTGTTCTTATACAGGAGGCTATAATCTTTATTCTTTTTAAGAAGCTTATTATTTAGTATAAGTTTAATTGACGGCTTTTGTGGCTTTCCATTATAAGTTTTCTGCTTGATAGTAGATGTTACCGCTTTTGAGATACTTTTACGTGAAAGTTTAGGAATAATAACAAGGTCAGCTTTGCCACATAAACTGCAGGAGCGGGTTTTTCTTCCCGCTTGTGTATAAGTTGCATGTCGTTGAATATTCCAATAACCATATTTGTGTGGCAGCCGTTGAATATCCGTTTCTTGGATTATCTTACCGCATAGGATACAGTGTAATTCTTTTTTTCCATTTACTTGACAAGTTGCTTGCCGGTTAATGATCCATTTTCCAGGATTATGGGAGGATGTTGGAATTATCTCTTGTTTGACGGTTTTACATAGAATACATTTTTGAATTTTAATACCCTGTGATGAACAGGTTGGCGGGGTTACTATAATCCCGCCGTCAAACTGGTGTTGTAATTTTTCAATAGACTGTGTTTCTAAATAACAGCATTTTAAGCAAGAATGGAATCTTGAACCTTCCTTTGTGCAGGAGGCAGGAAGTGTTTCCTGCCATGGACCAAAGGTATGATTCAGGCTGTTACAAATCATTTCTCCAGTAATAGTATTGAAGTAGAAAATCATATTATTATAATTTAAAGATGGTTCTTTATAAATCGCATGATCAGTGTTAATAAAATAAAGTTTATTATCTATAGTTATAAATCCGTATTCAGTTATCATTTTTCCAGTTTCTGCAGAAAAATAATATGTTTTTCCATCTAAATCCTGAAGTCCGGTTTTCATGATATGATCTTTGCCGAACAAATAGGTGTTTTGATCAATTTGATGTAAACCAACTATCAAATTACCATTATTATTGTAATAATATTTTTTGCCATTATTAACATACCAGTTATCAATGCGAGATACTGCCTTCTCATAATCAATTATGATAGGGGTCTCGGTATCTATTTGTGTCCCCCCATTTTCATTAATATTAGTTGTTAAAAAGTCTTTAAGGAAACCATTCTTTATTGTTTCACTTTCAACATATAATTTGCTACCACGGGCAAGACGGTCAAATGCACTCTGAGACAATTTTAAAGGAGATGAAAAGTGTAAAATAAACTCTATAGGGATTTGTGTTTCTTCAAAGGCATATGAATAGATTGTATTTACGGTAGCCGGTATTTTGATTATTTGTGTTTGCGTTATTCCATTAAAAGCAAAACTGCAAACAGATTTTACTCCATATGGAATGCTATATTCTTTCAATGAATATGAAGCAGGGTACAGTACTAACATATGTTCATTATCATTTCTGTAAAATAGAATGCCGTTTTCATCATACAATATTGGATTTCCATCTTCAACAATTATCTGTTTTAGAGTAAAACAATTAAAGGTAACATATTTTGGGCTAAGATTAGTAAGAGTTTTTGGATATTTAATCGTTTCAATGTTCTTCATCTCATAAAAGGCAAAGTCCTTGATGGTATTAACATTCGTTAGTGTAATGGTTTTTAAGTATGCATTATTATAAAAAGCATCTTCTTCTATGCTGAGAACACTCTCAGGTGAAGTATAGGAGTCATTTTGATACATTGCGGGATAAAGAATCAGTTTGGTACCGTCATTGGTTAAGAGAGCACCATCTACTACTTTATAATACTGGCTTTCTTGCGCAACGGTAACCAGCTCCAGATTATAGCAAGTAGCATCCTCATCAAAATGCATCAGAGAAGCCGGCAAGTCAATTCTTTTAGCAGAAGCTTTCGAAAAAGCCCCATTATGGATATAAGTAACACCTTCAGGTATGGAAATGGTACCGGGTATGCCCGTTAATTTACAATTGCTTCCAATTTCAGTGACGGCGTAATCCACGTTCAAATATTTCACAGTCCAAGGCTTGGAAGTGTCTCCATAGATAAAGTTTCCATTGGGATCACGCTGGGCTTTATCAACCAGCATAGCAGTTGGTTTTTCGCCAATGGATAAAATTTGATATATGCCAAAAGTAGAGTTAAATGTGTCCCCAACCTGTGCTGACTGCTCAGATTCGGACGGGATATTATCTGGGGAAGAGTAGACTTCATTTTCAGATTCTACTGAGGATTCAATTTTATGTGATCTTCCTTTTGGGTCAGATGGAGTATTTATAATTGCTGTTTCTTCAGTTACGATATCCTCTTCTTTATCGGTTGCTTCAGTAATAAAAGTAGTTTCATCTGTTTCTGATAACTGCTCAATCAATTGATCTGTAAAGTTATTTGGAACATTATAATTACTAGTTGATACCTCCGGAACAAAAGAATTATTGTTCATACCCGATACTTCTGGAATAAAAGAATTATTGCTAATACCCGATACCTCTGGAACAAATGCATCATTGTTCATATCAGATTCCCTCGGTATAAAAGCCGTATTGCCTATACCAGATAATTCGGATACAAATAGTTCATTGTTTATTTCGATTTCTTCCGGAATCTCGGATTCAATAGGATTCACCTGGGACGTTTCTGATTCCACATTATCAGAAGCTGCAAATGCTATATTTGAGATCCCTAATGAGACTATTATTGTGATAGATAAAATCTGTGTAAATATCTTTACTTTCATAAAATCTTCTCCCTTCAAACAGAAACCATTTATGGTTTCGTAATGACTTATATAAAACAAAAATAATAACGATCAATCATTCTTTTGTACATCAAAAAATTCAATATATTTATTTTAATCTTATAGTGGGATTTTAATGATATTAATAAGAATTTCATAGGAATAAAACTAGTTAGAAATATAATATTGTAGTTTATGCGATATGTGTGGGAATCAATAGTAATACATAACTTAATTGTATTGTTTTATTATACATGAAAGTATATACTGTAAGCAATCATTTTCTAATATAAATTTTGAAAAGAATTTATTAGGTATATGCCAGAGTATGTATGAGAATTTAGCTCATCAATTAGCAAGCATCAAAGCCGTTTCAGGATCTTATAAAAACAGTACAATCTGTGTGGACTCCTAAGCAGCTTTTAGGCAGGTTTTGGATGGTTCAACATACCGATACTAATATTTTCAATACGTTAGGTGTAAGTCGCCGTATCTTGAGCTTTTGTTCTTGAATCTTTTCAGTACAGCTATTATACTGGAATTAACGAATTTGGAAGGGCAGGAAGATAAGATGCTTAAGGTGGCTGTTTGCGATGATGAGAAATTAGTCGTTCAGCAGATTAAAGATTATATATTAAGTTTTAGGCTGCTGTGTGTGGTGGATACATTTGAATGCGGGGAAGAACTGGTCAGGATGCATAAAGAATATGATGTTATTTTTCTGGATATCGATATGAAAGGCATCAACGGAATTAAGACGGCACAGAAGATTCGAAGCTATGATAAAAAGGTGAAAATTATCTATGTGACTGGCTACAATGATTACCGCAATTATGCGTTTTCGGTACATGCATTTGGTTATCTGATTAAACCGGTCAGCCAGGAAAACATTCACAGGCAGTTAGAAGAGGTTTTAGCATATACGGCGGAAGAAGAGCCGGAGCAGATGCTGCGTTTTGAGACAGAAGATGGGATACATGAAATAAATGTGAAGGATATTTATTATTTTGAGTATGCTGACCGGAAAATTCTTATGAGGACGAAAGCGGGAGATTTACGATTGCATGGCAGTATTACGGCAATGGCTGTTAAGATGAAAGCTTATGGTTTTTATATGCCGCATAAAAGTTTTTCGGTTAATCTGTTTTATGTCAAGACAATAAAGGGTTACGATATCCATATGATGGATGGAAGTACGGTTCCTCTTTCACAGAAGAAGTCAGTGGATTTCAGGGAAAAATTGAGTCATTATATGGCTAACCGTATATGAGAGGGGCATAATTAAAATGGCTATTTTAAATCTTGTATTGGGAATTACGGAATTGGGCGTGATGATTTATTGCGCATATTATTTTATGAGTCATATTGAGCGGAATATTTATCGGGCAAAATGGTGGTATATTGCCGCGTTTTTTTTCTATGGTATGATTATTATTTTAGGTGTGATATTTAGAAATACAATTTTAAGCATGGTTGCCGGAATTGTGTATCTGGCTGTGATGGGGCATTTTTTATTTAACAGCAATATGCTGTATATTGTCTATTATGCGTTGTTTACACTGATCGGAGTTTTGGGGCAGTCTGCTATATTGAATCTGTCTTCACTGTTTATTCCATCAAATGATATAAACAGTGCTCTTTTGATGGCAAATATTGCGTTGACATTGAAAATAATCCTATATCTTTTATTGACTAAGTTTATGGTGTTTTTTGTGAACAGGAAGAAGATAAACAGAATTAATAAATGGCAGCTGGTAAGCATGTATATGGTGCCGGTATGGAGTGTTATATTCCTGCTTTCACTGGTTCAGGTGGGGGCGGTTTATATCCAGTTGTATGGAATTACTGTGATTGCAGTTAATATTGTTTTACTGCTTGTCCTGGATGTTTACTTTATCTATCTGGGAGGATATATTTCAAAATCTAATGAGCTGGAAAAGGAACTGCAATTGTATCATCAGCAGAATGAACTACAATACAAATACTACGGGGAGCTGGAGAAGAAATATCAGGATTCCCGGAAAGTTCTCCATGATATGAAAAACCATCTCATAGCAGTGGAGCAGTTGTACCATATGCAGGAGTCAGACGCAGGAAATACTTATGTAAAAGATATGCATCATATGTTAAATGTGCTGGGGGAGCGTTTTTATACGAATCATAAAATGTTAAATATCATTTTGAATGATAAGCTGAGCAATGCAAAGCGTGACGGTATTTATTCGGTGGTTGAAATCGGTGAGGTCAGCCTGGAATTTATGAAGGACATTGATGTGACAACTGTATTTGCAAATCTTCTGGATAATGCTATTGAGGCGGCTAAAAGAGTGAGCGAACACCCGTATATACGAATTAAAATGAATTATTTTAATGAATTTGTTGTGATTAGTATCCGCAATTCACTTTTAGCGGAAGGGGTAATGAATGCGGTCCAAAAAGATGAGGAGCACCGGAGCCGCCATCGCAGTAAGGTAGGAAGGCACATGGGATATGGTCTGCAAAATGTAAAGAAAACCCTGGAAAAGTATAACGGTACAATGCAGACAGGAAGTTCCGAGAGCGAATTTCAGGTAAATATAACACTGCCAATTCCGGAAAGCAGATAATTTCTCCGAAAGCAGATAATGTCTCCGAAAGTAGATATGTTGACGAAATGTGTTTTATTGTTAAGAATGTCTAATAAAGTTTAGATGTATTAAAAAATAGAAAAGGTTTGAACAGGTGAAAAAGAATCTGTTCGAACTTTTTTTATTTTTTGGATATTTTACTTGACAAATATCAAAAACTTTTGTAAAATATGCTTAAAATTACTTTTGCAAAATATATTTATAAAAGATGATTAGAAACTAAGGTGCAAATGAAAAAAAAAAAATACTAACCACATAACTTAGAACTACAATACCAAAAACCACAAATCACACCAAAATAAAATATAAAATGAGGGGGTAACAGCATGAAAGCAGCATATATGGATGGAACATATGAGATCATATACCGGGACATTGAGAAACCGGTGCCAGGCGAGAATGAAGTCTTGGTTAAAATCGAATATGTAGGAATCTGTGGCTCAGATGTTCATTTTTATGAAAATGGAAGAATAGGAGATTTTATTGTTGACGGACCATTTATTCTGGGGCATGAATCGGCAGGCACCATAGTGGAAACAGGCAGTAAAGTTACTGATTTGAAAACAGGCGACCGGGTGGCACTGGAGCCTGGGATTACCTGCGGGAAATGTGAATTTTGCAAAACTGGCAGATATAATCTGTGTCCGGAGGTGAAGTTCTTTGCAACGCCGCCGTATGATGGAGTATTGACGGAATATGCAGTACATCCTTCTGATATGTGTTTTAAACTCCCGGAAAATGTTTCTACGAAAGAAGGGGCATTGGTAGAGCCGCTGGCTGTGGGATTACATGCAGCAGCACAGGGGAATGTTAAGCTGGGGGACAGCGTGGTGATACTTGGCGGGGGATGTATTGGTCTGGTGACACTGCTTGCCTGTAAAGCCAGGGGGGCTGCCAATGTAATTGTTGTGGATATGCTGCAGAAACGTTTGGACTATGCTGAGAAATTGGGAGCAAATCATACGGTAAATGCAAAGGAGATGAATGTAGAAAAAGAACTGGAAAGGCTATTGGAAGGAAAAGGTGCGGATGTTGTTCTGGAAACGGCAGGTGCTGTGAAGACGATACAGCAGACGCCTGAATTCACAAAAAGGGGCGGTACAATCGTGTTAGTGGGGATGGCGCCACAGGATGTCATAGCATTTGATTTTGCTAAAGTAATGGCAAAAGAACTGAGTGTGAAGTCTGTGTTCCGCTACCGTAATCTTTATCCGGTGGCAATCGCCGCAATCGCAGATGGAAAAATTGATGTTGGGAAGATTGCAACGCATGAATTTGACTTTAGTGATGTGAAATTGGCATTTGATACTGTTATTGAAAATGCACAGGATGTTGTAAAAGGGGTAATTAAGGTTTCTTGACTTGTTTCAAACGGGTAGCAAATAGAAGCTTGTAAAACAGAATGGGAGGAAAACCAATGAAAGCAGTAGTGTATAGTGAACCAAGAAAATTTTCTGTTACAGAGATTCCAAAACCTGAAGTAAAGGAAAACCAGGTATTGATTAAAGTCAAATCCTGCGGGATATGCAGAACAGATGCACATATTCATGAAGGGGAATTTATCGCCAGGTTTCCGCTGACACCGGGACATGAATTTGCAGGTGAAATTGTGGAAACAGGATGTGCCGTTAAGGGATTTCAAGTTGGTGACAGGGTAACGGGAGACAATACCGTATTATGCGGCGAATGTTATTATTGCAGAAGAAATATGCCGCTTTTTTGTGAGAACTTTTACTCGTTGGGATGCAATGGACCCGGTGGTTTTGCAGAGTATGTTGTGGTGAATTATGATAAGGTATTTCCAATCAGTGACAAACTTTCTTATGATGAAGCCTGTTTCGCAGAACCGCTTGCCTGTGCCATTCATGGCATGGATGTGATTGATGTTCAGTGCGGCGATGATGTTTTGATATTTGGTGCAGGTCCCACAGGAATATTATTGACACAGCTGATACACCGGGGAGGGGCCGCAAATGTGGTAGTCTGCGCATCCTCAAAGGCAAAACTGGATTTGATTGAGAAAAATGGGTATGCCAAAACAGTTCTGATGGACAGAAACGACTATGGAGTCCATACAGGGCAGCTACATCAAATGTTCCCGAAAGGATTTGACGTGGTCATTGATGCAACCGGGGTACCGGCGGTGCTGGAACAATGTCTGAATTTTCCTAAGGCAAAAGGAAAAATCGTGGTTTATGGGGTTGCTGGCAATGAGGATACCATACGGATTAAACCTTATCAGATCTTTGAAAAAGAGTTAAAGCTGATCGGATCTTTTGCACAGACACATTGTTTTGACAGGGCTGTAAAATTTATGGAAGAGGGAATTGTAAAGGTGGACGATCTGACAAGCCATCATTATTCCCTGGATGACTTTGATAAAGCAATGGATCAGATGTTAAATGGCAGAGGGCAGATGAAAATTATTATCCATCCAAATGGATTATAAAGCAGGCACTAGCTGAATTAGGAAAAAAGAGGAGGGATTACTTCTTCATGGCAAATGAGATTATTCTGGAAATGAAGAATATTACAAAAGAGTTTCCCGGGGTAAAAGCACTTGATAATGTAAAGCTGACATTGAAAAAGGGTGAGGTTCATGCACTGATGGGGGAAAATGGTGCAGGAAAATCCACTCTAATGAAAATTTTGTGCGGTGCTTATACTAATGATAAAGGCTCTATATCTGTAAAAGGTAAAGAAGTGAACTTTCATTCCACAAAAGATGCTATAGATCATGGAATTACTATGATTTATCAGGAACTGAACCTGGTTCCGGAAATGACAATTGCAGAAAACATCTTTTTAGGCAGAGAAAGCAGCAGGGCAAAATGCCTGATTAATAAGTCTCTGATGAACCGGAAAGCGAAGGAACTCTTAGAAGAGCTTGGGATGTCTGTGTCACCTAAGATGATTTTAGGCGAATTGACTGTGGCGGGACAGCAGATGATCGAAATAGCAAAAGCAGTTTCCTATCATTCTGATGTGATTATCATGGATGAGCCGACATCTGCAATATCGGAAAAAGAGGTGGAACAACTGTTTCGGATTATACGTTCTCTGACGGAAAAAGGTGTTGCAATCGTTTACATATCACATAAAATGGACGAAATATTTCAAATCGCCGATATGATAACCATTCTAAGGGATGGACAGTGGGTGTTATCAAAACCGGCTTCGGAATTAGATGACGGACTTCTGATTCAGGGAATGGTTGGACGTGAACTTGGTGATTATTATCCGAAAAAAGTGGCGAAGATTGGAGAAACGGTATTCAAGGTAGAGGGGCTGGATGACGGCAGGCTGATCCGGGATATTTCCTTTGAGGTAAAAGCAGGCGAGGTTTTGGGGTTTGCAGGTCTGATGGGGGCAGGAAGAACGGAAACCGCGGAAATGGTATTCGGACTCCGTAAGAAAAAGCAGGGTAACTTATACCTGGAAGGGAAAAAGATCCGGATCGTCAATCCTGACCAGGCGGTAAAAGAAGGAATTGCTTATGTGCCGGAGGATCGGAAGTTAAGAGGTCTGAATCTGATTGGAAGTGTAAAAGACAATATTGTAATTTCAAATTTGAAAAGACTGAATAAGAAGCTGTTTTTGAATACTAGTAAGCTTAATAAAGTAGCCGATGAGCAGATTAAACTGCTGTCGATCAAAACGCCTTCCAGGGAGGCACTTGCCCTGAATTTGTCAGGAGGAAACCAGCAGAAGATAGTATTTGTAAAATGGCTGCTGACGAATCCGAAAGTGTTGATATTGGATGAACCAACGAGAGGAATTGATATTGGAGCAAAAACGGAAATTTATGAACTGATTAACCAGCTGGCGGCGAAAGGAATTGCAGTTATTATGATTTCATCTGAGATGCCGGAGGTGCTGGGAATCAGTGACCGGATACTGGTATTTAGTGAAGGACGGATTACCGGAGAGCTGAAGAGAGAAGAATTCAGTCAGGAATTGGTTATGCAGTATGCAACACCACATAAGGAGGGAGAGAAATGACAGAGAAAACCGCAAATCAAATGACAAAACGGCTAAATGGCAAAGATCTATTTAATAAATATGGTATTCTGTTGGTTTTTTTAATATTGTTTGTACTTTTAACAGTGATTACCAATACCTTTTTTACATCCAGAAACCTGATAAATGTGTTAAAGCAGGTATCTATTAACGGTATCATTTCCGTGGGAATGATGTGTGTACTGCTGACAGGAGGTATTGATTTATCGGTTGGTTCCATCGTGGCATTATCCGGTATTGTAGCAACAACATTTGCACATCCGGGAGAATATCCGGTGATTGTTCCGATTATTCTCGGGGTTTTGGCAGGTGCGGCTTGCGGTGTGGTCAATGGAACACTGGTTGCATTTTTAAATCTGCCGGCATTTATTGCGACACTTGGTATGCTGTCGGTGGCTTCCGGAGTTGCGCTTGTTTTGAGCAAAGGACGTCCAATTAGTAATCTGAGTGAGCAGTTTCGTTACATAGGCGGTGGATCAATCCTGGGGCTTCCTATTTTGATATACATATTAGCAGCCGTATTTTTGATTGGGTATCTGATATTATCCTGGACGAAGTTTGGACGGTATTTATATGCAATCGGGGGCAATGAAGAAGCTGCAAAAGCATCTGGATTAAGCGTAGCCAGGATAAAATTATTTGTTTATATGATTTCTGGCATCTGTGCAGGCCTGGCGGGAACTGTACTGGCATCCCGTATCAATGCAGGCCAGCCAAATTCAGGCGAAGGCTATGAACTGGATGCCATAGCAGCGGTTGTAATCGGAGGGACCAGTTTAAATGGAGGTATAGGAAAGGTATCAGGGACAATCCTGGGTGTATTGATTGTAGGGGTAATCAATAACGGAATGGATCTTCTGAATATTTCTTCCTATTATCAGAAGATCGTTAAGGGGTCTATTATTGTACTAGCTGTACTTTTAGACCGCATAACAAAAAATAAGAACAAATAAAAAGGAGATCAAGGTATGAAGAAAAAAGTGGCAGCATTAACGATGGTTTGGGTACTTGCAACAATTTCACTTGCAGCCTGTGGGACATCTGATTCCAAAGGAACAACGGAAGGGGGATCATCTGCTAAAACCGAGGCAGGTACAGCAGAAGCAGCAAAGCCGGAAACAGCAAAAACAGAATCAAAATCAGAAGCGGAAGCAGATGCGGCAAATGCGGTGGATGAGGCCGTTACAGAAGCAGCAGGAAAAGCTTCCGGTGAGAAGTACAAGATCGTATTTTCTTCCTATAGCCAGACTGCTCAGTTTCAGGTACTGCTTGCGGAAGCCATGCAGGATTATGTCAGTGAAAAATATGCCGACTCTGTGGATTTCAGCGTCTTAGACGGAAATATGGACTCTGCCACCCAGGTGGGGCAGATCGATAACCTGATTGCACAGAATGTGGATGGAATTTTAATCTGCCCTATGGACGGGGATGCGCTGGTGCCTGCCGTAGAAGCTGCAAATGATGCAAAGGTTCCGCTGATTACCGTAAATGCCCAGGTAAATTCCGATGAGATCCTGGCACATGTGGGTTCTGATGACGTCGTTGCAGGGGAACTGGAAATGCAGTATGTAGCAGATCAGCTGAATGGAAAAGGAAATATTGTGATTTTACACGGACCAAATGGTATCTCTGCAGAAGTACTGAGAAGAGAAGGTTATGAAAATATATTAAAAAAATATCCGGATATTAAGGTTTTAAGCGAGCCAACCTGCAACTGGTCCAGAGAAGAAGCTCTGTCCACAACGGAGAACCTCTTGCAGGGAGCCGATGAGATTCAGGCAATCGTGGCACAAAATGATGAGATGGCCATGGGAGCGCTCCAGGCAGTTCTGGATAATGATATGGGTGATAAAATAATTGTAACTGGAATTGATGCAATTGATGATGCAAAAGCAGCAATTGAAACAGGAACACTGTCAGCAACCGTATTCCAGGATGCTAAGGGACAGGCAGAAGCGGGTATTGATGAAATTCTGGATATTGTTAAGGGCGGGGAACCCAAAGATGTATCGATTCCGTATGTTCTTGTTACAAAAGACAACATAGCAGATTATAAATAGGAAAAGAAGAGGGGATTTGTATGAAAAGAGGCGGGGTTATCAATCAAAGACTCAGTGAACAAATAGCAGGATTGGGGCATACGGACTATTTTATGATATGTGACGCAGGCTTTCCTATTCCGGAAGGGATGGAAAGGGTGGATCTGGCACTTGCATTTGAGATTCCGACGTTGAAACAGTGTTTGAAAGCCGTGTTGGATGAGGTTGTTGTTGAAAAGGTTTGCATAGCCGAGGAAATGGAGAAATATAATCGGGACGGCTATGGGTATATTAAAAATGTGTTTGTGAACCAACCGGTGGAATGTATGCCCCAGAACTTGCTTGTGAGAATGGCAAAGAAATGCAGATTTATTTTAAGAAGCGGTGAACTGGCTCCTTATTCCAATGTAATAATGCAGGCAGCATCAGGAGTAGAAGACTATAAAAAAGCATTAATTATTGACCTGGAGTAACTTGCTTCCCTTAGCCATGAAATCAAAAAGCGGGACATTCTCTGTGTTCTGCTTTTTCGATTTTAGCAAACAAAATATATACAGAAAAGATGTGACTTTACGAATATGGAAGAATTTGGTATAATGGAACAAATAAAGTTAGAAACCCCTGTGGCTAAAAAGGGGAAAATAGGGATAGTGAGCATGAAGAGTACCAGCATGGAATTAAAAAAGATCAACCGTAACAACATCTATCGGTTGATTCTAAATGACAAGAAGATATCAAAGCAGGATGTTGCCTATAAACTGCGCTTAAGCCTTCCAACCGTAAGTCAGAACCTGTCAGAACTAATGGAAATGGATTTAATTGAAGAAACAGGAACTTTTGAATCCACAGGCGGAAGAAAGGCGAAATGCCTCTCCTGTAACGGGCGGGCAAAAGTAGGAATAGGACTTGATATAACGAAAAACCATATCTCCCTGGCAATTGTGGATCTGACGGGGACAATGGTGGACAGTATCCGGGTCAGACGTAGTTTTGAGGCGGATAAGGCATATTATGAAGACATAAGACTGCTTTTAGAGCAGATCGTGGAGAAAAACAAGATTGATCCGAAAACAGTATTGGGAGTGGGGGTGACACTTCCGGCGATTATCGGCGGGGACCGAAAAAGTATTCCGCAGGTTTATTTGTTTTCCCTTCCACCTGATTTTTATGAGGAATTAAAAGCGTATATCCCATACCCCTATACGTTTTACAATGATTCAAACGGAGGCGGATTCGCCGAAATGTGGTACCGGGAAAAAGGAAAAAATATCTTGTATCTGTTCCTGGGACCTACCGTTGGCGGCGCTGTTTTGCTGGATGATAAAATCTATTATGGGGACAACCAGAGGAGCGGTGAATTTGGTCATACAACGCTGGTGCCGGGCGGAAAGAAATGTTATTGCGGGAAAGAAGGATGTGCAGATGCATATCTTGCGTCCTCCATCTTATCGGATCATACCGATGGAAGCCTGGAAAGATTTTTTAAGCTTCTGGATGCCGGGGATGATCAATGCAGAAAAATATGGGATGAGTATGTGTATTATCTTTCTGTGCACATTAATAATTTGAGGACATTTTTTGACTGCAAGGTAGTATTGGGCGGTTATGTCGGCGGATACATCAAAAAATATATCAAAGATATCCAGACGCAGGTAGCTGGGCGGAATACATTTGAAAATGATGGCAGTTATGTGGAAGCAAGCAGCTTTTCCTGGTGGTCATCTGCGGTTGGCGGTGCCCTGCTATATGTATCAGAATTTATAAAAGAGGTATAATTGATTTATGCTTTTAAATTCATTAAAGAGGTATTATTGATTAAAAATGGGAGTGGAAGATACCCCGGGGAGGCAAAATGGCAGGCAGGGTCAAAAATGCAAAGGTGTTTTTTTTAACAGGTGCTATATTGATGCTTGTGTTTTGCACAGGATGCATGGCTAATAGTACGCAGCTGGCAGACGGATTTGATGAGGGTGAATTAAAAAAAGCTTCCCAGCAGATCGTGGACCAGATAAATGAGAATGATTATGATGCATTTCTGAAGTTTGCAGGGGATGAAATGAAGGAACTTATTTCACAGGAAAAGTTTGAAAATGAGGTTGTGGGATATGCGAACAGCAAGGGTGCCTTTCAATCTTATGGAAAGCAGGCTGTTATCGGGCAGAAGTATGAAAAAACAGGTGAAGACTGCGGAGTAGTGGTAATGGCAGCAGAATATGAAGATGGAACAATCCAGTATACCATCAGTTTTACGAAAGACATGAAATTGAATGGGCTGTGGTTAAAATAATATGGAAAATCAGGAGCATGAGAATAAAATGTTCCTGATTTCTTTTTTTGTGCGGATAAATTCCGGTGAGTCCAGACTGGAGGAAAACGGGGAAGTTATGGTAAATGAAGGAACCTTTCGTTCTTCTAAGATACCCCTGGGACATTTACCGAAAATATAAATGCGGTCAGCGAGAATCATTGCCTCTTCGATGTCATGGGTTACAAAAATTATGGTTTGTTTTAATTTTTCCCAGATGGAAAGCACCAGCTGCTGCATTTGAAAACGCAGTACAGGATCCAGTGCGGAAAATGGCTCATCCATTAAAAGGAGCTGGGGATGCAGGATTAAGGTGCGTGCAAGAGCAGCCCGCTGCTGCATACCGCCGGATAATTCATTGGGATAATAATTTTCAAATTCGTTTAGATGTACCAGACTAAGATATTCCTGGACCGCCTCGTGCTGATCCTTTTTGGAAATATGTCTGCGGTTTAAGCCATATGCGATATTTTCCTGAACCGTCAGCCATGGAAAGAGAACCGGGGTCTGAAATACTACCCCGCGGTTTGCCCCCGGACCGGTAACTGACTGTTTTTCCAAATATATTTCGCCCGTATCGGGCATTTCAAATCCGGCAATCATATTCAAAAGCGTGGTTTTTCCGCATCCGCTGGGGCCCAGGAGGGCTACGATTTCATTTTGGTTTACCGTGATATTCAGGTTTTGAAAGACACATATGGAATCCTGAAACGAGGTACGGTAGCTTTTTGATATTCCCTGAACGGTTAAAAGATTATGACTCATGAAGATCTCCTTTATAAATACATTCTTAGGTTTCCACAAACAAGTCTTTAAGGATTCAAGTTTTATGGTTTGCCAATTTTTAATCACACTCTAAACATTGCACTTTTTGACCGGATAAAACAGAGTGCAGATTTTAACCAGCAGAAAATCGGATAGTTTACCGGTAATAGCAATAACTGTCATACAGGCAAGGACGATATCTACATGTCCCAGCATACGGGCATCAGTCATGATGGCTCCGATCCCCCTGGTTACTCCTGTGACTTCACCCAGAACCAGGTAAGCCCAGGAGATTCCAAGCCCCAGGCGAAGACCTACCAGAACGGAAGGGAATGCACTGGGAAGCGTCACCGTCCAAAACAGGGAAAACGAACCTGCCCCCATCATTTGACCTGCCCGCAGATAGGAATCAGGAACTTCTTTTGCACCTTGCGCAGTGTTCATGTAGATTGGGAAAAAGGTAGCCAGTGATATGAGAAAATGTGTACTTTTTTCGCCAACACTGAACCAGACGATTGCTATGGGCAGCCACCCGATGCCGGGAACTGCCCGCAGAGCATGAATAAACGGATCAAATATTTTCTGAAGCAGGCGGACCCGCCCTGTGAGAAAACCCAGGGTTATGCCAAGCAGTGCGGCAGTCAGAAACCCTTTTAAGACCCGGAAACAGCTGATCCATAAATTGGCAAAAAGCTTACCTGAGTAGGGGGTGGTTTTAGAATTCCCCAATATAAAATCAATCAGAACAATCCAGAGCTTCTGTGGAGAAGGCAGCACATATTCGGGAACTGCGCCTCTGCTGGTAGCCAGATACCAGAGCAGAATGAGTATTCCCGGTATCAGAAAGCCCCATAAGCCGGAAGATAATGTTGTCAGAGTTTTTTTAGCAAGTTTTCTATCCATATCGCCTCGTTCTTGTTACTGATTTTTCTTTGTATTTTCCAGGAAAGTAAGGTCAAACAGGGAGTCAATGTCAGGCATATTTGTGATAATACCCAGTTCCAGCATTTTCTGTGCCAGATTTTTGGTGTTCTGGATGAAGGCATCGTCAATATCCCAACACAGCTCGATGTTATCTGCGGAGATTTTGAGAAGATCTTTTTCCGTTCCGAATTCTTCCGCTTTATCCAGCCATGCATCCTGGTTTTCCGTCAGATACTGGGTTGCCTTAATGTGGGCATCCACCATCTTCTGAACTTCCTCAGGTTTATTTTTAATGGTGTCTTCTGTTACAATCATAGCCGCATTAATAGTTCCGATACTGTCATCAAAATATGGATAGCTTAAGATTTTACCGTAACCATTTTTGACTGCTTCTGAAGGGTACGGTTCACCGCTGCAGAATGCATCAATGGTTCCATCAGCAAGAGCCTGTCCCATATCAAAGAAGTCAATCCGTACCAATTCAACATCTTTTTCCGGATCTATGCCATTACGTTCCAGAACATCCAACAATAATGCATGATGCATGGTACCTGGAACATATGCGATGGTTTTGCCTTTTAGATCGGCTTCTGTTTCAATTCCGGAATTTACTCCGACTGCCAGAGCAGAGCATTTGTTGCAAAGACTGGTGACAATGCGTACAGGTTCATTATTTGCCGCCGCACTTATAGCTGTTACCAGGGTAGTTCCGGTCATATCCAGACCGCCGGAAAGAAGAGCAGTTTTCTGATCACCGGGGTTTGTGAATGGAAGAACCTCAACGCTGGAGCTTTTATCAATAAACTGGTCATAGAAAAATGGCTGGATTGTCTGAGCAGTTTTCCAGGTCCCCACCTTTAATTGTATGGCATCAGCTGAAGCCACATTGGCTGATTGTGTATCTTCAGATGCATTCATATCTTTAGAAGAAGCAGCATCTTCAGTGGGATTAGAAACTTCAGTGGAAGCAGCATTTTCAGTGGAATTAGAAACTTCAGTGGAAGTAGCATCTTTAGTAGAATTAGCATCTTCAGGTGAATTAGCATCTTCAGAGCCGGATTTTTGACATCCGGCAGCAAATACCATGCTGAAAACCAGAAGCAGGGTTAGAATCAGGAATATTAGTTTTTCTTTAATAGCGTGTTTTTTCATAACAAGTGTTCCTTTCATAAATTAAAGCTATTTTTTACATTGATGTTGAATCGTTTTCCGTTTGATGGACAGTGTACCCATTATTTTGGAACCACTGTTTTGCCACGTTTACATCGAACTGTTTCCATTTTTCGTTCGGAAAACAACAGGCATCCCGGGGAATAGCGCCAGTTTCGATAACCACCACATTTGCTCCAAACTGAATTGCCAGTTCACTGGCGGGGTGTACGCAGATTCCGGGAACTTTATAACCGCATGCCAGTCTGGTAACGGCAATAATCTGGGCAAGCCTTTGATCGCTGATCTGAGGCAGTTCCCCCAGAGGGGTTCCCTTTACCGGAACTCTTGCCATGGCTCCCGAAACAATAGCGCCGAAGTCGATGGTCATTTGGCAGATGTCTGCAATTTCTTCGTTCGTATGTTCTATACCAACCGGTTCTACTAGAAAAACCAGTTTTAGTGGAGAGTTTTTACAGGCATTTAACGTAGCAATACGGTCCTCTTTTTGGAAGCGGGTATCCTTGCCTTCGCCTAAACGTAACGAGTGATAAATGAAATCTACACCGCGCCTGGAAAGCTCATGGGCTTTCGTAACATCAAATTCACCAACGTTTAAACCGATTTCGTAGGTACCCTGAACTTCCTTGCGGATGGTATGGATGAGTGATTCCAGAACATCCAGACTGTAAAACTCGGTTGTTCTGAGTACAATCCAGCGTACTGTATTTTCAACATAGTAGCGCACATTCCCGATAATTTCTGCTTCGGAAAAATCCCGTTCTACTTCAACCAGTCCCCATTTTTTCCCCAGGGAGCAGAAGTCGCAGTTCATCGGGCAGGCTTTAAAATCAACACCCATAGCTCCCCAAAGGTAAGCGCGTTTTTCCGTAATTGTCTGAGCAACCTCAAAAGCGGCTTTCCCAAGTGCATCTATAGCCGGAGAGTCCAGGGGGATGGACAGAAGATCAATCATGAGCTGACGGTCAAGAGATTTCCTGTTTAAAGAAATTTGTTTTGCATACTCTATTTTTTCAAATATATTCATTGTGTTCTCCTTCAATAAGCTTTATAATAGAAGTCTAGCATATTTTGTTGGATTTTAGTGGTTAACAATATAGCTTTTTGGTAAAAATTTTAGAAAGTATAAATTTTTTACGGTTTTCTGGCTGCATTGATAACGATATGATTTCTTTGTTTGAATTTTATGCAGGAAGTGATCAGTCTGGAAAATAAAAATTCGAAAAATTGTGGAAAAATGTGTGAAAAAGTTATTGACACACACGGTGATGTGTAATATAATATCTCAATGTGACGTAGTACGTAGACGTTAAAAACCAAAGCCCCGGTGAGACGTTTTACTATAGAAACAGTTAATTATCCAAGGAGGTAAACCAATGAAGAGTTTTATGGCGAGTCCAGCAACAATTGAAAGAAAATGGTACGTAGTTGACGCTACAGGATATACATTAGGTCGTTTAGCATCAGAAGTAGCTAAAATATTAAGAGGAAAGAACAAACCGATCTTTACTCCTCACATCGATACAGGTGATTATGTAATCATCACAAATGCAGAAAAAATTCAGGTAACAGGTAAAAAATTAGATCAGAAGATTTATTATCATCATTCAGACTACGTTGGTGGAATGAAAGAGACTACCTTAAGAGAAATGTTAAACAAGAAGCCGGAAAGAGTTATCGAGCTTGCAGTTAAAGGCATGCTTCCAAAAGGACCTTTAGGAAGATCCATGATGACAAAACTTCACGTGTACACTGGTGCAGAGCACAATCATGCAGCTCAGAAACCAGAAGTATTAACATTTTAAGAAGGAGGTAAAAAACATTGGCTAACGCAAAATTCTACGGAACAGGCAGAAGAAAAAAATCTATCGCAAGAGTATATTTAGTACCTGGTACAGGTAAAGTTACCATTAATAAAAGAGATATCGACAACTATTTAGGTCTTGAAACTTTAAAAGTTATCGTTCGTCAGCCATTAGTAGCAACAGAGACTAATGACAAATATGACGTTTTAGTAAACGTACATGGTGGTGGAACAACAGGACAGGCTGGTGCTATCAGACATGGTATCTCCAGAGCATTACTTCAGGTAGACAGCGATTTCAGACCAGTTCTGAAAAAAGCAGGATTCTTAACAAGAGATCCAAGAGCAAAAGAAAGAAAGAAATACGGACTCAAAGCAGCTCGTCGTGCTCCTCAGTTCTCCAAGAGATAATAAGAAATTTAATAAGAGAATTAGCAAAACCCTTGAAAATGCGATGTTTTCAAGGGTTTTTTATATGTCGAAGAGTTATAATTCATTTTGATTTTAAGGATATAATGACTTTTGGTCTATTCCTTTTGGCATTACTTACATTCGTTTTTACGTTTTGTAAGTAACCATACATAGCAAAACCACCCTGATACTTGACCGTTCGGGTGGCTTTGCTATTTCAAAAACCGGTCAACCACCTTGTGGGCGATTGTTCCTTTTCTAATAATAATATAACACTAGAATACGGAATTGTAAAGAGACGAATTTTATGGAAATAGTGGTATGATTGTAGATAATGCAATTCGGGTTGTTACAGGTATCACAGTTTTTACTGGTGGATTTTTATTTTTTGGAATACTATTGACAAAATGGACATTGTGACTTAAACTTAATTAGCAACAAACAGCCAATTTTGAATTTGAAAGGAGTGGATGTAATATGAAAAAACAGGATATGGTGATAAAACATTAATTTCATATTGAGTGCGCAGAGTCTGAGACTTTTGTGTACATGTAACCCTTTCGTAAATACTGTATAAAAGCAGACTTGCCAATGGGCAAGTTTTTTTGTACCCAAAATTGGAGGAAAAAATTTGAACAAAGAGAAAATGATGGATATGAGGATGGGCCGTATTTGTGAGGTCCAGCGTAAGCTTTACACTCTGGAGTCTGAATGTGGAGCTGTAAAGGCACAGTTAAGAGGCGCCTTTTATAGAGCGGATATGGATCAGCCGGTAATTGGTGATTATGTGATGTTTGATTATAATCCAGTCGGAGTTTCGTTTATCCGGGAAGTGCTTGAACGAAAAAGTATACTGAAAAGACCGGATCAGGCAGGACACGCGGCAGGCTTTGTAAAAAATATGAAAGAACAGTTGCTGGCTGCAAATTTTGATTATGTTTTTATTGTTGTTTCGTTAAATAACGATTATAATCTCAATCGTATTACAAGGTATATTACCGTAACACTGCAGGGAGGTGCTAAGCCGGTTGTAATTTTATCAAAAGCGGATCTCTGCAAAGATAAAGAAAAGTATATGGAAGAAGTGAGCAGTATCTCTGAAAAGGCAGATGTATGCCTAGTGAGTGCATTGACCGGAGAGGGGATGGAAAGTCTTTTCCCATACTTGAAAGAAGGCAGTACCATTGTGTTGGCAGGTTCTTCCGGTGTTGGAAAATCAACGATTGTAAATGCAATATCAGGAAAAAATCTGATGAAGGTTAGTGAAATTCGTGAATCTGATTCAAAAGGACACCACACCACTACCCACAGGCAGTTATTTACCCTGCCGTCTGGGGTAACGATCATTGACTCCCCGGGAATCAGAGAGCTGGGAATGTGCGATGTGGATGAGGGGCTGGAAAATACATTTTCGGATATAGCCGAACTGATTGGCCAGTGCCGTTTTACGGATTGCAGGCATATGACGGAACCGGGGTGTGCAATCCGTGGAGCAATCCGGGAACAAACCCTGTCAAAATCCAGATGGGAATTATATTGCAGCCTGTATGAGGAAAATAAATTATCTACAGTTAAAAGCGGAGGCGAAAGATCCCGCAAAACCAAAAGTAATCTAAGTGGATTTAAGTGTAGAAAGGGGGAGGAATGTGATAGATCTGAAAGATTTAGATGATAAATATTTAAAAGAAGCAATTACGCTTGCTGTAAATGAGTATGAGCAGGAAGCTCGGAAATGTAAAGCACTAATCCAGACTGATGTTCGGGATAAAATAAGTGATACTATAGAAACCTTATTTCGAAATAGGCTTGGAAAAATTGCTATTTTTAATAATCGGGTAGTAGGATATCTGGCGTTTGCCGGTCCGATAGAAGGAGCATTTGGAAATGTCAGAGGTGTATTTTCACCAATTGGGGGAAGTGCTTTTTCAGGACCGGACAGAGGGAAGCTTGCGTCTCTTTTATTTGCAGAATCAGCAGAAGAAATCGTCCGCAATGGAATCTTTGGATTTGCACTGAGCCGATATGCACATGATGATGAAGTTGGCAGAAGTTTTATTTTAAATGGGTTTGGTATAAGATGCGCAGATGGAATTTTGCGGCTGTCTGACAGAAAGATTGTAGACAGATTCGATACGGAGATAACGTTTAGGGAGCTTACAGGCAAAGACAAAGGATTAGCAGCGCCCCTGAAGAAGAATTTGATAAAACATCTTCGAAAAGCACCAGCCTTTTTTCTGGTATGCAGGGATGATAATTCCGAATGGCTTTATGAAGACCAGGCAAGAATTTTTGTTGCTGAGAAAGATGGGAAGATTCTTGGATATATGGCATTAGATGAAGAGGGTGAAACATTTGTCTCAGAGCACTCTTCCATATACAATGTATGCGGAGCCTATGTGGAAGAAGATTACAGGCAGAGTGGAGTGGCACAACAATTATTGGAATATCTATGCCAGGTATGTGAAAGTGAAGGTAAGGCATATCTTGGTGTAGATTGTGAAACATTGAATCCTACTGCATTAAGATTCTGGAATAAGTATTTTCAAAATTACACCTACAGCTATGCGAGGAGAGTTGACGAACGACTGGCTGATTATAAAAATACCTAAATAAAAATAGGCAGTGCGCAGCTGCCGGACGGACATTTTGCAGGGAATCATTCCTGCAAAGTGTCTTTTTTTATGTAGAAATACAGCGTACATATATGGAGATATGAAAAAGCTTGCGATAAAAATAAAACTTGACATACATAGGTTCCTATGATATATTGCATAGGAACCTATGTATATGAAAGAGGAGAACCAATGAAAAATGATAAAATAGCAATTCTGATTAAAATGGCAAACCTGGAATTCGATAAAATTTCAAACCAGATCCTTTCGCCATACGATTTGACACATACTCAATTTAAGACCCTCAAGCTTTTATATAAAGAGACTCCGCTGACGGTACGCCAGATTGACATCGAAAAATATTTTGCCATGACGAACCCCACCGTTACAGGAATCTTGCAGAATCTGGAGAAAAAGAACATGGTGGAGCGAGTAGTGAATCCCCAGGATGGCAGAAGCAAGGTGATCGGGCTGACTGAAAAAGCGTATGGAATGAAAGAAGAACTGCTGCAGATTGGAGATAAGCTTGAGGCGACTCTGACGGCGAATCTGGAGGAGGAAGAACAGATACAATTAATTTCACTTCTGAATAAAATGTTAGAAAAAAGGAGAATTGACGGGTTATGGAAGTAACGGAAAATCCGATGGGAACCAGATCGATTCCCAGACTTTTATTATCACTGGCTATTCCTGCGGTAATAGCCAATCTTGTAAATGCATTATACAATATTGTGGATCAGATTTTTATTGGACAGGGCGTGGGATACCTTGGAAATGCAGCGACCAATATTGCATTTCCTATCACAACGATTTGTCTGGCGATTGGTCTGATGACAGGACTGGGATCTGCAGCCAGCTTTAATCTGGAGCTGGGCCGGAAAAATCCGGATAAAGCCAGGCATGTTGCGGGTACGGCTGCCGGAATGCTGTTGATCTGCGGAGTTGTGCTCTGCATTGTCATCCGACTATTTTTAAAACCTATGATGGTTGCTTTTGGTGCCACAGACCAGATCCTGGATTTAGCAATGGAATATACAGGCATTACTTCATTTGGAATACCTTTTCTGTTGTTTTCTACAGGAATAAATCCTTTAGTCAGGGCAGATGGCAGTTCCGCCTATTCCATGATTGCACTGATTGCCGGAGCTGTATTAAATACCATTCTCGACCCGTTGTTCATTTTTCAATTTGGCATGGGAATTGCCGGGGCAGCCTGGGCAACTGTGATCAGCCAGGTAATATCAGCTCTGTTATTGGCGCTCTATTTTCCAAAGTTTAAAAATGTAAAATTCAAATTAAAAGATTTTGTACCGAAGATTCATGCAATCAGGGTGATTGTGGCATTGGGGCTGTCCTCATTCATTTTCCAGTTTTCCACCATGATTGTACAGATAACGACCAATAACCTGTTAAATACATATGGTACAGCCTCCATCTATGGAAATGATATTCCCATCGCTGTTGCGGGAATCGTCTCTAAGATAAATGTTATTTTCACGTCGGTTGTACTTGGAGTGGTTCAAGGTTCCCAGCCGATCTGCAGTTTTAACTATGGTGCAGGTCAGTATGACCGGGTAAGGAAAACGGTGAAGCTTCTGCTGGGTTCAACGTTTGTGATGTCTGTAATTGCATTTGCTGCCTTTGAACTTTTTCCGGTTCAGATTATATCGCTTTTTGGAAATGGGGATGTATTATATTTTGAGTTTGCAACAAAGTTTATGAGGATATTTATGTTTTTCGTATTCCTCAACGGGATACAGATTGCGGGCACCACATTCTTTCCCTCTATTGGAAAAGCGGCAAAAGGAGCGGTCCTGTCTTTGACGAAACAGATAATTTTTTTACTGCCATTACTGATCATACTGCCACGTTTTTTAGGCATTGATGGAATTATTTACGCTACGCCAATATCAGACGTTGCAGCGTTTTTGATTGCAGTGGCATTTCTGGTTATGGAATTTAAAAAAATGCCTAAAACGGGTATGGAAACGATAGAAAACATGCAAATAGCAAAGGAAGTGTAAAGATGATGAAAAAAACAATTATTATTACCGGAGGAAATTCGGGACTTGGATATGCCTGTGCAAAATTAATAGCAGGAAAAAGCCAGGAGTACCGGATCATTCTGGGATGCCGTGATTCCGGGAAGGGGATTGCGGCAAAAGAAGAACTGACTGCAAAGACAGGAAACACCGATATTTTTGTAATACCCCTTGACCTGGCATCACTTTCATCGGTACGCCGGTTTGTGGAAAAATGTAAAGAGATGAAGATGACGCCGGTTTATGGACTGATCTGTAATGCAGGAATTGCAGGCAACCATTTTGGAAGAACGGATGATGAGCTGGATTGTATATTCGAAACCAATCACCTGGGGCACTTTTTGCTGACAATGTTACTGCTGCCCATGATGCGGGAGGATGGGCGTATCCTGGCAGTCAGCAGTGATATGCATTGTCCGCCGACAGGAGAACTGACCTGGCTGGGAACGGAAGCACTGGCACGCCCGGGTGAGGAACTAAGCAGCCAGTTGATCCGGTATTCCTATTCAAAGCTATGTAATCTGTATTTTGTGTATGAGTTATCCCGCAGATTGCAGGAACAGCAGTCCGGTGTTATCATCAATGCATTTAATCCCGGGCTTATGACAGAGACAAATTTTTCACCGGATAAATCCAGATTTACGGAGGCGATGTTAAAATCTGTATCGGACAGAATCGGCTCTCTTGCTAAATCTGCAGGGGCATTGTCAGACTTGATGACGGAACCGGAATATAGGGCGGTATCAGGGAAATACTATGATAGAAGTACAAGTACCTGTAAATCTTCGCCCCTTTCATATAACATGGATAATGCAAAAGAGCTATGGAAACGCAGTATCGAATTTGCAAATTTAGCAATGGATGAAATAGTCATTTAGAAAGGGGGCGGACATATGTTGAATTTCATGCAGAAAAAGGTGACGGCAAAAGAGCTGCATAAAAATTTAGACTTGCTGGAATTGAGTCAGGAACAGATGCTGTCCGATCTGGAGTTTACAAAAGAGCAGTTAGAGCATGCGCTAAATGTGACTGGGAAAACCAATGGATATGACGTATGGAAGCTGCGGGATTATATGGTGGACAAATTGGCAGAGCAGGGGACTGAAGGATATCCCTATTCGGTCTTACAGTCTAATATCTGGTATCAGTATGATAAAACATGGTAATAAAATAAATACGTATCCAAATCTTCCGGGGGTTTCCCGGAGGATTTTTTTCGTTTAAAATAAGTCAATGAATATTTTTTAAAAATAAATCAAACCAAATTACCATCCTGCTTATCTAATAAGTGTAAGAACCAAGAGAGGTCCGGACTCAATGGAAAGGAAACATAATGAATATCTTAGTACGAAAAGCGAAAAAGCATGATCAGGAAGCTTTTGCAGAACTTATGCGGGAAAATGCCAAGAGCATGTATAAAGTCGCCAAAGCTATATTAAAAAATGATGAGGATGCTGCGGATGCGATGCAGGAAACAGCGTTAACCTGTTGGGAGAAAATAAATACTTTGAAAAAAGATGATTATTTTAAGACATGGTTAATACGAATTTTAATTAATAACTGTAATGCCATTTACAAGCAGAAAATGCGGTTTGTACCTGATGAAAATCTGCCGGAAGAGCTGTCATTTGACGAAGAATATTCCAATGTGGAATGGCAGGAGTTTCTGAATTTTCTGGAGGAAAAATATCGTATCATAATCGTTCTATACTATGTTGAGGGATTTAAGATAAGAGAAATTGCCCAGATGCTTCAAGTAAATGAAAGCACTGTAAAAGGCAGAATGGTGTCTGCAAGAAAGAAAATGGAAAGTCTTTATCAGACAGGAAAGGATGGAACGCAATATGAAGAAGTATGATGAGTTTATTGAAGGATTGCAGGATATAGAGATACCGGAAGAGGTTTTTGAAAAGTTCGAAGATACGCTTAATAATCTGCCGGGACTACCGGAACAAAAAAGAAATGTATGGAGTAAATGGAGGAAAGCCGCAGCAGGTGCAGCTGCAGTTTTAATATTCGGAACCGGATTTTGTTATGCGAATCCGGCACTTGCCGCTAAAATTCCAATCATAGGCAAGATTTTTGAAAGAGTGGAGGAGAAGGTAACATTTTCAGGCGAATACAAAGACAAGGCACAGATTCTGACTACTGAAATGGAAAGTACATCGGAAACTGAAGTCACAGATACGAAATATACGGCTACAGACGGAGGCGTAAAAATTACAGCATCTGAGGTATACTGCGATGGATATTCTATTTATCTGACTGCCAGAATACAGACGGATGAAGGCGGCATGACCAAAATGCCGGAATTCTATACCAGCACCTTTATGAATGAGAAGGGAACCGCCGCTCAAAATATCTATACAAAAGGCAGTTGGTTTCTGGAAGGAGAAGGCATTTCCGAAAGTCTGGATTTAAATAGCTTTGAAGGAGAGGCGGTAGATGATCATACATTTGTGGGGCTTTTAAAGCTGGATTTACAGACACAGATCAATCAGGATGGAGTTCTTCAGCTGGAGTTGGCACAAATTGGATATGATAATATAGAGGATGCAGACAGTGATGACAATGGAGCATCTCATAGAACAGAAGGAAATTGGAAGTTTTCCATTCCGTATCGGGTAGACCTGGAGCATACAAAAGAGATTACGGTGGATCAGAATGCAAAAAATGGTTATGGCATTCAAAAAATCTTTCTGTCGCCATATCAACTGGTTGTGTATTCCCAGGTACCATATACAACATTGACGGAAGAGGAGTTTACAAGAGAGGACTTTGAAAATGGATGGAGAGAAAAGGGCATAGATACAGCAGATGGTGGAACACTGCCGGTTACATACGAAGAGATGCTGGAAGAAAAGCAGTATGAATATTCAGAAATAAGTGTTTTTAACCAGGATGGCAGCTATCTGCTTCCGAAAAACTGGGATAATGAGAAAGCTGTCTTCGCGGTAAAAGGAATGGATATATCTAAACTGTCTATCTTTATGTCAAATGAACCAGGAGCAATTATAAAAGAGGAAGATATGAATATAGCCAAGGAAAAATCAATGTTCAGTGCAGAAGTTGATGTGGAATAAAACAGGATGACGGTATGAAATAATGCATAAATAAAGGCCTCTTCGCATAGCGGAGGGGCTTTTAAACGGTTTTCAATATTTTATTTTACTTTATAATGGTCATCATGGGACAGGAATGTTATAATATTTTTATTCAGCTGCAAGAAAGCAGCTTAAAACTCGCTCAAGGATAAAAAGATTAAAATAAAGTAATATGATATAAGTGAGAATGCAAATGAAAAAATTAGTGATTGGAATTTTAGCTCATGTAGATGCAGGTAAGACTACGTTGTCTGAGAGTATGCTGTATCTGAGCGGCAGTATTAGGAATTTGGGAAGAGTAGACTATGGAAACGCATTTTTAGATACCTATGAACTGGAACGGGAAAGAGGGATTACTATATTCTCCAAACAGGCGGTGTTTCAGTTAGGAGAAACCCAGGTAACGCTTCTGGATACTCCGGGGCACGTGGACTTTTCAGCGGAAATGGAGCGAACGCTTCAGGTACTGGATTATGCAATTCTTGTGATAAATGGCGCCGATGGGGTTCAGGGGCATACCCAGACGTTATGGAGGCTGCTGTCAGGCTATCAGATTCCTGTGGTTCTATTTGTAAATAAAATGGATCAGATTGGGACGGACCAGGAGGCACTTCTGAAGGAGTTGAAGAAAAGGCTGGATGAAGGGTGCATGGATTTTGGAACTTCCCAAGATGGAGAAGATTTTATGGAAAATCTGGCAATGTGCGATGAATCAGCCCTGGAGCATTATCTGGAAACAGGCAGAATAGAAAATAGAGAAATTATCAGATTGATACAGGCAAGAAAAGTGTTTCCGTGTTTCTTTGGATCTGCGCTTAAACTTACCGGTGTGGAAGAATTCTTAAAAGGTTTGGAAACATATATGGTACCGCCGGTATTTCCGGAGACGTTTGGTGCAAAAGTTTATAAGATTGCAAGAGATGACCAGGGAAGCCGGCTGACTTATATGAAAATTACGGGGGGAAGCCTGAAGGTGAAAACCCTTTTGTCAAATGGTTCCAGGCTAAGTGCTGAAGCAGAAACCGGGAAACAATCTGAATATTGGGAGGAAAAGGCAGATCAGATCCGCATTTATTCCGGCAGCAGATATGAGATGGTAAATGAAGCAGAGGCTGGAAGTGTGTGTGCAATTACCGGTCTTAGTAAAACTTATCCGGGTGAGGGATTGGGAATAGAAGCGGCATCGGAGGTTCCCGTTTTAGAACCGGTTCTGACCTATCAGATCCAGCTGCCCCCGGACAGTGACGTCCACCGTATGCTTCTGCAGCTGCGCCAGCTGGAAGAAGAAGATCCGTTGCTGCATATTGTATGGAATGAACAGTTAAATGAGATTCATGCACAGCTTATGGGAGAGGTGCAGATCGAGGTCTTAAAAAGCCTGATTAAGGAACGATTTGGTGTGGCGGTTGAATTTGGCACCGGGAATATTTTATATAAAGAAACTATACAGGAAGCAGTAGAAGGAGTGGGGCATTTTGAACCGCTCCGCCACTATGCGGAAGTTCATTTGCTGATGGAGCCGTTGGAGGCAGGAAGCGGCTTGCAGTTTGCCACAGCCTGCAGTGAAGATATTCTGGACCGAAACTGGCAGAGACTTATTTTGACGCATCTGGAAGAAAAAGAACACATAGGGGTACTGACAGGTTCTCCGGTTACCGATATGAAGATTACGGTAATTACGGGGCGTGCGCACATCAAACATACAGAAGGCGGAGATTTCAGACAGGCGACTTACCGTGCTGTCCGACAGGGATTAAAGAAAGCAAAAAGTATTTTGCTGGAACCGTACTATGAGTACCGCTTAGAAGTTCCGTCGGAAATGATAGGCAGGGCATTGGCGGACATGCAGAAAATGCATGGGACATTTGGAACGCCTCTGCCGGAAGGAGAAATGTCTGTTCTTTCGGGAACGGCTCCGGTAGTAACCATGCGGGATTACCAAAAAGAGGTCATCTCATATACAAGAGGAAGTGGCAGGCTTTTTTGTACACTGAAAGGATATGCACCGTGCCATAATGCTGATGAAGTCATGGAAGCCATTGGGTATGATTCAGAGCATGATCTGGAAAATCCTACCGGGTCTGTTTTCTGCTCTCATGGGGCAGGATTTGTGGTAAAGTGGGATCAGGTGCAGGAATATATGCATGTGGAGAGCGGGTTAGCCCTTGAGAAGGAAAAAGAGGATATTTCAGAAGAGATACCCCTGTCGTCAGCGCCGGGGGAGTCCGGGTCCTGGCAAAGTGAAAAAGAATTAGAGGAGATCTTTGTCAGGACATTTGGACCGATTAAGCGGGAAAGAAGTGATTCTACGTTTCGCAGTTCCTTTGAACAAAAAGCAGAGCCGAAAGTAAAGATCAGGCAAAAACAGGATGGGCAGGATGAATATCTGCTGGTGGATGGCTATAATATCATCTTTTCCTGGGATGAACTCAAAGATCTGGCTGAAGTGAATATAGAGAGTGCCAGAAATAAGCTGATGGATATATTATGTAATTATCAGGGATATAAAAAGTGTACCCTGATCCTGGTTTTTGATGCTTATAAGGTAGAAGGAAATATTGGAGAGGTGCTTCTGTACAATAATATCCATGTAGTTTATACAAAGGAAGCGGAGACGGCAGACCAGTACATTGAAAAGGTAGTGCATGAGATCGGAAGAAAATATCATGTAACCGTGGCCACTTCTGACCGCCTGGAACAGGTAATTATCATGGGACAGGGGGGGAATCTGCTTTCTGCAAGAGGTCTGAAAGAGGAAATTGAAATCGTGAATCAGGAGATTCGCAATGAATGTCTGGCGAAACGGCAGAACAGCCGGAATTATCTGTTTAACCATATGTCGGATGAAATGGCTGATTATATGGAGGATGTGCGGCTGGGGAAGAAAGAGATAAAATAATTGAAGTGGTTACCATCATTTCATATTTTTATATGGGCAGGAGTACAGCAAAAGAGGTCAGATAACCAAATAGGGTTTCTAACCTCTTTTGCTTCTTTTATTTTAGGAATACAGCCCCATGCAAAATTTAGGGTTGTCCCACAATACCATCTATCTGCTTTAATTCTTCTTCCGTAAAAGAGGTGTTTTCCAGAGCCTTTATATTTTCCAGAATCTGATCCGGCTTACTTGCGCCGATGAGTACAGAAGTCACTTTTCCATCTCTTAAAATCCAGGCAAGCGCCATCTGCGTCAGTGACTGTCCTCTGTTTGCTGCAATTTCATTTAATCCCCTAACTTTTTCCAGCATTTCCGCCTTTAAATCTTGTGCATGTAAATAAGGACTTTTCTGGTTGCCGATTCGGGAATCAGATGGGATGCCGTTTAAATATTTACCGGTTAGGATGCCTTGCTGAAGCGGGCTGAATGCGATGCATCCGATACCGTGTTCAAATAAGAAATCTTTTAACCCGTCTTCCTCGATCCATCTGTTTAGCATGGAATAGGATGGCTGGTGGATGACAAATGGTGTTTTCAGATCTTTTAAGATTGCATAAGCTTTGCTGGCTTCTTCTTTTTTATAATTAGATATGCCTACGTATAAAGCTTTTCCCTGACGGACGATCTGGTCAAGTGCCAGCATGGTTTCTTCCAGGGGGGTGTCGGGGTCGGGTCTGTGGTGGTAAAAGATATCTACATAATCAAGCCCCATTTTATGCAGGCTCTGATCCAGGCTGGCGGTGAGGTATTTGCGGGATCCGCCGTTTCCGTAAGGACCTTTCCACATATCGTATCCAGCCTTGGAAGAAATAATCAGTTCATCCCTATACTGCATCAGGTCAGATTTCAGGATTTGTCCCATATTTGTTTCAGCGCTGCCATAGACCGGACCGTAATTGTTAGCCAGGTCAAAATGGGTAATTCCGTTATCAAATGCAGTGAACAGGATTTTTTTCATATCTTCTAAGTTATTGACGGAACCAAAATTGTGCCACATTCCCAGAGACAGCGCAGGGAGATACAGGCCGCTGTTTCCGCATTTATGGTATTGCATTTTATTGTCGTATCTTGTAGGATCAGCTGTGTACATGATTTATTTCCTTTCAGATTTTTTATACATTTTATATCAGAAAAGTAGTTTATACTATGGACTTTTCAGACTGGATGTTTTATGATAGGTTTGTATTTTTAACATAGGAGAAAATTATGATAAGTACAAATGCACAAAATCAGATCCTCTGGCCCGCACATTGTTACGTAAATGGAAACTGGAAATGTTACAGTATGGAAAAGCATTCCCATGGAGGCCTGGAGATAAATTATATCCTGGAAGGCGCCTGTAGTTATATCGTTGGTGATAAAGAATACCGTCTAAAAAAGAAAAATATGATTGTTATAGAAGGTCAGATACCACATCAGAAAATTTTTGACAGGAGTGTGCCCTGTACGGTTATGGGAGGGGAGTTCCGGTTAAAGGAAGTGAAACTGCCCGCGATTTCTTTTTCTGCTCTGGCAGAACATGACAGGCAGCTGGGGGAATTTCTGCACCAGCTGAATGGATGCAGCGTGATTGAAGATGCACATCTGCTGCTTGAAGATTTCGGAAAGCTCCACAGTGAATGCCAGGATAAAAACCGGGAACTTTATATTGCCACACTGACAAACAAATTTTTGATGGATACAGCAGACGCCTTTTACAGCAAAAATCCTTCTGTGAAGGCATACATAGCCCAGATAAAGGAGTATATCAGAAATTATTTCTGCAAACTCTCTAATATCCAGGAGATAGCTGACCAGATTCATTTAAATTCCACCTATATGGAACGGATTTTCAAACGGGAAACGGGAAGTACAATCTGGCAGTATGTGATGGAATGCAGGATGGAAGCGGCAAAAGATCTGTTAGAAAATTCCCCGATTCCCATTGGGGAGATAGATCCGCTGATTGGGATGAATTCCAGGCAGACCTTTTATATCCAGTTTAAAAGGCATTACGGTGTTTCCCCGGCGGAGTATCGTAAATTATTCCGTAAGGAATCGTATAGCATTGGATAGTTTTATAAGGGGTTTTCTGAGCAGGATGGAACCCCAAATCCATATATAAAAAAGTAGAATAATGAAACGGTAAGAAGTGATAATACCAATTGTTCTATAAACTTACATACGAAAATTCCTCAAAAAAATGCAATGACAAACAGAGCCGGATAGTATATAATGGGCATCATTAACAGAAAAATATGGAATTAGCAAGATTTGAATCAGACACCAGCAAAGAATTAGCAAGATATGAATCAGGAACCGGCATAGAATTAATAGAAATAGGTCAGGAACCAGCAAAGAATGAACAAGAAACCAGTCTCGAACTAGCAAAATTAACGAGAAACGGGTCAGGAAGCGGTAAGATTAACGAGGAACGAACCTTGAACGAATGATAAAAATAAATTAATCTGAATGAAAGGAGCTACAATGCGGGAAAAGCTAACGAGAAGCGATGTAATGAAGATTGAAGAAGAAATCGAACACCGTAAGCTGGTGGTGCGCAAAGAAGCACTGGAAGCAGTAAAGGAAGCCAGAGCCCATGGAGATCTGAGTGAAAATTTTGAATACCATGCGGCGAAAAAGGACAAGAACAAAAATGAAAGCAGAATCCGTTATCTGGAACGGATGCTTAAAACAGCAGAGATTATAACCGATGACTCCAAGGAAGATGAAGTAGGGCTGAATAATACGGTTGAAGTATATTTTGAAGAAGATGAGGCATCAGAGAAATTCAGGCTGGTTACATCTATCAGAGGAAATTCCATGAAGGGGTTAATCAGTACGGAATCTCCCATTGGAAAGGCAATTATGGGACACAAGGTAAATGACCGCATATTTATCCGGGTAAATGACAGTTATGGATATTATATTGTGATTCGGTCGATTGAGAAAACCGTGGAAGATGCGGCGGATCAAATCAGAAGTTTTTAAAATATGGAGGCAGAGATGACATTAAAAGAACGTATGGAAAAAGGATTTTTATATTACGAAGCAGGAAATAAAAGCGAAGAAGATCAGAAATACGAGAAATTGATTGAAAAGCAGAGACAGGACTGCAAAGAATTGATTTTTGATTATAATGCAACACGTCCTTCTGATCTAAAGGCTAAAAAAGAAATATTAGAAAAACTGCTTGGAGAAATGGGAAAAGATATCTGGATTGAAGCGCCGGTATTTATGTCTTACGGATGTAATGTTCATATCGGAGATTATTTTTATGCCAACTTTAATCTTACGATTGTAGATGACATTGACGTGTACATTGGCGATCATGTTATGATTGCTCCGAATGTTACAATTTCCGCGACCGGACATCCGGTGGATTATGAATTCCGCCGCAAGGGAACTCAATTCTCTATTCCGGTTGTGATCGAAGATGATGTTTGGATTGGATCTAATGTGGTAATTCTACCGGGAGTCCGCATTGGAAAGAATTCGGTTATCGGTGCAGGCAGCGTGGTTACCCACGACATCCCGGCAGACGTGGTGGCGGTAGGAAACCCATGCAGGGTTCTGCGTCAGATTACGGAACGGGACAAAGAATATTATACAAAGGACAGAAAAGTTGATGAGGAATTCCACATTTAGGGAATAGAAGAAATAGAGAACGCACGAATCGGTTTACCAAAAGGAGGGGAATATGGGATATATGGATCTTCATATGCACTCGGATATTAGTCTGGATGGTGAATTCCCCCCGGAGAAACTGGCAGAATTGTGTAGCAGAGCGGAGCTTAATATAGTGTCGCTGACAGACCATAATTCTGTCAGTGGAGTGGCACAGATGAAAGAAGCAGCCAAAAGTTACGGGATCACTGTTATAAATGGCGTGGAACTGGATTGCATCTGTGATGGTGTGGATCTTCATTTACTGGGATATGGGATAGATATAACGGACAGGCGCTACCTTGATATAGAACAAAATATTCTGGGTCAGAAGCAGAAATCCTCTTCCTTAAGAATGAAAATGCTCCATGATATGGGGATTCAGTTTGAGGATGCTAAGGTTATGGAACTTGCCAAAGGCGGTGTTGTGGTGGGAGAAATGATAGCAGAAGCAGCCTTGTCGGATGCTTGCAACCAGAGTAATCCGCTGATGAAGCCATATTTTCCTGGCGGTAGCAGGTGTGATAATCCGTGTTTAAATTTCTTTTGGGATTTCTGCGCACAGGGGAAACCGGCATTTATACCGGTAAATTATATTTCCTTTGAAGAAGCAGTGAAGCTGATCCGGGATACAGGGGGAACTGCCGTTATTGCCCACCCTGTTAATACCGTTCAGAGAGACGTAGAGATGATACGTTATATGCACAACTGCGGTGTGGAAGGAATTGAGGCTTACAGCAGCTATCATAATTCAGAACAGACGGTGTATTACTGTAAACTGGCGGATCGTCTGGGAATGATAAAAACCATGGGGAGTGATTTTCATGGGAAGACGAAACCTTCGGTACGCCTGGGAACAACATCTGGCGATGAGTATGAAATGGAACTTACCCATATATTAAAGATGAAAAATATAATCTAAGAAAATATTGGGAGTAAATGAGAATAAGCTTTGATATCCGTTAATGCGGAAACCAAAGCTTATTTTTTTCGCCTGAAGATAATCTGTATCAGCAGGCAGAAGATCAAAATACCCGAAAGGGAAAATCCTGCAAAGCTAATCCATGGCATATGAAAGATTTCCGGTGTTATATCTGTCATACAGATGAGACCGGAGCCAATAAATAATGCTGCCGCCAATATACCCAGAACCAGCTGGTCTGTCATACGGTGGATACTATATAAGAAATCTTTGGAATCCGGTAATTCCAGATTTATCTTTGCCTGTCCGTTTTTAGTGATATTCAGAAGATCGGACAGCTGTGCCGGAATATCCAGTGTTTTATCAAAGGAAGTATAGATTGAGCTGCCTTTGTGCATAAGTTCCTTTTTCCAGTCCAGTTCCTGAAACAGGAGGGATGACATGTGGGCGGACAAAATCTGAAGAATATTTACCTTTGGGGAACAGATGCTCAGCGTTCCCTCCATTGTGATCATGCTTCTTCCCAGAAGTGTAATATCCATATTGACGGCAATGTGATGTTCTTTTACCATATCCAGAAGCTTTTCAATCAGTTCGCCCAGTTTCATATTTCCGAAATCCATGGACACATATTTGCTTACGATGTCATCAATATCTGTATACAGCCGGGCATGGTTAATCCGTTCTTTGGCTTCGCCTAAGGATAAAAGCACATTTTTTAATTCATAGATATCGTGTTTTAATATAGAGAGTATGGCACGTCTTAAAAGCTGCTTATAGAATTCTGATAAATGTCCGGTCATGCCAAGATCCAGCCACGCAATCTGCCCGCCTGAGATTCGGATATTTCCGGGATGGGGGTCAGCGTGGAAGAATCCATCTTCCAGAATCTGTTTACAGTAATTTTCAGCCGCCTTTTCTCCGATCTCCGTCATGTCATATCCCTGTTTTTCCAGAACTGCCGTATGATCAATGGGAAATCCCTCGATATAATTCATAACAAGCATCCGGGGAGTGGTATATTTATGGATGACCTGAGGACAGGTGACATAGACGATATCCTTCTGGTTTTTATAGAATAAATCCAGATTTCTGGCTTCCTGCAGAAAATTCATTTCTTCCTGGGCTGTTTTCCATAACTCATCCAGAACCATTTTAAAATCAATTAGGCTTCCGGTACCTATGGTCAGTTTTAAGATGCGGACGGCTTTCTTAAGAAGCTTAATATCATTGGACATGGTTTCTTTGATTGCCGGACGCTGTACTTTCACCACCACGTCTGAACCATCTGATAATGTTGCCATATGTACCTGGGCAATAGAAGCAGAGCCCAGAGGCAGGGGCTCGATTTTTGAAAATATCTCACCGGATGGCCGTCCAAGCTCTTCTTCTATAACAGATATTATGGTATCAAAAGATAAGGGCTTTACCTGAGTACGCAGCATGGAAAGCTCTTTGCAATATGCTTCCGACAGCATATCAGAACGCATGGACATGATCTGACCCAGCTTCACGTAAGTGGGACCCAGATCTTCTAATATTTCCCGCAGCTTTACCGGCGATAAGCCACGGGTAATATGATGCTTTTTCAGTACTTCCAGTATGTCTTTTAAACGACCGCCGGGAAAGTCTTCCTCCCTGTTATCAATTGGGGGGATGTCCTTATTTAAGGTCTCATTGTTCATGATCCTTTTCTTCTCCGCTTATATCATTCTGTGCTTCGGCTGATTTGCAGCAGCAGTCCTCGGATTCATCAGAAGAGCAGCAGCATTCGTCGTTTTCATCAGAAGAGTTACAGCAGCAATCTTCACCTTTATCACAGGAACAGTCTGGTTTTTCTTTTTCCATTGCGGCAATTTTTTCTTTTAATGCCTCCAGCTCCTCTTCGGTCATGTGATTGACTGCTTTCATCACATCTTTGTATTCTCTTACGATATTGACGGTAACATGATCGTTCATTTTTTCTTTGGCATTGCGTTTTAATTCTTCATTTAATACTTTGCCCTGTTCTACGGTAATCTCACCCTTTTTTACAAGGCTATCTATGATCTCCATGGTAGATTCCGCTGTGGTAGCAATAGCGCCAACGCCTGCCAGAAATATTTTCTTTAATCCTTCACCTAATTCCATATAAGTATCCTTTCTATGTGTGCTGATGTACCAGTTACTATTTTTATAGTATAACATATTATCAGACGATTTTTCGTTTTTAGGAAAATTTTATAAAATTATTAAGATTTTATAGATAAGAACAAAATTATAATTATTCCATGAATTATTAAGAAATTTTTTAGCCCGACTTTACACAGACTTTACATAAAAAGGTTAGACTAAAATCTTAATATGACCTTTTGCAAAAATGGCCGGATAAGGTCCGCCGGCTTATGAGAGGATGGTAAAATGAAAACAGAGATTGATTGTAAGGCAGGATTAAATAAAGAACAAATTGCCGACAGGATAAATGAGGGGAAGCAGAATATTGTACAGAGCAATATAACCAAAACGAAAGGACAGATCATAAAGTCCAATGTATTTACCCTGTTTAATCTGCTGAATGTGCTGATTGCAGTTGCGCTGGCGGTAGTAGGTGCCTGGTCGAATATGGTATTTATCAGCATTATTCTAATGAATATAATCATTGGGATTGCACAGGAATTAAAAGCAAAAAAGCTGGTTGAAGAATTATCGTTATTATCGATGCCAACCGTAACCGTAATTCGGGACAGTGAAGAACAGACAGTGTCTGTGGATGAAATTGTACAGGATGATATTATGCTTCTGGAAAGCGGAAAGCAGATCAGCTGTGACTCTGTAGTAAGGGAAGGGGAGCTGGAAGTAAATGAGTCCCTTCTGACCGGGGAATCGGACTCCGTGATAAAAAGAGCCGGAGACAGGCTGCTCTCAGGCAGCAGTGTTATCTGTGGAAAATGTTACGCTCAGGTTGAACATGTTGGAAATGAAAATTATGCGGCTAAAATTTCAGAAGAAGCAAAGAAAATGAGAAGCGTTAACTCGGAGTTGATGAATTCCATGAAAAAGGTTACGAAGATCACAAGTTTTCTGATTATCCCACTGGGCATTATTCTTTTTGCAGAAGCGTTTTTCTTAAGAGGAGATTCTACTTTTAGTGCGGTCGTATCCAGTGCCGCCGGATTGCTTGGGATGCTTCCAAAAGGGCTGGTTCTGCTCATCAGTATTTCACTGGCTGGAGGCGTGATTAAGCTGGCGAAACAAAAGGTTCTGATACAGGATCTGTATTCGCTGGAATCTCTTGCCCATGTGGACATCCTGTGCCTGGATAAAACCGGTACCCTTACAGAAGGGAAAATGCAGGTGAGCCGGACCTATGATCTGGGGAAGGAAAGCGGTATCGAAGTGGACTTTTCCGGGATTATGGGAAGCTTTTTGCATCACAGCGATGATAATAATGCAACCTTTCAGGCTTTGAAAGAATACTACCAGGAGAAAGATACTTATAGGGTAATCCGTAAAATACCTTTTTCTTCTCAGAGAAAATGGAGTGCGGTTACTTTTGAAGGTGCAGGAACCTTTGTTGTGGGTGCACCGGAACGTCTGTTAGAAGGCAGGATTCCGGGATATCTTCAAAAAGAAATTGAAAATGGAAAAAGGGTAATTATCGCCGGTATTACCGGTGAAACGGTGCAGCCGGATGAAGCACTAACCCAAGTTGTGCCGTTAATGGCTGTGGTTATCAACGATAAGGTGCGGGAAAATGCTTCTGAAACACTGCGTTATTTTAAGAAGGAAGGGGTGGAGATTAAGATTATCTCCGGCGACAATCCCGCAGCGGTATCATCCATAGGAAAAGAAGCAGGACTTGCTAATTACCGGGCGTTTATTGATATGAGTACCGTTGGGGAAGACGAAGATCTCACCTGGATTACTTCTAAATACACCGTATTCGGACGGACGACTCCGCTTCAGAAGAAGCAGCTTTTACAGGCGATGAAGGAACAGGGACATTCGGTGGCTATGACCGGGGACGGCGTGAACGATCTGCTGGCACTGAAAGAAGCAGATTGCAGTATTGCTGTTGCGGAAGGAAGTGATGCGGCGAAGCAGGTTGCGCAGGTAGTATTGCTGGATTCCGACTTTTCTTCTCTGCCGGATGTGCTTCTGGAAGGCAGGAGAGTAGTAAACAATGTAACCAGAGTTGCAGGAGTATTCTTTATTAAAACAATTTACTCGGTGCTGCTGACTATAATCTGCATCCTGTTAAATGCACCGTTTCCGTTTATTCCGATTCAAATTACATTGATTGACGCCGCGATTGAAGCGTATCCGGCATTTTTAACTGCATTCGAACCAAATGGAAATAAAGTTGGGGAAAGATTTCTTCCGGCTGCATTTCGACGGGCGGTGCCAAATGCCATCGCTATTGTATTTGGAGTTCTGGCTGTTTACCTTGCAGCCCCGCTTTTGGGAATTGGAGAAGGGCAAATGAACACCACGGCATATCTGCTGGTAGCAGTAGTGAGTATCTCGGCAGTGATCAGATCCAGCGCCCCGTTTACAAAGCTGAGAATCTTTGTATGCAGTACGATGACATTCGGATTTATTGCAGCTATTACGTTATTTCATTCCCTGCTTAAAATCGAAAGACTAAGCTTTGATGCCATGCTGATACTGGGATTTGTATCTGTGGGAGCACTTTTGCTGAAACGGATTGTGGCTATGATCATTCATATAAGCCAGGGGAAAAATGCTGCAGGACCAATGTCAGGCAGTAAGCAATCGATAGGCGAAAATTAAAATAAGACTTGGATATCGCGTTGTGCCCGGAGAGGGCACAGCGCGTTTTTGTAATTGGTAATTAAGAATGCTGTACTAGCCAGGTACTAATTCAATTCCCTGATATAACCCCTCAGATATTCATAAAAATCAGCAACCGATCTCTTGTTCATAACAGACGGATCATACGTGATAATAATATCTCTGCGGCATACCGGACTTTCAATGGGAAGGAGAACTACCTGGGGGAGATCCGGGAGAGGACCCCAGGAATATTTAGGCCAGAATCCGATACCAAGACCTGCGGCGATCAGATTGCGGACTGCCTCCGGGCTGTCACTTTCAAATGCGATCCGCGGTGTGAAACCAGCTGCCAGACAAAACTGGTCGCAGATGGTACGGATTGGCTTGGAACCTGAGAAACTAATGTACCCATCATTTCTGGTTTCTCCCAGGGAAATGGATGTGCGCAGGGAGTAGGAAGAGTTAGCGGGAACAGCCAGAAAAAAGTCTTCCTGAAGCAGGAGCATGCTCTTGCTGTCCAGGACATTTCCGGGAATAGCGGAAGAGATGCTCAAATCATAGACCGTATCATTTTGATCCTGGGAAAGCTGAAAGATGATATCCGGATGCAGGGATTTATAGGAAATGATACAGCTGGTTACCAGTGCGGTGGCAGTGAGAAGATTTAAGCGGATTGTACGGCCGGCATTTTCATCTGCCGCCTGTAATTCGTCAGGAAGATGATCCAGTGCGGACATAATGGGAATGAGCCGTTCTTCCAGCCGTTTTCCCATATCGTTTAATGTAATGCCCCTGTTCCTGCGGTCAAACAGTAAAACTCCAAGCTCTGCTTCCAGCCTGTGAATGGACTGAGAGAGTGCGGGCTGGGCAATATGGAGAACTTTTGCCGCCTGGGTAATGTGTTCATATTTTGCGGCAGCTAAAAAATATTTCAGTTGCAGAAGTTCCATGTATGATCTCCTTTTTGTATTCTTATTTTATAATTTACGATGCAGATGATAGCAAATCGAACCAATCAATAATATATATATTATGTAAATATAATTATTATATATTGGATATGATGGAATAACAAGAATATAATAGTAAAGGTTAATAGTAAATGGAAAAGAATGCAGGGCGGTTAAAGGGAATTCATAGTTCTTGGCGGTTGCCTGAAAGATAAATGCGGGGAGTGCATATCATGATGAAGAAAAAAAGGCATGGGCAAATGTCGGAGTCCATACTGGTTGGCATCATTCTGGCGGTAGTAGGCGGTTACCTGGATGCGTACACTTATAATGCCAGAGGACATGTATTTGCAAATGCGCAGACCGGAAATATGGTTCTTCTGGGACAAAATTTGTCTCAGGGCAAGTGGATGGAAGGGATTCAATATCTGATACCCATACTGGCATTTGCGGCAGGGATCTATATTGTTGAAAAAATAAAAGAGAGGTTTCAGAAAAATACACAGATTCACTGGAGGCAGATTATTGTTCTGATGGAAACCATGTTGCTGCTGGCTGTGGGATTCCTTCCCCAGTCCATGAATCTGCTTGCAAATGTCAGCGTATCCTTTGTGTGCGCCATGCAGGTGGAAAGTTTTCGCAAGGTGAAAGGAAATGCTTACGCTACAACAATGTGCACCGGTAATCTGCGAAGTGCCACAGAGTTATACTGTGCGTATCGCCAGACGAAAAATCCGGAACTCAGAAAGCGCAGCCTGCAATATTATGGAATTATTCTGGTTTTTATTCTGGGAGCAATACTTGGGGTTGTAATGACACGAATATTCCATGACAAAGCTGCGCTGTTCTGTTGTATCTTTTTGACAGCCGGATTTCTGGTCATGTTTATAAAAGAAGATGTTGAGGGAGAGGAGAACTAATATCAAGATGCATGAGTTTACTGTGCAGCATAAAAGAAGCTGAAGCCCATCTATTACGTAAACTCAAATAACACGCAAACTCAAATATCACGTAAATTCAAATATCACGAAAATTCAAATATCACGATCTCGTTTCCGTCAATATCGTTTAAGCGAACCTCGTAAGTGCCCCATTCATATCGAATGGCTTCGGACAGTGAAAGTCCTTTTGTCTTCAAACATTCCATTGTTAAATCAAGTGTTTTTGCTTGAAATACAAAGGATTGATGTCCAGTCAGAGGTACGTTATTTTTTTTGCAATCCCATATACAAAGAGTGGGTGCACTCGCCTCCCAATTATCATTATCATCCTATCAAAAATATAAATTACCTACGGTTACAAATGCTTAACAAAAGTAAATTTAATAAAGTATATCATAGGAACAATCAAACAACAATATTAAATAATAATTAGTTCATATTCAATACCGCTATATAATATTAACTTTGTCTACAGTATGAGCAGGAACATATTCCATAGGGGAACATGCTCCTGCTTTTGATTTAAAACAGAATCTGGAACTACATCCTGTTAGGGATGGACTACTAGTAGGATTTCACGGTCATGGTACTTTTCAGTCCTTTTTTGTTCAAGAGTTTTTTGTAGTAGGAAATTTTTGATTTGGGAACTTTAATTACGGCATTTGCATGAATTCCGGATATAGCCTTAGTACCTGCGGTCTTCAGCTTTTTGGAATTAATGGTAATCGATTTTAATTTTTTATCCCCGTAGAAAGCATATCTGCCTATGGACTTTACGGTTTCCGGCAGGGTTATGGAGGTGAGGGATTTGCATTTCATAAATGCTTTGTCTCCAATGGAAGTTACCCTGGATGCGCCCATGGATACTTTTTTAAGTGCTATACAGTTATAAAATGCAAGTTTTCCAATGGAAGTTATATTTTTGCCAATGGTTACTTTCTGCAGCTTTTTATTTCCTTTGAATGCAGCGCTATCAATGGCAGTTACTTTCAGCGTTGTATTCAGGAATTTCACTGTAGATGGTATGGTTAGTGATTTCAGGGAAACGCCCCTTTTCACACCGGTTAATTTTACACTGGAAGATGAGGTGACTTTATAGCTTAGCTTTCCATAAGTAAAGGTATTGCCTGCCGCCGGTTTCTTTAATGTCAGTGAAGACACTGCGTTTGTAAGTGATTTTATTGCGTTGTCCACTTCATTTTGCGACGCATTTTCTTTTGTGGATATGGTTCTGGCTGCAGTCAGGGCATTTTGCAGAACACGGAAGGAAGAATCGGTATAGCTGCCCTGCTTAATGCCTGCTGCAGATGATATTTTCTGGTTCAGTATGGTTTTGTCAGCTAACTTTACCAGACCCTGAAAAGCGGCATTCAATTTCGCCAAAGCGCTGTCAACGCTGTTCTGAGCGGCATCTTCATTGGCGGCAGTTGTCCTGGCTTCTTTTAAAGCTGTTTCAAATGCTGCCCAGCTTGCCTTTGTGTAGGAGGAAGAATTGATACCTGCCAGAGCAGCTATCCGGTTGTTCAGAGCTGTCATATCTGCACCCGGAATACCCTGGGTATTTGCAAGATCGGAATAAATTTCCTTTCCGTCCTGGGTGCCAAGCATAATTTCCGCTATTTTCACATTTTCGGAAGTATCTTTATCAAAAGTTATTTTTGCAAGTACAGAGGGCTGGTTTTGATAGGAAATGGTCAGTTGGAGCTGCCCGTTTTCCACATCCTGCCGTAGGATTGTGCCTCCTTTTGCATCTATTTTCACAACATTTGATCCATCCAGATTAATTACCGCATCGATTACACGAGTTTGTGACTTTTGGTTCTCTAACTTTAAAATTCCGTTTTTGCCGGTACGTTCAAATATAACTTTTTCGATATCACGGTTTTTCTTTGTCAATTCTTCCTGACTCAGGAAGGCACTGGTATCAAAAACTTCTCCGGTCATGGTTTCGGGCTTATCCATACGCAGTCCGTAGAGTGCCAGTGCCGCAATGTCAGAGTTATCTCCTCCATCCAGCTTTTTCCCGGAATCTATGGTCTGCCCGCCAAGTCCGATGAAAATATCCATATTGGACGGGTCGGTTGAACCGTGGTTCGTACTGTTTCCGCCGTGGTCTGAGTTAGCGATAATTAAAGTATCTTCATAACTGCCTTTTTCTTTTAATGCATCGGTTACCGCTTTAAAATAATCATCATAGAGCTTTAATTCGGACCAGTAGCGGTCATTATAGTATCCGGTACTATGGCCGATGTGATCCATATAATCGCTTTGCATGTAAACTAACGCAGTATTGTTATACGCGTCACTTCTGATATAGCCGGCTACGTCATAGAAGCTCTTTTGAGACGCGGAGGATTTGCCGATGACTGCAGCATCTGCTTCAATAATGCCGTTTAAGATAGGGTCCCACTCGGAAAATGCAGCCATAGGCCTGTCCGGCGCGGCAGCGGTTACTGCTTTAAACATAGAAGGATAGAGCGGTGTATCTTTTGCGAAGTCCGCATAATATTCCTGTCCGGCACTGGTGTTGGTAAGCTGGTATTCCGGAAGTACGTCACCCCAGGGGATGCCATGAATCATGGAGCTGTAATTCTGCCCGGAAATGGATGGGATCACCGCCTGAGCTGTATAGCTGGTGGCAAATTCCTTATTAAACAGGTCCATTGCATATTCATTGGTGCGCTTCGCCATAATGGAGGGGTCATTTGTTTTCTTGGGAAGAATGGAATTGGAAGTGGTATAGTAAATTGCATCGGGATTCCATACCTGTCCGCCTCCGTCTGTGGTCAGGACAACTGCATGTTTATAGGGATAGATGGCAGCGGCATCTGCAGCAGCCTCTTTTTGGTCCGCTGGAGCCAGTGCAACGTCGCCTGCACCAATCACGCCGTCACCGTTAAAATCAAGGGCATTTTTGGCATAAACCTTTATTGTCTGTTCCGGAGCCTGAGGATTCATGGCATCCGTTACATCGTTGCCATTCTCAAATGCATGAAAATTCTCAACGGAAAGGGTTGTGTCAGCTGTGCCCGATACATCGTTGATCTTAAAATTCAGTTTTCCGAGACGGGTGGTGCCATATTGCCGGAAATCGTCCGTAGCAAGCGCTGCGGTTGAAGTAATCTTCAAACGGCCGGACTGGGTGCTGTCTATGGTGACACCGCTCATTTTGTGCTGCACGTCTTCATAGGTCAGCATAGCCGGGTCATAGACCAGATCATAAGTTATCTTGTTTACAGAACCTGCTTCGTCAGCATTTGCATGGAGATTCACATTCATTTCTGAGCCTTCTGCGGCTGTACCGGAAGAAATAATGCCCAGATTTACCTGCTGGGGCTGAGGTTCCTGGATATCTGCATTTTCAAAAGCTTTTTCATCCAGTGCCTTTACCTGTTCCGGGGTCAGAGCTTTATCATACAGTCTGGCAAAGCTGACAGCCGCATTGGACATATATTCAGCACCGTTATTGGGGCTGCTGTCACCGCCGATTACAAAATTAAATGCAGTTGTATTTGAGGTGAACTTCACAGGACCTGAAGCAGTAATTTCGCCAGCCAGTTCTCCGTTAACATATAATTTGACGGATTTTCCGTCTACTACACCGATTGCATGAATCCACTGTCCTGCCTGAATAGCAGCAGTAGGCTGTCTGTATGACCCGCCTACATGGGCAAATAAAGTGAGCTTTCCGCCGTCAAGCCCCAGGCCGATTCCGCCGCTTTGCTGGTTTGAGAAAATATCGTGTTCACCGGATGGCAGGCTGTTATATTTAAACATACATTCTATAGATACTGCATTTGTGATTTTAGCATATTTCGCTGCATCAAAAGGATAAATAAAAGCGGAGCTGCCATCAAAATTAGCGATGGGTTTATGTAATTCCGAACTGTCTGAAATCACAGGATTGCCGATGGTGCGGTAGGAATTGGCTGTTTCAGAGTGGTCGGTTGCCAGCTGGTCTGAAAAATCCACATTCATCACGCTGGCTGCAGGCAGTTCCGTCTGCAGGGATAAATCAGCAGGTGATGATATGCCTTTTGCAGAAGCGGAATCTTCCGTCTGGGATGAAGTATCAAGGGTATCTGGTGTGCCGGCATGATCAGCTGATTCTGACTCGTCAGATCCGGTGTTGGACTCCTCTGTCTGAGGCTGTGTTGTATCCTGTTCCCTTTGGGACTCTGAAATGATTTCCTCTGTTGAGGTGTCTTCTTCAACGTGTGCCTCTGTGACAGCAGATTGTGTCTGAACGGTGTCTGGGACAGCCTGTACGGCTTGTACGGACATATCTGTTTCTGCAGCCAAAGCCGGAATGCCGGTATTTGGTACAATCATAGATACTGCAAGCAAAAGTGCAACTGCTTTTCTTTTCATAATTTTCTCCTTTACATACTTAAAATGTTTGATTTGGACATTGCCCATTATAGCAATGGCGATTTACAATAACAATAAAATCCAATTCAAGTTTTTGTAAAGGAATTGTAAAAATACAAATATAAATATCAAATATTGTTGTAGAAAATCTACAGAATATAAATATTTATCAGAAAATTATGCACTTGTTTTTATAGTAACAGGAATAGATTTTGATAAATCCTTTTAAGCTTCCAGAGCATGTTTGAAATTGATTCTTCTGATAAAGTATAAAAATTTAGTGCTCTATAATGATTTGTAGAAAAATTACAAAATATAGAGTAAAATAAAAGAAACCCGAAGAAATCATGGATAAAATTGTATGAAAATAAAAACAATAAATAATGGGAACTAAGGAAGAATCTTAAGAGGATTCTATATTGATAAAAGTTAGATTTCCAAGTACAATAAAAGGGAAACAGGGGAGCGATACAAAGCAAACAGGCACTGGCCGGGAGGATAATTAATATGAGAAGAAGCGACAGGGAGATCAAAGATTTAAAGGAAATCATGAATGTAATTCAGCAGTGCGATACCTGCAGAGTGGGTTTAATGGATGGGAAAGTTCCCTATATCGTTCCGCTTAACTTTGGAGTCCGGGAGGAAAATGGCAGGATTACGCTGTATTTCCACAGTGCGCCGGAGGGAAAAAAGATTCGCCTGATGGAAGAAAACAGAGTTGCCGGATTTGAAATGGATGCGGCACATGAGCTGATCGAAAGTGATACCGCATGTGGATATGGCATGAATTATAAGTGTGTTCTGGGCTTTGGAACCATTTCATTTATAGATGAATTTGAGGAGAAAAAGGCAGCGCTTTCTATATTGATGAAACAGTATACAACTAACCGCGATCTGCCGTTTTCGGAAAATATGATAAAAGCGGTAAAGGTAATAAGACTGGAAGTGGAGGAAATCAGCTGCAAATGCTGTAATCGGTAACAACTTATGGAAAAAGAATATTATACGGTAGGAGAGGTGTCAAAACTCTGCGATATCCCGGTTCGGACACTGCATTACTATGATGAAATCGGTCTGTTGAATCCTGCGAAGAAAGATGGGGATACGGGCTACCGCTACTATGGAAAATCCCAGCTTCTGCATGTAAATATAATTAAACAGTTTAAGGTTCAGGGATATAATATCAAAGAAATCAAAGAGCGTCTGGCAAACCATTCCGCCAGCGTCAGCAGAGAAGCACTGCAGCAGAAACTATCAGAAATTAAAGAAGATATTGAAGGCCTGATTCTTCTTAAGAAGAGATTGGAATATTATCTGAACGCATTAAATTACCAGGATCATCAGCCTCACATCCACGCACAGATCATCCCTCAGGTAAAGGTGCTTTCCATTCGAAAGAAAGGAGCGGCAGATCCGGTTGGATTCATGAAACGCTTTGCCGGACTGGAAACGCTTCTTAAAAAAGAAAAGTGCAATGCTGCGGGTCCGGTAATGGCAGTCTATTATGATGATTACCATGTTTATGATCCTCTGAATGCGGACATCGAGGTATGTGTGCCGGTGCAGGAAGATGTCAAAGAATCTGACAATATCCGTGATTTTGGAAATAGGGAAGTAGTATCCGCTATACATTATGGTGCATACTGCAAGGAATACCAGACCTATGGGATTATGATGGAATGGATGGAAAAAGAGGGTTACGAAATGTGCGGAAATGCCATTGAAAAGTATCTGATTGATCCGGTACTCACAGAGCATGAAGAAGAATTTATCACGGAATTAATGATTCCGGTGAGAAAAAAAGCTTGACCCTACAGCCACTGTAGGGTTTATTCTTTTTATGTAATATAAAACGATATTTTATTATTTTGTGAATTTAGAAATAGAAAGGAAAACAGAGAATATGGTACATTTAGTTTATTGTGATGATAAAGCAAAGGTTTTGGAAAAGATACTGGAAGGGACAAAGCGTATGGTTGTTAGAGGTGCAGCGGGAAGAAAAATTCCTCACAGCCGGGTATTCGAAGGGGAGACGCTGTATTTTATGAAAAAGGGGACCGGAATCATATCCGCAAAAGCAGAGGTTGTTCATGTGGACAATTATTTAAAGCTGTCGGATGGCGAAATTGAGAAAGTGCTGGAGGAAAACCAGGACAAGCTGGATCTTACAGAGAAACAAAAAGAGAGATGGCATAAAAAATGCCTCTGTCTGGTCGAATTCAAAAACGTAGAAGCAATGGAACCTCTGGAGTTTGACAGACAGGGAAATATGGATGACTGGCTGATCCTGCAGAAAATAGAAGATGTAGTTTTGGGAACCAGTATTCCATACAACTATGATAATGCAAGATTTAAGTAACTAGTACCGCCCGCGTGTCTAAAATAGCTTTCTGGCAGCTTTTTTAAACACGCTCCGGTATGAGTTGGTGTAACGGATTACCTGATTAACTGATTATTAGTTCGCAGTAGTTTGATCCAGGTAATCCAGTATTTCACCGGCATTTGTGTCCGGTTTTGCCTTTTCAAAAACTTTTTCAATGATGCCGTTTTCATCGATGACATAGGTGCTGCGTACTACGCCCATGCTGACTTTCCCGTATAATTTCTTTTCTTTCCAGACATCGTAAGCCTGAATGGCTACAAGATCCGGGTCAGAAACTAAAATAAAAGGAAGATTAAATTTTTCTGCAAATTTCACGTGGGATTTTTCGCTGTCCTTGCTCACGCCAATTACCACAACATCCTTTTCCTGAAAGCCTTGATAGGCGCTGGCGAAAGCGCATGCCTGTTTGGTGCATCCCGGTGTATTATCCCTTGGATAAAAATAAAGGACTACCTTCCTGCCGGCAAAAGAAGAAAGAGTAATGGCGTTGCCATCTTTGTCATTTAGAGTAAAATCAGGTGCTTTGGTTCCTGCTGCTAACATATTAATACCTCCTTGTATGTTCAATTTTAGAAAGAGCATGTTTGATTAAGAAAGAAATATAAATCATGCTCTGGAAATCATTGCTTATTTCAACAGTTTTATTCTAACATATTATGTACAATTTTGTAATTAATATTTTGGCCAGGCAGATATCGTGTGTTATGATACAGCCAGTAGAAAATATGGGGGCAGCTCCCTTTAAAATGGCAGTACTAGATCATTGTGGATAGTAAGCAGCAGAGTTTTTATCTCGTGTGGCTTTAAGCGGAGTCTGATTACCTGGTCCTGAAATTCGCAAGGTTCTATATAGTCTTCGCTCAGGCTGCAGGCAGATACTTCTGTCAGCGGGAACGGGCTGTATAATTCATCTGTGACGGCAGTACTGTGATAGTTTACCAGTCGTATAAGTATCTGACCGGGATGTTTGTGGGCACTCTTGATCATAGATATATAAAGGGATTGCCCGGATAAATAAAAACCATAAGATTTAGAGGTCAGGGAAGCTAGGGCGTGCCTTTCTGCCAGAACGGTATGGCAGAAAGGTGATACCCGGAATGCATCTTCCCGTTGCAGCATCTGAACCATACTTAGGGATGGACCAAAAGGCAGAATAGAATACTCAAATGTTAATTCCTGCTGCATCTGGCCGTCTGTCTGCCCATCTGTTAAAAATGTTTTTCCAAAACTTCTGAAAAGTGTAATGTCCAAGCAGCCATCTGCATGAGATCGTGCGGCTGCTTCATGCAGACCGCCTTTTGACAGGAAAGCCATGCCGCTCCCGTCTCCTCTCTTTTTATAAATAATATTCCCAAAACTTTTTTCTTCCCGTTCTTCTTCTTTCCAGTTTTCTGATATCCTGCTTCTTCCCACTGCTCGTTCCGTAATCGTGAAAGCTTCTTCAGCAAAATAAGTTTCCGATGGAATTGCACTGTGTACACTTAATACAAAACGATGGTCTTTTATATTGTTACTTACTACGGTACGGCATTGGAGCATATCGGAATTTTTTTCTATTGTGATATAAGTTCTGACAGCAAGTATCTCATGGAGTTCACTTCTGCGTGTATATTGCCGGTGGTACTCCATATATCCGGGAAGAAGAATTTGATGGCTAATACAAAAAGTACATTTGACAGGACCATCAGATACGATTTCAACCCCGGAAGAAAGTCCGCTGTGATGAACTGCATCTGGAACAGGAGATCTGGAATTCCATCCATCGCCTGTTTCGCCGTAATCCGCAAATGTAAGCAGATTAGAATAGCTTCTGTTGTCTCTGAGGTCGGTAAGCGTAACCTTGCCTCCATTTGAAATATCCAGTTGTAAAAATTCATTTCGGGCAGATAACTGTCCAATTCTCAAACTGCCGTAATACCTTACCGGTGTGGGAGATGGAGTTATATAAAACTCGCTTTTCCCCATAGCGGGGAGGGCTGCCTCAAAGCATATGGTATAGACATCTGCAGTGGAACCGTAAAATTCTCTGGGCTTCCTTACGTTGGAGTCTTTCCTAATGGATTCAATCTGATATGGAATTACCGAACCGTTCCTGTCTTGTATGGAAAAGGAGTTTAACTTTTCGGAAGGAATCAGAGGGTATTTTTCCTTTAAAAAGTCAGGAGGAAAAGAGATATCAGCGGTAACGATCTTGTTTGTTTCCAATGGCAAAGGGTTAAACAGAGTCAGCAGGATACCGCAGTCCTGACTTTTGCTGCATCCGGTGTCAGAGGCAGGTAAAAAGGGCGTTAAAGCATGTTCATAAATTTCCTTGGCTATTTGTGAGGATTGCCGGTATCGGTAAAGCATATCCTGATGCACTTCATCTATAGAACATCCGCATATAGAATCGTGAGCATGGTTTTTTAAAAGGTATTGATATGCCGCCTTCTCGAAACCCGGAGATACGGTGTACCCGTACAGTGATGCCAAAGCTGATGTGGGTAATGCCATTTTTTCCAGCAGAGTCTGGACCTGATCATTGGCATATTTAATATCATACCGGCTGGACAGGGTTCCGGAAATTAGTTTATTATGTTCTTCAACAGCCTGGGCGGACGCCTGGAGTTCTCCGGTCCGGACAGGCATTTTTGATATATACTCCTTTAAATGGCTGAAAAAGGATGAGACGTTACCAATGGAAATGTCACAGGAAAAGGTTGATTTTAATTGGTCTGCAAGACATACAGCATCTGGATGAATGGGAGTGTGGTCCATTCCATCCATAAGGATTACAAAGGGAAGCGGGGACCGTAGACGTTCCTTTTGCACATACGTAATTGCGGATTCCACGGTGTTTTCTGTTTTTCTGCCGCCAGAATAAACTTCGTTCCAGAAGCTTCCATAACCACAGCTCTCCGGTACTTTATAAGTGATGCATTTACTTTTGTCCGGAGATTCCCAGACAAAATAAGAAGGCAGATCGGATTCGTTTGTACCCCGTCCTAATATGGCAGAGGTTATACCAAATCCGTTTAATATCTGGGGCATTTGTGAGACATGTCCAAAAATATCACAGAGGTAGCCAAGAGGCAGAACGGATGCCTCCCGGGTCAGACTGGCTAAAGATTCCTGTCCCATATTTAAATTTGCAATGATGCTTTCCCCACTGATAAGATTTTCATCGGGCATGGTATACCAGGGACCGGCAGCCAGACAACCGGAATCTAAAAGCCTTTTGACTCTTTCCCTGTCCTGAGGAATTATTTGAAGATAATCCTCAATCATAACAGTCTGTCCGTCGCAAATAAATGCGGAAAATGCAGGATTAGTTTCCAGAGTTGTGAGTATCTCACGGAAAACATCTACAAATCGAATACGAAAGGACTGAAATGGCAGATACCATTCACGATCCCAATGGGTAGAGGGAAAATATAAAATTTCCTCAATGCTGGTATTAGAACACATAGATATACTCCTTTCTTGTTTGGTTTAAAAAACACTAATATAGATATAGAAGTTCTTGCACGTACTATATTAATGCGCCTTTTAATGTACAGTTTATGTGCTTGGAATTTAAAAAAAGCATATAACATGGCTATGGATATGTCAATTCTTAACTTTAAAATGGGGATTTTAGACAAAGCCAGAAGACTAAAATTTATAATTCGGATAGTTATATTACGAAGTTAAAATGGAAAAGTAACAAAAATGGTGAATGGGCAATGTGTAAAATGACGAAAAGATATAAACAAACATAATAATAATTGACATATAGCACAACAACTGATAAAGTAAAGTATAAGAAATGAGATATAAAGCACACAAAATAAAAGAACTTAGATTACTAAGTTGGCAATAATGACAAGGGGAGGTGGATAAAGTTCTAATTTAAAATGAAAACAAAGAAATTTAGGAAGATTCAAAAGAATGATGGATTTGTGTTTTAGAAGGCGGTCAACACTGATATGCGGAAAGGTAACTCAATCTTACAGAAAGAAAAGGAGAATAAAAGATGAAAAAAGTTTTGGTTTTAGGGATGGTATTTGCAATGTGTATACCTTTATTAAGCGGATGTGGAAAAAAGAATGAAACAGTTACATTAACAGTATGGGGAGATGCAGACAACCAATCAGTAGTTGAAGGTGCATTTACGGAGATAAATGAAGCTTTTGAAAAAGCAAATCCCGATATTAAGCTGGACTATCAATATTCGGGAACATTTGACACGATTAATGTTGCCGTACAGTCAGACTCTTTGCCGGATTTATTCTGGGTGCAGGGAAATAAATCTACAAAGATGGCAGAGCTTGCCCAAAACGGATATCTTCTGAATCTGGATGAGTATAAAATGGATGCCAGCCGGTATCCCCAGTCCTCGATCGACTATGCTACGGTAGATGGCTCTGTATATTGCAGCTATCCGGCATTTATCGATTATGTAACGGTCTATTATAATAAAGATCTGTTTGAAAAAGCCGGGGTTAAAAAGCCGGAGAACTTTGGAGAATTTGAAAGTGCTTTGGAGACCTTGAAAGAGAGCGGGGTAACTCCGATTGCTTTAGGCGGTAAAGGTGACTTCGACCGCTATTGGTTAATCCAGTTGATGGCACCGGCTTTGTGTAATGATACATTGGCTGCAATTAAAAATGGGGAAGAACCAGATTATGCGCCAATGACAGAGTTATTTGACAAATATCGTGAATATTCCGAAAAAGGATATATGGGTAAAGATTTTACCTCTATCGATGGTGTGGGTGCACAGCTGGCATTTACCAACGGACAGGCTGCCATGAGTATTGATGGTACCTGGAATAATCAGATGTACAAAGATTTAAGCTTTGAAGTAGGAAGCTTTGCATTCCCTTCCGCAGACGGCACCCGTTATGCACAAAGCGGTGAGAGTCAGTATAATACATATGCAGTTGCGAAAAAGACAGAACATCCCGAGCAGGCAGTAAAATACCTGCAGTTCCTGAACAGTAAGGAAGCAGAGCAGATTTTAGAAGACCATGTTGGCAGTATTCCGGCAGTGAAAGACTTAACACCAAAGGATGAAACCGTTTCAGAACACTCTGATTTTGATCAGGTAGGATTTAATATTTATCATGTACTTAGCGGCGTTGCGGATGAAAATGGCAAACCACAGGATATTCTTCTGGGAGATGTACTGCCTAAATTAATGATGTCAGAGATGTCAGGAGAAGATGCTGTAACGAAAATACAGGAAGAAATAGCAAAAAGCAGCGTAAAGTAGGGTTTTCACTTGGAGGATAAAATGAAAAAAATAATAAGAAAACGGCCATTTATCTTCTTTCTGATACCGGGATTTATACTGTATTCCATATTTGTTATTTACCCAATTTTTGCGGCAGGACAGTTAAGTCTGTACCAATGGAACGGTATCGGTAAAAAAATATTTGTAGGTATAAATAATTATGTGGAGTTATTCACGAATGCGGACTTAATGGCACAGATGATGAATGCTCTGAAAAACAGTTTAACAATATTTGTATTGACAGTCGTGATTGCAATGCCTATTCAGATCATTATGGCATACATGATATTCAGTAAGGCAAAGGGAAAAAACTATTTTCAGGTGGCTATATTTTCACCTCAGTTTATTTCCACTCCGGTTATCGTATTTATCTTTACCTTAATCTTTGATGGAAATATCGGTATTGTTAATAAATTTCTGGAAATGGTAGGTTTGGGCGCCCTGACACGTTCCTGGCTTGGAATTCCCCAGTATGGCATTTATATCATCTGGGCAATGATTACCTGGGCAGGAATCGGGGTTGGCATGATGTATTTTATCGGAGCAATGAAAATGATCGGAATGGACAGTCTGGAAAGTGCGTATCTGGAAGGTGCCGGTTTTTGGAGAAGGTTATGGTACATTATTATACCGCAGGTTAAAATGACCATATTAAATCTTATATTAGTAGGCTATATCGTGAGTATGACTATTTTTGATTACAGTTATATTATGGGGGGAACCTCCGGTGGAATAAATGGAAATGTGGATGTTATGTCCCTGTTCTTCTACCGTATGGCTTTTGGCGATACAAATCCCCTTGGAGGAAATATCAGCTCAAATTCCATTGGAATGGGTACCACCATTGCATGCGTCCTGTTTTTGATGATTTTTGTAATTGCAGTTTTGCAGATGCTGATCGTGTATAGAAAGGAGGAGGATTAATATGAATTACAGAGATGTTATGAGCAGGCATCACGGAAAGTCTGCGGGTGTGATTAAGATAATCCTGTGGATCTATTCGTCCTGCACCTTTTTCATATTGCTTTATATGATATATCATTCCCTTCGCCCAAGGCAGGATATATTAAGCAATACCTTTGGTGTACCGGAAAAGCTATCTTTTGATAATTACATAAAATTATTGGTGGATGACGGATTTTTTCGCTACTTTGGAAACAGCGTTCTGATACTGGTTGTAAGCCTGGCTTTGCTGGTGCTGATTTCATCCATTACTGCCTATGGGATTGCCCGGTTTAATTTTAAAGGGAAAAAATTCTTCCGGATCTATTTCCTTGTGGGACTGATGTTCCCGGTTCAGCTGGGTATTGTTCCCATTTTCCAGATCATGAAACAAATGAATTTGATCAACAGTCCTTTATCTGTCATATTAGTGTCGGCGGCAAATATTTCAATGCCTGTATTTATGCTGACAGATTTCTTTGCAAAACTGCCAAAGGAAATCTATGAAGCGGCGGTAATAGACGGAGCAGGAGAGTGGACGGCTTTTGGCAAAATTATGTTCCCCATGGCAAGCCCGGTAGTATTCTCTGTATGCATTACCGTTTCGGTACAAATCTGGAACCAGTTTTTCCTGCCGCTGATTTTTCTACAGAAAGACTCGGCAAAAACAGTTCCGCTTTTAGTAGTGAAATATACGAAAAATTTGATGAATACTATGGATTCAGCCATGGCGATTTCTACATTGTCAACGATTCCTATCTTGCTGCTGTTTATAATTTTTTCCAGTAAGATTCTGGATGGCGTTACGGCAGGTGGTGTCAAGGGATGATTTTAATTGTAACTATTGACTTTTATCAAGATTGCAATAGGCATTTTGATAAAATGACTGTAAATATTTGAGAGGATCAGAATGTCTAAAATAAAAGAAATATGGTGTATGCATCACAGTCATCTGGATATCGGATATACACATCCTCAGCCAATGCTAATGGAGCTGCAGGGAGACTACATAGAGAATGCAATAGAACTTTGTATGCAAACCAGAGAGTGGCCCCTAGAAAGCCAGTTCAAATGGACCTGTGAAGTCACGTACCCTGTTTTAAAATGGATGGAGCATGCTGAACTTAAGAAAATTCAGCAGTTTAAGCAGCTGATTTCTGAAAAGCGTATCAGTATAGCTGCCCTGCCTATGCATACGACCCCATGCAGTACCAGCGGGCAGATGGTTACGATGATGAAAGAACTGAATGAATTAAGAGCAAGTTTAAATGCAGATATTAAAACAGCTGTGAACCATGATGTTAATGGCCAGCCCTGGCCTTTGTCCCAGATTTTGCTGGACAGTGGCGTGGATTTTTACATGACGGGTATCAATATTCATTTTGGAGGAATCCCTTACAAGCGTCCAATGGCTTTTCGGTGGAAAACACCGGACGGAAGAGAACTTCTGAGTTATGTGGGTGAGCATTATTCCTTATTCAGCCAGTTTTTAAAGACCTGGGAAGCAGATACCGGGAAAATGCATGAAGGAATTAAAAGCTATGTAGAGCGTATGGACAAACAGAACCATGACTGGGATTTTGTTTTGCTCACAGCAACGAACCCGCCCCTTTTCGACAATAACTGCCCGGATGCAGGACTTGCAGGACTGATTAAAAAATACAATGAGGAGGGACATGAATATAAGATCCGGTTTGCAACGCCTGAGATGCTAAGGGATAAATTGTTAAGCATGGGAATGGAGAACATCACGGTTTATGAAGGGGATTGGACCGATTACTGGAACTTTGGGTGCGCCAGTACCGCAAGGGAAACTAAGGTAAACCGTATGGCGCAAAAAGCGTTGGAGACAGCAGGTGTTCTGGAATGTGCGACAAATGAAAAAGGAAACCGTTACAGGGCAATTCGTAAAGAAGCAGAATTAAATGCCCTGATCTTCAGTGAACATACCTGGGGAGCCTCCCAGTCAGTGTCAGATCCGTATGATTATGAAAGTCAGTCACAGATTATCCATAAGCTAAATACTGCTTACCAGGCTGCGGATCTGGCCGGATATCTGATTGGGAACCAGCTGGAAAAATTGGCGGGAAATCCCTGGCAGTCAGATGGAATGGAGGGCATCCTTGTTATGAATCCTACCGGCATAACCCAGGAGATATCGCTGGAAGTGCCAAAAGCCTGGATGAGAAAAGAACGTCAGCTCAGTGCTGTCCGGGCAAAGAGATATATTCCCTATCTGGATAATAAAAAAGAAAAAGATTATTATGCAAATGAGGAAAAAGAATATTATGGTGCTGTCAGTCTTCCCCCCTTTGGATATCAGGTAATTCCTTTTGGAGAGCTTTTAAACTATCGGCAAGTGAAAATGCAGGAGTCGGATATATCTGTAGAAGAAGGCTGTATTACCACACCTTTTTATAAGATCAGTTTTAATAAAGCAACGGGCCGCATCGTGCAAATCTATGACCGGAGCCGAAAGAAAGAGATGCTGGATGAGAAGAAAGGCTGGGCATTTTTTGAGGTGGTAAGGGAAACAGTAGATGCCAGATTCAGTAAGGAAGAACGGCGTGCCATATTTAACCGGGATGTGGACTTGTGTAATCAGAATATCAGTATGTGGAATCACGAATGGAAAGCAGATCGAAGAGGACCGGATCGTATTAAGGAGTGGAAACTCCGAAATGACGGACGAAAAGCAGATATTATATGGGAGTCGGAGCTGCCAGGAACCGGCATGCTGGAACAAAGGGTTACTTTTTACCGGGACAGCAGCCATATAGATCTTCATTTGAAAATGATAAAGCTGCCGGTATATACACCGGAAGCATTGTATCTGGCATTTCCGTTAAAAATGGCAGAAGGTTGGAAGTGCAGCTTTAATACAGCAGGACAATTTGTAAAATTAGATGACGAGCAGCTGGGACACGTATGCCGTGACTGGTTTACTACAGATAATGGAGTGGCAGTTTATGATGATACGATCTGCTATGGACTTGCCTGCCCTCATGCACCAATGGTTCAGGTGGGGGATTTTCACTTTGGAAGGGAGCAGGGACAGATTTTACGAAAAGAAAATCCGCTGCTGCTGGCGTGGCCCTTAAATAATTACTGGGATACGAACTTTGAGTCTTCCCAATCTGGGGCAATGGAGTTTTCCTACCGTTTCTTCTGTATGGATCAATTTGATCGGACAAAAGTTTATAAAGAATTTATCAAAGCGGAGAATCTGGGAATCATTGGGGCGGCAGTGACCGCAGAGGAAAAGTCAGAGGTGTTGATTGAATGCAGCGAAGAGGGGTGTATTACGTCACTGTATCCGGCTAAAGGATCAAATCTGGCATTGATTGTAATGATGAAAAACCAGGAGTTACAGGAAAGAGAAGTCTCGTTCAGTATTCCGGGATGGGACTATATTGATGCGTGGGAGGTAACGGTTCAGGAAGAAAAAATGAAACAGCTTCCAGTGAAACAAAACAGAGTCATATCAGTATTAGGAGCAAATGCTATGAAATGGATCAGGATTGAATACAAAAAGGATGATCCTTCTCATAAACCGGAACACACAGCTGTCAGAAAGCATATTTCAAACACGCTCTAATATAGAAGCTGTATTTCTAATTGTTGGTAGTAAATGGAAAACGAATATGCTATATTATGAGTATCGAAATGAGTGGTTGATCTATAAGGAGAAATTTATAATGCAGGAAAACAATATTCCAAAGTACCAGCAAATTGAAAAAGATATTTTAGATAAAATAATTCAGGGTGTCTATGGGAAGCTGACAAAACTCCCCAGTGAAAACCAGATGGCAGAAATATATAATACGAGTGTGCCGACAGTCAGGAAAGCATTAAGTGAATTAGTATATAAAAAAGTTATTTATCGGGTAAAAGGCAGCGGAACTTTTGTAAGCGGGGAAGATATCGAAGAATTAATTGACGAAGACAGCAAAACAAAACATATGAAGAATATTTGTTTCCTGGTATTTACAGATATAACGGACAGTTCCATTATGAAAATGATACGCGGAGCGCAGATGTATCTGTTTGGAAAGGGATATTCCATGACAATTTTGTGTAAAAGCCAGATGGCAGGTTCTGAGAGTGAATTGATTAAACGTTGTCTGGAGAGCAAAGCAGATGGAATTATTTGTTTTGCAGAAGATCCCCAGGAGAACATCGGGAGCTTTCATTTAATTATGGAACATCATATTCCGGCGGTTATGCTTGATCGCGGACCAAGTGACATGCCGTTTACTCTGGTATCTGCATATAATGTTGACGGGGGTTATCAGATTGCACATTATCTAATCGGTATCGGACACCAAAATATTGTATTTGCGGCGGATACCATTCAACTAGAGGCAGAGAAAGACCGCATTAAAGGATATCGGATGGCATTGCAGGAGGCAGGGATTGCCTGTGAAGAGCAGTTTGTTATAGAGCGGGTTCATTTGCAGGAGCAGCAGGATAAGCTGGTGGAACTGGTAAAAACCAGAGGAATAACAGCAGTGCAGTGTGTAAATGATAAGATGGCAGTTTTAGTAATGCGGCGCCTTAAAAACGAAGGTTATCATATACCGGAGGATATTTCAGTCTGTGGATTTGACGGGTCTGATGAAGCAGAATATGCTTCACCGAGAATTACCACCATCAATCATCCCTTTGAAGAAATGGGGCATGTGGCAGCATCCAAGCTGTTAGGGCTTTTGGATGGGAAAAAAGCTCACAGCCAGACATTTCTGCCGGTTGAACTGGAGATCAAAGATTCTTCCTGTCCGCCTAAGAATAACAATGTTTAAATTCACTTACCTTTCCTGGAAATGGTGCATTCTGAAAATTAGATACGGATGAAATCATACCAGGAGGTATAATTATGACTTCAAGAGAAAGAATCAGAGCCGCGTTGAATCACGAGAAACCGGATGTGCTGCCGATTGATTTCGGTGGTCATCGTTCCAGCGGCATAAGTGCAATCGCATATAACAGATTAAAGATGCATTTGGGTTTTGCCCGGGAAACCACCAAATTATATGACGTAATGCAGCAGCTTGCAATACCGGAAGATTTTATATTAGACAGGATGGGCGGGGATGTAGTGCAGGTTAGAAGGCTGGTATCCGCCTTCCAGGTAAAAGGAGACCGCTACAAAATCTCCGAATTGCCCGATAAAAGTCCCTGCATGGTGCCCTATGATCTGAACCCTGTAATCAACGGTAAGGGAGATTTTGAAATTCACGACAGCGAGACCGGAGAGCTGCTGGCGGTACGTCCAAAAGATGGAACACTGTATGATTCGGTAAGGTATTACCTGGAGGATGTGGAATCGCTGGAGGAATTACAGGAGCAGCTGGTATTGCCTGTAGTGACCGAGGAAGAACTGGCATTTATCGAGGTGCAGGCGAGAGAATTATATTACAACACGGATAAAGCTCTGCTAATGCATGCAGGCTGCAGTGTATTTGAGCAGGGGCAGCAGGACTTTGGATATGAGAACTGGGCATGCCATCTTTTGCTGGAAAAGGAAATGGTACACGAATGGGCAGAAAAGATGACAGACGCCTATGTGACGAATTTGAAGAAGATGCTGGACAGAGTTGGGAATTATCTGGATGTGCTGATTTTTGGCGGGGATGACCTGGGAAATCAGATTCAGCCCCAGTTATCACCGGAACTGTACCGTGAAATGATTAAGCCCTATCATAAAAAGATCTTCCGGTTTGTACGTGATAATTATCCGGGAGTTAAGGTAGCGTTACATAGCTGCGGAGCAATTTATGATCTGATTCCGGATCTGATTGAGGCAGGGGTGCAGGTGCTGAATCCGGTGCAGATATCGGCTAAGGGAATGGATCCGGTAAAACTCAAACGAGAATTTGGAAAAGATCTTGTTTTCTGGGGCGGCGGAGCTGACATGCAGCAGTTTGTTGCTGGCACATCTTGTATAGAGGATATCTATAGCCATAGCAGCGAATTAATTGAAATATTTAACCAGGACGGAGGGTTTGTCTTTAACCAGTGCCACAATATTTTGGACGAGGTATCGCCGGAGAAGATTCTGGCTATTTATCAGGCAGCACTGGATTGCAGGGAGAGGGAAAGGATGGAAGTATAAAAACGAAAGCCGTAGATCGGAAGTATTGGATCTATGGCTTTTTTGTATGCCAGGAATGGTACTAAACTTAAATGTTACATTAAGTAAGATTTTACCAGTAATCAAAATATATTACTCTGGTAAAAAAGACGGGATGTTGATATTCTAAATGAGAAAAAATAGAAAATTATGATGAATTTGTATGTTTTGAAAAGAAAAAAATATAAAATTATCACAATAACCAGGAAAAGGAGAAGAAGAATTCAGAAGATTTTACTAGTGTAGCAACCAGCTGTAAATCCGTGTTCAGAAACTGACAGTCATCCGAACTGTTTGGATGGAGTTCTGGATTAAAGTAAAGAAAAGAAGGGATGAGAAAAAGATAAGTATGAGATGGAGAGAAAGAATGTGTAATCGGTTTTGGAAGAAAAGAAAACAGGGTTTAGCACTGGTGCTGGCAGTTGTAATGAGTGTTGTATCTCTCGAAGCACCTGTTTTTGCAGCAGAAGTTCAGAATATGGAGATTGAAGCAGATACCAGCAGGATTGCTGAAGATACTCAGGATACTACAATATATGATTTGAAAACAGATGATCTGGTTAATCCGGTGGGTATTGATACGGCTAATCCGGTTTTTAGCTGGAAAATGAATGCAGCTACAATGGGTCAGTGCCAGACAGCATATCAGATTATAGTGGCAAAGGATGTGGAATTTGCAGATGCAGTCTGGGACTCCCAAAAGCAATTGAGTGATATATCAGTAGGGATCAAATATGCAGGCAATCCCTTAGAAGCATCAACAACCTACTACTGGAAGGCGGTAGTATGGGATAAAGACGGAAAAGAAATACAGTCAGATACAGCCAGTTTTGAAATGGGCTTGTTGGGAAATGAGGGATGGAACCAGTCCCAGTGGATACAGGTAGGAAATTCTACTGAACCGCCAATTTCCACAGCAGGAGAGACCAACTATGTTGTGGAAGCCGATATTCAGATTGTAACTACCAGCGTCAGCCTGCTGTTGGAAGCTACAGACAATAATAATTTTCTGTTATGGCAGTTTAATAATAAAAACGGATATATGGAATTTAAACCACATTATAAGAAAGCGGGTAATTTTCATACGGTACGGCAAATGAATGTATCACCGTATATAAATGGAAAAGATACGGATGTGCAGCATCTAAAAGTTGTTGCAACGAATGAATCCATATCAACTTATCTGAATGATCATTTAATTGAGGAGATTCCCGCATCTGAGCTGGGAGGAATTGGGCTAAACGGAACCATAGGGCGTTTGGGCTTCCGATCTCATTCATTAGAAGATGAAGCAGGGTGGATGGACAATATTACACTGACCGATTATTCTGTAGATCCAGACGGAATTGTATTGAAAAAATATGATTTTGAGGATGGTTATAATCCTTTTGATGACGGTGCTGTTGAAAATGGCAGGTTGAGTACAAAGTATACTGGAGAAGAAACAATTGCTCTGGAGAAAACAGAAGAAGAAACGGTAGAAAAAGTGCATTATTCCGTAGAGGCGGATATTACCTGCCTTACAGATGCAGTAAGCTTATTGTTTAATGCGGCAGATACATCCAATTTCTACATGTTACAGCTAAATACTAAGGATCAGCCGGGAAAGGTTATATTCAAACCCCATACCTGGAAGGATGGAAACTTTGCTACATACAGCAGTCATAATAAAGATGTTACAGCATATCTGGGTTCAGCCGAGGAATTTAAGTCCAATCCGGCACATGTTAAAATTGATGTTACAGAAAAAGAAATACAAACATACTTGAATGATCAGTTAATCGATACTTTTTCCATTGGAGAGCTCAGCGATCAGAATTCAAAAGGAATTGAGCCTCAAATTGGGCATCTGGGATTTCGTGCAGATCTTGAAGAAAACGGAACAGTGGATAATCTTAGATTAGTAGATTATACGGATAATATGGGTGGAGAGATTGTATACGACTATGATTTTGATCATGATAATCCTTTTCTTTCCGGTGCGGTAGAGGAGGGCAGATTTGTAACAAAGGGTGTTGGTATTCTGCTGCCGCCTCAGGGGATTTCCACATTTCGTAAGGAAATAACACCAGGTGATAATCTGGTATCTGCGAAACTTTATACTGCCGGATTGGGGGTTTATGATGTATTCATTAATGGTGAACGTGTTGGCACCAGGCAGGATGATGGATCTGTGGTGTTTGATGAATTAAAACCAGGTTATACCCATCACTCCAAACGAACGATTTACCATACTTATGATGTTACACAAATGGTAAATGGAGAAGAAGCCAGTGTGATATCAGCACATGTGACCTCAGGGTGGTGGTCCGGACAGGTTGCAGGATTCTATGGCAAAGAAGAAGCGTTTCGTGCCCAGCTTCTGCTGACCTATGAGGATGGTTCAACCAGAGTTATCGGAACAGACAGAAGCTGGAAGACTGCTCTTCAGGGACCTATCCTGTATGGTGATATCTATAATGGAGAAACTTATGATGCGAATGCAGATTTGTCATTCCGCCAGACTGGTTATGATGATTCAAAGTGGACATATGCAGATCTGAATAAAGAATTTAATGGGATACTCTGCCCACAGGATGGACCGTCTGTACGCGTTCGGAATGATCTTGAACTTACTGCACAATCTGCAGTGGTATACAGAGGCGTTGTAGATGAAAATGAAAATCAGTTTGGAAGGATCAATATAACAGGAAATTATGCTCCGGTATCCGGTTTTATTCTGAAAGCGGGAGAGACAGCTGTATTCGATATGGGACAGAACTTTGCAGGCTGGGACGAGATACAGGCAGAAGGTAAAAAGGGTACGATCCTGACCATGCGTCACAGCGAAATGCTCAATGACAATAACGGACTGAAATCCCGTGGCAATGATGGTGCACAAGGCAGCATTTATACAGCGAATCTCCGGTCTGCAAAGGCTGCTGGACGTTATATTATGAGTGGTGACGGGATTGAAAGTTATCATTCCACTTCCAGCTTTTATGGATTTCGATATGTAGAAGTTACTACAACGCAGGATGTGACGATTCATGGAATGAAAGGTATTGTAGTGAGTTCTGTGACAGATGATACTGGAAAAATCGCCACCTCGGATGACGATGTAAATCAGCTGATCAGCAATATTTTGTGGGGACAGTATAGCAATTATCTTTCCGTACCTACCGATTGCCCGCAGCGTGATGAGCGAAAAGGATGGACGGCAGACACGCAGGTATTTTCATCTGCAGCTGCATATAATGCAGATTCCAAGGGGTTCCTGAGAAAATATATGGATGATATGAATGATTCTCAGGTGACTGAGGGCGAATACAACGGAGCTTATCCGGATACTGCACCTTACAATGGATATGGCGAGATTGGACAGCTTGGATGGGGAGATGCAGGCATTATCATACCCTATAACCTTTATAAAATGTATGGGGATGCCACGGTAATTGAAGAAAATTATAGTAACATGCAGGACTTCATGGATATTTTTATGGCATCCACGAATAAGATGGGCGGAGGCCACAATCATGGCGACTGGTTAGCATATGAAAGTAATGACGATGATATACAAAATCTGTTTGGAATCGCCTATTATGCCTGGGATGCCGCAATGATGTCAGAAATGGCTGCCGTACTGGGCAAAACAGAGGATGCCATGCGGTATCAGGCACTATATGAAGAAGAAAAAGCATTTTTCCAGGAAATGTTTGTGCAGGAAGACGGCAGTCTGAAGCGTACAGAACAGACGGCATGTCTGATGGCATTAAAAATGGATTTACTTCCAGATGAAAATTCTAAAGCTGTAGTAAAACAGGCATTATTAGATAATATCAAACGCAATGGTAATAAACTGCAGACCGGATTTTTAGGTACCGCAATTATTATGCAGACATTATCAGATATCGGAGCAACCGATGTAGCTTATCAGCTGCTGCTTCAGCATGGTAATCCGTCCTGGCTGTATTCGGTAGATCAGGGGGCTACTACTGTATGGGAACGATGGAATTCTTATACAATTGAAGACGGATTTGGTCCGGTCAGCATGAACTCGTTTAACCACTATGCTTATGGTGCAGTTGCAGAATGGATGTATGGCTACATGGCAGGAATTATGTATGACACCCAGAACCCGGGATTCAAGCATATGATTCTTCAGCCATCACCGGATCAGTCGATTCAGAAAGTGGATTGCACTTATGATTCGGCATACGGCAGCATTGTCAGCAACTGGAGTTATCAGGATGCAAAATTTAATTATGATGCCGTAATACCTGCAAATACAACTGCAACAATTTTGATTCCGGTAGAGGATGGTGAAACAGTTTCGGTTAATGGTAAATCATCTGCAGAAGTGACGGCAGAAAAAGATGGATTATCCTACATTGAAACAAAAGATAATAAAGCTGTATTTGAAGCGGTTTCAGGCTCTTACCACTTTAGTACAGGTGTGGCCCAATACTGTAATATCACACTGAAAAATGCAGATTCAACTATTCCGTGTCTCATAAGCGTAGATGGCAGTGAGATGCAGGTAATGCCATCCGGTATTAAAGTAGAAAAGGGAAAATCGATTACAATCAAAGCTGTTCCGGTTAATGATATAGATTACGCCTGCGTAGGGTGGAGTGGAGATGAATCTGCTGATGGATCACAGATTACAGTTACACCTCTGAACAATATGACATTAGCAGCAGAATTTGCATGGAGTGGCAGTGAAAATCTTGCGTGGCAGCAGCCGGTCACCAGTAATGAAACCGGTTGGGATATCGATGCATGGTCACATGCAAATCTCGTAGATGGTATTTTAACCAGTGAATCCGGAAGCCTGGGCTATACGACAATGCAAGGGCAGTCACCGGAGGTGGATTATTGGGTAGAAATTGATTTAGGGGAAGATATGGATTTCAATCGTTTCCAGCTCTATCCAAGGTCGGATACGCTTAGCATCAATGGTGGTGCACCGAATTTCCCGAAAGATTTTTCATTTGAGGTTCGCAAAGAAGATGAAACGCAATATAATACGATTGTAAGCAATACGGATTATAAAGCGGCAGTTGGCAAGCCTTCCGTATTTACTTTTGAAGCTGTAAATGCAAGGTATGTCAGACTGCATGTAACCAAATTAGGCGATCCGGCGGCAGCGGACAGAGATTATTATTTCCTGCAGCTGGCTGAAATGGGGGTATATAATCGGGATAACATACCGGTGATTGATAAAGCTGTTCTGGAAAAAGCAATCGGAAGTGCAAAAACTTATGATGGTAAACAGGCTGATTATACGGAATCCAGCTGGAAAGATTTCCAGGAAGCATTAGAAGAAGCAAAAAGGATACTTCGTGATGAAACTGCAGATCAGGAAACCGTAGATACTGCTGCGCAGGCGCTGAATCAGGCAATGAAAGACCTGAAAGAAGCAGACAGAGAACCGGTTGTAGAAAGCGTAAAAGTATCTCCGGGGTCAACGGTACTGGAAAGAGGAAAAACACAGAGATTTACGGCATCCGTAATGGGAAAGAATGAACCGCAGCAGACAGTAACATGGTCTGTTACCGGAAATCACAGTGGGGCAACCACAATTTCCAATGATGGTGTACTTACAGTAGGCATGGATGAAACAGCTGCACTGTTAACTGTTCGGGCTGTATCAGAGGCAGATCATGATAAATTTGGGACAGCCACTGTAACATTGAAAGTATTGCCTCCATCGGATGTAAAGGTTAATCATATTTCCGTTACTGCTTCATCAAACAGGATCTTTGTGAAAGATAAGACTTCGGTAAGAGCGGTGGTACTTCCAGAAAGTGCCACTAATAAGAACTTTAATTGGACTTCATCGGATACAAAAGTCGCAACTGTTGACAGCCAGGGAAAAGTTACCGCTAAAAAAGATGGAACGGTACGGATAACCGCCACAGCGGCAGATGGAAGTAACGTATCCGGTTCCTGTACCATTAAAGTAGTAAAACCAAGAGTTAAATTAAACGCATCTTCTATAAAACTGCAATTAAAGAAGAGCACAAAAGCGTTGAAAGCATCGGGACTCCTGTCTGGTGACAAAATCAAAAGCTGGACAAGTAAAAATAAAAAAATTGCAACGGTAACGAAATCAGGGAAGATTATTGCAAAAAAAGCTGGAAATACCAGTATTATAGTTACTACCGTAAAAGGTGCAAAAGCGATCTGCAGAATAAAAGTTGTAAAAAGCGCTGTAAAAACAAATAAGATTACTGCAGATAAGAAGAAAGTCACCTTGAAAAGGGGTAAGAGTTACCAACTGAAAATTACCAGATCACCAATTACGGCTACGGATAAAATCACTTATACATCTTCTGCTGATAGAATTGTCTCAGTAAATAAAAAGGGGAAAATAGCGGCTAAGAAAAAGGGAAGAGTCGAAATTACAATCAAAACCAGCAATGGAAAGAGCACAAAAGTAAAAGTAGAAGTGGTTTAAAATAAGTCTTAATTACACAAGATAAAATACAATAGTTAAGAAGGGCGGTATAGCATGTGCTATACCGTCTTTTTACAACTTAGACTATAATTTCCGCAACTTAGAAAAACCGGGTTGAAATTAAAAAAGCCAGTGTGTATAGTTAGAATAAATAAAAAGTGATTTGCGCCAGGAGGTGGAAGGGTGAAGATACATGTAAGGGAGGACAGCAGTTTCAGTGAGACGGAGATTACAATTAATTGCCCATGCGCAAATGATAAAACAGATAAAATAATTGCAATGCTGCAGATGATGGACCACAAAATTACCGGAACAAGAGATAAACAGACCTATATATTGGATACTTCCAATATCCTCTATATTGATACCGTAGATAAAAAAACCTTTTTTTACACGGATTCGGCAGTTTATGAAACACCATTAAAGTTATATGAACTGGAAGAGCAGCTTGCAGATATGGATTTTTTCCGAGCCGGGAAATCCTGTATCATAAATTTTAATCAGATTAAGTCGCTGCGCCCGGATATCGACGGAAGAATCCTGGTAACCATGAATAATGGAGAAAAAGTATTCGTATCCAGACAGTATGCCGGAATAATCAGAGAGAAATTGGGGGTGAAATAAATGAGTGATAAAATTCTTTCGAAATATAAATTTGCAGCCAGGGTAATGATTATATTTACCGTTGAAGTCTTGTTTATTGCAATTATCGGTTATTTCTTTGGAGAAGATGCAATGGAGGTTTCCAATCTGTATCAGCTGGGTGGCAGGGGAATTGCCAATACCACAATCCTGCAGCTGTTTTTTTGCTCCATTGCAGTAAATTTGGTACAGAGTTTCAGCATGTCCGCTAAGTGTTTTCAAAATGTCATGATGGTCTGGCGCACGGTAATTATGGTGGTGCTGATTGTAGTTGTAATTTTAATTTTTGTAATATGCTTTGGATGGTTTCCTTTGGATTTCTGGCCGGCGTGGATTGGTTTTTTTGTCTCTTTTGGAGGCTGTTTTATTATCAGCACCATACTCATGGTGATTAAGACGAAGCTGGAAGGGAAGAAGTACGACAGACTGTTAAACGATTATAAAGCGAAAAAAAAGGTTGATTCTAAGGAGGGCGAATAGGCATGGGAGAGATTGTAATTCGAAATATATCCAAATCGTTCAATGATAAATGTGTATTGGATGAAGTGAATTTGAAAATCAAAGAAGGGGAAATTTTTGGGCTTCTGGGACCTTCAGGAGCGGGAAAGACAACGCTGATTAAAATATTAACCGGGCAGTTAAAGCCGGACAGGGGGGAAGGGAAGATTTTTGGAAAATCCTGCTCCCGGCTGGACAGGGAAGATTATAAGATGATCGGTATGGTTCTGGATAACAGCGGCTTGTATGACCGGCTGAGCTGCTACGATAATATGCTGCTGCCGGCACGGATTTACGGAGTGGATAAGAAACGGATTGAGGAACTGCTGAAACGGGTGGGACTGGAAGATGCAGCCAAAAAGGCAGTGGAAAAATTGTCCAAAGGGATGAGACAGAGACTGGTTCTGGCAAGGGCAATGCTTCATAGTCCAAAACTTTTATTTCTGGATGAACCCACAAGCGGTCTGGACCCGGCGGTGACACAGACGATTCATGGACTTTTGCAGGAATTAAAGCAGGAGGGAACAACGATATTCCTCACCACTCATAATATGGATGAGGCATACAGGCTCTGTGACCATGTGGCGCTGTTAAATGACGGCAGGATCGTAGAATATGGAGTACCGGAAGAACTTTGCAGAAAGTACAATACACAGAATATCATTACGATTCTGTGTAAAGATAAGTCAATGGTAAAGCTGAAAAATACAAGGGAAAATGCGGATAAGATTATGGGATATTTTCAGGATGAATGCGTGGAATCCATACATTCTTCGGAACCCAATCTGGAAACGGTATTTGTGGAGTTAACAGGAAGGAGACTGCTATGAGTATACAGGCAAAGACATTACAGGCGCTGTTTTGCAAACAGATAAAGGATACGGCACACAATATGCAGGTATTAATCTTATTTTTTACATTTCCGGTAATTGCAATGGTTATGACACAGAGTATGGGAAAAGAGATGGGGAACAGTGCCTTTTTCATATCTATATTTGGAGTTATGCATGGTGTTTTTACACCAATTGTAGCCACTTCATCCATGATGTCGGAGGAAAAAGAAAAAAATACTCTGAGGGTACTTCTTATGTCTAATGTGAATCCAATGGAGTATCTGATCAGCATTGGAGGCTTTGTCTTCCTGTGCACCATGGTTACCGGAGTACTCTTTTTATTTCTGGGCGGATATACACCGGTTGAGATGCTGATGTTTATGGGCGCGTTAGGGGTCGGAAGTGTGATATCCATAGTGCTGGGATTGGCAATTGGATCCTATGCAAAAAACATGATGGCTGCAAACGGGCTGGCACTGCCCTTTGGAATGATCTTTGCATTTCTGCCCATGCTGGCAAAGTTTAATGACAAGATTGGACAGATAGCTAAATTTACTTACGGACATCAGATCAGCATGTTTGTGGAAAAGATGGACGGGATCAGCTGGGAAGGGGTACTCATAACGGCTGTAAATTTTATAGTACTGATTGCTGTATTCGTAGTCGTATTCAGGAGAAACCGGTTAGATAGCTGAGAATATAAGAGCCTGGGCATAGTCCCGGGCTTTTAAAGATTTATCAGAATAGTGAAAAAATCATGAAGCTAGATTTAGGTTTATATTGGGTTGACGCATCCTTCATAAAATAGTACAGTATATAAAAAGAACGTTTATTACTCACGAAATGGGGGATGACCATGATAATCAGTGCAAGCAGAAGAACCGACATACCATCGTTTTACACCGATTGGTTTCTAAACCGGATTCAGGAAAAGCAGGTGTGGGTCAGAAACCCTATGAATGCCCATCAGATCAGCCGGATAGATCTGTCGCCGGAAGTCGTGGACGGCATTGTCTTCTGGACGAAAAATCCAAAGCCTATGCTGAAAAGGCTGAAGGAATTAAAGGAATATGCATATTATTTTCAATACACCATAAATCCATACGGGAGGGAAATAGAAGAACATCTTCCGCCGCTTAAAGAGCGGATGGAAAGCTTTAAAATCCTTTCGGAAATGATCGGAAAGGAACATGTGATCTGGCGTTATGATCCGGTTATAATCAATAATACTTATACAGCACAGTACCATTTGGATCAATTTTCATATATGGCGGAAGTGCTTGCACCCTATACGAAGAAATGCGTTTTCAGTTATCTGGATTTTTATACCAAGATGAAAAACAAAATGAAGCAGATGGGGATCCGCCCGGCAGACAGGGAGGAAAAAGAATATCTGGCGGAGGCATTTTCCAAGACGGCGTCCCGGTATGGGATAGTACTGGAAACCTGCGCAGAGGATATCGATCTTGAAAAATACGGTATTGCACATGGCAGATGTATTGATGACAGACTGCTTTCCCGGATCATAGACTGTCCTCTGAAGGTGGAAAAGGATAAGAACCAGAGATTGGAATGCGGCTGCGCTGCCAGTATCGATATCGGATTATATAATACCTGTAAAAATGGCTGTGTATATTGTTATGCCAATTTAAATCAGGAACTCACCCTAGAGAATAATGTAAAATACGACAGGAATTCTCCACTGCTTTGCAGCGCATTGGGAGATAAGGACATCGTAAAGGACCGGAATGTAAAAAGTTTGAAAGAGAGACAGTTAAGTCTGTTTTAAAGATTGATTAAACAATTCAATTATTAACAGTCATAAAAACCCTTGACATTGACGCTGCGTAAAGGTTTAAGATAGATTTATCAGGAGGTGAGAAGATGGAATACACCATTCAAAAACTGGCAAAACTGGCTGGAATCACTACCCGGGCACTGCGCTATTACGATGGAATTGGCCTGCTGCATCCGGCTTATGTAAATGAATCCGGATACCGCATTTATGGAGAAGCAGAAGTGGACGCACTTCAGCAGATTCTGCTTTTTCGGGATATGGGGATGGAGCTGTCCAAAATAAAAGCGCTCACTTCAGATGCAGCCTTTAACCGGGTGGATATTTTGAAGGAGCATCTGGAAGTTCTAAAACAACGTCAGCAGCAAATAGACCTCCTGATTAAAAATGTGAATAAAACAATTGAAAAGGAAGAGGGGATAACAAGCATGACTGACAAAGAAAAGTTTGAAGGTTTAAAAAAAGAGATGATACAGGAAAATGAAAAAAAGTATGGGGAAGAGATCCGGAAATCCTATGGTGCAGATGAAGTGGATGCAAGTAATGCAAAAATGATGAATCTGACCATGGAAGAATATGAGAAAATGAAGGAGACCGGGAAAGAAATTAACAGCCTGCTGGAGGAAGCGGTTGAAAAGAAGGAAGATCCGTCCGGAGATCTGGGGCAAAAAATTGCACGTCTTCACAAAGAATGGCTGTCCTTCACCTGGACACACTATTCCGCCCAGGCGCATTGCGGTGTAGCAGAAATGTATGTTGCGGATGAACGTTTTACCGCTTATTACGACCAGAATGTAAAGGGATGCGCCCGTTTTTTAAGGGATGCGGTCAGGGCTTTTAACCAGCCTGAAAATTAGATGTAAAACAAAGTAAAATTCTATTGAAATTCTCTTGTAAACCAGATAGAATATTCAGTGCGTACGAATGATAAGTACCGTATTGGAGAAGAGAAAATGGTTGAGAATAATCTGGAAAAAGATAGTATCAGAAAACTTGTACTGCGCCTTGGAATCCCTTCCATGCTGGCGCAGTTTATTAACGTGTTATACAGCGTGGTAGACCGCATGTATATTGGAAATATTGATCAGATCGGTGAAATAGCCCTGGCTGGTGTGGGCATCTGCGGACCGATTGTAGCACTTTTGTCGGCATTCGGATCCTTTGTAGGGGTGGGCGGCTCCCCTCTTATGAGTATTCGAATGGGGGAAAAGGATGAAAAATCAGCAAAACAGATCCTGGCAAACAGTTTTTTACTGCTGCTCGTGGTATCCGTGGCGCTGACTATCCTGCTGCTGCCGCTAAAAGAGCATCTGCTCCTGTGGTTTGGCGCAAGTGAGCAGAGTTTCCCTTATGCAAATGATTATTTTACCATCTATTTGCTGGGCACTGTGTTTGCTCTGATGTCGATCGGCATGAATCAGTTTATTATCTGTCAGGGATATGCAAAAGTCGGGATGCTGTCCGTTATGATCGGGGCAGCCATGAATATTGTGTTAGATCCGATTTTTATTTTTGTATTTGGCATGGGCGTAAAGGGGGCGGCAATTGCTACGGTTTTATCCCAGTTGGTTTCCTGCTGCTTTGTTTTAAAATTTCTCTTTGGGAAAAAGGTTCCTATCTCCATCAGCTTTGGGGGATACAGCCTGAAGATTATGCGCAAGATTTCCTTTTTGGGACTGACACCCTTTATCATTATTGTAATGGATAATGTATTACTGATCGCTCTGAATACTGTATTGCAAAAATATGGGGGACCGGACAGGGGAGATATGCTGATCACCTGTGCGACCATTGTGCAGAGTTTTATGCTTATGGTAACCATGCCCCTTGGAGGTATTACAGCGGGAACCCAGACAATACTGGGATATAATTATGGGGCGCGCAAATCCCACCGGGTTCTGGAAGCAGAGAAGTGGATCGTCATTTTATGCCTTATTTTTACAACCATTATGTTTATTATTGCACAGAATTTTGCCAAACCATTTGTAGGAATTTTCACTCAGAATGAAAACTATATCCAGTTTGCCACACGTGCCATAAGGATATATACATTAGGTATTATACCGCTGGCAATCCAGTACACTTTTGTGGATGGGTTTACAGGAATGGGCATTGCAAAAATGGCATTGCCGTTATCCACCTTCCGTAAGATTGTGTACCTTGCAGCCGTGTTCCTGCTGCCCCTGGTCTATGAAATAGACCAGGTATTTCTGGCGGAGCCGGTCGCTGATGTGGTCAGTGCGGTGGTTACGGGTATCTGCTACTTCGCAATGATTAAGAAGATTTTACATAGGCGTGAAATAAACGTATAGACAACAGACAGCTGTATTATGGGAGGTGTGGCGGATGTGGGTTTTGTTTGCTTTTGGATCTGCACTTTTTGCCGGGATCACGGCAGTTCTTGCAAAGCTTGGAATTGAGAAGACGAATTCTTATCTGGTGACAGCGCTGCGGACAGTGATCGTAGTTCTTTTTGCCTGGTTAATGGTTTTAGTGGCGGGATCTTTTGAATCGATAGCAGAGATCAGCGGAAAAACATTCCTGTTTTTAATACTGTCGGGATTGGCTACGGGTGCGTCCTGGATCTGTTATTTCAAGGCTCTGCAGATGGGGGATGTCAATAAAGTAGTATCCATTGATAAATCCAGCACTATACTGACCATGCTTTTTGCATTTCTGTTTTTAAAGGAAGGGCTTAGCATTATCAAAGTGCTGGCTATGGCTCTTATGGGAACCGGTACCTATCTGATGCTGGGAAGGCAGCATCAGAAACCAAACGCATCGGATCGGAAGCCGGAAAAAAATGGCGCATGGCTGATCTATGCCCTGCTCTCGGCTGTATTTGCAAGTCTTACGGCGATCCTTGGAAAAGTGGGAATAGCCGGTGTTGAATCCAATCTGGGTACGGCAATCCGCACGCTGGTGGTTTTGATTATGGCATGGCTCATGGTTTTTGGGCTGCGCAAACAAAAGGAAATAAAAAATATTGAAAGACGATCCTGGATATTCATCCTTTTATCCGGGCTTACAACAGGACTGTCCTGGCTATGCTATTACCGGGCATTGCAGGATGGACCGGCAGGCGTTGTGGTGCCCATTGATAAACTGAGTATTTTAGTAACCGTCTTTTTTTCATATTTTGTGTTAAAGGAAAAATTAAAGAAAAAAGCCGTACTGGGACTGATTTTTATCGTGGTGGGTACACTTGCTTTACTTATCTGAGAAAATGGATTAAAATATGGATAGAATCAGAAATAAATGAAGCAAGGAGAAAGATTGTGAACGGTGGAAAAGGCGGAAACAGTAAGACATACCGGCAGTTAAACAGAGGACTGATGTTAAAGCTGATTGCTACGGGAGTCTGTACTTCCAGGGCAGAGCTTGCAAGAAGGACAGGTCTTACCAAAATGGCAGTTACAAATATTGTGTCGGAAATGCTGGAACAGCATTTGATTGAAGAAACCAGCACTGTGCAGAATGAGGAAGTCGGAAGAAACCCGATCCGCTTAAAAATATCCGGAAAATGTCCCAAAATCATTGGCGTGCTGGTATTTCGAAGCCGCCTGGAAGTTGTATTATGTGATTTTAGTCTGAAGATTCTCCGGCGGGAAACCAGAGTCATGAAAGAAGCCTGTGTTACAAACAGCCAGGAACTGATGGAACAGTTGTATGAGATGGTCGACCGGCTTAAAAAGAAGGAAAAGAATATACTGGGGATTGGCGTGGCATCCATTGGTCCCGTAGATGTAAAGAAGGGAATGATCCTGGAACCTCTTTATTTTTGGGACATCAAAAATATTCCCATTGTGGAATTGCTTACAGAGCGGTATCAGCTCCCTGTTTTCTTAAACCATGATAATCAAAGCGGAGCACTTGCGGAGCTGCTGTATGGATATGGAAATGAATATAAGGATTTCCTGTTCCTGGGATTAGGACGCGGAATCGGATGCGGGATGGTGATGAATGGTGATTTGTATGAAAACCAAAGCGGTCTGCCATCGGAGGTAGGGCATACCAGCATAGATTACCAGGGAGAACAATGCACCTGTGGAAATAAAGGCTGTCTGGAATTATATGCAACCACCCCGGTAGTGGAAGAGCGTCTCCGGAGAGAAACAAAAAAAGATTACCGTTTTACGCAGTTTTGCAGAGAAAGCAGTGATCCCGCAGCGGAAGAGGTATTTGCAGATGTAATGAAAAAGCTGGCTGCCGCACTGGTGAATTACGTAAATATTTTAAACCCGGGATTGATTCTTCTGGGACATGATGGAATTTATCTGCCCGAGAATGCCATTGCAGTCCTGAAAAAAGAAGTAAACAGCCGCAGGTTTTTTCATAATGCCCCAGAGATTGAAATTAAAAAAACGCAGTTTGGGGCAGATGCACAGCTGCTGGGGGGCGCATGCCAGGTATTGCAGCAGGCCTTTTTAGGAAAACTGCTATTCTAAAAAAAATTTTTTTAGTTGAAATGTATATTGACTTTACTTTTTGAATTCATTATAATAAATTTAATTAGTAAAGCAGATTTACATATGAGTGCTGCTATAAATAGCCTTAATAAAAACGGAGGTAAAAAAATGGATGTAATTTGTGTTGGAGAAATGTTAATAGACTTTATTCCGGGGAACGAACCGTTCAGTTATATCAGAAAAGCTGGCGGAGCACCTGCAAACGTTGCGATTGCAATCGGAAAAAATGGATTAAAAGCCGGATTCTGCGGCAAAATGGGAGACGATGACTTTGGGCGTTTCCTGGTAGATACTTTAAAAGAGAATCATGTAGAAGCATTATGTGAGGATTTAACAAAGGATGCCGTTACGACTATGGCATTTGTAACTCTGGCAGAAGACGGAGACCGTTCCTTTACATTTGCCAGAAAGCCGGGGGCAGATACTCTCCTTACGATCGAAGATATTAAGAATGCAAAAATAGAAGAAAGTAAAATGGTGCATGCAGGGTCCTGCTCCCTGTCTCAGGGAACTGCAGTGGAGGCTACTGTCTATGCCATGAAAGCTGCTCATGAGAATAACAAGCTGGTAAGTTTTGATGTGAATTACCGCAATGTTATGTGGGATGATGATATTGATGCATGTACGGCAAAAGTACGTGAAGTACTTCCTTACGTGGATTTCTTGAAAATTTCGGAAGAAGAAGTGGATATGATGGGCGGTGAGGAAAATATACTGCCGCTCATGAAGGAAAATGGAATTACAGTGGTAATTGAGACGTTAGGCGCAAACGGAGCAAAATGCTTCTTTGGCGGAGAAGTACGTGAGATTCCGGGCAGAAAAGCAAAAGCAGTAGATGCTACCGGCGCAGGGGATGCATTCTGGGGAGGATTTTTATCCAGTATTCTGATCCAGGGTGCAGAGAAAAAAGAGGATATTGCGTTAGAGAATATCTTAAAAGCAATGGAATATGGAAATATTGCTGGCTGGATCTGTGTACAGACAAAAGGGGCAATCGATTCTCTTCCCACAAGGGCACAGATTGAGGAATATTTGAAATAAAAAATAGAAGGAGAAGGTAGGATGAAACGATCAAAAATCAACGCAGTTATTAAAGACATGGAAGCATTAATCAAAGAACATGGTTTTGAAATCCCTCCGTTTTGCAAATGGACAGCGGAAGATTGGAAAGAAAAAGGGGCGGAATACGATGAAATCCGCGACAATATGCTGGGATGGGATATTACAGATTACGGACTTGGTAAATTTGATGAAGTGGGATTTGCATTAATTACCATTCGTAACGGAAATTTAAAAAATGACAAGTATACCAAGACATATGCAGAAAAACTCCTGATGGTAAATGAGGGACAGATGGCTCCAATGCATTTCCACTGGAACAAGATGGAAGATATTATCAACCGCGGCGGCGGAAATGTTCTGATCCGGGTATATAATTCCACGGAAGACGGAGCATTTGCAGATACGGATGTTACGGTTAACTGCGATGGCAGAGAATTCACCGTACCAGCCGGAACCCAGGTTCGTCTCACACCGGGCGAAAGTATTACCATTTATCCTTATATGTATCATGATTTTAACGTGGAAGCGGGAACAGGTGCCGTGCTTCTGGGAGAAGTATCCATGTGCAATGACGATGAAAATGACAATCGCTTCTACGATCCCATAGGCAGATTCCCTACAATTGATGAAGATGAACCGGCTTACCGATTACTCTGTAACGAATATCCAAAGGCGTAGAGTTAAGACGGCGAATATCTACAGAAAAATATTGTGGCACAGATAATGAAGTAATATAGATAATAGAGTAAATACAGAAAATGAAGTGGCTCATAGAAACACAAATAATAAATTTACACAATAAATGATTCAACACAGAATATATGTATAGGAAAAGGTATTGCATTTGAAAAAAATGCAGTACCTTTTTTGTGCCCATGAGGATCCCTTGTTATATTTCAGGATAAGGACATTCCCGGCTTGGTACCATGCAGTTTTTACAAATAATTATTTTCCATGCAACAGATATGGTGATTTTATACACTTATCTATAAAACAGGTGTTACGTGATTATTATTTAAAGGGGGAAGAACAATGAAAAATAATTGGAAAAAGATCGTTCGTATGGCTGTGTGGGCAATGGCACTGGTAATCGGAACCGGATTGTGGATGAATGGATGTGAGCGGAAGCAGGAAGAAATTAAAAAGGAGAGAATAGGGGTAATTGCTCGCATCATGCCGGGATATGAGCCAGGGAAAGATAATTTATGTGAAGTACCTCAGACTGTGTTGGGAATTTTACCGGATGAGGACGAAAACGAAGATGATGACATGGAGGGGTACCAGGGAGAGCCAGCCTTAGTAAGGGGAATGTACCTGAAGCTTGGGAAAAATGCTTATTATTTTGCAGATGTGAAAAGTAATGAATTATTTAGCGTGGTCACGGCAGATGAAAATAAAATTTATGGACTGGATGGGAAAGAGATTACGTTTGAAGAATTAAAAACAGGTAATATTGTGGATATATATTATACGGGAGGAGTTATGGAGTCCTATCCGATTGTTTGTGACCGGGTTGTAAAAATGCAGGTGACTGAGGAAGGCAGTGAAGCAGATGCTGAGGCTAATCTGGAACGGGCAAAGGAATTTTACTGCGAGCCGGACCCGAATGAGAAGCCGGCACTGCAGATTCAATATGTTCCCCTAGCCGGAATGGAAGCTTCTTCAAATATTTCCGAGAGGGCTTATCAGTGGACGGTTACCAATGAAGATGGAACCCGAAATGTTGAGAAAACGGACAGTCAGCCCGTCATTCAGGCCGAGAACCTGGAAGAGATTGAAATTTCTCAAGATGTAGAGGAATTAAAACTTGTTTTCAGTGAGACCCCTGGGGAAGTGGTTGTTAAAAGATGGAGAATAGAAGAGAGAGGACCGGATCAGATAAAACCCGGTGAGGCGGTACTTGTAACCAAAAAAGAAGATAAAATGTGGATGATCCCAAATGGGCAGAGCGGGTACGTGTATGAAGTAACCGGGAAATGGGGAGAAGACTACGTTATGTATGGTTTTGTTGTCAAAATGCGGTAAAAATATGTTAAAAATGCCGTGCTGTGTGATACTTCTGGGTAAAAAAAATAGGGATATAATTTGACGCTCATGAAATCCTATGATAAACTAATTAAATATGGTAACAAATCAAACCTTGATACGAAATGAAATTGCCAGGGAGCTTGTACGACAGGCTGAGAGGAAGTTGTGAACTTCAACCGGTGACCTGATTTTAAGTAACAGTATCAGGGACAAGTCTTGCAACTTCCTGCAGGACTTCTTTTATTTTGCGGGTTTAATTGAATGTGCGTTATGAATTCCATGTTGAATGTGACGAAAAAGAACAAAGGAGATATGAATCATGAAAGTTAGTGGTAAAGATCTGAAACTGTATGCAGTAACAGACCGAAAATGGGTGGGAGAGCAGTCACTGGAAGAACAGGTGGAAGAAGCACTTGCAGCCGGGGTTACTTTTTTGCAGCTGCGGGAAAAACATATGGAAAAAGGTGAGCTGCTGGAAGAAGCGAAGCGCATAGGAGTAATTGCAAAGCGCTATCAGGTGCCGTTTTTAATTGACGATGATGTTGAAATGGCAATTGCCTGCCAGGCAGACGGCGTACATATTGGGCAAAAAGACATGCTTCCCAAAATAGCCAGGGAACTATTAGGAGAAGATAAAATACTGGGCGTTACAGCCAGAACTGTAGAGCAGGCGAAAAGTGCATGGGAACAGGGGGCGGATTATCTTGGGGTAGGAGCTGCATTTGCAACCTCCACCAAGGACGATACGATTGTAATTACCAAAGAAACAATCCGTGAAATCTGTGAAGCCGTACCTATTCCGGTTGTGGTGATTGGCGGAATTACGAAAGAAAACATGAAACAGCTGAAGAACTGTAAAGCCTCTGGTGTAGCTGTGGTTTCCGCGATATTTGCAAGTGATCATATTACCGGGGCGGTGAAAAGCCTGCTTAAGGAGGTGGAAGAAAACTTATGGTCAGATTAAGTGAAATGGAAGGCGCTATTTTCGATATGGATGGAACGCTTCTGGATTCAATGGCTATGTGGAAAAACATAGGCAGCAGTTATGTGAAAATGAAGGGGAAAATACCGGCGCCGGATCTGGATGAGGTTATAAAGACCATGAGTTTTGAGGAATCAGCCCGTTATATTAAGAAACATTATCAGTTTGATGAAGCTATAGAGACCATGATGGACGAAGTGAATCAAATGGTGAAAGAGAATTATCAGGGAAGAATTCAGGGAAAGCCATTTGTAAAAGAATTTTTAGAGAGCCTGAAAAATAAGGGGATTCCCATGTGTGTGGCAACAGCTACCGATGAATCTCTTGTAAGGGTCTGCCTGCAACGGCTGGAACTTTTGCACTATTTTCAGGCGATCTTTACCTGCAGGAAGGTAGGGGCAGGGAAAGAACGGCCTGATATCTATGAAGCAGCGTTAGATAGACTGGGAACACACAAAGAGAAGACCTTTGTATTTGAAGACGTTCTTCATGCGGTGAAGACAGCTAAGCGGGCAGGCTTCCCCGTAGCGGCGCTCTATGATGAAAGTTCGGGCAGGGATTGGGAGGAAATTAAGGGACTGGCAGATGTTTTTGCTGTAACGATGGGAGAATTTATTTCCTGAGAGGGTGTTATAGAGCGTGTTTGAAAATGCAATTTGCAGGCTGGCAGAATGTAATTTTCAGACACGCTCCGGGCAATGGAGCAATGAAAATATATAATGACAGAGGACAACAGGATGAAAAAAATACTTACAATTGCAGGTTCAGACTGCAGCGGAGGAGCGGGAATACAGGCAGATATTAAAACGATTACAGTACATAGGATGTATGCCATGAGCGCAGTTACAGCGCTGACGGCACAGAATACAATGGGCGTATTTGGAATACAAAAATGTACGCCGGAATTTTTAGAACAACAGCTGGACTGCATTTTTCGGGATATTTTTCCGGATGCGGTTAAAATCGGAATGGTTCCGGATGCCGGGCTGATTGAGTCGGCAGCAGGGAAGCTGGCTGAATATGGGGCTTTTCGCATTGTGCTGGATCCGGTTATGGTTTCCACCAGCGGCGGAACTTTACTGGAAGAAGACGCCAGGGAAGTTTTTATGAAAAAACTACTGCCTTTGGCAGCACTGGTTACACCGAATATACCGGAAGCGGAAGTGATGAGCCAGATGAAAATAGAAAGTCCAAAAGATATGGAGACGGCTGCCAGGGTGATCTCCGGTTTTTACGATGGTGCCATACTGATAAAAGGAGGGCATCAAAAAGAGACTGCCAATGACCTGTTATATGAAAAGGGAAAGGCAACCTGGTTTTACGAAAAGCATATGGAGAATCCCAACACCCACGGAACGGGCTGCACCCTGTCATCTGCAATAGCCTGCCAGCTGGCAAAAGGCTATAGTATGGAAGGGAGCCTTAGACGTGCAAAGGATTATCTGTCCGGTGCGATCCGGGCAAATCTGGATCTGGGGCAGGGCGCGGGTCCTTTGAACCACTGTTACCGTATATAAGAAGAAACACAGCCTGTGGAATCACGCTCAACAAAGGCAGGGCGCATCTCAATGCGGCTGATGGGGACCCCTTTGATCAGGCTGTCCACAAGAATAAAGGCACTTTTACCGAGATCTACCCGGTTTTGGCGTACCGTTGTCAATGCCGGGGTCAGATACCGGGCAAGGGGGAGGTCATCATATCCGGTAACGCTTAAGTCCTCCGGTACCTTTTTGCCCATATTATAGAGTTGTTTGATAACACCGGATGCAATAAAATCGCTGGCGCAGATAATCGCAGTCGCTCCTTTTTCCAGAAAATGAGGAACATATAAGGGAGCACAGTCCACATGGTAATCACCATAAGCAATCAGATCTAAATCCAGATCTATTTTATTTACCCACATAAAATGCTTGTAAGCATTCAGGCGGCGCTCTGTAATCATGGAATCCTGGTTTCCGCAGAGCATGGCTATCCGTCTGTGCCCTTTGGCGGCGAGATGGTTTACCACACCTTTCATGCCTTCAAAATTATCAGTTCCCACATATCCTACAAAGGGGTTGTCTTCAATGTAATTATCTAAAAGAGCCGTTGGTACCTTCGTATTGTTCAGCTGCTTTAAATAGTCATCGTGAAGCCGGAAGCCCAGAAGAAATGCGCCTGAGTATCCATTTTTTAACATATAAGTGTCATATTTTTCTCTGGAGCCTGTTTGAGTTTTCAAACCGGCTCTTGTCTGCATGGAGAGGTTGGTAGGAACAATTGTGACCTCGTAATTATTCCGTACTGCAGCCTGTTCAAATCCGGAAATAATCTCATAACCAAACTGATCTACATTTTCATAGCTCATATCTTCAACCATAATGCAGATTCTGCGCTTTACTTTGCCCTGCAGGGACTTTGGCTTATAACCCAGTTCCACCGCCGCATCCAGGACGGACTGCCGCATTTTTTCGCTGATATCACTTGCTCCGTTCAGTCCTTTGGAAACGGTGGCGGGAGAAATGCCTAATTTTTTTGCTATATCTTTAATTGTCGCCATAAGATTTCCTCCAAGTAAGCGGGCTGGCGTAAAGCTGTCTTGTCACGCTCCTGCAGTCCGAAAATTATATTGACAATATACCATAAAAATGATAATATGGCAATGAAAAGTTTCGAAAAGTTTCGAAAACAATATCAGAAAATTTCAAGAGCCATCTATCACTCGAGGAGGTAATAGAATGTTAGAAAATGAATTAAACGGATACCTGGAAGAAAAATTTAAAAAGACAATTGCAGAATGCTCGGATGAACAAATTTATCTTGGACTATTACAGCTTACAAAGAATCACATAAAAGAATCCGGTAAAAACAGAGGTGAAAAGAAACTTTACTATATATCCGCAGAATTTTTAATTGGAAAGCTTTTATCCAATAATCTGATTAATCTGGGATTATATGATGAAGTAAAAGAGGTTCTGGGCAAAAATAAAAAAGACCTGGCACAGATAGAAGAAGTAGAATTAGAGCCATCACTTGGAAATGGCGGACTGGGAAGACTGGCTGCCTGCTTTTTGGATTCCATTGCAACCCTTGGCTTAAATGGTGATGGAATCGGGCTGAATTATCATTATGGACTGTTTCGCCAGATTTTCGAAAATAATAAACAGAAAGAGCTGACAAATCCCTGGATAACAACCGAAAGCTGGCTGACAAAGACCGATCTTCACTTTGAGGTACCATTTAAAGGATTTAAATTAATCTCCAGTCTGTATGATATTGATGTAACCGGATATCATAATCATGCAAATAAACTGCATTTATTTGACATCGACATTGTGGATGAATCCATTGTGGAAGAGGGGATAAAGTTTGATAAGAATGATATTCTGCACAACCTGACATTATTTCTCTATCCCGACGACAGTGATGAAAAGGGACAGCTGCTGCGCATTTATCAGCAGTATTTCATGGTGAGCAATGGGGCACAGCTTATTATTCGGGAATGCAAAGAAAATGGATACAGCCTTCATGATTTACACAAGCATGCAGTGGTACAGATCAATGACACCCACCCGTCTATGGTAATTCCGGAATTGATCCGCCTGTTAACGGAAGAAGGAATCTCCATGGAGGAAGCCATCCGTATTGTCAGCAAGACCTGTGCATATACCAACCATACGATTCTTGCAGAGGCACTGGAGAAATGGCCGAGATATTATCTGGAAAAAGCGGTGCCGCATCTGCTGCCGATTATCGATGAACTGGACAGGAGAGTCAAAGAAAAATATAAGGATGAAAAAGTGGCGATTATTGACAAAGACAACCGCATTCATATGGCACACATGGATATTCACTATGGCTTCAGCGTGAACGGGGTTGCCGCTCTCCACACACAGATCCTAAAAGAATCCGAGCTTAAGCCATTTTATGATATATATCCTGAAAAATTCAATAATAAGACCAACGGCATTACTTTCCGCCGGTGGCTGATGCACTGTAATCCCGATCTGACAGAGCTGATAAGCGGACTGATCGGAAATGGATTTAAAGAAGATGCAGACTGCCTGAAGGAATTGCGCAAATTTGCAGATGATGAAAAAGTTTTAAAAAGCCTTCTTGATATCAAAAACAAAGATAAAGCTGCATTAAAAGAATATCTGAAAGAAACCCAGGGGATTGAAATTGATGAAAACTCAATCTATGATATTCAGATTAAACGTCTCCACGAATATAAAAGACAGCAGATGAATGCGCTTTATATTATTCATAAATATCTGGAAATAAAAGGCGGTAAACTTCCAAAGAGGCCGATTACTATGATTTTTGGTGCTAAAGCTGCTCCAGCTTACGTCATTGCAAAGGATATTATTCATCTGATATTATGTCTGCAGGAAATGATTTCCAGGGATGCCAGCGTTCGACCATACTTAAACGTGGTAATGGTGGAAAACTATAATGTATCCAAAGCGTCGAAACTGATTCCGGCCTGTGATGTTTCGGAGCAGATATCTCTGGCATCCAAAGAAGCAAGCGGAACCGGAAATATGAAATTCATGCTGAACGGAGCCGTAACCCTTGGTACCGAGGACGGGGCGAATGTTGAGATTCACCAGCTGGTCGGTGATGAGAATATTTATATTTTCGGAAAATCCAGTGAGGAAGTGATTGCTCATTATGAGAAAGCCGATTATGTTTCCAAAGATATCTATGAGTCCGATGCTGCCATCAAAGAAATGGTGGACTTTATTGTGGGCAAAGAGATGCTTCAGATTGGCTGCAAGGAAAATTTAAGCAGGCTTCATCAGGAACTCATCGGAAAAGATTGGTTTATGACACTTCTGGATATCAATGATTATATTGAGACAAAGGATAAGGCGTTCGCAGATTATGAAGACAGAATGGCGTGGGCTAAAAAGATGCTGGTCAATATCAGCGAGGCTGGCTATTTTTCATCTGACAGAACGATCAGGCAGTATAATGAGGAAATCTGGAAATTGTAAAAGGGCGTGAACCGTAATTGACATCACAAATGTTCATACTTTTTTTACAAAAATAGATACCACATTTTTGAAATATGTGGTATTATAGGAATTATGATGAAGAAAAAAAGTAAATTTACCAAAAAGCTTACTAAGATTGCCCTTGTCATTGGAGCAGAGGTTTTACTGTTCAGTGGCTGCCTGGTGATGATATACGCTCGTGGGACAGGAGAGAGTGAGAATCACGGAAAATATCAGGAAAATGTCACATTAGGAACAACGGAAACGAATGCAGGAGCAGAAAAACAAAGCAGTCTCCAGGCAGGAACAAATCAGGATAAGGATATTACTTCTCCTGCAAATGAACAGCAGACAACAGGGACCGCACCGGTTTCCAGTAATTATAATTCGGTTGCTACGGAAAAGAATATGGAATCGGAAAGTGAGTCCGAGTCGGAAAACAGCAGTTCAGATTTAGCAATCCAGAAGACAGAATCAGAAATGCTTTATGTTGAACCAGTTAGCCAGCTGCCGGAATTGCCAACGGGGTGCGAGATTACTTCCCTGACGATGGCGCTTAACTATGAAGGCTATGGCGTAGATAAAGAGGATCTTGCGGACAACTATCTCACAAAAGGCAGACCGGGTGTCAACAGCTATGAGGATGCTTTTCTTGGTAATCCCAGAGATGAGGATTCCTATGGATGTTTTGCACCGGTAATTGTCAGAACGGCTAATAAATATCTGACGGAGCAGAACAGTGCAAAGCGGGCATATGATGTCAGCGGAACGGATTTGGAAGATTTATTTGATGAGATACGTGCCGGAAATCCGGTTATTATCTGGGGATCTATGAACATTGATGTGGATATCGAATATACAGATGAGTGGGAAATTGACGGCAAGCTGCTTCGCTGGCCGGGAAATGAACACTGTATGGTATTGAGCGGATTTGATTTAAATAATGAAACAGTTACAGTATGTGATCCGTTACGGGAAGTAGAAACGTATGATATCAGTTCATTTGAAAGACATTTCAAACAGATGGACAAGATGGCTGTAGTGATAAAATAAGAAATTTGGTAAGTAAGGACTATCGTATATTAAAAAGCCTGTCTTTTTAAATACGGTAGTCCTTTTTCGATTGTTACGTGGTGCGATACATGATAGAATGGAGGCAGATGCTGGCGGATGCCAGAATAATTTAGGTCGGGAGATGACAGTCCTTGGAAGTACAATTATTAATCGTGGATGATGAAATACAAATACGAAGAGGGATTGAATTAGGAATACCATGGAAAGATTACGGGATAACCGGAGTGTTTACGTCAGAAGATTCTCCAGGTGCGATAGGGATATTGGAAAAGGAGAAGATACAGATTCTGGTTACCGATATCCGCATGCCGGGAATGACGGGGCTTGAACTGGCGGAATTTGCAAAAAAAAGGAATCCGGATATTCATGTGGTCATATTAAGCGGATATTCAGAGTTTGAATACGCAAAGAAAGCAATTAATATCGGCGTAGTGGAATATCTGTTAAAGCCAATTAAAATCGGTGAGCTTACGGCGCTGATACAAAAGATCATGGGAGAGATAGATACAAGGGAGCTTGAGGAAGCGCAACAGAGAAAAGAAAAACTGGAGCAGAGTCTGGAAGCTTATTTTGACGGGGAAGAGCCCGGAGACGGGGAGTATGAAAGGCTCCTGGAAGCATATACGGGACACAAAGGGAATCAGCATATCCTTTGTATGGTTTTTGACTTTGACACCAGGGGGACAAAGGCGGCTAATGGCTGTGTCAGTTATGTGAGAGAGCAGCTTTTGAATAAAGATACTGGGAGAGAAGATAACTTTTTGTTGCGCTGGGGAAAGAAACTGGTCTGGTTTACTTTTATGGATATCTGCAGATCCAGGGATCAGGTGATTTTCCAGATGGGAAATTTGTTACGCAGAATGAATAGTAGATGCAAAAGCTCTGATTATAATGGAGAATCAGGAAAAATTGGAATATACGGTAATTTTGGATTATCTGCAGGTGTTTCTGAAATTGCACCTTTAAAGAACCTGCGGTTTGCTGCACAAACCGGGGCAGAGCTTTTAGACCACCGGTTATATCTGGGAGGCTGTGTGTTGATTGACCAGGCAGATGAAAGCTGCAAAAATGAGACCATGTTCTCCATGGATGAGACAGCGCACTTACGTCTCTGCATTGCAGGTTTTCGATATGGGGAGGCTGAAAAAGATATTAATAATCAGTTTTGTACTATGAGGGATTTAAAAATAGCTTCCTATGACTTTGTTAAAGGAACGTGCATGAATCTGGTGCAGTTATTATTTCAAACCTTAAAAAGCAGCGGTATGGACGTGGAGGCAGTATTGGAGAAAAACAGGCAGAGTATTTTGGCGATCCCCGATTTATTGACCATAGAGCAGTACCGGGAATGGGTATTAAATGTTTACTATCTGATTCTGACTGGTGTTTCCGGTCATCAGGGACAAACCCCAAATCAGATGGTAATTACAGCCTTATCCTACATAAGCACGCATTACCGGGATGAGATAACGGTGGATTCTATTTCCTCCTATGTGAAGAAATCCAAGAATTACTTCAGTTATCTGTTTAAAAAGGAAATGGGTATTTCATTTACGGAGTATCTGAATAAATACCGCATAGAAGAAGCGAAAAAGAGGATGGAAACCACAGCAGATTTAAATGCGGAAATAGCCAGGGAAGTGGGATTCCGGGATGAAAAATATTTTTCGGCAGTATTTCGGAAACTGGAAGGCTGTTCCGCTACCGAATACCGAAAGAAAAAAGGGAGATTATGAACAGCTTAAAAAATAAGTTGAAGAATTTGGGAATCAGCCAGAAGTTTCTATGCAGCCTTATGTTATTTCAGGTGATTCCATTGCTGCTGCTGTTTATGATTGTGACTTTTCAGCTGCGCAGCAGCCTGAATACCAAGGCATGCGATATCAATCTGGAAATCCTGAAGCAAACGAAAGCTGGGCTGGAAAGCTTTATCAGTGATGTGGAGAACGTATCCCTGAATATTGCGGCGGACGAAAATATCCAGGAGATCATCCGCATGTATGGGATAAAAGGGCGGACAGAGGAACTGGAGAAACGCAAGGTTGATTTATCTTACCAGATGCGCATTGAGATGGAGTCCCGCAGAAATCTTAAAAGCATGTCTATATTTAAGCCCGGGGCAGTGATACTGCAGATTGGGGATTATGTTCTGCGGGAGGATGAACAAATGATACCCAGACTAAATGAACTGGGTGGATTACCCATGTGGACAACGTTGCATAATGGAGAAACGGTCAGTTATAATGCACCTTATGAGAAATTGTATCTGCTAAGAGCGATTAATGATATGAAGACGATGGAGATCATAGCCTATGAACGGATAACCGTTGATGAAGCCAGTCTCCATGAGCAGTACACGGGAATCCTATCGGAAAAGAGCAGGCTGTTTATTGCTGATCAGGATGGCAGAATACTTTCATCCTCGGAAAATGGATGTTTGGGCATGGCGTTCACGGAACTTGGCTATGGTGAGATTCCAGAAGGAAATGCAGGGTATTTCAAGACAGGAGATGTGATTGTCTCTTATTATGTAATCGATACGTCAGGCTTTCGAATTGTAAAAGTGGATGATCCCCGGGATATCCTGCAAAGCAGCAATGCAGTATATTACACGGTAGTGGTGTGCATGATGCTTACGTTGATTTTTGGAGTGGTATTTTACACCGTGCAGAAAAAAACGATGATCCAGCCAATCCAGCAGATTTCCAGGGAAACAGAAGCATTTACCGAAGACCGGTTTCAAATCGGGATATACGATGACAGTGAGGATGAAATTGGAATTCTGAACCGGAATCTTGCGGAGATGGTTGCGTATATTCACAACCTGATTCAGACACAGTATAAAAATGAAATTAAGCGCAAAGAAATTGAGCTGAAATATATGCAGAGCCAGATCAACCCTCACTTTTTGTATAATACACTGGATTCTATAAGGTGGATGGCTGTTGTGGAACACAATGATGAAATTGCCGCCCAGGTGGAAGCATTGTCGGATGTCTTCCGCCATGCACTGAACAGGGGAAATGAATTGGTGACGGTGAAACAGGAAGTGGAGCATTTGAAAAGCTATCTTCTGATTCAGAAAAACCGGTTTGGAGAAAGAATCCGGGTATCCATCCAGGTGGATCAGGAACTGGAGGACTGCAGGGTACAAAAACTCATCTTGCAGCCATTGGTGGAAAATGCCTTTGTTCACGGACTGGAAAAGAAAGTGGGCGGCGGCAGTATCTGGGTAAAGGTTCTAAAAGAAGAACAGATGCTTTTGTATACCGTAGAGGATGACGGTGTTGGAACGGACGCCGGAGAGATCAACCGGTATTTAAAGGATGAAAATGAAAGTGAAAATGTATTTGCACTGAAGAACATTGACGAAAGGCTGAAAATGAAATATGGGAATGACTGCGGTATCCGTTTTTATTCCAGGGAGAATGTGGGAACCCGGGTGGAGGTTAGAATGCTTCCTGAGCAATTTACAAGCAGGATCTGATGTCCCGAAGAGGCTCGTGTGTGGTAATAATGGATTCGGAGTGATGTTATCATGAAAAAGAGCAAAGGAATGGTACTGGTATTATCAGCGTTTATGGCAGTCGTGATTCTAGGAAGCTGCGGCGTACCGAAGCGGCAGGAGACGGAAGAAAGCGGGAAAACACAGAATAAAAAGATACGTTTTTACGGCAGAGTACTGGAATATACGTCCAGTGTACGTATGATGGACAAGCTCCAGGAAAAATTCAGGAATAAATATACCATAGAATCACTTCCGGTGGAGTGGCAGAATCAGGAGAAAATTGTGCGAAGGGAAATTATTTCCGGAAAGCCGTGTGATATCTATAATTTTGAAATGAACAGAATTGTATTGTTGGAGGACATGGCAGTGGATTTAAAGCCTTATCTGGATGCAGACCCGGACTGGAGGGCACAGTTTCGTCCCAGCGCCCTGGAGGAGGCATGTGTCAACGGCAGGATTCTGGCAGTGCCCTGGGAGTCAAATTTTCCGGTCATCCTTGCAAATAAGGAGCTTTTAAACAGGGCGGAGGTATCCATCCCGGACTCCTGGAACTATGAGGAATTCGAAAGTGCCTGTGAAAAGATAAAAAGACTGGGCGTGTACCCATTTTCCAATGCCGGCGACATGGGGCATGGCGGCTGGCTTTACCGAAATGGAATGCTTTCAGCCAGTTTGAGCAATGGAACCTATGAGCGGTACACAAAAGGCAGTCTTCCTCTTGACGGGAAAGAATCCAGGGAAACATTACAGACAATTCAATCCCTATATGACAAAGGATATATGTATCCGGGAGAGCAGGCGGTTACAGCCCGGGTGGATGAAATAAAGGCTGGATTTATGAAGGGAGAAACCGCAATGATCACCGAGATCGGAACGGGTGCACAGGCAACTGCCAGGGAAGCGAAAAAACGTGGAATCGAAACGGTGGTTGTGCCCTGGCCCCGGATTGGGGATACTGATGCCAATCATTCTGGAGATAATGCATTATTTATTCCGAAAAACAGCAAAAACATGGAAGCTGCAATTGAGATCATCAAGGAATATACAAGTGTAGAGATCCAGTCGATTCATTTAGAAGACGGCTATATCCCGGCAAACCGGAATGTAGAGGTAACAGACCCCTTTGTCAAGTCGGTAATTGCACAGACGGCACACCTTTACGCGGAAGATCCACCGTCTGTGGACATGACGGAATACAGAGGGTACCACTTAATCCCGGACCTGATCCTGGGACAGGGGGCAGAAGAGGTAATGGAAAAATTAGAGCAGTACCGGATCAGCAGCCAGCAGTCAGAGTGGACAGAACAGTAAGAAAATACATTATAATCACACAGAGCAGGAGGCAGAAGTATGTTTAAGATAGGCGAGTTTTCAAAATTGACCCAGGTTTCAATTCGGATGTTGAGATATTATGACGAGACGGGATTGTTAAAACCATCGGTAACCGATCGTTTTACAAATTACCGATTGTATTCTGCCGATCAGATCGCAGTGTTGAATAAAATAATATTTTTGCGTGATTTGGGATTTCATGTTCAGGATATCGCGGCGGCCCTCCATCAGTGGGATGATGCATATATTGTAAAGCAGCTGGACAGCAAACGCATTGAGATCGAACGGGCGATTAAAGCAGAACAGGATAAATTGTCTAAAATAGACCAGGCAAAAGAGGATATCCGCCAGGAAAAAATAGAGATTCATTACAATGTGTCCATAAAATCCGTTCCGGGCGCCCAGGTGCTTTCTCTGAGGCGGGTTGTGCCCTCTTATTATTCGGAAGGACAGCTGTGGAAGGAAATGACCGCATTTGCAGTGAAAAATAAAATTTCGGTTTCAAACAATACCTTTGCCATCTATCATGATTCTGATTACCGGGAAAAAAATGTGGATATTGAAATCTGTGCGCCGGTTCAGCGTATGGGAAAGGATCAGGAGGGCTTCAAATTTCGGGATATTGACCCGGTACCCATTATGGCAAGTACCATGGTCTACGGTACTTTTGAAAATATTTCCGGTGTGTTTCGTTCCTTTGCAGGCTGGCTGGAAGAACACAGCCAGTATAAAATGCTGGGACAAAGCAGACAAATTGTCCACCGGGGTCCCTGGAATGAAACAAGCATTGACAATTACCTCACAGAAATACAAATCCCATTGGAAAAAATAGAATGATTATTCCAGAATCAAATACCTGTACGGTTAACTGCTGTACCGGTATTTTTTTGTCCAAAAATGCATTTGGGAGAAAATCGTAGAATTACAGGAAGATTCGTAGAATATCAGGTTCAACGAAGGGACAGGAATTGATAAAATGAATCCAATCAAAGTCCGTAAAATTTCAAACCTTTTAAAGAAGATCTGAAATGAAAAATAAGATTCATTAAGTTATGATGGACTTGTAAATAACTAATAAAAGGAGTTACAGAACGGGTTTAAAAACCAATGGGAAGGGAGGAAGCATGTATAAGGTACTGTTAGTAGATGATGAAGTATTGATCAGGGAAGCGGTACGGGACAATGTGCACTGGTCGGAGCTGGGATTCCGGCTGATGGGAACCTGCAGAAATGGAAAGGAGGCTGTGGAAGCAATCCGGGAAACACCGCCGGATCTGCTGCTTACGGATATACGGATGCCTCATATGGATGGAATTGAACTTACAAAGTATGTATACCAGAATTATCCCGGAATTAAAGTTGTGGTCATCAGCGGATACGATGAGTTTGAATATGCAAAACAGGCGATCCGATATAAGGTAATCGAATATATCTTAAAACCCATCAGTGCATATGAACTGTCCGACACGTTAACCAAGATCCGCCAGAATCTGGATTATGAAAATCAATGGCTGACCAGTATGAAGAAGATCAGGGGGGCTTATTATAACAGCCGCCAGATATTAAAAAGAGAATTTCTAAACCATCTGATTCTGGGGCAGATGATGCCTCAGGAAATTGCAAAGAAGATGAAGGAAATGGATATCCGTCTTTCCGGGAATTATTTCACGGTGATTCTCATCGAAGCAAAAGACGATACGGTATTTAGCAGGAGTTCCTTTCAGGATAACAAAGACCTTGCACTGTTTGCCATATTAAATGTAGCAGAAGAAGTATTATCACAGTCGGGAAATGGTGTTGTATTTCAGGACAAAGAATCCAGAACAGTTGTGATATTAGGAGCAGACGGACCCCGGGAACTAGATTTTAAAAGTTTAGAATACTGCAGGCATATAAAACAGAATATTGATACTTTTCTGAAGCTGGATGTGGTACTGGGTGTCGGAGAGTTTACAGAGGCAATCACCGCTTTGGACAAAGCATACCTAAGTGCGGGAAATGTACTGGAATACCGGTTTTTATCAAAAGCGAGGGAAATATACTTTGCCAAAGATTTTCGCAATGTCCGGGGCGAAAAAAACATTGATATGAAAGATTGGATTTCCAGAATCACCCTGGCGGTAAAGAAGAATGACCGGGACTGCATCGGCAGGGAACTGTCGGCATTTATTAATGATCTGCAGACATCCTGGGTATCCAAAAAAGTTTGTACCATCAATGTACAGAATATTATGATGGCACTGATGAACCTGATGGATGAAATCCAGGTCAGGGACGGGGAGATTCGTTATGAGATGAAGCGTCTGCAGGTTGCCATATATGAAGATGAGAATCTGGAATGTGTGGCACGCCATCTGGAAGAGGCATGTATCAAAACAGGAAAAGCGCTGGCTACAGAAAAAGATGGTTATTACCAGAGACAGGTCATGCTTGCCCACGACTACATAGACAAACATTATCAGAATGCAGATATTTCCTTAAATTCCATTTGCGGATATCTGGCAGTCAGCGTCAGCCATTTCAGCTACCTGTTTAAACATTATACAGGAGTCACTTTCGTAGAGGCGCTGACGAAAAAGAGAATAGAGAAAGCAAAAGGAATGATGGAGAATACCTCAATGAAAATATATGAGGTATCAGAGTCCGTAGGATATGAGAATCCGCAGTATTTCAGCAGTATCTTCAAAAAGTATACGGGAAAGACGCCAAGGGAGTATATGAGGATGGTACGTTAGAGCGTGTTTTAAAATTGCTTTCTGGCAGCTGGAAGACTTAATGCAGAACGGGCAGCTGTGTAAGTGTGTAAGAAAGTTGTACTTTTGTGGAAGATAGTTTATTAAACAGCAGATAGAAGCAGGATATAATGAACCTGTATCCGGAACAATCAATTACGTGAAAACAGGAAGAAAACAGGAAGAAGAGAGGATCAGATATGAAAAGGAGAAGTAAAAAAGGAATGGCAGTACTGCTGGCGTCGGCGATGCTGACAACAACAGGAATGGGGCTTCCGGGGACGGAAGGAAGTGTGGCATATGCCCAGGAGAGTACGGGAAATGCTTTGTATGTGGCGGTGAACGGCAACGATCTTACGGGAAATGGCACACTGGAGAAGCCATTTGCAACCTTTGAAAGAGCCAGGGATGCTGTCAGAGAACAAAATCAGGAGAATACCACGGTATTTGTAAGGGGAGGTACGTACTTCTTTGAGAATACATTGGAACTGACCGGGCAGGACTCCGGCATTACCTTCCGCAATTATGACGGAGAGGCCGTGGAATTAAGCGGTGCAGTCACTTTTGACCAGTTAACCTGGAGTGACTATGCAGGCAATCCCAATATCAAGGTCACAAAAGTTGATCCCAATCTTGGAATCGATAAACTATTTCTGGATAAGGAAGAGCAGGTGCTGGCAAGATATCCAAATGCTGTACCGGGAGTGCTTCCGCTGGAAGGTGCAACTACAAGAGCAGATATCAAATCCCGGGTTAAAAATTACAATGATCCCACGGGAGGGTATATCCGTGCGATTCACAGCAATGGATGGGGCGGAAACGATTATATCATTACAGGTAAAAATACGTCTAATGCATTAGGTCTGGATTACCAGTGGGTTGGTGATAACAACCGTGGAAATGGAATGAAAGACAATGCGGTGATGATCGAAAATGTATTTGAGGAACTGGATGCATCCAAAGAATGGTATTACGATAATAAAGAAGGAAATCTTTATGTTTATCCCGAAGAGGGGATAGATTTAAACGATGTATCTGTGGAAGCAGCAGTAACTACAGATATCATCCGTATAGAAGGAGAGGACAGCGCACATCCCGCAGAGGATATTACACTAGATGGATTTACCTATTTTGGAACGAAGAGAACTATGTTCACCGTAAATGAAGAAGGCAAAGAATACATTCCTCTGATGAGAGGGGACTGGTGTGTGGTAAGGGCAGGCGCTGTCTACATGGAAAATGCCAGGAATATTCAGGTGGTAAATTCTAACTTTAACCACATGGGAGGAAATGGAATCTTCATGTATGGATATAACGACAGTCATATTGTGGATAACAATGAATTTATAGATATCGGCGCCACAGCTGTTCAGGTAGTGGGAGATCCTAAGTCCGCTTATGAAGCATCATTCTGGGAACATGCGCTGTATCCAGATCTACAGGTGCATAAGACCAGCGTAGATTTCCCGGAAAAAGTGGGACCTGCAACGGAAGACTATCCCAGAGATATCGAGATTACCAATAACCATATGGAAAATCTGGGAATTTTTGAGAAGCAGTCCTGCGGCGTGAATCTGTCAGTGAGCAGCAGGATCAAAATTCTGCACAATACGATCCACAAAAGTGCCCGTTCCTGTATCAACGTCAATGACGGTACATTCGGCGGACATGAGATTGCTTATAATGATGTATATAATGCCCAGTTAGAGACTACCGACCACGGTCCGTTTAACTCCTGGGGAAGAGACCGTTTCTGGTCTGTACCGAAATACAATGCAAGCGGTGAAAGCGGGGATCTGATCAGGAATTACGAAAAGGACGCAAAAGTATATGACCTTGCCCTGATCGATGCATACCAGACCAATAAGATTCATGATAATCGGTTCCAGCATGATTCTGACGCTCCCCATACCTGGGGCATTGATTTAGATGACGGTTCTTCCAACTATGAAATTTACAACAACCTCTGTCTGGGGCTGGGAATTAAGTTAAGGGAAGGCTTTGACCGGAAAGTATATAACAATATTATTCTGGACGGACAATTCCAGATTCACGTATCCTATAAAGAAGCAGGAGATGAAATCTACAGCAATATCGTGGCTAATACCACGCCTTATGGGTTTGCAGTAGTAGATGAAAACAGATTTAAACAGGCTGAATATGCCGTAGATAAAAACTGGTACTATGATTTCGGTGCGAAGATCAATCTTCCTTCCTGGTACCATGTAAATAAGGCACAGAATGATTACGATAAAAATGCGCTGATCGATGTAAATCCCGAATTTAAAAATGCCAGAAGTAATGACTATACGGTATTAAATGAGGAGGGCATGGAACAGGTAGGATTTGAAAACTTCGCCATGGATCAGTTTGGAAAGCCGGGATGCCCGTGCAAGGCTCCGATTTATGCAAAAATTGATTCCGGTTCAGGAGGTTCTGATATTCTCCAGAGAGAAGAGTGGAAGGGCGCAACGGTGACGGGAATAGATGATAACATTATTTCTTCTACCGCATCCAATGATTATAAAGGCATTTATTTTGAAGAAGTGCCGGAGGGCAGTGAGGCGTATGCACTGGGCTACCGGAAGCGGGACATTGTTAAATCCGTAAACGGAGCAGCTTTAAGTGATAAGAAATCCTTCTTTTCAGAGTTAAAGAAAATAGAGTCCAATGCGTTAGTGATACTGGATATACACCGAACAAACAGTATGCAGACCTTAAGCTACCACAAGGCAGACGGAACATCCCGCTATATTGACTGCAATGACCCGGAGGTAACATACAGTACCCAGGTTTCCACAGACTTATATACCCAAGACGCCTGGTATTTTGATTCCAGAAAGAGCGATGACCAGGGATCTACGGTATGTGCATTCCCGGATATCAAACAGGCACAGTCCGCATGGTTTGAAGTTGCGTTTCAGGGAACGAAGATAGAGTATGTCACCAGAAAATACTCAGATCAGGGCGATATAGAAATGATCCTGACCAATGCAGATACGGGAGAAGAGGTTGACAGGAAGACAATCAGCTGTAAAGATAACAGCCGTCTCTACCAGCAGACCGTGTATACATCACCTGTATTGTCACAGGGGAACTATAAGCTGCGGGGTGAGAAGAAATCCGGCGTGTATATGATTGTGGATGCATTTCAGGTGTACCAGGAAGAACAGGATATCTTAAACGTGCTTACAGATCCGGCACAGATGAAATACGCCAATAACACAGTTGTATCCGAACCCCGCGGGGGAGAGACCTTCCAGACTGTGATGGATCTTAAAAATAAAAGTGCATCGGATATAGAAGGCAAAGTATCTTATCTGTTATATGATATTGAAAAAGGATGGAAGCTTCTTGATGTACAGGAAGACCCCATTGTAATTAAGGGCGCAGAAACCCTCCATTATACGGGAAGCTATACGTTCCCGGAGGATGTAAGTAACAAAGTACTTCAGATTCTGGTGACAAATGCTGCAGATGAAGCAATAGCCTATAATACCTGGATCAAAGCAGAGGGAACCGAAATGCAATCGGCTCCGGTTAATCCCGATACGAAGGAAAATACCATTGGAATCAGCTATGATAAAAATACCAGAATGGTAAATGCCACTGCAGCGGGAGTGACTTCCAATTCACAAGCGGTCATCCGTGTGAAACTGGAGGGGAAAGATCTCTATGTAAATCAAGTAAAGGCACAGGGAAAGAGGGCAGGCTTTCAATTTGTACTGCCGGATTCTATGAAAGAAGCAGGCAGCCTGGATTTCTCCGTTCACAGTGAATTAGGAAAAGCGCTGGAGTTCAGTCTGAATCTGGATCCTCACGAAAATGTGGTAAATAAAGACACCCTGAATCAGGCAATAGCCGCAGCAGAAGTAATTACCAATGAAAATTATACAAAAGACAGCTGGTATCTGTTCCAAAAGGCATTGAAGAATGCCAAGGATGCTGTGGAATCAAGAGAACTGACCCAGGATAAAGCGGATCAGCTGGCAAAAACATTAAAAGAAGCACAGGGGGCTTTGGAAAGAGCGGAATATACCGAGATTACAAAGGGAAACAGCGATGAGGTTAACCGCACCGGAGAATGGACAGTCCGGGCAAATTCAGAATCCTGTGACACAACGGTTAAGGACAGCTTTGCTGAGTTCGAGTTTGAAGGAAATGCAATTGAATGGTACGGTGTAACAGCAAGTGACCATGGAATTGCAGAGGTAAGTATTGAAGATCAGAACGGTGCATTGGTAGAGGGGTCCCGGAAAATAGTGGATTGTTATACGGCAACCCGGGGAACAGATGTATTATTATATCAATTCAGAGGATTAGATCCTAAGGGTAATTATAAGATTATCGTAAAGCAGGATGGAAAAAATGCAAGCGCAGGTTCCACCTATGTAGAAATCTATTCCTTCCGGGTACAGAAAACAGAAAGTGAATCCGTAGATAAAACGGCTTTGCAGGCATTGTACGACACCGTTGCTTCTTATAAAGAAAGTGACTATACAGCAGAAAGTTTTGCAAAATTAACAACAGCTGCAGAGCTTGCGCTTAAAGTGTTAGAAGGGGATGAAGCCGGAAATGCTGAGGTATCCGATACCAGCAGCCAGCTTCAGGATGCTATTGACAATTTAGTACGGGTCGTAAAAGCAGAAGGCGTTGCCATCAGCCAGGCGGAGGCCAGGTTAGAACCAGGAGAAACTCTGCAGCTTGCGGCAAATGTGAAGCCGGAAAATGCGACCAATAAAAATATCACCTGGGTATCGTCAAACGAACAGGCAGCGGCGGTAGACCAAAGCGGAGTGGTATCGGCAGTTGCAGACGGAGTATCCGTCATAAAAGCAATTACACAGGACGGCGGGTTCCAGGCAGAGTGTACCGTGACCGTCGAAGAAACCGTGAAAGTAACCAGTGTGAGCCTGGACTGTAATGCAGCCAGATTTACACATATGGATGATACGCTGCAGCTGACCGCCGTTATTACGCCGGAAAATGCGAAAAACACGAAAGTGGAATGGGCATCATCGGATTCTGCAATTGCAGATGTAGATGAAAACGGACTGGTTACACCGGTGGCTAATGGTGTTGCGGTAATCACGGTAACAACAGAAGACGGAGGATTTACAGACCGATGTAAGATAACGGTAGACATACCCAATGAACCGGTAAAGGTAACCGGAATCCAGCTGGATACCCAGTCCGCCACCCTGACGGAAGAAGGTGAAACCTTAAAGCTGAATGGGAAAGTGGAACCGGAAAATGCATACAATCAGGAAGTAATGTGGAAATCTTTTAACGAAGCAGCAGCGATTGTGGATGAAAATGGACTGGTAACAGCAGCAGCAAATGGAACAGCTATAATAGCAGTTACAACACGGGATGGAGGCTATGTTGCCCTTTGTGAAGTAACCGTTGCAATACCGGAACCTGTAATCCAGGTAACCGGAATATCTCTGGAACCGGAAACGGCACTGCTGAAAGGACTGGGAGACAAACTGTCCCTGAATCCGGTAGTTATGCCGGAAAATGCTACAGACAAGACCATAACCTATCGTTCATCCAATCCGGATGCGGCAACGGTAGATGAAAAGGGAGTAGTTACTGCAGCAGGAGAAGGAGAGACTGTAATTACAGCAGCCACGAATGACGGTGGATTTGAAGCAGTATGTAAAGTAAAAGTAGAAATTCCCGTTGAAAATGTGAATGTGACAGGAGTTACTTTGGGCCAGACGGATGCACTTCTCACAAAAGCAAATGAAACACTGCATCTGGTTCCACAAATTCTGCCTGAAAATGCAACTAATAAAAAGGTACAGTGGAATTCCTCCAATACGGATGCCGCAGATGTGGACGACAACGGAGTTGTTACGGCAAAGGCAAATGGAGAGTCCGTCATAACGGTTACCACAGAAGACGGAGGATTCACGGCGCAGTGCAGGGTGAAAGTAGAGATTCCGGTAAGAGTAGAGGGCATTCAATTAAGCCATGACTATGCCCGTTTGGATAAAGAAGGAGCCACACTTCAGCTTCAGGCTATCATAAATCCGGATAATGCCGAAAATAAAAATGTGACCTTTACAACCACAGCGCCTGAGGTAGCCCAGGTAAGCGGGGGAGGTCTGATCACAGCCCGCAGTAATGGACAGGCTGCGGTGATCGCAACCACCGAAGACGGCAGATTTACAGCGGTATGTATCGTAACCGTTGATATAAAAGCTCCCCATGTTGCAGTAACAGGAGTAAAACTGGATAAAACAGAAGTAAACTTAACTGCAAAAGGAGAAAGTGTAAATCTGAAAGCGGTTGTAGAACCGGAAGGGGCAACGAACAAAGGGGTATTATGGACTTCCTCCAATACGGGAATTGCCCTAGTAAGCCAGTCCGGAGTTGTAACGGCAGTGGGAAATGGTACGGTAACCGTAACGGCTGTAACAGCAGAAGGAGAAAAGGCGGCATCCTGTAAAGTAAATGTTAAAATTCCGGTTCCGGTACAAAAGCCTGCAAAGGTTACGGGATTAAAGGTAAGCAGTGCAGTATATTCCATGAAAATAAGCTGGAATAAAGCAGCAGATGCCAAGAGCTACCGAATCTATATCTATCGGGACGGGAAGTGGAGAACAGCAGGAAGTACAGCAAGTAACAGTTTTACCTTGAAAAAATTAAAAGCCGGAAACAGATACAGTGTAAAAGTGGCTGCAGTCAATCAGGCTGGAACAGGTCCCGATTCCACAGTTTTAAAGACAGCGGCAAGACCTCAGAAAGCCGTAATGAAAAGCATTGTAAAAACCGGTTCATCAAAAGTAAAAATTACTTATAAGAAAGTGACATGCAGCGGATACCAGATTCAAATGAAGTCAGGAAAAGGCAGCTATAAGCAGATTAAGACAACAGGCAAGACCAGCTATACCATCAATAAACTGAAAAAGGGTACAAAATACAGCTTCAAGGTTCGTGCATACCGCAAAGTGGGTTCTAAAATTTACTACGGTAAATATTCAAACCCAAAAACATATACCCTGAAATAAGTGAAAAAGAGGAGTGCCAAATCGCACTCCTCTAATTATGTGGATATAAAATAATATTTGTGTTTTAAACAATGTTAGACAATGCTAAATCCAGCCTCCGTCCAACTTGATTACCTGTCCCGTCAGATAGGAATGGCTCCGGCAGAGGTCATACACCAGATCCGCAACTTCCTCTGTTTTTCCAAAGCGGTCCGAAGGGATCTCGGCGATCAGGGCAGCACGTTCTTCAGGACTTAGAAACTGATTCATTTCCGTATCAATTGCCCCGCAGGCAATGGCATTTACCTGAATATTACTGGGTGCCAGCTCTTTAGCCAGCGCCATGGTGAGCGCATTCATACCACCCTTTACGGATGAGTAAGCGACTTCACAGGAAGCACCAACACAGCCCCAAACAGATGATATATTGATGATTTTACCACTCATTTTAGAAAGCATCAAAGGAATCGCCTGCTGGCTGCAGTAGACAGCGGAAGACAGATTTGTCTGCAGAATACGGTTCCACTGCGTCGGGGTCATATCGGTAAAAAGCCCAACATAGGAGATTCCGGCATTGTTCACAACCACATCCAGCGTTTGAAAACGGGCTGCAATCTCGTGGAACAGTTTTTCTACCGTTTCCGGATCCCCCATATCCCCCACGAAGGGGAAACAGGTGACGCCACATGTTTTTTCAATAATATTTTTTGCCTCCTCTAAAAGGCCGCCGTTTTTTAAGCAGGTGATCACTACCTGATATCCTTCCCGGGCAAGCTTCAGGGCAATGGCACGTCCAATGCCCCGGGATGCTCCGGTGATAAGTGCCGTTTTTTGCATTACAGAGTACCGATAAAACGCATAAAGCCTTCCCGGCCCTCAGCGGTACATTTGTAAACTCCGGCATGTTCCAGAACTTTCATGAATACCAGTCCGATTTCATCGTTCAGAATCTGTCTTACATTACTTTCATCGATTTTTTCATAGTTTGCAGAAAATTCATCTACCCAGTCGGCATGTTTTTCCAGATCCTCATTGGAACGGATGTCTTTGCCGGAAGTAATATAGTCAGCCAGCTGTTCCATTTCTGATTTTAACCGTGCAGGAAGAACAGCAAGTCCCATAACTTCAATCAGTCCGATGTTTTCTTTTTTGATATGATGAAGTTCCCCATGGGGATGATATACACCCAGCGGATGTTCTTCTGTGGTAATGTTGTTGCGCAGTACCAGATCCAATTCATAAGCATCGCCGCGTTTTCTGGCAATCGGGGTAATGGTATTATGTGGTTCCCCGTCCGTATTTGCAAAGACAAAGGATGCTTCATCCGTATATCCTCTCCAGGCATTTAAAATATGGTCAGCCAGTTCAATAATACGTCCGGTGTCGGTACAGCTGATACGGATAACGGACATAGGCCATTTTACGATTCCCGCTGTAACATCTTCAAATCCTTTGATCGTAAAGGAAGATTCAATAGGAGCTTTAGCCATGGCAAATTCATAATTGCCGCCCTGGAAATGGTCATGGCTTAAGATGGAACCGCCAACGATTGGAAGATCTGCATTAGAACCTACAAAATAGTGTGGGAACTGCTTTACGAAATCCAAAAGCTTGCCAAAAGTATCTCTTTCAATTTTCATAGGGATATGCTGGGTATTGAAAACGATACAGTGCTCATTGTAATAAACGTAAGGAGAATACTGGAATCCCCACTGGCTGTTGTTAATCGTAACCGGAATAATGCGGTGGTTCTGTCTTGCAGGATGATTCACTCTGCCGGCATAACCTACATTTTCAGGACAGAGAAGACATTTGGGGTAACCACTCTGCTTTGCAAGTTTTGCGGCAGCAATTGCCTTTGGATCTTTTTCTGGTTTGGAAAGGTTAATTGTAATATCCAGATCACCGTAAGGAGTGGGGGTTTCCCATTTCATATCCTTTTTGATGCGGTATCTTCTAATATAATCCGTATCCTGGCTTAATTTATAGAAGTAATCGGTTGCTTCTTTTGGATCTCTCACATACAGATCCAGGAATTTTTTTACCACTTCAGAAGGTCTTGGAACCAGACGTCCCATGATTTTAGTATCAAATAAATCACGGTAGACAACGCTGTTTTCTTTCATAATGCCATGCTCGTAAGCATAATCCATGATATTCGAAAGCACCTCTTCCAGATCAATGTCTGTATCCGCTTTGAGGGGCTCATCGTATTCTTCCATCTCCAGCAATTCCAAAAGGGAATTGGTGGTGTAGATGCGGTCTGTCTCCTCGATCAGTCCCGTCTGAAGTCCATAGGTAACCAGTTTTTTAATGTCATTGTAGATCATTTTTTTTCCTCCGCTTATTATTATTTAGAATAAATTCTATAGGCAGGCAAAATCAGTATATATCACACCTGTTATGACAAAACAGGCAGAAAAAATACAATACATAAATATTAACATAAATTTTTATGATTTGAAATAGGAAATTGTTTAGTGTCAGGACAAAAAATTACACATTCATTAATTACATGTTAACAAAATAGGTATTGCTTGAAATTAAAAGTAAAGTCTGTTATCATTGTTTTACGATGCGGGATTATGCAATTTGCTTGAGCGTGTATAAAATTAATTTCTCACAGCTGTGGGGAAATGAATTTTCCAACACGTCAAAATCGGATTTAAGGTAGTAGGTGATAAGATGAATAAGAGTATAGAAATACTGGGCGTTAAGATCGATAATGACAGTGTAGAAGAAGCAGTGGGCAAGGTGGCAGGATTTCTGGAGACAGATTCTCTTAGCACAGTAGGGATAATATTTGCAAATGTTCTGGTAGAAGCGGTAAAAGAGCCGGGGTGGACAGACAAAATGGGGATGATGGATTTGAATATCATCGGAGACAAGGAGGTCTGGAAAGTCTGCGGCGAGGATTTGAAACAGTCATTGGAAGAAGTAGAGGATAACAGTTTTTTAAAAGGCATATGCAGCTACGCCATGGAGCATGATAAGACAGTTGCATTGCTGACGGAGAAAGATTCCGAACGCCTGATTTTTCAAAAGCATATGAAAAAGCAGCACAGAGGACTGAATATCGTAGGTACTTTTTCACTGGATGATGCAACGGAAGATGAAGACAGCATCGTAAATCTGCTGAATGCTTCAGCGGAAGACATTATTATAGCAGCGATTCCAAGCCCTTATGAAGAAGAATTTTTAATGGGCTGCCGGCAGAAGCTGGGTGCCAGGGTATGGATTGGAATTGGACAAACTGCAACATCATTAACGAATGTGGAATCAAAAGCGAACTTTTTGGGCAAACTGATAGAAAAGAGGATATTTAAGAGAAAAGTATCAAAATATCAGAGCGAAAAGGGGGAGTAATCCCATGGAATTTCACAGGAAAAGACCGAAATATCTCGATTATTTAATGATGTTTGCGGGTACTGCACTCATGGCATTAGCCATTAACTCGATCTATGAGCCGGCAAATATGGTAACCGGAGGATTTACGGGAGCGGCAATTGTACTAAAAGCCGTAACAGATCCATTTTTAAAGGGCGGCATACCGCTCTGGCTCACAAACATTGTATTAAATATTCCGGTTTTTATCCTGGGAATGAAAATTAAAGGGGGCCGTTTTTTAAAACGGACATTCTTTGCGACGTTCAGTCTGTCTTTCTGGTTATATATCATGCCGGTTTTCCCGTTAATGAATGAAGATTTAATTCTCTCAGCTCTTTTTGGCGGCGGGATTATGGGCCTGGGAATCGGACTGGTTTTCATGGCGCGGGGGACCACAGGCGGAACCGATATGGTTGCATCCCTGATACAGCACTATCTCCGCCATTATTCCATCGTTCAGATTATGCAGGTGATTGATGCATTTATTGTGCTCATTGGTGCTTATATTTTCGGGATCAGCCTTGCCCTGTATGCAATCATTGGAATAGTGGTCACTTCTTGGATTTCTGACCATATGGTAGAAGGTATTAATTATTCAAAGATAGCATTTATTATTACCAGTCTCAGAGATGAGGTGGCGCATGAGATCATGAATGAGCTGCAGCGGGGACTGACGGGACTGGATGCAAAAGGCATGTATTCCGGTGAGCATCGGGATATGCTTTTCTGTGTGGTCTCCAAAAAAGAAATCATTCTATTAAAAGAGAGAGTTGCATCCGTAGATCCGGGGGCTTTTGTGGTAGTCAGCGATGCAAAAGAGGTGCTCGGATTGGGTTTTTTAGAGCGTCATTTTGAAAAATGATACTTTTTTACAAAAAAGTATCATTTTTCTCTTTCTTTTTTGGTAGTTTTATATTAGAATACAAGTAGTATTAGCGTTTACAGGGAGAAGAGTGGGAGCGTAATCGTTATCAGGTTTCTTAAATTATGGGAAGAAGGAGTGACATTAGTGATATCAAATCAAATTTTACAAAATACTCTCGATGGTCTGAAGGCGATCGCAAGAGTAGATCTGTGTATTGTAGACACAGAAGGAAGCATGCTTGCAACTACATTTCCGGAGGCAGATGAATACAGGGAGTCAGCTATGGCGTTCGTATCCTCTCCGGCAGACAGCCAGGTACTGGCGGGACACCAGTTCTTTAAAGTATTTGATGAACATCAGCTTGAGTATGTGCTGATCGCAGATGGCAGCAGTGAAGATGTGTATATGATCGGGAAACTGGCTGTTTTCCAGATCCAGAATCTGTTAATCGCTTACAAAGAGAGGTTCGACAAAGATAACTTTATCAAGAACCTGCTTTTAGACAACCTTTTATTGGTGGATATATACAACCGTGCCAAGAAGCTACATATTGAAACGGATGTAAGGCGTGTAGTATTTATCCTGGAAACCAGTTATGAGAAAGACAATACTTCTTTAGAGAATGTACGTACTTTCCTGGGAGGCAAATCCGGTGATTTTATTACTGCAGTAGATGAGAAGAGCATCATCGTAGTAAAAGAACTGGTGAATACCGAAGGCTATCCGGAAATGGATAAAGTAGCCAAAAGTATCATAGACTGCCTGGGACTGGAAAAAAGGGAAAAGGCACATATTGCCTATGGAACAATTGTAGGAGAAATCAAGGAAGTGTCCAGATCTTATAAAGAAGCCAGAATGGCATTGGACGTAGGCAAGATTTTCTTCAGCGAACGCAATGTGATTGCGTACAGTTCCCTTGGAATCGGACGACTCATTTATCAGCTGCCGATTCCGTTGTGTAAAATGTTTATCAGGGAGATCTTTGATGGTAAATCACCGGATGATTTTGATGAAGAGACATTAACTACGATTAATAAATTCTTTGAAAACAGCCTGAATGTTTCAGAAACTTCAAGACAGCTCTATATTCATAGAAATACGCTTGTTTACCGTCTGGATAAGCTGCAGAAGAGCACCGGACTGGATCTCAGAGTATTTGAAGATGCAATTACCTTTAAGATCGCACTGATGGTTGTAAAATATATGAAATATATGGAGACTCAGGATTATTAAGAAAAGGGTTATGTGGAACTCTCTGCACTGGAGTGTGATTCAAACACACTTCGGAATTGACAGAGGGTTCTTCCTTTGCCCGGAGTGTACAAAACGCACTCAGCACCGATTCTGTAAAAGAACTGCTGTGAATAATTTACAGAATTTGGAATAAGATAGGAGTGTAAAAGAAATACGCTTTTACAGGATTATCCGGCACTTGCGGTAGAGCGTGTTTTAAAAGTGCTTTCTGGCAGCTGTGCGACCCAGTTTGTGGGAGATTTGTCCCGGATGAAGGGCGCGTAGCGGGCTACGTAACCTGAATTCGGGGCAAATATACCGCAAAGTGGGGCGTGCAGATGGCGGGAATGAATTTTCAAACACGCTCTATGCTGGAATCAAGTATGCAGAGGGTTTTGGAGCAGGGGAATTGCTGCTTCAGGATCTTTCTTTTGAAGGAGACATATAATGGAAGATGACAAGCGGTTTTTTAAGGGGTTTTTGTGTGGGCTGTGTGTAACTGCGGTGTTAGGACTGGCAGCGTATTTTATTTCCGGTCAGATTGTGAACAGTAATTTGTTTGAAGCCGGGCAGGAATCCCAGAAAGAGACACTGCCGAATGAAAAACAGACAGAAGAACTTTTAAAACTGGATGATGGAAAAGTCCAAAAGAAAATCGATGAGATAGAGGATGTAATTAACCAGTATTATTTAAATGATGCCGATGCCGAACTGGTTGAAACACAGCTGTACAAAGGGCTGGTGAAAGGCCTGGAAGATCCTTATTCAAATTATTATACAAAAGAAGAGATGGAACAGCTGCAGGAATCAAATGCAGGTACATACAGCGGCATTGGTGCTGTTATGATGCAGGATAAAGTGACAAAACTGATCACCATAGCCAGGTGTTATGACGGATTTGGAGCCGCAGAGGCAGGGCTTCTGCCGGGAGATATCTTAGTAAAAGTAGATAATCAGGATGTAAGCGGACTGGATTTGAATCAGGTCGTAGCGCTGATCAAAGAAAAAAAAGACGGTTCTGTTCAAATGGAAGTAAAACGAGAAGGAAGTGAAGAACCGGTCAAAGCAGAGGTTCAGGTAGGAGCCGTAGAGATGCCTACAGTAAGCAGCGAAATGCTGGATCATAAAATCGGATATATTGCTATTTCGGAGTTTGACGGCGTTACAGAGAAGCAGTTTGAGAATGCATTGGTAAAACTGGAAGGCGAATCAATGGAAAAACTCATTATTGACCTTCGCAATAACCCGGGCGGTGTTCTGCAGGTGGCTTGCAAGATGCTGGATCAGATTCTGCCGGAAGGCTTAATTGTATATACAGAGGATAAGTATGGAAATAAAAAAGAATATAAATCAGACGCGGAACATCAGTTTACCAAGCCAATGGTAATCCTGGTAAATGGAAACAGCGCCAGTGCATCAGAAGTATTTGCAGGTGCCGTGAAAGATTATGGAATCGGAACGCTGGTAGGAACAACTACCTTTGGAAAAGGAATCGTGCAGGGGTACAAAACCCTAAGCGATGGTACGACATTGAAATTGACCATTGAAAAATATTATACACCAAAAGGAAATAATATTCACGGGGTTGGTATAGACCCGGATGTGGAAGTAAAACTGGATGAGTCACTGGAAAAGAAGGTGGCGTTAAACCATGACGAAGATAACCAGCTGCAAAAAGCCATTTCCGTATTGGCGGAAAAGTAAGCAGGATAAAGGAGTGAAAATATGCAGGAAAAAATTATATTTCGTGAGATGTTAAGTGAATTAAAAGCATATGCAGATACAAAGAATAACGTGTTAAGCAAAGAAGAGATCAAAGAGTTTTTTAAAAACGCACATCTCACTGATGAGCAGTACGAATTTATTTATGAGTATCTGGGAAGCCAGAAAATAGCAGTAGAAGGTTACCAAAAAGCGGCTTCTGAAGCTGAGGAAGCCACTGTTAAAGGTGACCAGGCAGAAACACCCCTTCAGGACTCCCAGGAAGAAGATACCTTTTTAAACATGTATCTGGAAGATCTGGCGGCAAGCGAAATCCCGGAACTGACGGAAGAAGAAGAACTGGCACTATTTAATCAGGCAGCCGGTGGGGACGCCATGGCTAAAAGCAGGCTTATTGAACAGAACCTGAAAAGAGTTTATGAGCTGGTAATGAAATATAACAATACCCAGCTTCCAAAGAGTGATCTGATCCAGGAAGGGAATGTAGGTTTGATTCTGGTCATGGATGCGCTGGAGCAGCAGAAAACACTTTCGGATTATCAGGAATATATGAAAAAAGAAATCCTTCAGGTATTGGATGACGCAGAGCAGGAACAAAAAGATTTCAAACATGACGACCAGCAGATTGTGGAGCAGGTCAATTATCTGAATGAAGCGATTAAGAATCTGGAAGTGGATCTGGAGAGAAAGGTCAGTCTGGAAGAGTTGTCCGCTTATATTGAAATGCCGGCAGAAGAAATAGAAGGGATTTTAAAAATGGCAGGTGATGAGATCGAATTAAAGGATCAGGGCGATTCTCACCAGTGCGGACACCATCACCACCATGATGATTAAGAAATTCAAATAAAATTGTAAGAAAATCATATGAGTTTTTCTGACACTTTTTGGTAAGATAGATTTACATCTGAATATTTTTTGTTTGGATATTCAGTGAATAATCAAAAAGATGGAGGGAAAACATGAAAAAACGATTAGTGGCATTGGGGTTAACATTGTGTATGGTTTGTTCCAGCATAAGCATGACAGCTTTTGCCAGGGAAGAACCGGCGGTATCCTTGCTTTCCAGTGAGAATGAGGCCGACAGAAGCATGTTGTTCAATGATGGCTGGAAGTTCTTATTGGGAGATCCAGGCGGTGCGGAAAGTAAAGATTTTGACGATACTTCCTGGCGCAGTCTGGATCTTCCTCACGATTGGAGTATTGAATTTGATTTTAATTACAATTCTCCTGCGACATCGGAATGCGGGTATCTGGATGGGGGAACCGGCTGGTACCGTAAAACGTTCGTACTGCCGGAATCCATGAAGGACAAAGAGATTTCCATTGATTTTGGCGGCATCTATATGAACAGCACCACCTATGTGAATGGAAAATCCGTAGGCAACTATCCATATGGTTATATGCCATTTACATATAATATTACGGATGAGCTGGTCTGCGACGGCAAGACCAAAAATGTGGTTGCTGTTAAAGTAGTGAACCAGCTGCAGTCCAGCAGATGGTATTCCGGAAGCGGAATTTACCGGGATGTACATCTCACCGTGACGGATAAAGTCCATGTAGACCACTGGGGCACACAGATCACCACACCGGATATTGAAAATGGATCCGGTAAAGTAGATGTTACCACCAAGGTAAAAAATGATACGGATAAGGAACAGACCGTTCAGGTTCGCCAGACCGTAATGGATGGAAACGGACAAGCGGTAACAGAACCGGTGACATCTGAAGACGTAACACTTCCTTCCGGTGAGACACAGCCGGTATCCCAGACCACCACAGTAGCAGATCCTGCACTCTGGTCAACAAAAGATCCAAACCTCTACTATCTGAAGACGGATATTGTAAAAGGGGATAAGGTTCTGGATTCCAGCGAAAGCAGATTTGGTTTCCGTTACTTTGAATTCACGACCGACAACGGATTTTACTTAAATGGTGAGTGGATGAAATTATACGGAGTCTGCATGCATCATGACCAGGGATCACTGGGGGCAGTTGCCAACTACACGGCGATTGAGCGGCAGATGCGCATCATGAAGGATATGGGCGTAAATGCGATCCGTGTTACCCATAATCCGGCGGATGACAAGCTGATTGAAATCTGTGACAAGATGGGGCTTATGGTAATCGATGAAGCCTTTGATACCTGGCAGGGCGGTAAGAAAACCTATGATTATGGCAGGTTTTTTACCAAAGCGGCAACGCATCCGGATGCAGCACCCGGACAGACCTGGGCTGAATTTGATATTAAGAATATGGTAGAACGTGGAAAGAACTTCCCATCTATCATTATGTGGTCTATCGGAAATGAGATATGGACAACGAACAGTTCCGAGGGTGTACAGACTGCCAAAAATCTGGTGAAGTGGGTAAAAGAAATAGATACCACCAGACCTACAACTATAGGAGAAGATAAATTCCGTGGAAACATGAGCGATACCAGTTCCAATTTGGGTAATGCCAATATGGTGGCGGTATTTGATGCTGTAGATGTTCCGGGACTTAACTACAGTGAGAACCGCTACGATGCGCAGCACCGGGAAAAACCCGAGTGGGCACTTTATGGTTCGGAAATCGCTTCTGCTACCAGCAGCCGCGGTGTATATGCTCATCCGGATACCGTGAACAGCGGTGCGTCGATTCCTTATCAGCAGTCCTCTTATGATACGGATTGCGTAGGCTGGGGAAGAACAGCACAGGATTCATTGGTCAGAGACCGGGACAGAAAGTTTGTTGCAGGAGAATTTGTGTGGACAGGCTTTGACTATATCGGGGAACCTACACCATGGAATCAGTCTACCACCACACCGCCTAAGAGCTCTTACTTTGGCATCGTGGATACTGCAGGACTTCCAAAAGATTCCTATTATCTCTATCAAAGCCAGTGGACTGACGTAAAAGACAATCCGATGGTTCATATCCTGCCTCACTGGAATTGGGAAGACAGTAACCTGAAATCCAAAGTAACAGACCGGGACGGTAAAATACCGGTACGTGTCTATACCAACGCGCGATCCGTAGAACTGTACTTTAAGGCGGCAGACGACACCAGTGATGGAATCGGAACTCTGGTAGACCAGAAGAAGACATTTGAAACCGTTACACCATATAAAAATGTTGCAGAAGTAAAAGACAATAAAGATAAGGAATACCAGCAGACAGCAGATGGCAAACTCTATCTGGAGTGGCGCATGGACTATAAACCAGGTACCTTAACTGCAGTTGCTTATGACAAAGACGGACAGAAGATTGCCGAGGATGTAGTTGCCAGTGCAGCCGATCCTGCAGCGGTAAGCCTGAAGCCGGAAAAAAATGTACTTACGGCAGACGGAAGCGACATTTCTTATGTTGAAGTGGATATCACAGATGCAAATGGAACGGTAGTTCCTACAGCAGATAATGAAGTGATTTTCAACGTGTCCGGCAACGGTAAAATCGTAGGCGTGGATAATGGAGATGCTTCCAGCCATGAACGGTATAAGGATACCAATGGCGTATGGAAGAGAAAAGCATTTAATGGGAAAGCAGTCGTATTAGTGCAATCCACAAAGGATGGAGGAAGCTTTACCCTGACTGCATCATCAGAAGGATTAAGAGGCGATTCTGTCAATGTATTTACCACTGAGACACCGGTTGCGGCAGATCAGATTCTGGGGTATAACGCAAAAGCAGTTACCGCAATTCTGGGAGAAAAAGTGAATCTTCCTGAAAAAGTGGAAGCTGTATACGGTGATGGCTCCAAACGGAAACTGAGTGTCAAATGGGATGATATCCCGAAAGACCTGCTGGAAAAAGAAGGCGTGTTCCAGGCAGCAGGTACGGTTGAGACCGGTGACCGGATTGAAATCAAAGTTACGATTATCGGTATCCTTGGTATCAAAGAGGTGAGAGTGGTTACCGGAGTGAACGAAATACCACAGCTTCCGGATACTGCAGAGCTGGTTTATACAGATGGCAGCCAGAAGAAAGTAAACGTGACCTGGGGAGCAATTACACCGGAACAGGTTGCCCAGACTGGTGAGTTTGAAGTTAAGGGAACACTGGAAGGAATCGAAAAATACAGCGCCAAAGCTATTGTAAGGGTAACAGAAGAGCTTGTTTATGCGAAAAATATTGCCACCAGAGTGGGCAGTGCGTTATATCCCAAGCCTTCCGCTTCCTACAACAATGTAGAAGATTATGTAAACAACCATGACAATAATATGTCTTCCAATATTAATGACGGCAATATCTCCAGAACACCATCCTGGAATAACTGGGTAAATGGTAACGGTGATAAGAAGGAATCCTGGGTTCAGCTGGAATTTGAAGAAGCAGCCCAGATCGGAAAAGCAGGCATTCATTTCTATACGGACGGACAGACCAGGAAACCTGCAAAGGTAACGATTCAGACCAGTATGGACGGAACGACCTGGACAAACGCAGCGAACCAGGATCATGTAGATGATTTTGGCGATGCAGCAGAGGATTGGGCAAAAGAATATCCGGTTAATTTTGATCCGGTAACAGCTAAGTTTGTACGTATCCTGATGGAAGGTCAGCCAAAAGACGGCGGATTTAAACCGGTGGGCATATCCGAGTTAAAAGTATACACCGGTGTTGCAGCAGTTGGAGAAACAGCAGCATTAGAAGACCTGCAGGTAAACGGAGAAACCATAGAAGGATTTGCGGCAGAGCAGTTTAATTATACGGTAACTTCTGCATATCCTTATGAAATCCCGGCGGTAACTGCAATAGCGAAAGATCATGGAAGTGTCTTTGTAATCCCGGCACAGACCATTGATGACCAGACGAAAGTATTCGTAAAGAGTGAATCAGGAGAGTCAGAGGCAGTGTACACGGTCAGCTTTGAAAAAATGCCGCTTAAGCTGAATCAGGCTGAAATATCCATGGCGAATACAACGATTCCGGAAAATTCCTCAGAAGTAATTACAACCAAAGCAATCTTAGAGGACGGAACGGTTCTTGACAGCAGCCTTGCAGGCGTGGAATATAAGTTATCTTCCAGAGATGGGGCAAAAGCAGAGATCAGCAAGGGAAAATTAAATGCAATCAGAGAAGGAACTATAACGATTCAGTCAGAGGTGACTTATAACGGAGTTGTAATCAAAGCAGATCCGGTGAAAGTTACGATTGAGAAAAATAAAGAAGAAATACAGATTACTTCCTATGAAGAAGTTCGTATATCCACAAAACCGGGAGTTGCACCAGAATTGCCGGGTACCGTAAAAGCTTCTGTGGATGGCAGCTTTGACAGGGATGTGGAAGTAACCTGGGACAGCATTTCAGAAGCGGATTACGCAGAGTTTGGCAGTATCAAAATCCGCGGATTTGTAGTGGGGCAGAATCTTCGTCCTACGGCAGTAATTGAAGTAAAAGACGTGGTAGCGGCTATGCAGTACGCTCTTGCTACGCCGGTAAATGTAATACCAGCCATGCCTGAGACAACTACCGTTTACTACAGTGATGGAACGGCAGTTTCTGAAGTTCCTGTAATATGGGAAGAAATGAACCAGGAGCAGTTTAATGTGGCAGATGATACCATGGTAACCGTACAGGGAACAGCAGAAAAAGATGGTACTACAGTTCCCGTAACCGCACAGGTTCGTGTAACCTCCACCGATGTGGAAACCTCAGAAAATTATTACCAGCTGCGTAACGGATATGAACTGCCATTTGCAGTTGCATCCTTTACCAATGACGGGGCTGATTCTACAGACCGTGTTTATAAATTAAATGACGGCAACATCAGTTTCGAACAAGAAGCTGGTAAAAATATCTGGTGCAACTGGCAGCGTGTAGGCAGGCAGAGTGACTGGGTTGGCGTAATTATGGCGAAAGAGGGAGATGTGGTAGAACGGTTTGCCGACAGCCTGAAAGTAGGATTTTTCAAGGAGCCTAATACTAACGGAATCCAGTATCCCACAACGTATAAAGTGGAGTATTACACCGGTCCTCAGGACTTTGCAGTTCCCGGATTTTCAGAGGTGAAAAATCCAAGAGGACATATTGGGGAAATTGCAGATCATCCATTCAATGATGAAGCAAACTGGACGGAAGTCACTTATCTGAATGAAGCAGGAGAGACAGTGGATACACCGCCTGTAATTGTGTCGGAAGACATGACAAACATTCAATTCGTTCCTGTTAAAACATGTATTGTGCGCGTGAATATGGAGTCTTCGTCATCAAATGCATTTGGTATTACCGAGATTCAGGCATTTGGAAAAAAAGTACTGCCGCAGACGGACTACCAGGTAATTGATTTAAAGGCTGGGGAAACCTCAATTGAAGGATTTAACCCGGAGGTCAAAGATTATGTGGTAAACCTGAGCAACGATACCATTCCTCAGATATCAGCTGAATGGGAGAAAAATGCTTCCGTAACAATATTACAGGCAACAAAAGCAAACCTAAAAGCAAAAGTAATAATGCTTGCGGAAAACGGAATGCCGGACACACAGAAAATATATACCGTTAAATTCAACATCCCCACAGACCGGACAAATCTGGATCAGGCGATAGCAGATGCGAAGGCTGTGGAAGAAGGAAAATATACAAAGGCATCTTACCGTTACCTGGCGGATGCATTAAAAGAAGCCGGGGAATTAAAAGCAGATGCCCTGCAAGGCCAGATTAATGACGCAGTTCGGGCAATTAACTCAGCAATCGAAGGATTGACGGAAAAAGCAGATGTAACAGAACTGGTACAGGCGCTTCAGACCGCAGATAAGATGATCGAAATGTCTGATGCCTATACACCGGATTCCTTAAGCGGTCTGCCGGCAGCAATCAGTAATGCCCAGAAAGTCAGGGATAAAGATACCGCTACGCAAAATCAGGTAAATGAAGCTGCGAAAGTATTAAATGAAGAAATACAAAAAGTGCTCAAAAAGGCAGATAAAAAGAATCTGACTGCACTGGTACAGGAAGTAGAGAAAAAAGACCTGAGCAAATATACGCCGGAAAGTGCAGCAGCATTTAAAAATGTACTGGCACAGGCACAGCATCTGCTGGTGGACGGAAATATTTCCATTCGCGACCAGAAGAAAGTGGATGATATGTATCAGTCACTGAAGTCTGCAGAAAGTCTGCTGGTAATGGCTAACACTCCAAAACCGGACGTGAAAGTACAGGTTCCGGGTGCTGTAAATGGCGTGAAAGTCACTGGTACCTATACGGCATCTATGAACGTGACCTGGGAGAAGGCACCACGTGCAGAAAAATACCGCGTTTCCGTGTACCGTTACAGTACTAAGAAATGGAGCGTTGCAGGCGAGACTTCAGGTACCAGCATGAAGATTCGCAATCTGGCGCCGGGTGAGAGATACAGCGTTAAGATCGCACCGCTGAATGAAAGCGGATTAGGCGTGGAATCCTTATCGGTTAAGACTGCCACCCGTCCGTTAAAAGCAAAGATTAAATCCATCAAAAAATATGGAAAATCATCAGCTAAGATCACCGTTGTGAAGCAATCCTGCACCGGATACGCATTATACGAAAGGTTGAAACCGGGCAAATACACTAAAGTGACGGCAAAATCCAAAAATGCGCTGATTAGAAAAGGCATCAAAAAAGGAAAGACCTATACTTTTAAAGTACGGGCATATGCAAAGAACGGGGATAAGACCTATTGGGGTAAATATTCCAAGACTATGAAATTCAGATTGAAATAAGTAAAAGCAGCATCCTGTGAGATACGCCATCGGCGGTCATCCACAGGATGCTGCTTTTTCAGGTAATGCATCCAATGCTTATTCTTGATCTTCTTCCGGTTCATCGGGAGGAAGTTCTGTTTCCGGGGCATTCGGATCCTGGTCCGTTTCCGGAAGATACATGTGTACTTTATCAATTCTGTTTTTATCCACTGCATCTACCACAAGGCGTATGCCGTTTTCAGCGACCACAAATTCTCCCTGCTGGGGAAGGTGGTCCAGACGTTCGATAATGTAGCCCCCGATGGAGTCATAATCTTCGGAATCAAAGTCCAGTCCTAAGGCATCGTTTACATCATCCAGCTTCATGGAACCCTCAATGATATATTCCAGGTCATTAAGACAGCGGATCAGATCCTCTTCATCCTTATCATATTCGTCCCGGATTTCGCCAACGATTTCTTCCAGAAGATCTTCCAGGGTAATGAGTCCGGCAGTTGCGCCGTATTCATCCAGTACAATGGTAAAATTAATGGAATCCTGCCGCATTTCTACCATAAGTTCAGAAGTCTTCTTATATTCGTAGGTAAAATAAGGTTCACGCATGATATCGCGTATATGGAATTCTTCGGAAGGTTTGCAAAAGAGCAGATCCTTCACGTTAATGATGCCGATTACGTTATCCGGACTTTCTTCGTAGACCGGAAGCCGCGTAAATTTTTCCTGCTCAAAGACATCAATAATCTCATCATAGGTGCTGTTGATATCAATGGAGACCATGTCCACACGGGGAACCATGATATCTTTTGCCTGGGAATCACCAAAATCGAATACATTGTAGATCATCTGGCGCTCCTCACTTTCGATTACCCCTTCCTCATGGCTCACATCCACAATTGTCCGCAATTCATGTTCTGTCATAGCGTTCATTTTCGCAGAAGGGTCTATCCGCAGTATGCGAAGGCATACATAAGACAGTTTGTTGATTAGAAAGATAACCGGCGTCAGAGCCCGCATCATAAACAGAATAATACCGGCATAACCCATGGACAGCCGTTCCGCATATAAGGTGGCAAGAGTCTTAGGTGTTATTTCCCCAAATAATAAGATTAACAGGGTTAAAACTCCGGTTGCAATTCCTACAGCAGCATTGCCCCAGATATTAAGGGCAAGTGTAGTTGCCAGGGCAGACGCGGACAGATTGACGATATTATTGCCGATTAAAATTGCGCTCAGCATTTTACCGGAATCATCAATTACCTTGAGAAGGGTAACCGCCTTTTTATTTCCCTGGTCTGCAAGAGTTTTAATTCTGATTTTATTTACAGTTGTCAATGAAGTCTCCGCAGAAGAAAAAAACGCGGATAATCCAATCAGGGCGATCAGCACGCCCAATTGTATGGCATCACTTGAATCCAAATACATCATCTCCTTAAATCAATATAGTTATAGTGAATATACAATATTTCCAGGTTAATTGCAAGAATTCAAAGAAATTGAAAAATATTGTTAATAATTTTGTAATAAATACTTGATAAATGTGAAACAAATGTGTTATAATAATGCGGACTCAAACCTGCGGCAGAATTTTATACTTATGCAACGCAGTAGTGGATAAATACAAAAGATCAGGAGGATGAGGTATGAAATCAGGGCAACAAAAGAAAAAACCGAAAATGCGTATATGGAGCATGGTTCTGGCATTTGCATTAGCAGCGGTGAATATACTGCCCATGCAGACGGCAGAAGCGGCAGAAATGCAGATCGTTTATTTAAACGGAGAGGGCGGCTCAAATGAGAATTCCGGGCAAAGCAGCGAAAGTGCGGTATCAACCCTTACAAAAGCAAAAGAACTGCTGGGGGAAAGCGGCGGAACGATTATGGTGACCGGGACTTTAAATGTGTCCTGGGAAACAACCTGGTCCATGCCGTCGGGAAGTGTTTTAAAGGCAGCGCCAGGTCTGGAGGGACCGGTAATTGCAGTGGCAAAAGACGGAGCCCTTACGCTTAACAATATTGTAATAGATGGACAAAAAGGAAATATCATATCCAACAGCGGTTATCTGTCTCTGAAAGACAATGTTACATTACAGGCATCCGGAAGCCGGGTCAGTACAGAAGCGGCGGTTTACACTGCAAAAGAAGCAACGACGATGAAAGACGGTGTGCTTATTGCGGGTGTGGAAAAAAATGAAAAGGAGACAGCGGCATCGGAAACAACGGCATCGGAAACAGCGGCAACAGAGACAACAACAGGCTCCTCATCATCGGATACGGCAACAACAGAAACAACAGAAATCACAGAAACTACAGTTCAGAATCCATCCACGGAGTCTGAGTCCTGGCAGCAGGATACGCCGGGACAGAGCGAATCCCAGGCAATTACCACAACGCCTGCAACCGAAGCACCGGTTCCGGGAACATCGGCGTCCCAGACGGAAGCTGAGATTACGGAGACAGCCCCGGAAGATGTGATAACAGAGGCACCGGCTGGAAATAAGAATTCTCCCCAGGCTGCCACAAAACCGGAAACAGAACCGGCAGAATCTGTAGAAACTACAGAATCTACAGAAACTACAGAATCTATAGAAACTACAGAATCTGCAGAGTTCACAGATAAAAACCCTGGGAATAAAAATAAAGGGGCAAAGACGCCGGGGACTGAGAAAGCGGATGCGAATCAAGACTCAGATACCACGCTCCCCACGGAAGAACCAATAAATAACCTTGATACCTTCATCGAAATGGTCTATTCCCTGCAGGTAGAAAGCAGAGCGGATATCAGCAGTGTAGTAGAAGTTACCAAAATATACGATGCACTGAGTGATAATGAAAGAAGCCAGGTGACGGAAGAGGCATACAATCTTTTGATTCAGGCACAGAATACGGCAGGCGTATGGAACCATGCGCACAACAGTGTCAGCGTATCCGGTAATCTGCCCTGGTATGTGCAGTTTACCGCTGAAATTAACGACTCCAGAGATAGCGGCGATAACAGCAAGATCATAGTACCCTACGATCTGAAATTATGGGATATGTATCACAATACTGCATATGTACTGGAGCAGGGAGAAAAAGTGACGGTGACCATGCCGGTACCGGATACGGATCTTTCAAATGGTCTGACAATCTATCATTATAAGGCAGATGGAACGACAGAAGTATTGCATCCGGTTATAAATGGAGACACCATGAGCTTTGAAACAAGCTCGTTTAGTCCCTTTGATGTGGCAGGCGGTACCCTGCTTGCAGGTATGGGAGTGAACAACAGTAACAATTATACGGGGGGAAGTACCCCATCCTCCACCCAGACAAATAACAATTCAAACAGTACATCAAATCATACACCCGGCAATACATCGGGTAATTCAACCGGCAGCAGCAATGGAAACAGCAATACAACGGGCGGCAGCAGTACCGCGAACCTGCAACCACAGCCGGCAGGAAATACACTGGCTGCATCCCCAAATACCGGAGATGCCACCCCGATAGCAGTAATGGTAATGGGATTTGTGATTTCAGGAGGCGTTATATTTATGATGTTCAGAGGAAAGAGAAAGACGCAATAGCTTTTATTCTGTTAATTCCCGTCCCAACCTGCATAAAATCTTCTCTTTTCACATATATTACTCTAGAACATGATTTAAAATTCATTGGATCAATCTGCATGTCCTGTATTGGGGAGGTTCCCCGGGAAATACGAACGGCAGCTTGATACAGACAATTTTAAACACGCGCTAGGAGGAAGCGTTCTATGGATAACACTGCAACGAAAAAATCCGGAGTCATGCTGGTGATCAAGTCCCTGGTAGTATCTTACCTAACAACCGGGATCTTACTGCTGATTTTAGCTCTGTTGCTTTTTAAAATGGAATTAAATCAGAGTAAAGTATCCATTGGCATAATAGGGATATACATAATTGCCAGTTTCATTGGGGGATGGATTGCGGGAAAAGGAGCCGGAAAGCAGAAGTTCCTGTGGGGACTTCTCATAGGCAGTGCATATTTCTTGATGCTCACAGCGATTTCCCTGATTACAAATGGAAGCCTGCAATCTGAGCTTCCGCAGCTGTTTACCACGTTGCTGCTCTGTATGGGAGGCGGCATGCTGGGCGGTATGTTATCGTAAGAAATATGGAATTAGAGACGACGCTTAAAAAACATCGTCTCTAATTTGATTTTTGGTAATAATTGTGTTATAGTATATGAGAGTCTAATTAAGAATCAAAGTCATTTCAGACGCGAACCCCAAATCAACGCAGATTATGAATTTTAATTGTGAATCAAAAAAATCGCATATGGAAAGGAGATATTTGTAACAAAGGTTATAAATAAGTACTTAAATGAGAGAAAAATATGAATCATTATCAGTAGCGGTATTGAAGGAATTGGCTAAATCCCGGGGACTTAGGAATATTTCAGCCCTGAAAAAAGGCCAGGTAATCGAACTAATGCTTGCAGAAGATGAAAAAAATGGTGCAGTGAATGATGCAGAACAGAATACTGAAGGTGCGTCTGCCACTATAGAAGAACCAAAGAAAACCGCGCCATCTCAAAAGGCAGAGAATGTGCAGAAAGCGGACAATACACAGAGAACAGAGCATACACAAAGAACGGATTATACCCAGAGAAGCGAAAACGTGCAGAGAACGGACAGTACACAGAGATCCGAAAGTATGCAGCGTACAGACAATACTCAAAAAGTTGAAAATGTGCAGAGAACGGAAAACATGCAGCGCACAGACAATATCCAAAGAACGGAAAACATGCAGAGAACAGACAATACCCAGAGAAGCGAAAACATGCAGAGAACGGACAATATCCAGAGATCCGAAAATATGCAGCGCACAGACAGCGTACAGAGAGCGGATAGCAATCCGGGATCAGAAGGCAAGAGTACGGACATGTCACAGCTTGACAGCGGCGTTACGGCGAATGGAATTCTGGAGGTGCTGCCGGATGGATATGGATTTATCCGCTGTGCCAACTACCTTCCAGGGGAAAATGATGTCTATGTGTCACCTTCCCAGATCCGCAGATTTAATCTGAAAACAGGTGATATCATCACCGGAAATACAAGAGTAAAGACCCAGCAGGAAAAATTCAGCGCTCTGTTATATCTGAAGAGTATCAATGGTTTCCATCCCTCAGAAGCAACTAAAAGATTAAATTTTGAAGATATGACCCCTATTTTCCCAAATAAAAGAATGCGCATGGAACGCACTACCAAAGGTACCGCTATGCGAATCGTAGATCTGATTTCCCCCATCGGCAAGGGGCAGAGGGGAATGATTGTATCCCCGCCCAAAGCAGGTAAGACAACATTATTAAAAGATGTTGCAAAATCCATATTACAGAATAATCCGGACATGCATCTGATCATTCTTCTGATCGATGAACGTCCTGAGGAAGTAACGGATATCAAAGAAGCAATCTGCGGAAGCAATGTGGAGGTTATTTATTCTACCTTTGACGAACTGCCTGAACACCATAAAAGGGTTTCCGAAATGGTAATGGAACGTGCGAAAAGGCTGGTAGAGCACCGCAAAGAAGTTACGATTCTGCTGGACAGCATTACAAGGCTTGCAAGGGCTTATAACCTTACGGTTCCCCCCAGCGGCAGAACATTATCCGGTGGTCTTGACCCTGCTGCGCTACACATGCCGAAGCGTTTCTTTGGAGCTGCACGAAATATGAGAGAGGGCGGCAGCCTTACCATATTGGCAACGGCGCTTGTGGATACCGGAAGTAAGATGGACGATGTCGTATATGAAGAGTTCAAAGGAACCGGCAATATGGAACTTGTTCTGGATCGTAAGCTTTCAGAACGACGGGTATTCCCTGCTATTGACATTCCAAAATCGGGAACCAGAAGAGAAGATCTTCTGCTGGATCCGGAAGAGCAGGAAGCAGTTTATATCATGCGTAAAGCATTAAATAGTATGAAATCCGATGATGCGGTAGAAAATATACTGAATATGTTCGTTCGTACACGAAATAATCAGGAATTTGTGCAGATGGTGAAAAAGCAAAAATTCATTTAGTTACAAGCATAAATTAGCTAAAATATCTTGCATTTTGACAAGTGGTGTGATATAATTCAACCGTTGTTTTAAAACTGTAGGGACTTACAGGGCTAGCCCGGGTTACCTTGTTGTGGAAACATCAGGAGCAGCATTGACCGGGAATTGATCTGTGCAGACCACGACCGATAGGCGGCGTAGGGAGGTAAATGTGTACAGGTAAGCAGTTCACAAAATAAGAAGAAGAGGTGAAACCATCATGAAAAACGGAATACATCCAGATTACCATCAGGCAACAGTAACATGTAACTGTGGAAACACATTCGTAACAGGTTCTACAAAGAAAGATATCCACGTGGAAATCTGCTCTAAATGTCATTCATTCTACACAGGACAGCAGAAATCAGCAGCAGCTCGTGGACGTATTGATAAGTTCAATAAGAAATATGGTATTGATGCAGACAAATAGGTATGAATAAAGATAAGGTTGAGGTTGTGAAATCTCAACCTATTTTTAAATGTCGGAAATTGTGAAGAAATAGAGTAACATTGCATTTACAATGATGCAGTACCGAAGACTTTTCTGCGGTATGCAGGAGGTATAAATATGAAATCATCAAATATTGGCGGACAGGCGGTTATGGAAGGCGTTATGATGAAAAACGCCGACCGGTATGCAGTTGCTGTCAGAAAGCCAAATGACGAAATTGTAGTTAAGGTGGAAGACTATAAGAGTATTATCAAGAACAAGAAAATATTGTCCCTGCCGATCATTCGCGGAGTTTTCAATTTTGTGGACTCTATGGTGCTTGGTATGAAGACATTAACATATTCGGCCAGCTTTTTTGAAGAAGATGAAGAAGCGGAGCCTACGAAGTTTGATAAGGCTCTTGAGAAGGCGACAAAAGGAAAGGGAGATTCCCTCCTTATGGGGATTACGGTTACCCTGTCGATTATACTGGCAGTTGGGCTGTTTATGGTTCTTCCATATTTTATTTCCCTTGTTTTTCATAAGTTTACAGATTCTATGACGCTGATTGCAATTGCTGAGGGTGTTGTACGAATATTACTGTTTCTGGGATATATTCTTCTGATCTCCAGAATGAAAGATATCCAGCGCGTATTCATGTACCACGGTGCAGAGCATAAATGCATCAACTGTATTGAACACGGTCTGGAATTAAACGTAGAGAATGTTTTAAAAAGTTCCAAGCAGCACAAACGCTGCGGTACCAGTTTTTTGTTGATTGTTATGGTCATAAGTGTGATCTTCTTCATATTTATAAGAGTAGATTCTCCCATTTTGCGTGTAGTAGTCCGGATTTTGCTGGTTCCGGTAATCGCCGGTGTATCCTATGAGTTTATCAGACTTGCAGGAAGAAGTGAGAATGCTTTCGTAACCATGCTCAGTAAACCCGGTATGCTGCTGCAGAATCTCACTACCAGAGAGCCGGATGCAAAGATGGCGGAAGTTGCCATCGCATCAGTGGAGGCAGTATTTGACTGGAAGGAATATCTTTCTCAGAATTTTGGAATGTCCTTTGAAGAAGAAAAAAATGAACCTGATCATACCGTGACAGGAACTTATACAAAGGAAGCGATATCATGACACTGCAGGAAGTTGTAAAAAAAGGGGAAGACTATCTGAGAGAGCGAGGCGTTGACAATCCTGGTCTGGACGCCTGGTATATATTGGAGAACGTCTGTAATATTGACAAGACCTATTTCCTGCTGAACCGTAATGAGGAAATTCAGCCGGCACAGTATGCCCGTTACCAGACAATGCTGGCAGCCCGGGGAAAACGTGTGCCGCTGCAGCACCTTACCGGAGAACAGGAATTCATGGGATTGTCTTTTTTGGTAAATAGCAAAGTACTGATTCCCAGACAGGATACGGAGATTCTGGCAGAGGAAGCATTAAAAGTTTTGAGGCCGGGGATGAAGGTACTGGATGTCTGTACCGGCTCCGGCTGTATTATTATCAGTCTGATGAAGCTGTCCGGTGCGAACAGAGGCATGGCAGTTGATATTTCCAGGGAGGCTTTGGAAGTAGCCGGGGAAAATGCCAGACGCCATGGTGTTTGTATTGATTTTCGGGAAAGTGATCTGTTTGATCAGGTGGAAGGCAAATTCGATGTGATCGTTTCCAATCCGCCTTATATCGCAACTTCTGAAATCACGAAACTGATGGCAGAAGTAAGGCTGTTTGAGCCGATAACAGCACTGGACGGAAAGGAAGATGGCCTGTATTTCTACCGGAAGATTGTAACGAAAAGCAGATCCTTTTTAAATCCCGGAGGATGGCTGCTCTTTGAAATCGGTTATGACCAGGCTTCGATGGTGACATCCATGATGCACAGCGCAGGTTATAAGGATGTGAGAGTCGTAAAAGACCTTTCCGGACTGGACCGGGTAGTTTTAGGAAGAATGAATTAGGAGGAAACAACATGTTTGATAAATTGGAGGATTTGTTAATCCGCTTTGAAGAGATAATGGGCGAATTAAATGAGCCTTCTGTGGTAAATGACCAGACTCGTTTTCAGAAATTAATGAAAGAGCAGAGTGATTTACAGCCGATTGTAGATGCTTATAAAGAATATAAAGACAGTAAGCAGACCGTAGAAGACAGCCTCACCATGTTAGACGAAGAGTCTGACGAGGAAATGCGGGAAATGTTAAAAGAGGAATTAAATGACGCCAAAGCGCGTATAGAAGAATTAGAGCATAAATTAAAGATTTTATTATTGCCGAAAGACCCCAATGATGACAAGAACGTTATCGTGGAAATACGTGCGGGTGCAGGCGGTGATGAAGCAGCTCTGTTCGCGGCTGAGATCTATCGTATGTATGTAAAATTTGCGGAATCCCAGCGTTGGAAAACAGATATGATGAGCTTTAATGAAAATGGAATCGGCGGTTTTAAAGAAGTAACCTTTATGATCAACGGACAGGGCGCTTATTCCAAATTAAAATACGAAAGCGGTGTACATCGTGTACAGCGTGTTCCGGAAACAGAATCCGGCGGACGTATCCACACATCTACGATTACAGTAGCAATCATGCCGGAAGCGGAAGAAATCGATTTCCATCTGGATATGAATGACTGTAAGTTTGATGTTTTCCGTGCATCCGGTAACGGCGGGCAGTGTGTCAATACAACAGACTCAGCAGTGCGTCTGACCCATATCCCTACCGGAATTGTAATTTCATGCCAGGATGAGAAATCACAGCTTAAGAATAAAGACAAAGCATTAAAAGTACTTCGTTCCAGACTCTATGAGATGGAATTGGAGAAACAGCATGATGCAGAAGCAGAAGCCAGAAGAAGCCAGGTTGGTACCGGTGACCGTTCTGAGAAGATCAGAACCTATAACTTCCCCCAGGGGCGTGTTACAGACCACCGTATCAAATTGACATTACACAGACTGGATGGAGTAATGAATGGAGATATCTCTGAGGTAATAGACAGTCTGATAGCAGCAGACCAGGCGGCGAAGCTTGCCAATCTGCAGGACCAGTAAGCAGTGTAGTTTACCCTGAAAAATGAGGAGGATTAAGTATGGGAAAATATTTTGGAACAGATGGATTCAGAGGAGAAGCAAACATTGATTTAACAGTAGAGCATGCATTTAAAGTAGGCCGCTTTCTGGGATGGTACTACGGAAAAGAACACAAAGCTAAGATTGTAATCGGTAAGGATACAAGAAGAAGTAGTTATATGTTCGAGTATTCCCTGGTAGCAGGTCTGACAGCTTCCGGTGCAGATGCATACTTACTCCATGTAACCACCACACCCAGCGTTTCGTATGTAGTCCGGACGGAAGGATTTGACTGCGGTATCATGATCTCGGCAAGCCACAATCCATTTTATGACAATGGAATCAAGATCATCAATGGTCTGGGACAGAAGATGGAAGCAGAGGTTGAAAATCAGATCGAAGAATACATCGATGGCAAATCAGAAGAACTTCCATTGGCGGTAAAAGAAAACATTGGCCGCACCGTAGACTTTGTAGCAGGCAGAAACCGTTACATCGGATATCTGATATCACTGGCAACACGCTCCTTTAAGAATTACAAGGTGGGGCTGGATTGTTCCAACGGAAGCTCCTCTGCAATTGCAAAGAGTGTATTCGATGCACTGGGCGCCAAAACCTATGTCATCAATAATGAACCGGACGGAACAAACATTAATACAAACTGCGGTTCCACCCATATCAATATTTTGCAGGACTATGTAAAAGACAATAAGCTGGATATCGGTTTTGCTTTCGACGGGGACGCAGACCGCTGTATCGCAATTGATGAAAACGGAAACGTCATAGACGGAGACTTAATCCTCTATGTCTGTGGAAAATATTTAAAAGAAGAAGGCAAATTAAACAATGACACCATTGTTACAACCATAATGTCAAATTTAGGTCTTTACAAGGCATGTGACAAGATTGGCATCCGGTATGAAAAAACGGCGGTGGGCGATAAATATGTTTATGAAAATATGGTGAATAACAGCCATTGCCTGGGCGGAGAACAGTCCGGACATATTATTTTCAGCAAACATGCGACAACTGGTGACGGCATTCTGACAGCTCTTATGATCATGGAAGTGGTTACAGAGAAAAAGGCAAGCCTTGGAACCCTTGCAGGAGAAGTCCGGATTTATCCGCAGCTTCTTAAGAACGTCAGAGTAGCAGATAAGAAGGAAGCGAGGGAGAATCCAGCGGTTATTGCGGCAGTGGATGCAGTAGCAGAGGCACTTGGCGATGATGGAAGAATTCTGGTGCGTGAGAGCGGAACAGAACCTGTCATCCGTGTTATGGTAGAGGCTGCAGATGATGATTTATGTGAAAAATATGTAAATCAGGTGATCGACGTGATGAATCAGCAGGGCTTAATAGTTGGATAAATGGATCACAAATTAAAAAAATTGTTTCATTATTATAAACCATATAAAGGACTGTTCTGGTCCGATATGTTGTTTGCAATCCTGGGCGCCGGCGTCACGCTGGCGATCCCCCTGATTGTACGATACATTACGAATGTAGTGGTATATCTTCCGGGAAATGAGCCGCTTCATATGATACTGAAGCTGGGAATCCTGATGTTAGGGCTGGTAGCCCTGGAGTTTTTCTGTAATTATTATATCGCATACTATGGACATATAATGGGAGCCAGTATAGAACATGATATGCGAAACGAGATATTTGCTCATTACCAGAAGCTGTCCTTTACCTTCTACGACAATCAGAAGGTAGGTCAGCTTTTGTCGCGCGTAACCAGCGATTTATTCGATATCAGTGAGCTGCTCCACCACGGACCGGAGGATCTTGTAATCTCAGCAATTAAGATTATCGGTTCCGTAATTATTCTGGTGAATATCAATGTAACACTGACGGTAATCACCTTTGCATTTATTCCGGTCATGGCGGCATATGCCTTTTATTTTAATTTCAAAATGAAACGGGCGTTTAAAGAAAACCGTGCCAAAATTGCGGATATTAACAGCCAGATTGAAGACAGCCTGAATGGTATCCGGGTGGTAAAATCATTTGCCAATGAAGATGTGGAAATGGGCAAGTTCAAAAAGGGCAACAGTCGTTTTGTAGAGAGTAAAAAAACCAGTTACCGCTATATGGGTGGATACCATTCCGGCCTGGGCGCATTGACTACTATGGTGACAATCGTGGTACTGGTTGCAGGCGCCCTTTTGATAACGGGGCAGAAAATCGCCGTAACGGACTTAATCACATTCCTGCTCTATGTTAATAACTTTACCGAACCGGTTAAGAAACTGGTGAATTTTACAGAGCAGTTTCAAAATGGTTATACGGGCTATGAACGTTTCCTGGAAATTTTAGATGTAGACCCGGACATTGCAGATGCACCGGATGCGTTGAAATTAAAGAATGTAAAGGGAAATATCCGCTTCGAAGAAGTTTCATTCCAGTATGAAGAAAACCAGGAAAAAGTGTTGCATGACATTAACCTGGATATTAAGGCAGGCTCTTATATTGCCCTGGTGGGAAGTTCAGGAGGAGGAAAATCAACCCTCTGCAGCCTGATTCCCAGATTTTATGACGTTGTAGAAGGAAGAATCCTTTTAGACGGAACGGACATCCGTAATATCAGGCTGCAGGATCTGAGAAACCAGATCGGGATTGTCCAGCAGGACGTATATTTATTTGCAGAAAATGTAATGGAAAATATCCGTTACGGGAAACCGTCTGCAACGGATGAAGAGGTTATAATGGCAGCGGTCAGGGCGAATGCCCATGAATTTATCATGTCTTTACAGGATGGTTATGAAACGGACATCGGTCAGCGTGGCGTTAAACTTTCGGGGGGACAGAAACAAAGATTATCAATAGCACGAGTATTTTTAAAGAACCCGCCCATACTAATCTTTGATGAGGCTACTTCAGCGCTTGACAATGAAAGCGAGAAGATCGTTCAGGACTCCCTGGAAGAACTTGCAAGAGACAGAACGACTTTTGTGATCGCCCACAGGCTTTCAACCATTCAAAATGCAGAGAAAATCCTGGTTCTGACAGAAAAAGGAATCGAGGAAGAAGGAACTCACAGAGAGCTTCTGGCGAAAAATGGTGTATATGCCAAGCTCTATAACAAATAAGAAAAGAGGATTTTATGGAAATAGAATTTAAACAGCCGACGTTGGAAAACAGAGATGAGATCAACAGGTATCTCAGAAGGAAGAAGACAAGAAGCTGTGAATTAACTTTTGCGAATGTTTACTTATGGTCCAGGCATTACCCGGTGGAATATGCCATCGTCTGTGATACCCTGGTCTTTAAGAGCATGGAACACGACCCGACATACTGTTTTCCGGTAGGAGAACCGGAGAATGTAAAAGAAGCAATCGACAGCATTATGGCGCACAGTGCAGACCTGGGAAGAAATTTTCATATGCATCTGGTAACGCCGGAACAATTTGAAGTATTAGAATCTCTCTATCCGGGAGAATTTGAAATTGAATACAACCGGGATGAGGCAGACTATGTTTATGAAAGCGAGAAGCTGGCAAATCTATCCGGAAAGAAATATCACGGAAAGAAAAATCATGTAAATAAATTCAAGCGCCTCTATCCGGACTGGGCATATGAAAGCATTACAAAGGAAAATCTGGAGGACTGCTTCCAGATGGCAATTAAGTGGAGAAATTTAAATGGATGTGAAGCCGACCCCGAGAAGCATGCGGAAATCTGTGTTACACTGAATTCCCTGAGACTGTTTGAAGAACTGGAGTTAAGGGGCGGACTTCTCAGGGTACATGGAGAAGTGGTGGCATTTTGTCTTGCTGAGCCGATCTGCGACGATACAATAGTGGTTCATATCGAAAAAGCGTATGCCGATATTGAAGGTGCATATCCTATGATCAACCAGCAGTTTGTACAGCATGAGGCAATGGATTTTAAATATGTAAACAGAGAAGACGATGTAGGCGAAGAAGGGCTGCGTCGGGCGAAGTTATCCTATCATCCCATTTTCCTCGTTGAAAAGGGATTTGTGAGAAGAAAGAAGGCATAACATGATAGCAGAGAAGATGAAGTCTTATGTAGAAAACAGTTCCGTTATCCGTGCAATGTTTGAGGAAGGTGCAAAGATGGCGGCTGTTTACGGAGCAGAAAACGTATACGATTTCAGCCTGGGGAACCCCAATGTTGCAGCGCCGGCACAAGTCAGACAGGCAATCGAAGAGATCATAACAGGCGAAGATCCTGTTATGGTACACGGGTATATGAGCAATGCGGGCTTTGAAGATGTCAGGAGTGCAGTGGCGGCTTCCTTAAACCGCCGCTTCCAAACCGCTTTTCATGAAGAAAATATTATCATGACCGTTGGCGCTGCCGGCGGCATGAATGTCATCTTCCGGACGATTCTGAATCCGGGGGATGAAGTACTTACCTTCGCGCCATATTTTGGCGAATACCGTGCATACGTTTCCAATTATGACGGAATATTAAAAGCAGTAGAACCGAATACCCAGTCATTCCAGCCGGATCTTGAAAAGTTTGAAAGGATGATCACAGCAAAAACCAAAGCAGTGATTGTAAATTCCCCCAATAATCCCACGGGAGTAGTCTATTCCGAAGAAACAATCGTCAGGCTCTCGGATATCTTAAGAAGAAAGCAGGAAGAGCTTCAGACTGTCATTTATCTGGTAACCGATGAGCCATACCGGGAGCTGGCATACGATGGCGTGACGGTTCCATTTGTAACCAAATACTATGCGAACACCATTGTGGGCTATTCGTTCAGCAAATCCCTGTCTCTGCCGGGAGAACGGATCGGATATCTGGTTATTCCGGATCAGGTGACGGACAGTGACCAGGTAATCGCTGCCGCCAATGTGGCGAACCGCATTTTGGGCTATGTCAATGCACCTTCCCTGTTTCAGCGGGTAATCGGAAAATGTATCGATGCAAAAGTAGATGTGCAGTATTATGACAAAAACCGCCAGACCCTCTATAGTGGCTTGAAAAAGTGTGGATTTTCCTGTATTAAGCCGGAAGGTGCTTTTTATCTGTTTGTAAAATCTCCGGTGGAAGATGAAACCATCTTCGTGGAAGCAGCAAAGAAATATCATATCCTGGTTGTGCCGGGAAGCAGCTTTGCGTGTCCGGGATATGTACGGATCGCATATTGTGTATCCCTGGAAACCATCGAAAATGCATTGCCTTACTTTGAAAAACTTGCACAGGAATTTTTCGGGAGGAACGAATGAAAGCTTGGGAAATGAACATCAGAAAAGTAATACCTTATACACCGGGGGAACAGCCAAACCAGCCGGATATGATCAAACTGAATACCAATGAGAATCCTTATCCCCCCGCACCGGAAGCTGCTAAGATGATGGCGGCATTAAATCCGGAGGAACTTAGGCTCTATCCGGACCCCAGCGCAGACATTTTAGTTTCGGCACTGGCTGATTATTATCACTTAGAGAAAGATCAGGTATTTGTGGGAGTCGGTTCAGACGATGTGCTGGCAATGGCATTTATGACCTTCTTTAATTCCAGACAGCCGATACTGTTTCCGGATATTACATATTCCTTTTACGATGTCTGGGCGGACCTGCTTCGCATTCCCTATAAATGCCAGCCTTTAAATGGTGATTTTGAGATCGAGAAAAAGGATTATGAGCAGCCAAACGGCGGGATTGTCATTCCCAATCCCAATGCACCCACCGGTATTTTACAGGATCTTGCCGATATAGAAGATATTATCCGCAGGAATGCAGATGTAATTGTGATTATAGATGAAGCATATATTGATTTTGGCGGTGCTTCGGCACTGTCCCTCATTGATAAATATGAGAATCTGCTGGTAGTACAGACATATTCCAAATCCCGTTCCATGGCGGGAATCCGTATTGGTTATGCCATGGGAAATAAAACACTGATCAAATACTTAAATGATGTAAAATATTCCTTCAATTCTTATACTATGAACCGCCCGTCACTGGAAATCGGGGCAAAAGTGTTAGAGAATGAGGCGTACTTCCGGGAAGTTACAGGCAAGATCATTGCCACAAGGGAACGTGTGAAGGTGCAGATGAAGGAACTGGGCTTTCATTTTGCAGACTCCCAGGCAAATTTCCTCTTTGTAACCCACGAAAAGTACTGGGCGAGAGATTTGTTCCAGGCATTGAAACTGAAACATATCTATGTAAGATATTTCAATCGTCCCCGTATCGATAATTACCTGCGTATTACTATCGGTACCGATGAGGAGATGGATGCTCTTATTGGATTTTTAAAAGAATACATGAAGGAGAACTAATATATGGAATCTTTAGTACAATGGTTTACCACCAATCTGTCCGGTGTCGTATCCAGAGAAGCAATTGTTTTTATTATTTCCATGATACCTATTCTGGAGCTGAGAGGCGGATTATTGGCAGCATCCCTGTTAAAGCTGGATATGTGGAGATCCATCTGGCTGTGCGTAGCCGGTAATATCATTCCAATTCCATTTATTTTATTATTAATCACACCGATTTTTAACTGGATGAAGCAGACGAAGCTGTTTAAGCCTCTGGTGGACAAGCTGGAAGGAAAAGCCCTTGGCAAGAAAGATAAAATAGAAAAATACGAGTTCTGGGGTCTTGTTCTGTTTGTAGGAATCCCACTGCCCGGAACCGGCGCATGGACAGGTGCATTAATAGCTTCCTTACTGGGAATTAAATTCAAAAAAGCATTCCCGGCAATCTTACTGGGTATTGCCCTGGCAAGCGTTATCATGACGATTTTATCATTTGGAGTGTTAGGGAAAATTGTGAGCTAGAGCGTGTTTGAAATTGCTTATAATCGGGTAAGATGTGCAGGGCAACCAATGCAGATTGCCCGGTTATTTTTATACATTTGGCAAGTGAGGATAATAAGAGGTGAAAGAAATGGATGCGTATACAAGTTTTGCATCGGTCTATGACCTGTTCATGGACAATGTGCCCTATGAGCAGTGGAGCGGTTATCTGGTATCGCTGCTTCAGGAATACGGGATAGAAGATGGTCTGGTACTGGATCTGGGCTGTGGCACAGGCAGCCTGACAGAACAGCTGGCTAAAAAAGGCTATGATATGATTGGCGTGGATAATTCTTCCGATATGCTGGAAATAGCAATGGATAAAAAAGCAGCTTCCGGGCTGGATATTCTTTATCTGATGCAGGATATGAGGGATTTTGAACTGTACGGAACCGTAAAGGCTGTGGTGAGTATCTGTGATTCCATGAACTACATCCTGTCGGAAGATGAACTTACTACGGTGTTTCAACTGGTGAATAACTATCTGGATCCCGGTGGGATTTTTATATTTGATTTGAATACCGTTTATAAGTACAGCTGTCTCATGGGAGATGCCACGATTGCTGAAAACAGAGATGAAGGAAGCTTTATCTGGGAAAACAGCTATTATGAAGAAGACCGGATGAATGAATACGATCTGACACTATTCATCAGACAGGAATCCGGGCTGTATGAGAAATACGAAGAAACCCATTATCAAAAGGCCTATGAGCTGGAAACCGTGAAGCAGTTACTGGCTGATGCGGGAATGGAGTACATATGCGCTTATGATGCATTTACAAGGGAACAGCCCCGTGACGACAGTGAGCGCATTTATGTGGCAGCCAGGGAGAAAGGGAAGTTGAAATAACAGAAAAAAGGAGTATGAAAAAATGACAGATTATATTGTAAGAGCTACAGCAGCAAATAACCAGATCAGAGCATTTGCAGCTACTACAAGGGATATGGTTGAAAAGGCAAGGAGTGTCCACAACACAAGTCCGGTAGCTACAGCAGCCCTGGGCAGACTGTTAACTGCAGGAGCCATGATGGGAACGATGATGAAAGGGGAAAAGGATATCCTGACCCTCCAGATTAAAGCGGGCGGACCGATAAACGGCATTACCGTTACGGCAGACAGCAAGGCAAATGTGAAAGGCTATGTGGGCAATCCGGAGGTGATGCTCCCTCCAAATGCAAAAGGAAAATTAGACGTAGCAGGCGCCGTAGGCGTAGGCTTACTTCAGGTAATCAAGGATATGGGATTAAAAGAGCCGTATGTAGGGCAGACTGTTTTGCAGACCAGCGAAATTGCAGAAGATTTAACTTATTATTTTGCTACATCTGAGCAGGTGCCGTCATCGGTCGGACTGGGCGTGCTGATGGAACACGACAATACGGTAAAGCAGGCAGGAGGATTTATTATTCAGCTGATGCCGTTTACAGAGGATGCAGTTATTGATGCATTAGAGAAAAAGCTCCAGGAAGTGACAAGCGTTACCTCCATGCTGGATGCCGGAGATACACCGGAGATGATATTGGATAAACTGCTGGGAGATTTCGGCGTTCAGATCACGGATAAAGTACCGGCGAATTTTTACTGCAACTGTACCAAGCACAGGGTGGAAAAAGCCATTATCAGTATCGGCAAGAAGGATATCCAGGAAATGATCGATGATGAGAAACCAATTGAAGTCAACTGTCATTTCTGCAATACAAATTACGAATTTTCGGTAGAGGAATTAAAGCAGATTCTTAAGAAAAGCAGATAATTTATAAGTACAGCATGGTATAGTTTTTCAGGCAATGTTGTATGGAATATAGTTTAATGAAGCCCCGTTTGGCTAACGACTGCCGGCGGGTATCAATTAGAAAAAGAGGAAGGGCGGGATCAGGGATGCATCATGGATTTATAAAAGCGGCTGGCGCTAAGCCGGAGGTAAAAGGAGCGGGTTAGGGCAGCCC
>UQGG01000001.1 GCA_900540475.1 uncultured Robinsoniella sp. | reverse complement strand
AAACACTCCGGGAAGCTAAGAAAATACACAGCTCTGCTATACGCTTCCTCCGCCCCCTTCTCTTTCCGTACACAACCTCTGCATACAAAGCGTCCTTACTCAGCAAAACCCCAATATAAAGCCGTCAATAATGGCAACCAAAAAGAAAAGAACAACTCCTTTTAAAAACGAAATAAAGTGTTTTTTTGAACTATGATATAAAACTGGATCACTCTCAATTTCTGAAAATCTAATTCGTTTTGAATTTCTCCACCATACCAGATCAATGATAAAAAAGTCAAAGGCATTTAGAATTTGTCCTAAAATCAACATATTAATAAAATTAGATATAAATCCGTCTTGCCGGATCATGAAGCCAAAAAGAAAGAGAACAACACCATATATTAATATGTTTGAGACAAAAGAGAGAAGCGGTGAGGAAGTCTTGATTTTTGATGAGAGATTTGAATTGTTCTTTAGCATATGTTGTATTTCATCTGGATAAGACGAATAACATTTTATATTTTTTTCATCATTACCTGTATTGATGTAGCAGATTCCCCAAAACACAGAACATAGTATAATTGTTTCAATTATTAGCATATCTTTTATCTCCCTTTTAAATTATAAATTTGCTTGGTGAGATGGTTTTTCTTTCATCATCAGATATTCCGTTATTCCTGCTCTATAAAGGTTTGGTATTTCGCCTACTTGCAGATAGCCATTTTTCTCATAAAAGTGCTTTGCAGATAGATTAAAGTCAGCTACAACCAAAAAAATTTTTTCAGTGTAAGCAAACACTAACTGTTCTACATAATTCATTAATTTTTTACCGATTCCTTTTCCTCTGTATTCCTCTTTTACTGAAATTATATGCAAATAGGGGAAACTATGAAAGGCACCTTTTGGTATGTACCATATAAACCCTGCACATTCTTCGTTAACTAAAGCAATATACAGGTTTCCCTGTTCTAACCCCTCTAAAACAGCACGCTTGCCGCTTCCTACATTAGAGAAGTATCTTCTTCCTAATTCGGATTTTAAGAGTGCATCTTCACATTCACTTAAATATTTTAAGTTTCCTTTTTCGATATTAATGTCCATAGACTCACCTTTTCTTATCATCTTTGCGTTATATGCATAAAATCATATCATTAAACTTCGATCACTGCAAGCAGCAAACTATTTTCCATTCACTGCAAAGAACAGCGCACCGGCAAATAGAGAGGGACAGATGAACCGCTGGCAAATGAAGAGGGGCGGATGGACCGCCCCTCACATTTATTATTTACAGGAATCACAGCTGCATTTTGCCGGCATATCAAAAGACGGATTAAATGCGTAGAAGTTCTTAAAATCAAGTTCATCCTGAACAGTACGAAGTGCTTCGCCGAATCTTTGATAGTGAACGACTTCTCTCGCACGCAGGAAACGAATTGGATCGATTACGTCAGGATCTTTTACGAGTCTGAGAATATTATCGTAGGTAGTTCTTGCTTTCTGTTCTGCAGCAAGGTTTTCGTGGAGGTCTGTGATTGGATCTCCTTTGGACTGGAATTCACATGCATTAAAAGGAACTCCTCCGGCAGACTGAGGCCAGATCCCAACCGTATGGTCAACATAATAAGGTGCAAAACCTGAGCATTCAATTTCTTCCATTGACAGGTTTTTCGTTAACTGATGAACAATCGTAGACACCATCTCTAAATGTGCCAGTTCTTCTGTTCCGATATCGTTTAAAACGCCCATTGCTTTTCTGTTGGGCATTGTGAAACGCTGGGAAAGGTATCTCATAGATGCACCCATTTCACCATCAGGTCCACCGTATAGTTGTAACATATAATGTCTTAAACCCCTGATTTAAAAGGGAAGGTACACTATCTCCAGCAAGCAGATCACCTCTGTTTCGATGACAGTTTTTTACCTATTTCTTTGGCAAATAGGGCTGCAGATAAGCAGTATTACAGACGGCATAAGAAATTGTCTGCAGCAGATCTGGTATTATCCGATCTCAGGCAGTCACCGTCAGCATAGTTGATGCAAAGCAATGCGTGCAGAATACTCCGCTGAATTGAATTGCTGAATTGCACAGACCTTCTTGTAGCTTTCGCATATATATGTTATAATTACATTTTTCCACACATATGTGAGAATTGTACTGAACGGTGGCTTCTTTCCATTCCGCCAGTTCATAAGGGATAGTAGGTAGATGAGCCCGTAATGGCAGTTCTTCGTTATGGAAGAGTTTTAATCGACTGCCCTCCTTCTTTTGAAAGAATCTCTGATTGAATTCTGTTGTCTTTTCTCGGATTGCTCAGTTGCGCTCTGGCAGAGAAAAGAACTGTTTATTTCTAAACGCTGCAATAATCCAGGTTGAAATATATCCAACAGAACCTAATTCGGCTTATCTTTTGGCTTCATTACTCTAGAGCGTGTTTGAAAATTCATTCCTGTCATCTGCACGCCCCACTTTGCGGCATATTTGCCCCGAATTCAGGTTACATAGCCCGCTATGCGCCCTTCATCCGGGACAAATCTCCCACAAACTGGGACGCACAGCTGCCAGAAAGCACTTTTAAAACACGCTCTAGCAGAAATGATGTCAGTTCCGTAATGTTTCGCCATCTCGTGATATACATGATTTAATTCCTGTGTACATCCACCCATATGAACAAGTGCGGTTTTGCAGTTATCAGGAACCAGTATCTTGGTTACACCGACTAAGTAATCATATATATGAACATGTGCAGTCTGTAAAGTTGTCAGGAAGCAGCCATTTACACTATGAAAGCGAAGTCCAATATTGAAGTAGGAAGGAGGAGAAAAAAATGCCAGCAATTGATAATATAAGGTTTACATTCTTGTATATAGGCCTATATTCTATGGGGTCTACGTGGGTTTATCCGAAATCTATGATACCATATAATATGTTCCGTTATATAGTAAAAGGAAAAGCTGAGTTATGTATTGATGATGAGAAAGTGGTTGTAGAGGAAAATCAGATAGTATATATCCCAAGTGGATCTATAATGTCCTGCCAGGCAATCACAGACAGTTTTGAATTCTACAGCATCCGTTTTGCTGCTTCAGTTCTTTATGAAAGCGAAGATATGCTTAAGAAATACTATGGAATACATAGGATAACTAATAATCAGGGTGAGGATATATACTTTAAAGAGATATATAAATGGGTAAAATCAGATCACATCGCCAGAAAGTTCTTCGTGCGTGGTTATCTGGATCTGCTGATAGGCTCATTATCTCTGAGAGGGGAGCATATTGAAAAGGAAGTCGGTGAACTTGGCAGCGAAGACTATGATTTAGAAAAGCTGAAAAGCCGAGAGCGTAAGGTAAGCAGGCAGATGGATTCTAGGGTGCAGATTGTAGTGGATTACATCATTTTAAATCCAACAGAGAAATATACCCCTGAGAAAATGGCAAAGTTGGCATCCTTAAGCAAGCAGAGATTCAGCAGTTTGTTTAAAGATAATACGGGAAAAACACCAATGGAATATGTAAGGGAAATCCGCCTTACAACAGCAGCGAGGAAACTGCTGTTAAGTGATAAAAATATCAATGATATAGCCTATGATGTTGGCTACGAAGATACAAATTATTTTATCAGGAAATTTAAAGCTGCATTTGGATTTACACCAAACCAGTACAGGAAAGTAGCAAAGGAAGGATAGGGCGTGATTGGAGATTCATTGGACCAGCCAGGCACATGAATCCGACCCAGAATAGAATTCACCTTTTATCATTAAGACACGGGGAACAGTTTAAGAATTTAAGAAACTGTTCTCTGTGCCTTTTGCTTTTTAGGGCAAAACAGGACAGGCCTGATGTGGATAAAAGACCTATCGCATATTCAAAGTTTTTGCACGGACTGTGCGGTAAATACACAGCCCTGAACTGAACATTATGTATTATCTTATTAAAAAATAAGTGCGTAGTGCTATTATTGAACCTGTGGTCGGTAGAAATGCATAAAAAAATAGTTTAACATAAATATATAACCAACAAAATAATGACGTCGTTATTAAATCCAAAACAGTTAAAAACATTTTTGTCAAGGAAGGAGTTATTTATGAAAAGAAAATTGGCTATTTTGCTAATAGGCACAATGCTGGTGTCCAGTATTCTTTCAGGGTGCGGGCAGGGAGACAATAAAAGTGATTCCAAAACAGCAGATGTTTCAGGTGAAATGAAGGGTGACATTACCTTTTGGCATTCTTTCACACAGGGTCAGCGTCTTGACGTAATTCAAGCAACCGCGGATCAGTTTATGGAAGAGAATCCAGGAGTCAAAATTACAATCGAAACATTTTCCTGGGGTGACTTTTATACAAAGTGGACAACAGGCTTGGCTTCAGGGAATGTTCCTGACATGAGCACCGCGCTTCCCGGTCACGTAGTAGAGATGATGGATGCAGAGGCATTGGTTTCGGTGGATGACCTGATCGATGAAATCGGCAGGGACAGATTCTCAGAATCAGCACTTTCGGAGGGGGAAAAAGACGGATCCTGTTATTCCCTGCCCCTCTATTCACATGCACAGGTTATGTGGTACAGAAAAGATTTGCTTAAGGAAGCCGGTCTTGAAGTGCCCAAGACTTGGAAAGAATTTGCAGAAGCGGCAAAAGCCCTGACAAAAAATGGCGTATATGGATGTTCTTTCCCATGCGGCTCCAATGACCTGATGGGAACCCGTTTCCTGAACTTCTATGTAAGAAGTGAAGGGGGAAGCCTTCTCACAGATGACCTAAAGGCAGATTTAACAAGTGACCTGGCAATTGACGGCATTAATTACTGGCTGGATATTTATAAGAATTGTTCTCCGAAGGATTCCGTGAACTATGCTGTATTAGACCAGGCTACATTGTTCTATCAGGGAAAGACAGCATTTGATTTTAACTCTGGCTTCCAGATTGGCGGCGTGGAGACAAACTCTCCTGACTTATCAGACCAGATTGATTGTGCAATGCTGCCTAAGATTAACGCAGATGACCCAGATTATGGGGCTGAGACTTCCAACATTCCTATGGTGGTTTGGCAGAACTCAGAACATCCCGAAATCTGCAAGGCATTCATCAAGAAGCTATATGACAAGGATACATATATGAAATTTCTGGAGGCGACGCCGGTAGGTATGCTGCCATCTATTACCGGAATTTCCGACACGCCGGAGTATCAGAAAAATGAGACAGTTAAGAAGTTCTCAAATGCGGTAGATGTCATTACAAAGACAATGGACATGGGAACAGCAATTGGCTTTGAAAAAGGCCCAAGCGTAGAGGCTGGCCTGCTGACGTCCCAGGGAATCATTGAAAGCATGTTCCAGGATATTATTACGAATGGAACAGATGTGAAAAAAGCTGCAAAAACTGCAGAAGATAAGTTAAATGAGGTGTTCAGTTCTATACAGTAAAGTTAAATACCCCACGGGCAGTCATCAAATGTACAGGCGAGCATGTACACCTGAACTGTTACCTTCGTGGGAATAAAGCAGGGGATGTCCGACCATCACTGTGATTCATAAATACAAGGAAGGGCAATCCCGGATAGTAAAAGAAAGGCGGCAAATTATTGTGAAAAGAAAGGTTAAATTTGATTATGCCCGCTGGGTTTTCGTTCTCCCGGCACTGATTATTGTCGGGTTGCTTCTGGTATATCCTATATTCTCGAGCTTATACTACAGCCTGACGACAAAACATCTAATCAAGGCATCCTATGATTTTGTAGGGGTTGCCAATTACAAAGCAGTTCTGTCAGATCCTAATTTTTATAAGGCATTCCTGACATCCATTCTTTGGACGGTTGCTTCTCTGGCAGGGCAGTTATTCATAGGGTTTACTTCAGCGTTGGCTATCAACCGTGTTAAAATAGGCAAAGGTATTTACAGAACATTAATGATTATTCCATGGGCTTTCCCATCCATTGTTATAGCACTTTCCTGGAAATGGATACTTAACGGTGTTTCAGGTTTTTTGCCGAATTTTCTTGTGCAAGTAGGTATCTGCAGCGAACTTCCACAATTTTTAAGTGACAGCAACCTGGTGTTTTTAACACTGATATTTATCAATGTGTGGTTCGGCGTGCCCATGATCATGGTAAATGTACTTTCTGCCCTGCAGACAATCCCGCAAGACCAGTATGAGGCAGCTCAGATTGACGGAGCGTCTAAGCTGCAGCAGTTTAGGCTGATAACAGTTCCGCATATCAAGATTGTGGTAGGTCTGTTGGTTGTGTTGCGTACAATCTGGATATTTAATAACTTTGACCTGATTTATCTTCTGACAGGAGGCGGGCCTGCCAATGCGACTACAACCGTGCCAATCTATGCTTATAACATGGGCTGGGGTACGAAGCTTCTGGGTAAATCATCGGCAGTTACGATGCTGCTACTTTCGTTTTTGCTGCTTGTGTGTGTGGTATATTTTACAATAATCGAAAAATGGGAAAAGGAGGATAAGTGATGACTAACAAGAAAGCTAAAACCGGCAATTTTTTTTGCCATATCTATCTCATTATCCTGTCCCTTATTGCTTTCTTTCCCCTGATTTGGGTTTTGCTGTGCTCTGTAAAATCCTCAGGCGATATGACTGCAAACCCCACACGGTTTTTGCCGGTTAAGCTTACCTTGGAAAATTTCAGTCATGTGATAAATGACCTTAAGTTTGCTGCAAATATCGGAAACAGCGTGATTATTGCCTTATCTACCACATGCATTGCAATTATTATCTCATCAATGGCAGCTTATGGGATCGTGCGCTTTTTTCCAAAGCTTGGGTCCATTATGTCCAAGGCACTTGTGACTACCTATATGTTTCCACCAATCTTACTGGCAATCCCTTATTCATTGGTTATGGCAAAGCTGGGGCTTATGAATACGAGAGTAGGCCTTGTCATCGTATATCTTTCTTTCAGCGTGCCTTATGCTGTATGGATGCTGGTGGGATTCTTTAAGACGGTTCCGTTGGGGATAGAAGAGTCGGCCAGGGTGGACGGCGCAAATAAGTTTCAGACATTTTCAAGGATTGTGCTGCCACTTGTAATGCCGGGAATAGTAGCTACTGCTATCTATACATTTATTAATGCGTGGAATGAATTCTTATACTCTTTGATTCTCATTAACAGTACAGACAAAATGACGGTATCCGTAGCATTAAAATCCCTCCAGGGTTCCGAGATATTAAACTGGGGTGACATGATGGCTGCATCTGCGCTGGTAGTTGTACCATCGGTATTATTTTTTATGTTTATACAGAACAAGATTGCAGGCGGCATGACGGACGGAGCCGTAAAATAATTTCAGTATCTGTCAGGACCATGAACAGACACGCCCGCAAGCCCATGAAAAACGCCTTTGGCGATGGGGTCTATAGCTGATTGATTATTTTCGCATGGACTGTAAAGTAAATGCACAGTCCTGTTCGGAACGTTTACTTATTTCGACATTTAAGGAGGTCATTATATATATGAAAACAATAGGATATGCAATAGTAGGAACAGGTTATTTCGGGGCAGAGCTGGGCCGTATTTTGAAGGAAGCTGAAGGAACTAAAATTGCAGCTGTCCTGGACCCGGTAAATGCTCAGACAGTGGCAGCAGAGTTAGGATGTGATGTGGAGACCGATCTGGATGCCCTCTACAGCCGTGATGATGTAGATGCTGTCATAGTAGCGACTCCCAATTACCTACATAAAGAGCCGGTTATCAAGGCAGCACAGCATGGAGTCAATGTATTTTGTGAGAAACCCATTGCACTAAGCTACGAGGACTGTGATGAGATGGTAAAGGCGTGCTTGGAGAATGGAGTAAATTTTATGGCAGGGCATGTCATGAACTTTTTTAAGGGCGTGCGTCATGCCAAAAAATTAATCAACGATGGGGTAATAGGAAAGGTACTGTACTGTCATTCCGCGAGAAACGGATGGGAAGAAGCGCAGGCATCCATATCATGGAAGAAAATCAGGGAGAAATCAGGCGGGCATCTCTACCATCACATCCATGAACTTGACTGTGTGCAATTCCTCATGGGCGGAATGCCGAAAACAGTAACCATGACAGGGGGAAATGCGGCTCATCAGGGCGATGAGTTTGGCGATGAAGATGATATGCTGTTTGTGAACATGGAATATGAGGATAGCCGCTATGCCATATTGGAGTGGGGCTCAGCATTCCATTGGCCGGAGCATTATGTCCTGATCCAGGGGACAAAGGGAGCAATCCGCATTGACATGTGCGAATGCGGCGGTATTCTGAAAATAGATGGAAAAGAGGAGCATTTCCAGGTACATGAATCTCAGGAGGAGGATGATGACCGCACAAGAATCTATCATGGTACAGAGATGGATGGTGCGATTATGTATGGGAAGCCGGGCAAAAAACCGCCGATGTGGCTTCATAGCATTATGAAGAATGAGATGAGATATTTCAATGGAATTATGCATGGGGAAACAGTGGATGATGAATTCAGGCCGCTGCTTACCGGGGAGGCGGCAAAGGCAGCTATTGCAACTGCGGATGCCTGCACAAAATCAAGGCTTGAGGACCGGAAGGTGAAACTTGGTGAAATAGTAGAGGACTCAATCGTATCAGAGGAGCTTAAATATCAGGAGGAGTAAGTTATGGGAAGATTTGGGAAGAAAGCAATGGCAATCGTACTGGCATCAGCAGTCAATATCCATGACCAGTTACAGGATTTGTGTGGGATTGAATTATCTGCGGATATGGTCAACCACTGATCCATAACACATACAGCGGCAGGATTTCCCTTAAAAACTTTCATGGATTAGCTCCGCAGCACTATGATTATCTCAGCCAGCGGGGGATACAGTCTGAAAGCGTTTCATAGATACGTCCAGATATACCTAAGTATGGACGAGCTTGCAAAGTTAAGCGGTGTTAGTAAAAGTATGCTTGCACAAATTGAACGTGGTGACGGAAATCCGACTAACTCTACATTGTGGAAAATTTCAAACGGAATGAAAGTGCCATTTGATGCTTTAACAATTCGTCCAAAGTGCCTATATGGGATTGTAAAAATATCGGAAATTCAGCCTTTAATTGAAGATGGAGGAAAGGTAAAAAACTATTCTATTTTCCCAGACAATGAGAACCGCAGATTCGCAGTATATTATCTGGAATTAGACAAGGGCAGTTATTGGGAATCTGAACCACATTTAAAGGGAACCACTGAACTTATTACAATTTTCACTGGTAAAATTGAGATTTATTCCGACGGTCAAAAGTTTATAGTTGCAAATGGTGAAAGCATACGATTTAGAGCCGATACCATTCATTCGTACAAAAATGCAGGCAATGAATCTGCAATGCTGCACATGATCCTTTTCAATCCCTAATTGTTTTCCCGAGATGATCTCTCTAATTCTAGAAAGTCTAAAGGTATAAATTATCTGCTGATTTAATCTGCTTTAATATGTTTGTGAGCTTGCTTTGGCTTACCAAAATATTTAACCAATTCTTATCCTGTAAATTGTCAAACCCCTGATTTATAAGGGGTTTGAGATATATAGATGGAATAGCAGTCTTTTATTATCTTTGTCATAAATGATTTCTTCGACTAACGATCTCATAAAAGTACCTTTTAATTCATAGTCTATAGCAGGATTTTTTACAACATCGTATACTTTTTGTATACACTTTTTTACATCTTCATTTGAGAGAGCCTGAGGCTCAGACGGAGTATAGGATGCAATCATTTTATCTATTTCTTCACGTTCCTTTTTTATTCTGGATTTATTTTCTTTATATTCCTCTAATGTATCAATTTCATTTTCATAGGCAAGTTTGATTCGTCTTTCACGATTGTTTAGCTTCTCTAATTGTACTTTTAACAGATCTAACTCGCTGTCATCACTGCGATTATCTGGCAAAGCATATCTATATTCAAAGTTCATTCCATTCAATACGCTTTCAAAATATCGGATTACACCATCATATAGCTTTTTCTCAGATATGCACATAGATCTGGAATGCATTCCCTTGCTATACTGCCAGCATTGAAAAAATCCATTTCCGTTACATTCTCTTTTGTTATAAGCAAGTGTAGAGCCGCATATAGGACATCTTATAAGTCCGGACAGCCAATGCTGGCAAGTTGATACACTTCGGCGTTTTACAGGTCGAAATTCACTGTTTAAACGAGCTATGCGGGCTTCATATTGTTCTAAACTAAACCTTACTTCGTGTGTGCCCATAAATTTATTGCCATTCCATATTACTATGCCGGCATAAAAAGGATTTTTTAAAATATACTCGATACTTCGTTTCTCAAATTTATTTCCCCGTTTTGTTCTATATCCCATGGCATTTACTTTTCTGGCAATACCTGTAGGTTCCAGATGAAGATGATCATATTGGTTACAAATATATTCTACGATTTTAAATTCTTCTTCATTAATAACAAACGGTTTGCCGTCACTCACTGCATTATACCCCAGACAAGGCGCAGCCTGATAGCCTCCCCGCAGGGCTTTTTCCGTCATTCCACGGACAACCTCACCAGATAGGCGGATAGAGTAGTATTCATCCATCCACTCAATGATTCTTTCGATCAAGCTGCCAAATGGTCCTTCGATCAAGGGCTCAGAGATACTGACAACATCAATATTACATTGTTTACGCAAAAGTGATTTATAAACGATGCTTTCTTCCTGATTACGTGCAAATCGACTAAACTTCCACACTAATATCACCTGGAAAGGTGCCGGCTTTTGTTTGGCATTTGATATCATTTTTTGAAAAGCCGGTCTTTTGTCGGCATGCCGCCCTGATATTCCATTTTCTATATAAATATGTTCCGGTGAAACCATTATTTTATTTTTCTTCGCATATTCCAGACACAGGCGTTTTTGAGCATCTGGAGACAGTTCCTCCTGTTTATCGGTGGACACTCGAATATAGAGTGCGCCTTCCTGGTAATCGTTTGTAGAAAAATTATCTTTCATTAAATCACCTCATAGGATTTGTTGACAAAGTTTTCACTGGTCTTTTATTTATCATGATTACATGAAGATTAGTAGTAGAGTTTATAGTGATATCATTAAAACTATTGTATTATACCAATGGTTATTACATGTCAATATTTAAGATGCTAGTAATTAGTAAACATGTAGAGAAGCTGATCATATTCATGAATTCTTAGAAGTGAAAGAAAATTATATTGATGTAAGGATACCAATAGGAGACAATCCAGGTTACATAGAAACAAAAAAGAGATGCGGAAATATTTCGATGATCTTGAGTAGAACCAGAAATATAATTTATTATCAACAAGTACAACCCGTAGCGCATAGAATTTAACCAGTAGATGGGTTATACATGGAGGTATGGGCTTATGGCATTGGAAGTAGTCAGCCAAATTAAAGTAAATGGAGAATGGGTGGACCTGGATACATTGCCGGAAGAAGAAGGGAGAAAAATACTTATACAAGTTGTTGACCGTGCCATGATGAGTATTGGATATGTAAGGGAAAAGAATATATATGATACAGAATAGGAAATAGGGCAAACCGCTGTATAATTAATAACGCTTATACATAAGGGTACTACTCAAAATTTACATATTACTGCCGATTATTATTTTAAACCCCTATTCTTAATGAAAAATGTCATATTATTATAAATATTTGCTAAAAGATCATAAAGACGGCGAGAGAATCAAAATGGTATTATCACGATAATAGTATCCATGAAATAGTGAAAAAAGAGTTTGGAATGGAAAAATGTAAATAACGGAAGGGAGGCAGGTGCATTTCATGGATATAGATAAACACTAAGATGAAGAGGGTAAAGGAGAGAGATGCTATGAGGTACAAAAGACTATTATCTATTGTGACGGTTTGCACCGTTATCTGTAATTCGTTTTTAAATTTTACTATATCTGTGAATGCCAGTGAAACAAATGATAATGTAAACAATCAGCAGACTAATATTATAACTTCCGGCACCGACATTAATGAGTTGCTTAAGCGTGAGTATGTAGACAATGTTCCGCTGGGATACAGTGAGGATATATTTTCTCTTTATCAGCCGGGATGGGGATTTGATAAGCAGGATGTGTATCGGACAGGCATTGCGGCAGGTTTTGGGATGCCGGTTACGATTAAGGCAAATGACATTCCTGTATTAGTGAAGGATGCTCAGTTTACACCCAGCTTTGTGACATCTAATTATCAGCTGGAGGAGACTACAGAACCGGAGATTATAAAAACAAATATCTCATTAAATGCAAATTCAATCTACAATGGTGCATCGGCAGCAGAATATCCCAAAGTAGACGCATCCTTCTCACAAGAGCTGTGGGGACGTGCCTTGTCACAGGCCTATAACGGACAGACAGGGGGAGATGGTGCTAACTGGAATACATTTCGGCGTCCGGAAGATTTGAATGCGTTCCCAATTCCAGATGGAGGTGACTGGACGTCCATTGAGTTTGCAGAAAATGTGTCTGTCGATGAAATTCGCATACATACTTTTTCAGATGCCAATATTGTACATCCTGAAAAAATAACGGTATATGTATGGGAAGCAGATGCATGGAAAGAAACTGCATCAAGCACAGATACCCCAGTGGGGGGATGGCAGACACTGCTGATGCCCCAGGAAGTCTCGGCATCAAAATTTAAGCTAGTGCTGGAAGTGGAGCCAGGTAAAGCACTTGGCGTAGATAGTATTGAGTATTTACAGTATTCCTATGATGAGACAGGTCTGGAGGAAATTCATATAAATCATGCAGCCGGAGCGTCCAGAACGGGATATCCTAAAGCATCTGCGTCTTTTTCACAGGAGAAGTGGGGAGCCTCTTTGGAATATGCATTCGACGGTGATTCCACAGCTTCGGGAAATAAGGGATGGAACACTTACCGCCAGGCTGATGATGAAATGAATAATCCAAAACCGGAAGAGGGTGACTGGGTATCTCTCGAATTCGATGAAGCAAAAACTGCACAATCGCTTGTCCTGCATATATTTTCAGATGGTGGAAATACAATTCCTCCAGCTGATGTGAAATTAATGTATCAATCAGGAGGTGAATGGCTGGAAGCAGATTATCAGCAAAAGCCGGATACGTTTAGCAGCGGTAAAAATACAATTACATTCAGCGAGATCAAGTCAGACAAATTTAAGGTTGTATTTAAAGCCCAAAATGGAAAATGTATATCCATGAATGAAATTGAACTTATAAATTCATTTATGTCAAAGCCGCAAAAGGTATCCGTAGCAGGACAAAAATATATTTCTCCGGATAACAAACTGGTTTCAATTCTTAAGGTGCTAAATGATGATGAAGCAGAAATGACTATAGACGTGGCGGCAGGTATCCCGTTAAACTTTGCTGAAGAAGGCAGCAAGGCCACAGGTACCCTGGCAGGATTTGAAGCTGTGATACAGGGTGATGAGGGCTTTGTTATACAGGGAGATAAACTGAAAAAGCAGGTTAAACTACAGCCGGGAGAGAGTACGGAATGTAGAGTAGTTCTTGCATTGTCAGCGGAAAAAGCCCAGAGTGAAGAAAAAATTTTACAGCTTTTGACAGATCCGGATCCGGCAGCGACGCAGAAAGCAGCATTTATAAAATGGTTTGAAGAAAACATTCCATATCTGGATGTTCCCGATGAAAAATTAAAACAGACTTATTATTTCCGTTGGTATACATACCGTAATCATATCCGTAAGACGGCAGATGATTATTATATCATATCGGAATTTTTGCCAAATGTACCGTGGGCAGGTAAGGATAACAGTATTAACTGTCCTGCAGGGCTTCATGTATCAGAAGGGCGTTGGCTGAAAGACGGGAAGTATTTAGATGACTATCTTACTCACTGGATGGATAAGGGCGGATCGGTTAGAGCCTACAGCTTTTGGATTGCTGACGCTTTTTATAACCGGTACCTTACTACAGGAGATGAATTCATATTTAATTATGTAGATAAATTGAAAGAAAATTATGAAGCCTGGGGAGACAAGTATAATGCCGATCTGGGATTGTACTGGCAGCATAATGATCGGGATGGAATGGAAAATTCAATCTCCAGTATGTTTGGATATCGTCCAACAATTAACAGTTATATGTATGGGGATGCAGCTGCCATATCAAAACTTTGTGAACTGACAGGCGATCTGGAAGGAGCACAAACTTATGCCAATAAAGCAGCTGAAATCAAATCAAATTTTGACAAAAAGACATGGGACAGTGAGGAGAAATTTTATAAGGTCATAGCTTCCGATCAAGGAGGCGGGCTTACAAGTGGGAGTGATCTGCAAAGCGTTAAGGAACAGATTGGATATATACCATGGATGTTCAATATGCCAGATAATAATGATGAATATTCAGAGGCCTGGAAATATCTCATGGATGAAAACTATTTCCTTGCACCCTATGGACTGCTGACTGCTGAAAAGTCCCGGGCGCGTGTAACTCCGGAAAATGAATATGGAACTGGTATATGCAGATGGGATGGACCGGTTTGGCCGTTCGCAACTAGCCAGACACTAACAGGAATGGCAAACCTGCTCAATAACTATACGCAGAATCAGGTTACAGACAACGACTATTTTCATCTGCTTACAAATTATGCCTATGCGCAGTATAAAAATGGAGCTTCATGGATTGCAGAAGATTTAGATGGCTATACCGGACAGTGGATAGCAGATGAAGGGCGCAGTCCGAACTATAACCACTCATTATTTAATGATCTGGTTATCTCCGGTTTGTTTGGAATCCGATCAGCCGAAGATGATAATTTAACAATCAATCCATTGATCCCCACGGGAGAATGGAGTAATTTCTGTCTTGAAAATGTACCGTATCATGGTAAGAATATAACAATGCTATACGATGAAACAGGGGATGTTTATGGACAGGGTGCAGGATTTAAAGTGCTGGTAGACGGTGAATTAAAGCACAGCAGCATGACGCCCGAAAAGGTGTCCATTCTACTGAAGGAAACAGCAGTATTGGAACATATACAACTCACACCTCCTTCAAAGACCGTGTATAAAATTGGTGAAGGCTTCGATTCAGCGGGACTAAAGGTTGTTGCCCATTTTACAGATGGTACACAAAGAGAGCTGACATCAGTTGAGTATGAGACAACCGGTTTTTCCTCTGATACAGCCGGAACGAAAATTGTTACCGTTATCTGTACAGTGGGAGAGGTGACAAAATCCGCTTCATTTAATGTGACGGTTAAGGCACCGGAGAAAGAAGTGCTGTTGGATAAAATAGAGCTTGTACCTCCTACAAAGAAAGAGTACAGGACAGGAGAAGGACTGGATCTGACGGGACTGAAAGTCACTGCAAAATATACAGATGGAACGAACAAGGTGCTGTCATCAGGTACGTATCAGGTAACTGGATTCAGTTCTCAGACGGCAGGAACGAAAGCAGTAACCGTTTCTTATTCAGAGCGGGGAGTCTCGAAAACAGCGTCATTTAATGTAAGCGTAAAACTGACTCCAAATAAGCAAAAACTTCAAATTCAATATAATTCGGCTTCCAAAAAGAAAAATACTGGTTACACTTCAAATAGCTGGAGTACATTTACAAAGGTCAGAACCTACGTAAAGTCCTTATTAAATAATCCGAATGCAACGCAAGCACAGCTGGATCAAGCATTAACGGATTTGAAAAATGCAGAAAATAGACTGACAGAGACTGTTGTAAAGAATAAGTCTTACAATTATAAAGGTCTAAAATATAAGGTTACCAAGGTTTCAGGCAAAAAGGGAACTGTGATTGTGACAGGGGCTGTCAGCAAAAAAATTAGGACGATTGTGATACCGGGGACTGTATCACTGAAAGGGGTTAAATGTACCGTAGAGGGCATTAGTAAAAAAGCTTTCAGAGGTTATTCAAAACTGAAGAAGGTGACAATCGGTGCAAATGTGCGGACGATTGACGCTCAGGCATTTGAAAATACTCCAAGACTAAAATCTATTATAATCAAATCTACAAAATTAAAAACCGTTAAAAAGAATGCATTAAAGGGAATTCATAAGAATGCAAAAATCAATGTTCCACGAAAATATAAGAATTCTTACAAGCGTATTTTCAAAAATAAGGGGCAGAGCAGTACGGTTATTATAAAATAAGATTGGAAGGACACTGGGTTATGAAGTAAACAGTAAATCGTGTAAGCTCTGGAACTTACAGCGATTATTGCGGGACAATAACCGGGGGGGGCTACCGGTTATTGTTTTTCTGCAATCAACAGATAAGAGAGTGGAAAACCCTTTTGATTATACACATTTGATAAGCCAATATCATAATCATATTCATTCAGTTTTTTAATGCGCATCCCAGTATTGCTTACCGCGTTTATAATATCCGACATGGTATGTGAAAAGCTGGTAAAGGTCTTTGAAGCATATGGTTCAGACATATAGTTCATCCCCTCATTTTCGATCCAAGGTTCTTTCCGAAAATAGGAATATGTGATCTGATTAAGATGTTTCTCATCAAATTCAGGCTCGCCAGGCATTGGCAGCATATTCATAATCGGGTGAAAATCATGCAGGAACAAGATACCACTTGGTTTTAAGCAGCGGGAAACCTTTTGAAAAAGGACATTTAAATCTTGAAACCATGTGATAGCCCCTACGGTAAATAGGACGAAATCAAAGGCATCATTATATTTCTCTGGAATATCCAGTATATTACAAGAAATAAATTTGCAGTTCTTGATGCTCGCCTTTACAGCAGTATCAACAGCTTGTGCAATAATGTTTTCGGCAATATCGAATCCTGTTCCACTTTTTGCTCCAAGATACATAAGCGAAAGCAATTCACGTCCATTGTTACAGCAAAATTGTGCAAGATCTTTGCCACTCAAATCTAATTTTTTAAGTTGCTCTGCCACATCAGGGCAGAAAAAGGGAAGGTCTTCCTTCACCAATCTCTGATAATTCACTTCTCCCCAGCCGGGATGTCGATGTTCAAATGCCTCTTCCCAGGCTTCTTTATTTTCATTATAGTAGTTCATTGTAATTACCCCTCGTCTAATTTTTTCTTAATGTTATACGCCAAAGGCGATAGTTTTTCTTCGGGTCATTATGGCTCGAAGTAGGTTTGGTGTTACATACATTCTAACATATCCCGGCTATGATATACATACAAAATAAAGTCTTCCCGATCCATACAGTTCATCCCAAAGTTGCAATTTTTCTATAAACATATGGTATTTTGCATATAAATTCTACTTCCTGTCAGGTATAATAACCTATAAGGGTTCTTTACTAAATACGTAAGCATTTTGTATTACTTATACGAATCCGTATCCGAACATGAAGCATGAATGAGGAGAAACCGTATGATAAGGTTAAGAGATTTAAAAGAAAAGCAGCTTTTACGCTATTTATTCAAATGGCTGATTATAATTTTTGTGATATTTATTACAGTCAGTATTTTTTTGAATTTATATATCTATTATAAAGAAGAAAGCCACTATGCCAATGTTGTGGAGGAAGGTCAGTCTGAACGGCTGAACTATCTTGCCAAGCAATTGGAAAGTGAAATTGGCAAGATGAAGGTGGCAACTTATTTTACTTTGAAGGAAAATGAGATTCTGGACTTATATGCTTTATATGATCATATTAACAGCGTCCAAAAGGATAAACTAATTAGTACGGTAGCAAAGCGTTGTATGGAAATAACAAATACGAATTCCTTTATTAAAAATGCATCCTTCTATCTAAAAGAACAGGATCTGGAAATTTCCCCGAATGGTTATAACATTATATCACATAATTTGTTTCAAAAGTATGTGGATATGGCAAAGCAAAGTAAAATCATCTCATATGATGAGGAGGGAAGGGCTTATATTATGGATCCACTTAATGTTGACTATCTGGGTGAAAAGTGGAATCCTGAAAATATAGCCGGTTTATTTGTAATCGAAGTAGACGTGAAGTCCTTTGAAAATGAACTCCGTTATGCAAAATTAACAGAAAATGATATTCTATTTATGACCGATTTAGATGGAGAACATATCATTGCGGGGACAGGCCCGGTGGATGAAAATGTACTGAATGTTTTGAGGGAAAATAAGAGTAAATTAGAATGGAACGGTAATGAGTATCAGGTATTTTCCTCACACCAGAATGGCGTAAAATACAAGGTTCACTATCTCCAGCATCAGGAAAATATTCCGTTTTATCACAATCGGCTTGTTTTAAATCTGATCTTGTTTGGCGTATTAATCCTGATTTCCGTTGCATTTTGTACAAACTTGTTTTTTACTAAGATTTTCAGACCCCTTGAAGTACTGCTGGTGGATGCTTTTGGACAGGTACGGGAGTCAAACTTCCAATACCGGATTCCAATCTCAAAAAATGAGGTGTTTGCGAATTTGTATGACAGCTTTAATCTGATGGCGCAGCGGATCGATACCTTTATTTCCAAAGAGCTAAAACAGGAGATTTTGATTAATCAGGCGAACTTCAAACATCTGCAGGCACAGATTAATCCACATTTTATGTATAACAGCTATTTTATTTTATACAGGCTGATAAAAATGAATGATAAAGAAAACAGCCTATACGTTTGTGAGAATCTTGGAAAGTTCTTTAAGTATATCACCAAGGATTCCAAAACGGAAAAATCTCTGTTTGATGAAATTGCACACGCACAGTCCTATGCGGCAATCCAGGGCTGCCGGTATAAGGGACAGATGAAAATTGTTTTTGATGACCTGCCGGAGCAATATCATGAGATAATTGTGCCCAGACTGATCGTTCAGCCAATCATTGAAAATGTTTTTAAATATGTGGTGGATGAGCTGTATGATGAAGAAGAAATATTATTACAGGTGAATTATGCAGAGGTGGACGGCTGGCTGATTATCTGCATTGAAAATTCAGGAACGATAACGGATGATGAGCTTGCAATCATTCAGGATAAGATTTACGGTGTGGAGGAAAAAGAGGATATTACTGCTTTGATTAACATCAATCAGAGGCTGAATATTTATTTTAACCAGGAACGTTCCATTGAAGTTTTCCGGTCAGGATTAGGAGGACTGAAAGTTCATATTAAAGTGAGGAAATAGGGATGAAAAAAGAGGAGTATACGTTATTGATCGTAGATGATGAGGCGATTATATCAGATGGGCTGAAGATGCTGCTGGAGGAAGAACTGAAAGGAGAAGTAAAAGTATACAATTGCTACGGAGCCAGGCGTGCACTGGAGATATTCAGGCTGCGTATGCCGGATATTGTTCTGAGCGATGTAAAGATGCCCCGTATGAACGGGATGGAAATGGCGAAAAAAATGCATGAGATGAAATCCGATATCCATGTACTTTTCTTATCGGGATATGATGAATTTGAGTTGGTCTATTCGGCGATCAAACAGGGAGCGGATGATTATATCCTGAAAACAGAGGGAGATGAAGTGATTGTTGCCGGAGTGCGTAAGATGATTGCAAAAGTAAAGGAAGCAGGACGGCTGAAAAGAGAAGAAGACAATTTCAAAAATAAAATAGAACTCATGGAGCCGGTGTATAAGCAGCAGGCAATCAGCAGTATCCTGGATGGAAATATAGCTTCCAGAGAAGAATTTGATCGTTTTATGAACCGTTTAGACGAACCGGTTGAAAACAGCGAGTCGCTGTTGCTTTTGATTGGAAATGGGACAGAAAAACCTGATGAAAAGGTGCAGAAAGAAGTGTGTGTTATGGTAAGTGATATGCTTCTGAAGTCTTATGGGAATAAGATCGAAAAGATACATAGCAGCCGGTATCACGGGCATTTGGTGTGGGTGATGGAAACAAAAGGAGAAGATCTGGCGAGTCTGCTTGTGGTTTCCTTAATGGATATACAGTCTCTGATATTGGAAAGCTTGAATTCGAATGTTCATTTTGCCATTGCAGCAAAGCCGGTTTCCTGGCAGGAGCTTGGACAAAAACATAAGAATTTGTGGGAGCAGTATCAGAGGAACCGCATCAATGAAAATAATTATGTGATTTTAGAAAGTGAAATAATTAGCGATTCTACCGATTCGGAGGAAGCGGGACTTCTGCAATCACTGGGACCGGTGTGGGAAAAACTAAATCTGTTAGAAGAATGGTTAAACGGAGAAAACTTTGCCGGTGTTACAGAGCAGCTGGAAGAACTTCTGACCATTCTCTCTGGTGCCAGACGTCACTCTATGCATGCACTTGAAATTTACTATTCTATTGCAAATATGCTGATATCTTATATTAATAAAAACAATATCCGAATGAAGCTGGCGGCAAAAATCCGTTTAATTGAATTATTTGATCCGGGAAGTTTTGAGGTCTGGGATGAAGCGGCGGTTTATCTGAATCAGCTTTTAGCGTGTATAAAAGAGATTCGCGGCATTACTGCAGAAGAAGGGGAGTTAGGCCAGAGTGAGAAAGTGAAAGCGTATATCCTGGGCCATATTTCTGAAGACTTGTCTCTTCCTGTAATTGGAGAAAGTATGGGGTTTAATCATGTTTATTTGTCAAGGATCTTTAAGCAGGAAGAGGGCATCAGCATGCGGGATTATATTGAAAAATGCAGGATTGAACTGGCGAAGCAGTTACTGACAAACTCTCAGATGAAAATCTATGAGATTGGACACAAGTGCGGGTATCAGAATACAACTTATTTTATAAAGATATTTAAGAATCATTGTAAGGTCACGCCTCAGGAATATAGGGATGCCAGAGTATGAGCGGTTTGTCATCAGCCCATTCAGCTTCTTTGTAATTGTCTGGTATGGTAATAAGATTGATTAAAATCAAACAGTATGAAAGCTTTGGATAACCCCCGAAATGCATAAGAAGTGTATTTCGGGGGTTTTGCGTAATGAACCCATATAAAGAACTATTAATTTTGCTATAAAAGTTATAATTCTTTTATATACGGTTCATGGCGGAATTGTTATAGTAATGACAAGAAAGAGAGGGAAGCAAATGATGGTTAATAAGAAAAGAATGAGAACAAAATCATGGTTCAAAAAGGAAGTACCCTTCCATTTAATGTTGTTGCCGGCTGTTATCATTACCTTTATATTTAAGTATATTCCATTTGCCGGAATTACTATGGCATTTGAACAGTATACGCCGCTAAAAGGTCTTTTTGACCAGACATGGGTGGGCCTGGATAATTTCAAATATCTGTTTACTCTGCCGGGGTTCTCCAGTGTGATCTGGAATACCATTTTTATTGCAGTACTGAAATTAATTGGAAATCTAATACTTCCAGTGGTGATTGCCCTGCTGATCAATGAAATTCGTGCCAAAAAATATAAGAAGACCGTCCAGACAATTTTATACCTGCCTCATTTTATATCCTGGGCGGCACTTGCCGGAATTTTTATTGACATATTATCACCATCAGGAGGCATTATCAATCAATTGCTGCAGGCAGTTGGATTAGATCCCATATTTTTTCTGGGTGATGCAAAAGCATTTCCATATACAATAGTTGTGACAGATGTCTGGAAAGAGCTGGGATGGGGAACAATTGTTTATCTGGCGGCAATTACCGGAATTGATCCTACTTATTATGAAGCTGCCAAGATGGATGGAGCAGGAAGGTGGAAACAAATTCTTCATGTTACGATCCCTTGTATTCTGCCCATGATTCTTCTGATGATGGTACTTAGTATCGGAAATGTCCTGCAGGCAGGATTTGAGCAGATATTTAACCTATACAGTCCACAGGTCTATGCTACGGGGGATATTATTGATACTTATGTTTACCGGATTGGTATGATCGAATCCAAGTTCGATCTGGCAACTGCGGTTGGTCTGTTTAAGTCGGTTATTTCATTTATACTGATCGTTGCCGGGTATAAGCTGGCTGATAAAGTGGCGGGATACAAGGTGTTTTAGGGAGTAGATGGAGGAAAACATTAATGAAAATAAAAGAGTCAATGGGGCGTAAGACGTTCATGATATGTAATTATTTATTTCTGGGAGCTTTAACGCTGACCTGCCTGCTTCCGCTGATTAATCTGTTTGCAGTCTCTTTTAGCAGCAGGCAAATGGTGGATGCCAATGCCGTACATTTCCTGCCGAAGGAGTTCAGTACGGCTGCATATGAATACATCTTGTCAAATAAACAGTATTTTGAATCATTTGCAGTTACGATCCTGAGGGTTTTGCTTGGATGGATAGTGAATCTGGCGCTGATTGTTCTGGTAGCTTACCCATTATCGAAAGATGATCCCAGAATATTCAGGTGCAGGAAATTTTATACATGGTTTTTCCTGATCACCATGTGTTTCAACGGTGGATTGATTCCTACCTATCTGGTAGTCAGTAAGGTGCATCTGATCAACTCCTTCTGGTCATTGATTTTGCCGGAAGCAGTGCCAATGTTCTGCGTACTGATTATGATGAATTTCTTTCGGGGAATCCCAAAAGCGATAGAAGAAGCAGCACTGATTGACGGAGCTAACTGGTTTGTAACCATGTGGAAGGTATATCTTCCGCTGTCAAAAGCATCTTTGGCAACGGTATCGTTATTCGTAATCGTGAATCATTGGAATGCATGGTTTGACGGACTGATTTATATGAATCTGCCGGAGAGATATCCGTTGATGACATACCTGCAGTCAATGGTTTTAAAGTTTGATGTATCCAAAATTACTTCCGAAATGCTGATGAGAAATCCAAATCTCATGGAAGTAACCGGGCGGGGTATTAAAGGCGCACTTATTTTACTTTGTACCGTTCCCATTTTGTTGATTTACCCATTTCTGCAGAAGTATTTTGTGACAGGAGTGGTAATGGGTAGCGTCAAGGAATAGTTCCAAAAGCATATGCTTTTAATATAAAATTTAAGGAGGATTTTTATGAGAAGGAAACAAGTATTGGCAATGATGCTTGCTGCTGTGGTGGCAGTAACAGCTGCAGGATGTGGTAATGGGGATAAAGCGGAGTCTGGATCTGCAGAGGCTGTTTCAGGCAGTAATGCGGCAGAGGATACCAGCCAGGAAATTACCATCATGCACAAGTTAAGTGGTAATGAAAAATATAGAGAAGGGGATGACATTAATAACAATGTATGGACTCGTTATTATCAGGACGAGTTTGGAATTAAGCTGAACTACACAATTGCCGCAGCAGGAGATGATTACACCCAGAAGCTTACCATGGCAATTGCATCCAATGACCTTCCTGATATTATTGAACTTCCAGCCAAAGAATTTGCGGAGCTGGCTCAGGCTGGAAAGCTGGCAGATCTTACTGAGGTATACGAAAAAGAAGGATCAGAGCTTTTGAAATCTGCATTGGAAGCGGATGGAGGAACACAGCTGGCATCGGCTAAAATAGACGGTAAATTGTATGCTATTCCTCAGCCGGCACCTGCAGATTCTACCTGTGACCTGCTTTGGATCAGAACAGATTGGTTAGATAGTCTTGGGCTTCAGGCGCCGAAAACAATGGAAGAATTATTAGCAGTTGCAAAAGCGTTTCGATATGATGACCCTGACCAAAATGGTAAGGATGATACCTGGGGAATCGGATTTCAGAAAGATATCAACAAAGCAGATGGAGCCAGTCCGGGAAGTTATGAAGGTTTTTTTGCGGCATATGGAGCTTATGCAAGAGCCTGGCTGCCGGATGAAAGCGGGCAAATATCCTATACCGGTATCCGCTCTGGAATGAAGGCTGCATTAAAAGAACTGAATCAGATGTATCAGGATGGATTGATCGATCCTGAATTTGGTGTAAAAGACGTAGTAAAATTGTCTGAGGATATCGCCGCGGGTAAAGTCGGCATGTTCTTTGGAAATGAAGGTACCCCGTGGGGAGCGGCGAAGAGCTGCATCGAAAAAAATCCAAAGGCAGACTGGCAGTGTTACCCTATTGTATCCGCAGCTGACAAAGCGGCGCCAATTTCTTATATTCGATTGAACAGATATTATGCAGTAAATAAGAATTGCAAAAACCCTGAGGCAGCAATTAAACTTGCCAATGCATTTCAGGATAAAATTAATTCCATAGATTCTACGGAAGATACTTTAAATACATTTGGTGTGGATCCGGAAACCGGAATAAATTTTGCAGAATATCCGGCTCTGGCATTAGATCCCGCTGTGCAGAAGTGTAATACGTATTATGCAGAAATTAAAGATGCATTAGAAGGTAAGGTAAAAGAGGAAGATATCCATCCGGAGGCAAAACGTTATTATGAAACCATTAAGGCATTCCGGGATGGCGGTTCGGATAAGTCAAAAGACTCCCTGGGATGGAATTATGATAAGTTTATCGGACCGGAAGGCAGTTGGAACACGATTATTAATGACTATAAGGCAAAAGATTTATTAAAAGAATCCGTATTTTTTGGAGCATCTACGCCCACTATGGGAACAAAGCTGGCATCCCTTGATAAATTGCAGTCAGAAACATATGTCAATATCATTATGGGCACTCAGGAACCAGAAACTTTCGATCAGTTCGTAACAGATTGGAAGTCTTTGGGAGGAGATGAAATTACAGCGGAAGTTAATGATTGGTATAAGACTACATTTGCGAAATAAGAAAGTTCATTTATGCCTGCTGGCAAAGTTAACTATTGATTGGAAGACATCAGGCTGAATTTTCATTAGAAAGGATGGGAAAAAATGAAAGGGAATTACAATATTTTTTATACACCGGAAAATCAATACCCGGAAATGCCTCATGGAGAGATGTGTGGTGATTTTATGCCTTTTTACTGGGAGGGGACCTATTATCTGTTTTATTTATATAAATGTTGTGTATATGTAACGGAGACAAAAGACTTTGTAACATACAGTGAGCCTTATCTGGCATTGCAGAACGGTTCTCCAAGCGATCAGGATTGGCACATAGGTACCGGAAGTGTATTCTGGCATGACGGAATATTTTATTTTCACTATACCGGTTTTTGTGAAGGCAATCATGGTGAAGAAGGGAAGAATGAGCAGGTTATCATGAGGGCAGTCAGCAGAGATTTAAAGCATTGGACTAAGGACCGTGAATTCTTCTTTAAACCGGATACCCGTTATTATGAAAATTTGCATTGGCGTGATCCACATGTGATCTGGAATGAAGAAATCCAAAAATTCTGTATGCTGATTACGGCAACGCAAAAGGGCGGAGAAAAACTTAGAAATGGATGTACTGCGGTATATGTATCAGATGATGTTAGAAAATGGGAGCATTATAAAACCCTCTATTCTCCCCGTACATATATAACGCATGAATGCCATGATGTATTTCAGATGGATGGTTGGTGGTATTTGAGTTTCTCTAATTACTCCAGATGGTGGGAAACCAGATACCGTATTGCAAAGTCTTTTGATGGACCGTACTGGGTTCCGGAAAAGGATGATATGTTTGATGGCAGACAGCTATATGCGGCAAAAACCGTGACCAATGGAAAAAAACGTTATCTGGTAGGCTGGCAGGCGGTAAGAAAAGGGTGTGATGATAAGGAAGGCTGTATCTGGGGAGGGAATGCACTGGTGCATGAATTGATACAGAGAGAAGATGGAACACTGGGCGTTGGAATGGTTCAGGAAATAGAAGAATCCTTCGACAAACACCTGCCGCTTCAATTTCTTCCGAACCAGGGCGTATTCACCTGTAAAGAAGAGTCGATTAAGGGTTTTGTCCCGGAGGGATTTGGATGGGTGAAAGCCGGAGATCTAAAGGAGACTTGCCTGTTTGAAACAACGCTGTCCTGGAGGTCGGGGACTTATGCAGTGGGACTTATGATTCATGCAGACAGTGAAGAATTAAATAAATGGGTTCAGCTGCGGCTGGAAATAACCCATGGTAAGATACTCCTGGATAATTACAAGCGGGTGGATGGAAGTCAGTTGTATCTGGAGGAAAGACCGATAAGCTTTTGCGGCAACCAAGCAAAGATAAAACTTATTGTCAGCGGATCCGTGATCCTTGTTTATGTGGATGATGTGGCACTGGCTTCTAGATGTTATGATATTCCAACCGGATCCATAGGTATCTTTGCAGAATATGGCGGGGTTATGTGCACGGATACAAAACTGATGGAACAGTCATAGGGGTAATAGAAGAGGAGTAAGTAAAAAGGTGTACAGCAATAGCCAATGCTGTATGCCTTTTTAAAGTTCAGAAAAATATTGTGACATTTCAGATATTCGATTATTTATAAGATCTTTTAGTTGGTTAGGATAAATTGACTTGACGAGCTTCCCGTAAGAAATAAAATAATCTGCAATAAATTTCTCTTCCCCTTTATTATAAAATCCTTTTATTATATATTCCCCATTGACAGTAATTAATTGCATGGAGGGGTAATTTTCTTTGTAAAACAAATCTGCTCCTTTTGGCAAAATATGAACTTCAAAATTTGAAGCATCTGAAGATTGAAAAATATTAGCCGAAAAATTAAGTAATTCTTTAATTGGTTTGGCTTCATATGAACGATCTTCCGTAATGCCTGTGATTTTGTCACAGCGGAACACGCGGACTTTTTTTGTATCATAATCGAATCCAGTTGCATACCACTGCCCAAATGAGGAAGAGATGTCAAAGAATTGTATATGATAAGTTATGTCAGAATTATTCTTTATATAAGTGATCTTGCAGACCTTATCAGCTATTGCTGATTGAAGTATAGTATTTAACAATGGACTGCTATTGTGATGTTTTGTTGCTTCAAATCTTAAAATTCCCTCCATTTTATGAATATTGTTTCTAAGCTCATTTGATAAACACATTTCAAATTTTTGCTTTAGTTTTAAAGCACTTAGATGAAACGGCGTTTCTGCATATGCGTTTAGAGTCAGCATTGCAAAATACAGGGCGTACATTTCATCGATTGAAAAAATAATTGGTGATAGAAGTTTATTCTTTAATACACCATACCTGCCATTCCGCCCGGGTTCAGAATAGATCGGCATTCCCATTTCTTCCAGCGCTCGGATATCCCTAATTGCGGTACTTTTAGAAATTCCATACTCCTGCATAAGGTCTCTTAAATTAAAGTGATTTTTATCATTAAGAAAAATCATCATATCATTCAAACGTGTTGATTTATGCATATTATCTATCATCCTCATTTCAATTTAATTCATAAATGGTGTCATATTCTGAAACCACTATATATTATACTATATTCGTATCAACAACTAAAGGAGGAATTTATTATGGAAACACTAAAAGAATTTATAAGGATTATGGATGAGCAAACAGAAATAGCATTAGCAACTAACATTAATAAAATATCAAATGTTAGAATTGTAAACTTCTATTTTAATCCAGATAATAATATCTTATATTTTACAACTTTCAAAAACAATGACAAGGTTAAAGAAATGAAAGCAAATCAAAATGTTGCATTTACTACAATACCACATAACGGAGAAGCTCATGTCAAAGCGAAAGGGATTGCTTACATAAGTAAAAACACGATTTTTGATCTAGCCAATTGCTTTATCAGAAAAATACCTGATTATGAAAGTACAATAGATTATGCCGGAGAGTCCTTAATATTATATGAGATAAAATTTGATACAGCTACAGTTACCATGGATTTATCAAATATTGCGACGATTAAATTATAGATCACGTTGATATGCGACAAACTTAAGATGGCGTTTGTTGTAGTTGTATAGCGGGGAACTGTTTCCAGAATATTCAAAATTTTCAAATATTTTCTTGACAAAATTACATATTAGTATTATTATAATAACAGGAACTATTATTAGTTTTTCAGATTGGAGAACATCATGAAAAGAGTCTTTGGTAATCTTGAAATAGCTTTTGATATAATGTATTTAGTCTCAGCTTTTATAATAGGAATGGTGCTGCTTATGGCATCCAGTTCCGGCTTGCATACGCTGGCTGGGATCATGGCTTTAATATTGGTGTTTGGAGATTCTTTTCATTTGATTCCCCGTATCCAGGTTATTATTTCTAAAAATGAAAAGGTCTTGCGCACTGCCTTAGGGCGTGGCAAACAGATCACCTCTGTTTCGATGACAGTATTTTATCTTTTTCTTTGGCAAATAGGGCTGCAGATAAGCAGTATTCCGGTACTTCCATTATGGAACTATCTGATATACGCCATGGCTGTGCTGCGTGTAGCTCTCTGTTTTCTGCCTGCAAACCGTTGGGTGGAGGAAAAACCTCCGGTAAAATGGGGCATATATCGCAATATTCCTTTTTTTGTAATAGGAATTATGGTTTCCATTCTTTTTTTCCTGAATCGGAATGTGATATTAAGTATCCATTATATGTGGCTGGCAATTTTATTAAGCTTTTCTTTTTATCTTCCGGTTGTTCTTTTTACAAACCGTAACCCCAAAATAGGAATGCTGATGCTTCCTAAAACAGGCTGCTATCTTTGGATTATCAGCATGTGCCTGTTTTTGTAAGAAATACTAAATTCAATTGTCCTGCTATTGTTCAATTCGCCGGAGAAGAGGTTTTTAATTTCGCTATTTGTTACAGGCTGGTTTCCACAAAATCCAAAACGTAAGTAATGCTGTAACTGTTAATGATATATTTATTTCACCTACGAAAGGAGATTTACAATGAATGAACATAAGAAGTTAACGAATGAGGTTGGTGCACCCATAGCTGATAATGAAGTTTCAATAACCGCCGGTCCAAGAGGACCTGTAGTGATGCAGGATGTATGGCTGATGGAGAAGATGGCACATTTTAACCGGGAAGTTATTCCAGAGCGCCGTATGCACGCCAAAGGCTGGGGGGCTTATGGAAAATTTACTGTAACACATGACATTTCTAAGTACACCAAAGCAAAGGTGTTACAGCCTGGAGCGGTAACAGAGACTTTCACTCGATTTTCTACGGTAGCAGGAGAACGAGGAGCAGCAGACTGTGAACGTGATATACGTGGTGTTGCCACGAAGTTCTATACCGAAGAAGGCAACTGGGATCTGGTCGGGAATAACACTCCTACCTTTTTTATCAGAGATGTTCATAATTTCTCGGATTTGAACCGTGCTGTCAAAAGAGATCCCCGTACCGGGCGCCGCTCTGCACAAAATAACTGGGATTTCTGGACACTTCTTCCAGAATGCTTCCACCAAGTAACGGTAGTTATGAGTGATCGTGGAATTCCAGCTTCTTTCCGTAATATGCATTTTTTTGGTGAGCATACCTTTTCTCTTTACAATGATAAAAATGAACGTGTTTGGTGTAAATTTCATTTTAAAACCCAGCAGGGGATAAAGAATTTTTCAAATGAAGAAGCAGCTAAAGTCAATAGCGTGGACAGAGAATATCACGGGAAAGATTTGTATGATGCGATTGAAGAGGGTGATTTTCCAAAATGGACGATGTATGTTCAGATTATGACAGAAGAACAGGCTGCAAACCATTATGAAAATCCATTTGATATCACTAAAGTCTGGAGACATGGAGAATATCCGCTGATTGAAGTGGGAGAATTGGAATTAAACCGAAATGCGGATAATTATTTTGCTGAGGTAGAGCAGGCTGCATTTGCTCCTGCACATGTAGTGCCGGGTATTGGATTTAGTCCTGACCGATTTTTACAGGGAAGATTGTTTGCATATGGTGATGCACAGCGCTACAGGCTGGGTGTAAACCATAATCATATCCCGGTAAACCGCGCAAAAGTGGAGGTAAATGAGTATCATAGGGACGGAGCCATGCGTATGGATGGCAATTATGGAGGGACTCCCGCTTATACGCCAAACAGTGCCGGAGCATGGACGGCACAGCCTGAGGTTATGGAACCTGAACTTTCACTGGAAGGTGCGATGTATCGCTATGATCCTAAGGATGATCCAACGGATGACTGTTTCCGCGCTGGTGGGGACTTATGGCGTGTTCTGACAGAAGAGAAGAAGGAGATTCTGATACAAAATACAGCAGGGGATATAGCTAGTGTTACCCCGAATATTAAGTACCGTCATGCAGTGCACTGTTACCTGGCAGATCCGGAATACGGAGAGCGTTTTACCGACGCGGCAGGATTATCCATGGACAAAGTTAAAGAGCTTGCAAAATTGGATAATAACAGTTTGATCCAGGCTACGATTTCCACTGATATGGAGTAAAATATAATTTTATAAAGTAATTTATCACTGTATTAGTGATGTTTTAATTGGGCAGAAGATGGTTGATTTATGCGACTTTCTTCTGCCCAGTCTATTTTGCAAGCTGTCCTTATGTATTGCTTTGCACAGTTTTTGCACCCTTTCTCTAGTATACATATTTTCGTTGAAATTGTGTTGTGTTCTAATCTTCTTATTCTAAATTAATATTTCTGTAACAAAAGCTAAACATAAAACAAACAAAAGTATCTTATATTTTTACTATCAACCAAAAAAATATCTGTTAAGTTATTAAATGCTATTGGCAATAAATTTGTCATTGTACTCTTCGAGAAATAATATGGATTAGGAATATCTTCATTCATGTTAAAATGTACTTTTGGAAGGCAGAGGAAAATGAATAAGATACAGAGAGATAAGAAGCGGATGAAGAGAATCCCTGCACTAAAGTGGAAATACAGAACTTTTTTATATATTAGCCTGCTTCTCACTGCAGTACTTTCTATGCTGAATGTCAAGAATAAAGTATTTCCAGTTCCACTTGGGACCTTGATTTATGTAATAGCAGCCTGCAGTTTGACGATAACTTGTTTTTATCTGGTTTCAGATGTAAAATTGATTAGACTCAAAATACAGAAAATTGTGAGACCTATGATTGGGAAATATCATTTTGCGCATCTTCTGGTTAGTAATTACAGGTACCGTACTGTAACATTTGCAACAACAGGGCTAATGATAAATATGGTATTTGCTGTTTTTAACGGTGTGATTGGTATCAAAAGCCAATCGGCCTGGTATATGACGTTATCAGTTTATTATGTACTGTTAAGTGTAATGCGCTACTTGGCGGTGAATTATGAAAGGCGCATATCAAAAACAGAACAGAGCAGGAAGCTGAAACTTCTAGAACTTGCGGTTTACAAAAACTGCAGTATCCTGTTTATTTTTATGACAACCGCACTTGGAGGAATGGTAATGCTTACCCTGAATTCTCAAGGGGGTAAGCATTATCCGGGGTATACAATTTACGCCTTTGCACTTTACGCGTTTATTAAGATTCCCCTTGCGATTGCTGGCAGGATAAAAGCCGGTAGAATGAAATCCCCACTTCTGATGACCATCCGGAGCATTGGGTATGCGGATGCCTGTGTTGCCGTTTTGTCTTTGCAGACCGCTATGCTTTCCTCTTTTGGACATGGGGATTTGGAAGACAGAGTTGTGAGAATGATGAATGCAGGTACGGGAGCAGCTATGTGTCTTATGGTTCTTGGCATGGGGATTTATGGAATATATTGGACGATGAAGCGGCAAAAAGAAATAGTGGATGGAGGAATTATAAATGATTAATATACTTGTGGTAGAAGATGATAGAAATTTGAATAAGATTGTATGCAAATACCTGAATGATTGTGGATTTAATGCAAAAGGATGCCTGGATGCAAACAGCGCATACGAAGAAATGTACAATCACCTTTATGAAATGATTATTTCTGATATTATGATGCCGGAAATTGATGGATTTGAATTTGCAGAAACGGTTCGGGCTGTAAACAAGAATATCCCTATCCTTTTCATGTCGGCAAAGGATGATCTGCCATCGAAACAAAAAGGATTTCAGCTCGGAATTGATGATTATATGGTCAAACCAATAGAGTTGGATGAACTCCTGCTCAGGGTACGGGCACTTCTGCGCCGCTCCAATATTGAGATGGAGAGAAAGATTGTCATTGGTAATCTGGAGCTGGATGCGGATGGTATGAGTGCAGAAATTGACGGAGAGGAGATAAGTCTTACCACTAGAGAATTCAACATTATTTATAAGCTTCTGTCTTATCCGAAAAAGACATTTTCCAGAGCACAGCTTATGGATGAGTTTTGGGGCGTAGAAAGCGAAACCAGCTTACGGGCAGTGGATGTATACATTACGAAGCTGCGTGACAAATTTTTCGCTTGTGAGGGATTTGAGATTAAAACAGTCCGGGGACTTGGGTATAAGGCGGTACTGTTATGAAGCATCCCAAAGACAGTATCAAAAATACGATCAGAGAGTCCAGATTTCCGCCTTCCCTTTTTGCCATATACCTGGGTGTGCTTTTATTTATGTCGGGAGTACATACCGGGCTTCTGGTGCTGATGGACACATTGGGATGGAATGATTTACTCCAGTCTGCGATTCCTATTTTATACTGGTCTGCAGTAGCCATTGGATTAACACTTTTCACCAGGCGGAAAGTGAGGAAGACCTATGACATCCCCATGAGGCAGCTTGCAGAAGCAACAGATAAAGTAGCACATGGGGACTTCTCTGTTTTTGTACCTCCTATTCACACTTTAGAAAAGAAGGATTATTTAGATCTTATGATAATGGACTTCAACAAGATGGTGGAAGAGCTTGGGAGTATTGAGACCTTAAAAACTGATTTCTTCTCCAATGTTTCCCATGAAATAAAAACCCCTCTTTCTATCATACAAAGTCATGCGGAATTGCTGCACAGAGATCATCTGCCAGAGAATCAGCGTAAAGAATATACCGAAATGATACTGAACGCAACCCATCGGCTCTCTAATTTAATTACAAATATGCTGAAATTAAGCAAACTGGAAAAACAGGCAATCACACCAATGCCGGAGCCATATGATGTCTGCAGGCAGCTCTGTGAATGTGCCCTGCAGTTTGAAGACATATGGGAAAAGAAAGGAATCGAGTTTATTGCAGATATTGAGGAACGGGCCATAATATCCGCGGACGAGGAACTAATGGCACTTGTCTGGAATAACCTGTTGTCCAATGCAGTGAAATTTACTGAGTCAGGTGGAACGGTTATCTTGCGACAGACCTCCAATGAAAAAGAAATCCTTGTCCAGATAGAAGACAATGGCTGTGGTATGAGTGAAAAAACACTGCAGCATATTTTTGACAAATTCTATCAGGGTGATACTTCCCATGCAACAGAAGGAAACGGATTAGGACTTGCCATTGCTTTGCGGGTGCTGCAACTGTCAGGATTCATTATTTTTGCAGAAAGTGCTGTGGGGAAAGGGAGTACATTCACAGTACAAATTCCAATTCAGGAAGAGGTGGTATAGCATATGAATGACATCATAAGAGAACGAAAAAAATTCACCGGATATGATTATAAAGATGTGGAAATAGAAGAAGGAGAAGTTTCCATGTATTTGGATGGATATATGAATTTTGGCTGGATTGCAGACGGGGATCGACCACCGTCAAAAAAAGGCAGGAATGTGTTATTATGTCTGAAACGTGACAGGGTCATCTTAAACAAAGTGGAACTCACCCGCCTGGAACGCCATTTTGAATCCTGTATGAATGAAATCAAGATAATGAAAAAAGCACAGACCTCTGTTCCTACGATGGTTTCGCTGGGAATTGGGATAGCAGGTACCATTTTTATGGCATGTTCTACATTTGCAGTAACTGCAGATCCACCGATGATCGGATTATGCATCCTCTTTGCCATCCCGGGATTTATAGGTTGGATTCTGCCATATTTTATCTATAAATCATCAGTACAAAAACAGAAAGAAAAGCGGAGACCTTTGTTAGAAGAAAAATATGATGAAATCTATGAAATCTGCAAAAAGGGAAATGAACTTTTGTAGGCGCTTAATGTAATTGGTAAAACGTTAATGTAGCATACAATCAAGTCCAATGATTATATATGGGTGATACATGCAGGGATTCAGGGACTAATGGTTGCTATGATTACCATTTCAGGCACCCTTGTGGCAGCAACAGGACCGATTTATGATAACCACTCACAGGTTTGATTTCCTCCAGCTATGAGTAATTATTACCGCTAACAGGCGGCTTGCATCCCAAATGGATAAAGGCACCATGGTGTATATTCTGTCTATACCGGTTCATCGGTCAAAAGTAGCATCCACGCAAATAATTTAAAAATACACGAAGTATCAGGGGAGCATTCCGCAAAAGGGAGCTCCCCTATACTTATTGATTCTGACTTTTGTCTGCCAAAAATAATTTCAAAATTAGTTAAATTAACAATGCTCAAACAAATTATAAGCAATTTGTAAATAAAGAAGAGTTATCCTTAATTCTGAAATTGCAAATGACAAATAACGAAAGGCAGGAAAAAAATGAGTGAAAAAAGTTTTATAGGTTATGAGTATAAGGATATTTCAACAAAACTGGAAATGGAATCTGTTTATGCCGACGGGTATGAGAATTTCGGATGGAGTCTGGACAGCACATCTTCCCCTTCAAAAGGACTCGGAACTGTCAGCATGAAATTCAAACGGGATCGAAAGATAAACAATAAGACAGAATTGACTCGCCTTCAGCGCCAGTTTGACAGTGGCGTGGAGGAAATCAACAGCCTGGAAGCATCAAAAACGGCCAGAGCATCTATTGTTGCCTATACCCTCGGTATGATAGGAAGCGCATTTATGGCGGGATCGGTTTTTGCGGTCACCCATCAACCACCGATGGTGGCATTATGCATTATCCTGGCAATCCCAGGTTTCCTCGGATGGATTCTTCCATATTTCGGTTACTGTGCAATCCGCAAGAGCAAATCGGCGCAGGTAACACCGCTCATTGAGCAGAAGTATGATGAAATTTACCAGATATGCAAAAAAGCAAATGAATTGTTAGGATAAGGAGAGAGACAATGAAAGTAATTCAAACAAAAAGACTGTAAAAAAGGTTCAAAAAAAAGAGCAGATTAATAATACTTTAACAATAAACTGACACTCTATAAACATTTGAATGGGATAATCAATTCATCAAAACACGAAAGGGGATCAAGCATATGACATTAAAAGTGATTATTGTCGCAATTATTGTAGTTATCGCTGGAGCAGTTGCGGTAATCGTAAAAAAGAAAAAATAAACTTGCATTGAGATCTGAAAGAACAAAATAATAAAAATACTTAAGAAAGAGGACAAACGATGGTACTGAAAGAAAAAGTTGGAGTATTTGCCGCAAAACAGGCATTGAATTATATGGACAAAAATCCGGAGACGAATTTACCAAAGCTAATGGACTGGTTTGATAAGTTCGATGTAAAAAATACGCTGCAGGCCGAACGGGAATCCATACGAAAAGTGATTTCTAACCCGGACAGCAACTGGTACAAGCTGATTATGAGCCTTTGGGATGACGTAGACACAGAGGTTCGGAACCGTCTTTTTGAGAATCTGATCATCAATGCCTCTCTTCTGGGATATCAGCGGCAGGTAGAGAATAAAAAGAAATACAACTGCAATATCCCATGGGCAATCCTGATGGACCCGACCAGTGCCTGCAACCTGAAATGTACCGGCTGCTGGGCTGCTGAATACGGAAGCCATATGAACCTGACATTTGAAGATATGGATAACATTGTGACACAGGGAAAAGAGCTGGGGACCTATGTGTACCTGTTTACAGGAGGGGAGCCTCTCGTCCGGAAGAAAGACCTGATCCGGCTATGCGAAACCCATCCGGACTGCGTATTTTCTGCATTTACCAATGGCACGTTGATTGATGAAGCATTTGCAGATGAAATGCTCCGGGTGAAAAATTTTATGCCTGCAATGAGCATCGAAGGCTTTGAACAGGCGACGGATGCAAGGCGGGGCGAAGGCACCTATCAAAAAGTGATTGATGCCATGAATATTCTTAGAAACCGGAAACTGCCCTTTGGGATTTCCTGCTGTTATACAAGCGAGAATGCGGAAGTGATTGGGAGTGAGGCTTATATTGACCAGATGATTGATATGGGGGCCAAATTTGCATGGTTTTTCACCTATATGCCGGTAGGCAAGGGCGCAGTAAAAGAACTGATGGCCAGACCGGAACAGCGGGAAATGATGTACCATAAGATACGGGAATACCGGCAGACAAAACCACTGTTTACCGTTGATTTTTGGAATGACGGAGAATACGTGGGAGGTTGTATCGCAGGAGGCAGAAGCTATCTGCATATCAATGCAGGCGGGGATATTGAGCCGTGTGCTTTTATCCACTATTCGGATTCTAACATCCATGATAAGACGCTCCTTGAAGCCTACCAATCACCCTTATTCATGGGATACCATGACAATCAGCCATGGAATGAAAACCCGTTAAGGCCTTGCCCCGTCCTTGATAATCCCGGAAGGCTGACAAAGCTGGTGAACGACAGCGGAGCAAAGAGTACAGATTATCAGAATTTAGAGACAGCAGAGGAATTCTCGGAAAAATGTGTGGAAACAGCAAAGGACTGGGCACCTGTGGCGGAACGTTTGTGGGAAGCATCTTGTGCAGGCTGCGCATCCTGCGGCAAATGCAAAAGTGCCTAATGAAATTTGCCAATCAGGACATTTTTTATAAAGTTTATTATCGAAGGAAAAGGGAGGAAACAATATGGAGCGGCAAAAGGTGCGAAAGATTTCCGTTCTATTGACAAGGTATCACAGCCTGTTTTCTGACTTCATATATTTCACCAGCGGACGCGGGTATACCCATGCATCCATCTCACTGGGAGAAGACACCTGCTATTACAGTTTCAACCTGAAAGGCATTTGTGTGGAAAATATGGCAGGAAGGAAACCGGTATCAAAAGATCCCAAAAGTATCTGCTATGAATTTGAAGTGTCGGAATTTGATTACGGGCGGATGAAACGAAAGATACAGGTCATGCTGTCAAATCGCCAATTATTTCACTACAATCGCCTGGGTCTTATATTTTGTTTCCTGCATATTCCATTTAAAAGGACCCAGCATTACTTTTGCTCTCAGTTTGTCGCAGAGCTGTTGTCCCTTACTGAGGATATTACACTTAAGAAACACCCATCTTTATATTTGCCAAATCAGTTTGTAAAAGAACTGGAAGGGCAGACCAGCCTGTGCAGGGTCATACAGGATATGATATGATAAGTCAGGAACAATAAAACAAGATGTAAATGATTATATAAGGTACAATGCGGTTGGTTTATAACTGCATTGCAAATAAACAGGAGGATCCGATATGCGGGCAGCTATTTATTTAGGAAAGAAAAATATTAAGATGGGAGATCTGCCGATACCAATCGCGGGTGAGCACGATATCGTTATAAAAAATATCTATGCAAGTATCTGCGGTACGGACGTAGCCGTTTATAACCACGGACCGGGTACCGGGCACCGGATTGATGTGGGTGGTGAATTTGGTCATGAGATGGTCTCAAGGGTAGTGCAGGTGGGAAAACAGGTGAATGGTATCCGTCAGGGAGACAGAGTCTATCCTTACCCCCGGCTGGCAAAAGGTGTGCCGGAACGGGCGGGTACCATTGGTGGATTTTCAGAGTACATCCTGGTTCCCGGCGCAGAGCTGAACCGTCACGTATATCTTGTCGATGAGAAAATATCAGACAAAACGGCCAGCCTGATTGAGCCATTTACGGTAGGATGCCGGGCGGCAAGGCGTGCTGACCCTCGTAAAGGAGAAAATGCCATTGTATTTGGTGCCGGTACAATCGGCATTGCGGCAGCCATTGCTTTAAAATACTTTGGATGTAATGAAGTCATGGTCTGTGACCATTCAGAGCTACGCTTGAAAAAAGCAGCATCGTTGGGTATGAAAACCTGCAATAACAGTAAAGAGGATGTAAAGAAGAAAGCAATATCATGTTTCGGGGAGGCCTTTGCAATTACAGGATTGACTGCAGATGTAGCCATTTATATAGATGCCGCCGGTGCTGAAAGCATTCTTGACTTATATCAGGATATGGGAAAGGTTGAGAGCCGTATGGTGGTGGTGGCAGTGCTCGCCGGGAAACGTCCGGTTGATATCCTGCAGATGACCTTTGCCCAACATGCGTTAATTGGAAGCGGTGGGTATAAGGAAGAAGATGTACAGGATGTGATGGAAATTATGAAAAGCCACAGATGGGACATCGAAAGTATCATCACACAGATCTATCCCTGGGAACAGCTTCCGGATGCTATAGAGATGGCGGGAGATGTGAATCAGTCTCTGAATGTGATGATTCAATACTAGGGACCTATTCAGGTGATGCTGCGTCAGAGTACTTCATTGATTTACAACTTCCGTATATTTTTTCAGTATTCTTAATATAGTAATGCGAAAAGCAGTATGTTTAGAGTATGAAAGAGATTATATTATATGGTAATGCATTAAGGTCCACCATACTGACTCATTATAATCTGAGCAATTTTAGCATTTGGAGTCTTAATATTTACAGGATATTGTAATCGTTTTTCATAATTCCACATAGGTTAACATTTCCCCCTTTCCCATGTAGACGGTGTTTAAGTATAACGTTATGGGAAGTGGGTAAAACCAAATATGTAACGATTTCCATCAAAGGCATGGTGTCTGCTCTTAAGAAAGGGAAATGTAGAATTACGGTTAAGACAAGCAGTGGAATCAGCACATTATGTAATGCTTGAATAGAATAAGATTCAAAGGTAGAGGCGTATATTGTATGTCTCTATTTTTTTAGTCAAATTTTATAAATATAAATGGATAAAATTACTAATTAGACAAGAATATTTACCAGTTAGTCAATAGGGGGTGAAAAATTGATGGAAATATGATATATATTTAATTACAATGTATAATTTAAATTATGTACTGTGACTTACTTATAAAAAGGGGGAGAATAATGAATCATAAGCTTAAAATAATTATAACTTCAATCATCCTAGTGCTGGTTATTGCTATGCTTCCAGTAAATAATACTATGGCTTCCAATAGTAATGTAATTTGTAATGACAATAACGGTATACCAGATAAAGTTTTATATCAAATTATTTTACGTAAACTTAACAAATATGGGTTTGAAACATTTACTGAAAGAGAAGCAGTGAAAATAAAAAAATTGAATGCTAGTAATTATAATAATTCTAAAAAAATAAGAAGCTTAAAAGGAATAGAAAAGCTTAAAAATCTTGTTTCTTTAGATGTTTCTTATAATAAAATACATTCTTTATCTGGGATAGAAAAGTTATATAAACTTAGTGTGTTAGATTTTAGTTTTAATCAAGTGAAAAATATAAAATCAATTAAAAATTTGTATAGCTTAAAGCATCTTAATTTAGATGGTAATAAAATAATAAGCCTTAAAGATATTGAAAATTTAACAAATTTAGAATCAATTTATGCACAATTAAATAGAGTAAAAGAATTACCAAATCTAAAAAAGCATACTAATTTAATGGATGCTAATTTTAAATATAATAAAATTAGCAAAAAAGAATTGACTAAAAAGTTGCCAGATAGTTGGTTGAAAAATAACAATTGGTTTAAAAGTCACGTTAAACTTCAAAATCTTGTGAAAACAATAGACCTTGTTAAACCAAAGTCATTTAATGGAATTAATAAGAATACTAAAAAAATTATTGGAAAGGCAAATAAAAAGTCGACGATCGTACTTAGAGATTCAAACAAAAAAAGAATACAAAAAGTAAAATCGGACAATAATGGAAATTTTACATTAAAAAATCTTGATTTGAAAAAGTATGTAGGAAAAACATTGTCATTAGAGTCATATGTAGTGGATCAAGTGTATGATGAGCGGTATACCCTAAAAGTAAAGAAGTTTATTGTCCGAAAATAGCAAAATAACATATTTTAAAAAAATATTATAAATTCAATTAAACAAGCCTGTAACCGCTTAATCGCAGTTATGGGCTTATTTAATCTTAATAAGTAAATTCAATATCAGCACTGACGTACCATTTATATTATTTTATTTATATTTACTTTTGATACTATACTCCCTGCTCCAGCCGCTGAAAGATATCTCATATGGTTCAAAACATACCTTTGCTTTGCCCTTAGTCAGGTAGAAGCGAAATTTATTGGTAGAGTAAGAGTTAATAGTATTCCACTGATAATCAGAAGAATTGGCACCAGCTTCTTTTTTAATAGCTTTAATGACAGATTCTTTAATTTTATATGAAGAACCTTTGCATACGTCATTTAGCGTAAGCCTTTTTCCGGTTTTCAAGCTATAATTTAGTCCATATACGTAAGTATTATGTATACCTCCAGCATACCAGTTCGTTCTTACCTTAATACTAATCACACCATTTCTATTATAAGTTATTTTTTGCTTAGCATAATTAAAATATTCCTCGCTTCCCAAAGACTGTGATCTTTGCCTTGCATAAGAATACAAGCTTTTTACATTCTCTGATTTTAAGAAGTCATTGCAGTCTTTTTGGATTGCTTTATTGATTTGCTTAACAGCCTTAGAGTTTCCTTTCAGTTTTACCTTTTGATAATATACGGTTGCTTTAATTCGTCCGCTTCCATACGTTTTGCTTTTGTTCACTTTATTAGTGGTATACCTTGCGATTGATGCAGCCTGTGTAACCACGCTCAAGGATAATGATAGTACAAATTATTACCGGAAGCAGATATCTTTTGATATTTATCTTGTTTTTATGATTCATATTTTTCCCTCTTTCTAAATCAGTTTTATATAGTAAAGCTAAAAGTATCCAACACCATTAGACTTTACACGAATCCCGGTTATTTTACGGATATATTTCACTGGTTTGTAATCACCACAGTTACCACTCTTTACCCTCCCTTTTTTTACTAATCTTTCCATGATTCACCCTCCATAATAAATAATATTTGCCCATTTCAAAGCTTGGTAAGCATAATACTATTATAGCTCAATATTACAAAACTTCAATATAATACAATTAATTTATAGGAAAATGGCACAAATTAATTGCTCATATAAAGATAAAATGATATAATTTATACAGTGAAAATTAAAAAACAAGGGAGAAAGAGGAATGAAAGGACAGAAGAGTGGAAAGATTGTTTTGTGGATATTTTCAGTAATGTTTATATTGGGAAGTTTAGGAGGTTTTTCATCTGGACAAGTAATTGCAGGTATCGCGTTAATGCTATTCGGGTTATCATTATGCCCACTGATATGGAAACTGGTTGAAAAAATGGGTGGAAATAATATTAAGCGTCTAAAAATTGTATTCCCTATTTTCTTTTTTGTATTATCTATGGTAACGATGGGTAGTGTACCTGAAGACAAACAGAAGACCAAAGATGTAATTACAACAGAGCAGGCGACTGCAAAAGTAACAGAAGTACAGTCAGAGTCGGTTACCCAATCAGAAACACAACAACCGATCACAGCAGCACCTACGGAAAAATCAACTGAAAATGAAACAGCAGAAGAAACTCAAGCTTTGACCGAAACAGAGCCTCCTGTAAATCATGGAGTGGCTGTTCATTTTATTGATGTAGGTCAGGCTGATTGTATTCTCATAGAATCCAATAAGCACTTTATGTTAGTAGATGCAGGTAATAATGATGATGCAGATACAATCGTTTCATATTTAAATGAACAGGGTGTGAAGAAGCTGGATTATGTGATTGGTACCCATCCACATGAAGATCATATTGGATCTTTAGACACAGTAATTAATACATATGATATTGGTACCTTAATCATGACACCTAAAGTTGATACAACAAAGACTTTCGAAGATGTGGTAACCGCCATAAAGAATAAGGGGTTAAATGTTATTGCTCCGGTTGTCGGGAAGACATATTATATAGGAGATTCAACATTTACTATTTTATCACCAGATCCTAATAATGATTATGGAGACGAATATAATAATTGGTCAGTTGGAATAAAACTTACTAATGGGTCGAAGAGTTTTGTTATGTATGGAGATGCTGGAGCTGAGGCAGAACAAGATATTCTAAAAACTGATATAGATTTACGGGCGGACGTATTAAAGTTAGGGGATCATGGCAGCGATACCTCTGCAACAGATTCTTTTTTAGATACTGTACAGCCCAAATATGCAGTAATTTCTTGTGGAAAAGATAATGAATACGGATATCCACATCAAAAAACAATGGATAAAATGGTTTCCAGAAATATAGAAGTATTCCGTACCGATGAACAAGGAACAATTATTGCATCATGTGATGGTAATAGCATTACCTGGAATAACAATCCGAGTACATCCATGGCTGCCGGCCAACAAACAGAATCAGCCCAGACAGAAACAATGCAGACAGATCCTATACCTGAGACTCAGGCGACAGAACCAGTCACAGAAGCGCAGCCAGTGGGTATGGACTATATCATAAACATAAATACTGGTAAATTCCATTATCCAAGTTGTTCTTCTGTAAAGCAAATGAATGAATCTAATAAGAAATTTTATAATGGTAGCAGTGATGATTTGGTGAGTCAGGGGTATAGTCCTTGCGGTCGGTGTAAGCCATAAATGTTGTAAGTGCCGCCAATAACCCATTACTTATATATTAGGAGGAGGAAACTTAAATGTACGAGCAAGATTATATAATGCGTATAAATAGAGATGTTATCAGGACATTAAGCAAATTAGTTTTTAACAGAGATACTGAACTTCCAATAGATATTAATACAAATGATTTAAAAAGTGAAGATAAGAGAAATCTTCAAACCCTAAATGGTCAAGTAGATCTTGGAGAAATTAGTGAAGTTGAAAAAGATATATATCAAAGTATTGAAAGAAAAGAAGATCGTGCTTTAGAGAAAGCGCTATTGTTTTATACTTACTTAAATGAACAAAGTGATGACTTTTTATTAGCTAAAAATTATAGCCGTGAGCAGTTAAGATCCGGATTAAAATTTATCTCTTCTCAGTTAGGAATATCAGATATTATTGATCTGAATTATTTTGAATAAGAGGGAAACAAATCATAGAGCAATGTCAGAACCTCCAACGGATATAATTATTACTCCGTACCGTTTAACATGAAGCAAGTATTGCATCTTGTAATGGCAATCTGTGGTACGAACCGGGACTACTAGATTGAGTTACCTTTATTACATAATAAACGAATTTGAACCTTTAAATCTACCTTTTAGTACATATATAAACCATTAAAGTTTTAATATGATATGATATTAAAAAATTATAGGATTGGGGCTCATCAATGATCTGGAAAATAATTGCATATAGTTTTGAAATGATGATCTTTATAGTCGCTCTAGTGAGTAGTGTAGGAGCCTTATCTTTTGTAAAACTCCGCAACTGGTGCGACATGGGATATAAGCATTGTTGTGTTGTAAATGCTGTTATAGCAATAATATTATATCTAATCTCAGATGGTTCAGATCAATTTATTTTATATGCGTGGCTTCAGATTCTAAGTTTACAAACCGTAGTGGATCATATATTTGTTTCGCATTTAATGGGACGCCATGTTGATCCGGAATATTGGAATGATGCTATCACGCATCACATATTGTCATATGGTATTATTGCTATTTATTTTATTCTGCTTCATGCCGATGAAAAGCATATATTTTATACTATTTTTTCTTAATATCGAACCAGTAAAAATGTATATTCGACGTAGAGGTTTTGATGAGCTATAGTGATTCCTATCAATATGGAGAACACCTTCAAGGGGGGAACATAATGTTCGCCCCCTTATATTAAATTAAAATATTTCAGTACCACAATCCATAGAAATATACTGGCAACTGATAATATAGAATCAAATACTACAATCTGTCCTGATAATTTATAATTTGCTCTAGCGTTTTGAGCCATCGTAAATGTTGAAACAGCAGTAGGACTTGCAAATAGAGCCATCAGTGCAGCAAGCTCTATTTTCTTGAAACCAAACAAAATCGCAATCGGTATAAAAATACCAGGCAAGATAATTAATTTGCCAAGCACGCTAATAGACAGCTGCTTTTTATACTCGCCAATACTCTTAAATTGAAAACTGCCGCCAAGAACGATTAAAGCAAGTGGAGTTGCCACCTTTGAAATATCGGTAACAGTATGCTCAATTATTATAGGCAATCTAATGTTCGTCAAAACAAAAAAGAAAGCGACAACAGAACCAATGATCAATGGATTATGTATAACTTCTGTAAACACATGCTTTTTGCTTTGTTTCTGTTTTGAGTAGATAGAAAGTGCAACTACAGATAATAAATTAAACAGTGGTATAATAAATGCAATCAAAATAGCGGTGGTTCCTGTATTTTCATTTCCGTATAAAGTCTGGGCAATGGGGACGCCAAACAATATGTAATTACTGCGAAAAATCCCCTGTATCATTACACCACGATTATTATTTTCTTGTTCAATCTTTGGTATGATAATCATTAATGATATGAATGAAACCACTACTAAAATAACAGCAAATAGAATAAGCTTTGCTGAAAACAATTCAAAAAAATCACTTTGGTAAATGTTTATGAAAAGTACGAGTGGTAAAAACACCCTGAAACAAAGACCATTGAGTTGTTTTAGAAACAGGTCATTGAATATACCGATGGCTTTAAGAAAATATCCCAAAGCCATCATGCAAAATAGTGGAAAAACAACTGAAACTGCAAGATATAAATTAATCATAGCTGGAAAATTCAACTAAATTTCCATCAGGATCACGGAGATAGATCGATTTCATAACGCCACGAACTCCATGTCTTTCCACAACACCTTCCTCAACCTGCAAACCTTTATTCTCAATCTCTTTTTGAAAGACTTCAATATCCCCATTTATCTCAAAACAAATATCGCCGCTGCCTGTCTGTACATTTTTCGCATGGGGAGAAAGTTCTTTTCCTAAAATATGAACATTAATTTTAAAATCACCTGCGTACAATTCGCATCTTTCACCTCGGTATTTTGGAATAAATCCAAGCTTTTCATAAAATTCAACGGTAGAGAAAATATTTTCCGCAGTAATAACCATATGGTCTATTTTTTGAATCATCAGGAATCCTCCTTTGCATTTAGTTGCTGTATGTTCCTTTCAATGTATACTGATCAAGAATATGCCCATCCATCTGTTTATACATGTCATTATACAAGAAGCCATTTTCAAGGTTTAACATGATATCTAAGGCGTACACATGAATTTCATATAGATGTGGTGCGTCAGGTGGAGCCATGCCACCATAGAAAGAGGAAAGTTCTTTGCTTTGATTACCGCCTTGCGTACTTGTCCAGCTATTTAAACCTTGTACAAAATCGGTAGCTGTTTGACTTTCATTTTCCATAATTTCTGTTCTGGTAATATTGGCTGCTGTCCAGTGAATCCAAGAAAATCCACCGCTTACAGGAAAGGCATCCTTATCCTCAAGTACGATGGCATAAGACTTCGTATCTTCAGGTGCATTTTCTATTTTAAACGGTAATGAATATGTGGGTATCCCATTTTCATTAAATTGATCGCCATATTTTCCGTATTTCTTTTCAATTTCTCCATTTACAATACCAGTACTTGTTACAATCATTTTATCTTCCTCCTTAATTGTTGTTTGGCATCCGGTAAGCATTATTACCCCAAGGACAGTTGCTGTACACATTAAAGCTGTTTTTTTGATGTTCATAATACCTCCTTCGTTTCATGTCTTATGATGGTAGCTTATTAGAAAATATCAAATTTGTAAATTACCCACTTTTTAGTGGGCATGAAAAATATGGGAAATTCCATCCGCTAAGCATTTTATAATTTTGGTGTAATTGCCCTACTCACAAGTTCCATGTATAAGTTAATTAATAATCTGCTCAGAAAAACTGGGCTTGTTTTGCATACCCAAAAGAGGTATATTAAATACATAAGTCATTGCCTGATACTTTATCAGTGTTCACGTGGAAATACTACAATGAATTATGGAAAAAGAATTGACGCTTCTTTTTTTAGTTTGCTAAAGACGAGAAAAAATGAAGATCAATAGAAGGGAGTAACTTAAGTGCTGAAAAGGTTTATTGCAGCTTTACTAATATTAATGTGCTTTATTGTAACAGGCTGTAAAAATAAGTTTGATAATAATGTTTCGAATGAACCATCACAATGGGGTAACTTATCCAGAGATCCTAATATATATCTTGAGATCAGAGATGCAACTTTATCTACTGCATCGAATGAAATCAATATCAGTATTATAAATAATAGCGATCTGGAGTATGTATTCACTGAGGAGGTCTATCTTGAGATCAAATCAGATCAAAATTGGTATCAGAAAGCAAGAATATACGAGACTATGGAGATGGCGTGTCTATTAGATGCCAACTCGTCTTCAGAATGGCAAGTGCCTCTACAGATTGACGATACATTAGAGATTGCAGATACAAGGGAGATCGAAGCCGCTGATGGGGTGCTGATTGACAGAGTAGCTTTAGTGCCTGGTACTTACAGACTGGTTATCAAATTATATCAGGATGGTGAATTATTCCTGATATCTAAAGAATTTGATATAATTGGTTGAGCTTAGAGTGAAATAAATCTTTGTGCATTTGAATTGAGTAATTTGTGTATATATAATTGAATATGTTTATTGTTAGCTAAGTAAAAATGCGATAACGTATGATGCGACCCCGAGAAATACATAGGCAAGTTTGTAACGGAATACGGAGTGCCCGAGTAAGAGTGCTGTATGTATTGATTCTATGGTGGAATTATTTTAAGTTATCTCGTTACCCGAAGTTGGGGTATGAGAATCGTTAAATATAATGATTATAAATAAATGTTAGTGGCTGCTCTATAATAGGAGCAGCCTATTATTTTAGTAATAATGTACAAGCGTATAAGAATATTTATTAGTAAGATTTGTTATTGAGGATTACATTATGGAAAAATTCAAAATAATAGAGATTTTCAAATCAGAAAGTAAAAAACAAAGAAATAATGAAATACTGAACATACTAAAACAGACAATAATCCAGAAAAAAACTATATAATAAGTGGACAATATCTTATATAATATCAATGAGATTTTGCCCGCTTTTTTAATTGGAGGAATTGTCATGGAAAATGCAGGATTATATGTAAGACTATCAGATGAAGACGAAGGAAAAGTACGCAAGGATGACCTAAGTAAAAGTATAATCAACCAAAAGAAACTTCTAGAAAATTATGCTAAAGAAAAAGGATTTTCTGTTTACAAAGTTTATTGTGATGATGATTATTCAGGATTATACGATGACCGCCCTGGCTTTGAGGCATTATTAAGGGATGCCAGAGAGGGCAATATAAACGTGATCATAGCGAAATCACAATCAAGGTTCACGAGAAATATGGAGCACGTAGAACATTATCTCCATCAAGATTTTGTCGAAATGGGAATCAGATTCATTGGTGTAGTAGATGGAGTAGATACATCCATTGAGTCTAATAAAAAGGCACGACAAATATACGGATTAACAAATGAATGGTATTGTGAAGATCTATCCAAAAATATACGTGCAGTATTTCAGACAAAAATTAACGAGGGACAGTTTATAGGCAGTTTTGCTCCCTATGGATATGCCAAAGACCCTAAGGATAAGAATCATTTAGTTGTTGACCCTGAAGCAGCACAAGTAGTAAAACGAATATTTAAGCTTTTTATTAATGGTCACAATGTAGAATCCATATGTGACACATTATCGAAAGACCAAATTCCCACACCCGCAATATATAAGAAAAAACAAGGTCTAACTTATAGACTGAGCCAAAAGTATAATTTTTGTGAAGAATACGGGTTATGGGCTCCCACTACGGTACGCAGGATTTTAGAGAATCAAACATACATAGGCCATACCGTACAAGGGAAGTCAAAAAAGGCTACTTACAAAAGTAAAAAAATACAGGCGGTAAATAAAAGTGACTGGATCATTGTAAAAAACACTCACGAACCGTTAATAAGTAAAACTGACTTTGATTTGATTCAAAAATGTCTGAAATCCAGAGTGCGCCGGGATAAGCAGCAATTGGTAATAAGTCCGTTAAGTGGAAAACTAAAATGTGCACAGTGCGGTAACACTATCGTCACATCTGGTCGTAACAAACTAAAAACAAGAACGTATATGAGATGTCAGCTTAGTAAAAGGAGTAAATCCTCTTTTTGTACACCTCATATAGTAGTCGTACAGGAGGTAGAAGAAATTATTCTACAGCGAATCCAAAATTTGGTGAAGGAAGTCATTGAAAAGAAAGACAATATTCAAGAACTTTCGGAGATCCTGCAGCTAAACGATTTGGATGCTCTTTACAAGGAAGAAATACTAAAAAAGTTAAAGATTCTCAACTCAAAAATCGAAGAAGCTAAACGTATGCTTAAGTCACTTTACATGGATAAAGTAAAAGGAATTATCAGTGAAGAAATGTATTTAGAAATGAGTGCGGATTTTGAAAGAAATATCGAGCGGTACTCAAAAGAACTCCGCAGCGTGGAAGAAGAGAAATCAAAGTTCGATCAAGAGGTAATATGCACAAAAGATTACTGTTCAATAGCAAAGAAATGCTGTGAAATAAAAATACTTACGGAAGAGATAACGAATCGTTTTGTTGACTTTATCGAAGTCTCGGAAAGCCCTGATTTAACTAATAAAAAGCTGATAATACACTGGAATATTTGATTATACTTACTGACCATCTACCCATGGCCATGGCTGCATTACCCATTCCCAGGTTTTGCTCTTCACATCATCCGTTGTATCGATAGTAAGCGGACCGTAAAGGGCAGCATATTCTCTTAAAGCTTTGTCACGTTTTTTAACATGTTCTTTGCAAAAAGCCAATGCCTTTTCATCGCATGGGTGTGTATCTAAATACAGAATCATATCATTCACAGCAAAACTTACTTCATTGATATAGCACATTAATTCTTCCCGCGATTTTTTAGGGCAGGGAGGTTCTGGCTTACACTCTGGTTTTACTGGAGGCTGACACGGGCGCTGGCATCCGCAGTCTGGCTTCATCTGAGGCTGACACGGGCGCTGGCATCCACAATCCGGTTTCATTGGTGGCTGACACGGACGCTGGCATCCACAATCCGGTTTCACTGGTTCACAGGGACGCTGGCATCCACAATCTGGTTTCACTGGTGGCTGACACGGGCGCTGGCATCCGCAATCTGGCTTCACTGGTGCACAGGGACGCTGGCATCCACAATCTGGTTTTACTGGTTCACACGGACGCTGGCATCCACAGTCTGGTTTTACCTGAGGTTTTTCAGGACGCTGACATCCGCAGTCCGGTTTCACTGGTGGCTGGCAGGGACGCTGACATCCGCAATCTGGTTTTACTGGTTCGCAGGGACGCTGGCATCCGCAGTCCGGTTTTACCTGAGGTCTTTCAGGACGTATGCATCCACAATCTGGTTTTACCTGAGGTTTTTCAGGGCGTTGGCATCCGCAGTCTGGTTTCATTTGCGGCTGACAGGGACGCTGTGAACCACAGTCTGGTCTCATCTGAGGTCTGTTGTCCGGTCTGTACATGTTTTGGCAAGACTGGCGCTGATTCATATTGTTAAAGTTTCCATTTCTCCAATTTGAACAATTATTCATTAACGGCAACCTCTCTTTCCGCAAAATGGTTTGCAAAGTTCGGGGAAGATGGTACCTACCTCAAGGGCTTTACACAGTTCAAACTTATCTTGAAATGTTTGCCATGGTACGTAAGCCATTGCTACCGGCATATCTTCCAGGCAAGTACAAGGTCTTGTTGTTTTATAATCACAAGGTGTACAATTATTCATAAAGTCTCCTTATTCATTAATCTTAATTTCAATATTATCTTATGAAATACCTTTAAAAACGTGTCATATTACGGATAAAGTTTGAAATAATCATGAAATGTGATAGAATAAAAAATACATTGCATACATATAGCGGATGTCCAAATATAAAAGAGGAGGCATAAAATGATTGTAATAGACAGAATCGAAAAAAATGTAGCCGTATGTGAAACGGAAGATCAATCCATGATAAATATTCCTTTAGCAAAACTTCCCCCTGACTGCAGAGAGGGCAGTTGTCTGGAAGTGGACGGAAATGGCATCTACATCCTGATGGAAGAAGAAACTGCCCGGCGTAAAAAGCAGATGGAAGAGCGCTTTTTACGTTTGTTTCAAAAATAATGTTAGCCATGGCTAAAAACCTTTCAAATGAGCGGAATTCACGCTTCCTATTTTCAGGGGAATGTGGTATTATAATCCATAGGCTAAAAGTAAAACAGTATAAGAGCTTGTTTGAAATCATACTCGCCATCTGCACGCGCTGCCAAGCTGAGAATTTGCCCTGAAAACAGGAGGTGCAGATTGTTGTGCCTGGGTGCGGCGTATAGTGGGATATGTAGATATGTAACTTGAATTTGGGGGAAGTAGAACGAATAGCGGAGCGTGCAGATTGGGGAAAGATTTTTTCAGACACGCTCAAGGAAATTAAGGAGTTTATAAATGGTTCAGAAAACAAGAAATGCAGGGAGAGGAAATTATCCGGCAAGAAAGAAAAAATCAATAAGAAAAAGATTACGGGGAGAATTTCGTTATTATGATTATAACCTTTTAGCGAGTGTCATTCTGCTAACCTGTTTTGGATTGGTTATGTTGTATAGTACCAGTGCATATGAAGCTCAGATTGAGTTTGGATCGGACATGTATTATTTTGGAAAGCAGGCAATCATCAGCGCAGTCTGTCTCGTGGTGGTGTTGCTGTTTTCCCAGATTGATTACCATGTTTATGCAAAATTTGCACTTTTTATTTATATTATTGCAAATATTTTACTGATTGCTACTAAGTTTGTGGGAAGAACGATTAATGGTGCAAGGCGCTGGATTTATCTGGGACCTATTTCCTTTCAGCCGGCGGAGCTTGCCAAATTAGCAGTTATCTTGTTTCTTCCTTTTTTAATTGTAAAGCTGGGAAAAAATATGAAAGGGTTTAAGGCACCTATGATTGTTATGGGATTTGGTGCCGCTACGTCTTTATTTACATATTTATTTACAGAGAACCTGAGTACGGCAATTATTATTGCCGGAATTACGGTAATCTTAATTTTTATTGCACATCCCAAGACACTTCCATTTGTGGTGAGCGGCTGCGGCGTGGCTGCGGTGATCGGTTTACTGGTTGCTTACCTGGCATCAGCAGTACAGAACTCAGATAGTTTCCGAATTAAGCGTATTCTGGTGTGGTTAGAACCGGAGACCTACTCCAGTCTGGGTGGGTATCAGGTAATGCAGGCATTGTATGCCATTGGGTCCGGAGGACTTTTTGGAAAAGGACTGGGCAACAGTGCTCAGAAATTAGGATCTCTGCCGGAAGCCCAGAATGATATGATTTTCTCAATTGTATGTGAAGAACTAGGGGTTTTTGGTGCAGCAATGCTCACAATATTATTTATTTTTCTATTATACAGGCTTTTATTTATTGCACAAAATGCACCGGATTTGTTAGGTTCTCTGATTGCAACCGGAATATTTGCCCATATAGCAATTCAGGTAGTATTAAATATAGCGGTTGTTATTAATCTGATTCCAACAACGGGTATCACCCTTCCTTTTGTTAGTTACGGAGGTACCTCTGTCATGTTCCTGATGGCAGAGATGGCACTGGCGCTGAGCGTTTCCAGACAGATTAAATTTAAAGAGCAGGAAGAAGAAGCAAAAGAAGGGAATCAATTTACGGTGAGAGGTTAAACAAATGATATTATCCGATGGAAAAATAGGGGATACCTATGTAGTGGCAGGACTTCACCTGGAGGAAGGTATTACGAGAAGACTGGAAGCACTGGGTATATTCGAAGGCACAAAAGTAAAAATCATGAACATGAAAAAGAACGGAGCAGTGATCATCAAAGTGCGCGGCACAAAATGGGCACTGGGAAGAGAATTTGCATCAGGGATTGAGGCAGAGGAGCAGCAAGATGAAACAGACAATTAATGTGGCATTTGTAGGAAATCCCAATTGTGGGAAGACCACTTTATTCAACGCATATACCGGTGCGAATCTTAAAGTGGCAAACTGGCCGGGCGTTACGGTTGAGCGAAAGGAAGGCGAGACAAATTACAAAGGCCAGCATATTAAACTCATTGATACCCCTGGTATTTATAGCCTCACATCCTACTCAATAGAGGAAAAAGTAACCAGAAAATGTATTATGGAAGAAGATATCGATGTCATTGTTAATATCGTGGATGCATCGGCGATGGAACGTAATCTCTATCTGACCACACAGTTGCTGGAGCTTGGCAAACCTGTCATTCTGGCACTGAATATGATGGATATTGTGGAAGAGCGGGGTATGGAAATCGACCTGCACCGTTTGCCGGAATTATTAGGTGCAATTCCGGTTGTGCCGGTTTCAGCCCGAAAACGAACCGGACTGGATGTATTGATGCATGCAGTAAAGCATCATTACGAAGAAGGACCCAATGAGCAGGTAATTCATTATTCTGAGGATATTGAAGAAAAGATCGTTAAGATTCAGGAAATATTGAAAAAGCACCACCCGGGAATTCATAATGAGCGATGGATGGCGATCAAACTTCTGGAGAAAGATGAAGAACTGATCACTGAGTATCTGGAAGAAACGAATAAAGTGGTGGATCGCAGTTACGAAAAAGAAATCATTAATCAGAAATATGATTATATCGAAGAAGTCATGGAAGAGTGTTTATTCTATCGAAATGAAAAGGCCGCTTCCACGGATCGGATTGATGAAGTACTGACACACCCCATATGGGGAGTACCCATATTTCTTGGGATTATGGCACTTGTATTTTTCCTGACATTTGTAGTGGGCGACGCATTAAAAGGTGTATTTGAAATTGGATTGGGCGCATTTTCCGATGGGGTACATCAACTGTTGTTAAATATAAAAGCCGCGGACTGGCTGATTAGCCTGGTTGTAGACGGCATTATCGCAGGAGTGGGCGGAATCCTCACGTTTCTTCCCAACATTTTTATACTTTTCCTGGCACTAGCTATTTTAGAAGACAGCGGATATATGGCTCGTGTGGCATACGTAATGGATAAGCTAATGGGAAAAGCGGGGTTGTCAGGGAAAGCATTTCTGCCAATGATTCTGGGATTCGGATGCAGCGTTCCGGCAATCATGGCTACCAGAGCGTTAGAGCGGGAGGAAGACCGGAAAAAGACGATTCTGATTACGCCATTTATGTCATGCTCCGCAAGACTGCCCATATACGTCCTCTTTGCAGATATGTTCTTTGGCAAATATGCAATGGCGGCAGCATTTTCCATGTATGTGATCGGAATGGTCATCGGTATCGTAATTGCCCTTATAAAGAATAAACTGGATTCCAATAAGAGAAAAAGCCAGTCTCTTCTGATCGAATTGCCGGAATATAAAATGCCTAATACACGTACAATATTTATATATGTATGGGAAAAAGTAAAGGATTATCTGACAAAAGCAGGAACTACCATATTTGTGGCCTCCATTGCAATCTGGTTTATATTAAACTTTAACTTTAGCGGCATGGTGGAAGATGTATCCTTAAGTTTTGGAGCCATGATCGGGAAGTGGATTGAGCCAATTCTGGCACCTGCCGGATTGGGAATGTGGCAGATCGGTGTTTCCCTCATAGCAGGTTTGTCTGCAAAAGAAGTAGTAGTATCCAGTTTTGCCGTTTTGTTCGGTGTGGGAAATGCCAACTCCGCTGCAGGAATGGCACAGATCACAGGCAATCTGGGAAGTGCCGGGTTTGGCATGGTAAATGCTTATTCACTTATGATTTTCTGCCTCTTGTATACGCCTTGTGCAGCTACAGTGGCAACCATAAAAAAAGAGACGAATTCCTGGAAGTTTACATTACAGATGGTCTTATTCCAGCTGTTGCTGGCATGGGGGCTGGCAGTACTGGTATATCAGGTTGGAAGTCGGATATTTTAAGGATGAAGATGAAGCGTTTTGAGGATGCTTCATCTTTTTGTGCGAAAGTTTTGTTTTATTCTGTTAATTTTGATGTAGTACTGGTGTTAATGGTGCAGTATGATATATATGAGCGGGCAGGAGATGTCTGAGAAGTAAAATTAAATGATGTATTTGCAAAGTTTAATAATTGTTTTCACATTATTTACTCAGTCTTACCATTAAATGGATGATCCCGATAAACATTGTCGATTATTGTCAAAATATATAAAAAATTGCAGAAATTAAACATAATTTTTGTTGATTAAATTTGTGTCTGTGCTATAATTAGGATAATAGAATTTAGTGGAGAGGATGATCCGGAAGTGAGAAAAACGCTTGCAGAAAATAAAGGAGCATCTATGCTTCTGGCAATTTGTATCTTCATGGTACTTGCTGTAATTGGATTTAACGTGCTGGCAGCTGCGTCCGCCAATACCTACAATTCAAGAGGGCAGCTGGTCAACGAACAGGCCATTCAATATGTAAACTCCATATATGAGATTGTTGATGGCATGATACAAGAAGGAGCCTTTAATCTGGATTCCTGTTTAGAAGGGGAAGATGCAGAAGCTTCCGGTATGAAAGCGGATTTAAGCAATAAACTGGAAGACAGCAATGGAACTGAAATTGATGTATCGGTTAAATTTACAAGGGATTCAACGGTTACGCAAAAGAACCGTGTAAAGGCACAGACAATCATTAATTATAAATCCAGAGACTACAGTATAACATCATTCTACTTACAAGATAAGAGTTTACCGGGTCAAACAAAATACACTTTATTAAAATGCGAAGGTGTGGTGTCAAATGATAAGAAATAATCTGATTCATAAGGTGAAATATTTCTTTAGCCGCCGGAGAATCTATTTGAATAACCGGGGCGAAACGATGATCGAATTAGTTACCAGTTTGGCATTATTTGCAATGACTATGGTTTTGGTTGCTGTTTTATTTTCCAATGCGAACCGCATTTTAGTGAAAAACAATGCCATTCAGAAAAACCTGAACCACCAGGTAAATGATCTGGAACTTGGAAATAATTTAAAAACAATGAAAACGGATATTGATCTGAATTTTAAGCTTACCAAAAACAACGGTTTAGCAGAACAGACAGAGGTAAGTGCGAAGGTAAAATTAGAAAACCATTGAGCGGTGATTTGGAAGGTACCACAGATTCTGTCCTGGCAAAGTTTCAAAGGATTCCGGAGTCTGAAAGTGGTGACGGATCATGAAGATGAAATTGCGTATAAAATCAGATAGTAAGAAAGGGTTTACCCTAATAGAGGTAATTCTGACTGTTACTTTAGTAGCTGTTTTCTTTACTACTGTAGCGGCGATACTTCCTCAATGGTTTAAATCTTATCAAAACGTGATCAGTGCCAGCAATGCCAGTCAGATAGCAAATAGTGTGATCACAGCTATCGATGAACAGATCACTTATTCCGGAGCCGTAGAAGTAAAACCGGGTAGTCCGGACACGATTTATTACCTGTATAAATCAGGAGAAAATCGTGAAATACAATTGGGTGATGATTGTAAAGTTATTCCGGGACTTGCGTATGATGAAAAGTATTTTATGAATAATAAGCTGGGGATAAAAGCTGAAATTTCTAAAACTTTTTCAGAATCCGATACCGTTTCCGAAAGAAATGTATGCAAGTTAACAGTAACATTAACGAATAGAAATACAAAGAAAATGGTTATAGAAAAAGTTCGTTATATTAGACTTTATGGACCTGAAAAAAGTTAGGGGGACAGGTATGATCCTTTATAATTACTCGGCTAAAGATGCAGCTGGCAAAATACATAATGGTAAAATAGAAGCCAATGGGGATGATGAATTCTATCTTTTTTTAGATAAACAGAACTGGTATTGTGTATCGGTTTCCAGAACAGATCTGCTGCGGGAAGCACAGAATCAGTCTGAATACCGTTTCAAACCAAAGGAAGTAGCTTTATTCTGCCGGGAGTTTGCAATCATGCTGTCTTCCGGAATGAATATGCTGACTTCACTGCAGCTTTTATATGAAAGATGCCGGAAAGCAAAACAAAAGCAATGTTACATGCATATGATCGAAGCCATTGAAAAGGGCGAGACTCTGCACGATGCAATGAAGAAGCTGGGCAAAACATTCCCAACACTGCTTTCTGCTATGGTTCTGGCAGGAGAGGCCAGTGGTTCGTTAGATATCGTAATGGAAAAGATGGCTCAGTATTATGAACGAGATTATCGTTTGAAAGGTAAGATTCAGACGGCTTTAATTTATCCCATATTATTGTTATCTGTAACCGTTGCCGTTATTATTTTACTGTTTACCGTAGTACTACCTCAGTTTTTTACTATGTTTGAGGGGCAGGATTTAAACCCCCTCACCTCATTTTATATGATGCTCAGTGTATTTTTAAAAAATCAGTGGTATATCCCTCTGGGTGTAATTATTGGGATTATTTTATTGTTGCATTTTTTAAAAAGAGATCCGGGATTTCGCTTGGGATATGATAAAAGCAAGTTGAAAATTCCTCTGATCAGCAAGCTTTTGGAAAAAATATTAATATCCAGATTCGCCAATGGAATGAGTATTTTATACTCCAGCGGTATATCAATTATACGCTGCATGGATATCTGCAGTACGGTAATATCCAATAAATATCTGGAACAGAAAATGCAGCAGGCTACAGAACAGGTTGAGAAAGGGACTTCTCTATCTCAGGCTTTGGAAGAGCAGGGGCTGTATGATAGTATGGTTTGGTCCATGATTCATATCGGCGAAGAATCCGGTAATCTGGATGCCATGTTTTTAAAGCTATCTGAATATTATGAGGAAGAATCAGAAACAGCCACTCAGAAAATGATGGCGATTATGGAACCGGCGATGCTGATTGTAATTGCAATAATTGTGGGATCGGTAGTGGCGAGCGTCTTAATACCGATATATGGAATGTATCAGACGATTTAGAAAGGAACTGACGAAAATGATACTATCGATTGAATTTACGGCAGAACATATTCATATAGTTGAAGAAGATGTGACTGCCAAATCTATAAATGTAAAACGGTTTATTGAGATTCCCATGCCGGACGGTTCTTATTTAAATGGAGTGATCGTAAACACTGCCTCTGTAGCAGCCGCTATCCAGGTCGCAGTAAAAGAGCACCGCATACATACTAAAAAAAGTATTGTTACAGTGAGTGGCATGGACATTTTAAGAAAAGAATTCCAGGTCCCGGCGGGAAATAAAAAGCATACAAGAGGAATGGTGGAAAATGAGCTGAATAAGGCTGGTATGCTTCGGTCAGACTATTTGTTTGATTATATTGTAAAAAAGAATGAACATAAAGATGGTGCTAACAGCGAAACGATGCAGAATGTAGATGTTTATTTAATGCCCCGGGCACTGGTAAATAACTACCTCACCACTTTGCGCAGGGCGGGACTAATTCCTTATCGAATCGAAACGGTCAGCAATAGTATGGAGCGTCTTGCATGTCTCTTAAAAGTTGCCGGCGGGAATGGATATGTCCATTCTGTGCTGCGCCGAAAGAGATCAGATTGGTCTTTTGTTCACCGGAGCAGGCAGCAAGATGATATACCGCAGCACGCAGATCAAAGCAGAGGATACCATTGAAGAAAATGCTTTTATCGTATCCGCCGTGCAGTCTCTTAACCGGGATGTGGACCCTATCTCTATTGCCCTTGAAGAAATCGTTGAAAATGTTTCAAAGCTTGTTCAGTTCCACTCCCAGACAGGGAAAAGGAATAAAGTCGGACAGATTTTAATGTATGGTGATTTATCAAGAGATGCACAGTTTCTAAGCCGTATTGAAAATGCCACGGGCATTACTACTGTACAGTGTGCATTTCCGGAGCATGTAACCTTTCAAGGTCCGGGAGACTTAACCTGTCTGAACGCTATCGGAGCTTCAGCAGGCGGGCTGTCAGAAGTGGCAGAAGAGAAAGATATTGATTTCTTTCCTTTGATGAAGGAAAAGAAAACGGAGAAAACAACCAAAAAAGACCTGATTCCGCTGGCTGCCGGTATGGGAGTTGTGTTGATCATGGCAGGTGTCTATGCGCTTCAGTCTGCAAGCAACTTATCGGTGGAAGCATCGGTGCAGATGAGCCAGGATTTTATTAACGATCCCGAAAATCAAAAGCAGTATCAGAAAGCGAAAGCATTACAGGATTATACCATATCCCTTTCGGAATATAATCAAACATGTAATCAATATATCGATGTTATTAAAAATACCCGGAGACTGGAGGCAGATGATTTTCATAATCTGGATTTAAAAAAACCGGATGATGTCACGATTAACAGTTATGGGTACAGCAATGGGGAAATTACCATTTCCTGTAATACAACGAACCAGGACGGTGCCTCTGCTTTTGCTAAAATTTTATCTGATTCCGGGTTATATACGGATGTGAAGTATACCGGATTCAGCCGCGGCAGCAGTGAGGATGGAGCCGCGAATTATACCTTCCAGCTGGTTTGTACTTTATGGGGTCAGCAAACGGGAGGTGAATCAGAATGAAAAAGAGCGAAAAAATACTGCTTCAGATTCTGATCTGTGTTGCTTTACTTGCCGGGGTATGGATGTTCTTTTTGAATCCCGCACTGGAAAAGAAAGAAGTGCTGCGGGAAAGAGAAGAGGCGGCAAAGATCCAACAGGAACAAATGCAGGCACTGATTGACAATACAACGCTTGAAGATGATTTGAATGTTCAGCAGAATATTTCACAAGAGAATTATGAGTTTTTTTATTCGGTATTGAACAGTTATAACATAGATAAAATTGTGAATGATCTGGCTAAAGAAAATTCACTGTATGTACAAAGCTTGCAGATTGGAGAATATACGGATGCTTCTTCGGATTTTACCATTGAGACAGAAGCAGAGACGGAAGCAACAGCGGATTCTGCTGAGGACATAACGGAAGATACCACATCTGAGAGTGAAAACATTCAGCAACAAAAAAAAGAAAATCAGGCAAAATTGTTAAAAAGCCAGGTTTCAATTTCCGTATCCGGTACCTATGACAATATTCTGGCTTATGTAAAAGCTTTAAATGCCAAGAGTATCTGCCTTCGAATCGACAGTATTTCTCTCTCAGAAAATGACAGGGATGCAACAGGAAATGCCAAACAAAATGCTTCTATAGGCTTATCACTCTATGGAATCAATAAGCCTGCAGAGCAGCCGGAGAATGAGACATCAGAATCCCAGTAATGATAAATACCAGTTTATCAGCGAAGAGCCATAAAGGGCGGAAAAGAGAAAACCGAAACATAAGAATGGTCCAAAGGAAATCAAAGTTTTTTTATCCGCTTTTTTCCGGATAATTAAAAGTAAGGACCAGCAAGAGGCGAGAATGCAGCCAACAAAGGCTCCCAGCAGCACCAATTTCCAACCAAGGAAAAGCCCGCATACGGCGCAGAGTTTTACATCGCCTCCGCCAAATCCGCCTGTTAAAGCAGCGATGAGAAGCATGGGAATGCTGATCACTGCCAGCCCGATTAATTTCTCAATAATTTCATTGGGCGATACTATGATATTGATTACAGCAAGAATGAAAATAAAAACTTGCAGGGAATCAGGAATCGTCATTGTTTGGATATCAGTAATGGAAACAACAATAAGACAGCAGAAAAACAGACAGAGCAAACCGCTGTAAATGGTAAAACCATGAGCTAAAAATGCAGCCAGGAAGAGAATTCCGGTTAATGCTTCTACCAGCGGATATTGCACAGAGATAGGTGCTTTGCATTTGCGGCATTTGCCTCTCAATATGAGATAACTGAAAATGGGAACCATGTCATATGCCTTGAGTGTGGTATGACAGGAAGGACAAAAAGAACGTCCTTTTGCAATATTGAGGTGCAGGGGTATTCGGTAGATACAGACATTTAAAAAACTCCCGATCACGAATCCCATAACAGTAACATAGGTAAGCCAAAAATATTCCATTGTTTTCTCTCCTTCGTTTGTTTTGCAGATGAATTATAACACATTTAGAATCAAAGGGGAATAGTATGTTAAAAAACTTACGACTGGGTCAGGTTCTTATAGAAACCGGATATATTACAGAGCAGCAATTAGAAGAAGCCCTGGAATACCAAAAAAACAGCAGTATGAAAAAAATGCTTGGAGATGTGCTGGTTGAACTGGGATATATCACTGAAGAAGACCGATTAAAAGCGCTGTCCACGCGTATGAATGTCCGCATTATGGATTTTGATCAGTTAAAATCAACGATTGAAGCGATTTCACTGGTTCCAAGGGAAATTGCAGAACGCCTTATGGTGATCCCCCTTCGTGTTGATCAGAATAATTTAGTCCTGGCAACGGATAATCCGCTTAATTATTATGGATTTGAAGAATTGGAGACACTCACCGGAAAGCAGGTGGTTCCGGCACTGGCCTCTAAAGCGGACGTGGAAGAAGCAATCAAGCGCAATTACGTAAATAAAACCATGATCAGCGCAATTGATGATGTACATAGAGAATATACAGGTGAATCTGACACCAATGTATCCGAGTCCTTTCAGCAGATGATGGACCGGGTAGACAGTTCGCCGGTGGTAAAATTAGCAAATACCATTATCATTCAGGCATGCAGTATGAGAGCATCCGATATTCATATAGAACCTTGCCAGAATAACATCCGCATCCGTTTTCGTATTGATGGGGATCTGATGGAAGCTATGGTATTAAATACTACGGTACTGGTTCCCATTACCACCCGTTTTAAGATTATGGGCGGTCTGGATATTGCAGAGCGCAGGGTTCCTCAGGACGGACGTTTCAGCCAGACAGTAGGAAGTAAAAATATTAACTTTCGAATTTCCACACTTCCCTCTGTTTTCGGTGAGAAGATCGTGGTGCGTATTCTGGGTGACAATGCAATAAATATCGTGCAGGCAAGAGAACTTGGAATGAGTGAAAGCAACTATCAAAAGTTTGAACGGCTGCTTGCAAATCCAAACGGAATTATCATGGTAACCGGACCAACCGGAAGCGGAAAAACCACAACGATCTACTCCGCACTTCATGAATTGTCCAGACCGGATGTCAATGTGGTGACCATCGAAGATCCGGTAGAAAAATATATTAAAAATGTTACCCAGGTTCATATTAATACGAAGGCAGGCTTAACCTTTGCCGCAGGACTGCGTTCCATCATGCGTCAGGATCCGGACATTATCATGGTAGGAGAGGTTCGGGACCAGGAGACGGCAGTAATTGCAGCACAGGCAGCCATTACAGGACACCTTGTGCTCACTACCGTTCATACTAATGATGCGGCATCAGCATTTATGCGGCTCATCGATATGGGTGTGGAGCCATATATCGTGGCATCTTCTGTAATCGGAGTCGTTTCTCAGCGACTGGTTAAAGTTATTTGTGAGGACTGCAAAACGGAATATACCCCTACAGAAGAGGAATTGCTGCAATGGAGTGCCGACCGTCCTATGCCTGAGAAGTTTTACCATGGCGTCGGTTGTAATAGCTGTAATCATACGGGTTATCGGGGCAGAACAGCCGTACATGAGATCATTCTGGTATCTCCGGATCTGAGAAACTTGATTATGAAGCATGCTTCCGCACAGGAAATCAAAAGAACTGCAAAGGAACATGGGTTCACAGATTTAAAAGAAAACCTGATGGACCTGATTGAACAGGGACGCACTACAATGGAACAGATGATAAAAGTAGCTAATTTCATCGAGTAAAAGGAGGATTACATGGGTCAGATAGATGATTTAATTCAACAGGGCAGAGCACTTGGATGCTCCGATATCCATCTCACCTTCGGACTTCCGCCAATGGCAAGGAAGAACGGAAAATTAATTAAAATGCCGGGGTATGAGGTATTGGATGCCCAGCAGCTTCAGATATCCGCTGACGATATGCTGATCAAGTGCCAGATTCAAAGACCACAGGATCCATTGGATGAAATAGATTTCTGCTATGAAGCGGCAGATGGAAGCAGAAACCGTGTCAATATTTATTACCAGCAGAAAAAAACAGTAATCGCTATTCGATTGCTAAGCGCATATATTCCTTCCATGGAGGAACTGAAACTACCAAAAATTTTAAAAGATCTCGCAATGCTGAAGCGTGGCATGGTACTTGTTACCGGTCCCACCGGAAGCGGTAAATCTACCACATTGGCATCCTCACTGGACTATATTAACCAGAGCCGAAGCGAACATATTATCACCATAGAAGATCCGGTGGAATATGTACACCAGCATAAAAACTGCATGGTAAACCAACGAGAAGTCGGTGTAGATACCAACAGCTTCGCAGCCTCGCTCAGAAGCGCGCTCCGTGAAGATCCGGATATTATCCTGGTAGGTGAAATGAGAGACCTGGAAACTATCGCTTCGGCGGTAACAGCAGCCGAAACCGGACACCTGGTATTTTCTACACTGCATACAACAGGTGCAGCACAGACCATAGACCGTATAATAGATGTATTTCCACCATATCAGCAGCAGCAGATACGGACACAGTTAGCTTCCGTATTAAAGGCAGTGATATCCCAGCAGCTTGTTCCCACAGCAGATGGAAAAGGCAGGGTAGCCGCCCTTGAAATTTTATTAATCACAGATGCCGTTGCGAATATGATTCGTGAAAATAAATGCCACCAGATCACTTCCGTTTTACAAACAGGCGGCAGGCTGGGCATGCAGTCCATGGATGGACATTTACTGGAACTGGCACAAAACCATATCATAAAACCGGAAATGGCGGTTGACTATGGTATCGACAAAAACATGTTAATGCAAAAGCTCTTCGCGTAATTTTTTTGCATTCTCAATGTGATATAAAATTGATAAATCCCCAAAGGGTTTATACATACAAAAACATAAATTTAAGGAGGTATGAATTATGACATTCATGCAGAAGCTGAGAAAATCAGCGAAAGAGAAGAAAGGTTTTACACTAATCGAATTGATCATTGTTATTGCTATTATTGCAATACTGATCGCTTTAATCGCACCTAATTTGGTGAAGTTTTTATCAACGGCAAGAAAGACGTCTGTAGATGCGAATGCTAAGACGGCGTATACATCTATTCAGACGTATTTGACTGAGCAAGAAACTGCTGGAATTACAATTGGAAATGCTAGTTATGAGATTAAAGTAACAGGTGGTGCAGTTGTTGCTACTCCAGAACTGAAAGGTATTAGTGGTTATTTTAATGCCAAGGAACTAGATAAAGTAATTATTACAGCTGAAGTAGGCAAGAATAATACATTAACTAAAGTAACTTGGGCAGTAACTGGTGGAAACTCTGCTACTTATCCAAAAGAAACAGAACCAACAACAACACCATAATAAAGCAAGAAACTGTATAAAAAAGTTCACATAGGCAGGCAAAACACCTGCCTACTAAATAACATTATCCCTATTATTAAGTGCAGAATAAAAAATACTACATTTACTAATATGAATAATACCTAATTTTCATCTCAAAAATATCAATCCAAGAAAGGATGAACTTATAATGTTTGCCAAAATAAAACGAACACTAAAACAAACCAAAGGCTTCACATTATTAGAAATGATTTCCGTTATAACCGTTGTTGCCATTATCGGTACCATCGTAACAATAGCGGTTTACGGCTATATGGTGACCGCATATATGCTAAAGGCAAACCAAACAGCGGAAACTGTTTTTTACGCTGCCCAGAGTTATCTGACACAGCAAAAGGATATGGGTGCATTGGATCAATTTAATGAGCGCATTGCTACATATGACACTGGATTTAACACTGCCAGAATGGAAGACATCTTGCAGTTAAATGGTTACTTTCCGGATGATGATCCCACAGTTAAAGAAGAATGGGAAAAAAATCACAGCAGCAGTAAGATTGTTTCCGTATTTGTCAATAGTAAAAATGGGTATTTAGGAAACAGGGAAGACATGTCATCCAAGGACGATTATATGTACTTCTACAATCCTTTCTGGACAGAAATCATCGAGCCCAGTATAAAGGATGAGAACATAACCGATCATTGCTTTTTACTGGAATATGATAAAACAACTGGCATTGTAATCAGCGTTTTTTATTCCGAAAAAATTGAAAATTTTTGCCGTAAACCAGATATTTATCCATATGAACTGAACGGCAGCGAAAAATATAACGTGGTAAAGCGCGACACCAAAAGCCTGAAAGAAAATCGTCAGGGCTACTATGGAATCAGTATGTCCAACTACGCCAACAGCACGGTGGAAGTTTATCAGCCGGCTGTCAAATTAGTGAACAGTGACAGACTGTATTTAGAATGGCAGGATAAAAATTTACCACTTGAAGGAGCAGGGGCAGAGACAGGGAACCCTGCTTTTTCCGCCGATTCTTCTCTGGCTGGAAAACTATATTATGACGTAAAAATCAAATCAAAAAACAGACCTGATTTCAGTATCAGCCTAGGAAAGGTAAAAGCAGGTGTAGGCACCCCTGTTGATTGGAAAACAGCAGAAGAAAAAGCAGGCACATCGACCTCTTCTTCTGAACCAATCTTTATATACGACAGCAGTAACAATACATACTCATTGAGCCTGGACTGTATCCATTACAGCATATTGGAGAAATACAAAGGGATATTGTCTACGGATTATATCTACTGCGAAGTAACGCCTAAATTGGAAGGGATGTCCGTCTCAGATCAAAAAGGGGTTTCCAATTATGAAAGCGCCAACTTTGGAGGCGGTGAAAAAGAAGCCGATTATAATGGAGTCATGGTGGATGCAGGCGGAAGCGGTAAGCTGGAGACAGGTTTGGAAGAAAATGAATCCACTTCCGATTCTCCTTATACCATTAAATATGCCCGTCATCTGAACAATATGCGCAACGTAACTGCTGCATCTTATTTCCTGCAGACGGGGGATATTAACTGGAAGAGTCCGGAATACAACAATGACAGTTCTCATACGGTTATGTTAAGTAAGAAGCTTTTTGAACCACTAGTGTTTGTAAAAGAGGTAAAAACGGATCAAAATGACCTGACCAATCTAGTATCCGAATTTAAAGGGCAATATGCCGTAGCGGAAACAACAGATGAAGACAATCAAAAACGGAATTTCCAGATAACCGGCATAGATATCAAAGCAGATGCTAAAATTGGAAATAATGTAGGACTATTTGCAATAAACGGCGGAGAGATCAAAGGGCTTCGACTCCTGGATACATCCGTTTCCGGAGTAACAAATGTCGGTGCTGTCACGGGTACAAATAATGAGACAGGTAAGATTACCGATGTTCAGGTTCAGGCAGCTGTACAGGCAAAAAATTCTAATAGCAGCAATGGAGAAAGCGGCAGCACCGTTGCCAATTTTGGAAAAAATATTGGCGGTGCAATTGGTGAAAATAAAGGAACGGTATCCAATGTAACCACATTGCCGGTTGTTGACAGTGATAAAAAAGCAACACAGAATGTAGTGTCCGGTAATTATAACGTGGGCGGCGTCATTGGTTTAAATCATTCCAATCAGGTATCTTCTCTGAAAAATTACAATAACTTAGGCATTGTAACAGACGGGGACGGAGCGATACAGAACTTTGGCGGAATAGCAGGTCAAAATGATAATGCAGGAAAATTGGCAGACTGTATCAATAAAGGGATTATCAGCCTGTCTAACAAAAATGAACAACCGGATGGCGACGGAGCTTTATCCCGGGAACCGCTATATATTGGCGGAATTGTGGGATATAATGAAGGCAGTTTAAATAAATGTGAAAACGTACTGGATGAAACATACTTTACGAAGAGCGATAAACTTTTTGAAACATGTTTAAAGGATCTGAATAAAGCAGATGGGGCATTGCCCTCTTATTTAGGAAAATGCGTTGGAGGCATTGCAGGAGGCAATCTGGGAAATAATGCCAAGGTTACGGACTGTTTTGTAAATAATGCCGTTTTAGGCAAGGATTTTGTCGGCGGACTGATCGGCGTAAATATGGGAACTGTAACAAACGGAGGACTTATATCCACAATCCTGGAAAATGTCACAGGACGAAAAGAGGACGTAAGTGGCCTTGTAATCGGCAGCGGTAACATGGTTGGAGGTATTTTTGGCTATACCTACGCTGAAAATGCGGAGATATCCAATTACGTAAACGCATCAAATGTTCTGGGTGCATCTATGGTCGGCGGTATTGTAGGTATGAACGGAGCGGACTTTAACAGCGTTCAGAAATTATTGGATGCTGACTGGAATGGGCAGCTGGATGAACTGGCTTCCGGCACCGATGAATATTATAAGAAACTCATGCAGAAAGATTTAAGCGATGCAGAGCGAAGTAATATAGAAAATGCACTGCTTAATTACTATTCGAAATTAATGCAGGGAGGATTAGCGGCTGAGCATACAAACGCTGCAAGTAAGATAACCAGCTGTACTAATACGGGGTTTGTTTACGCAGTGAAACGATACAGCGGAGGTATTACCGGTGTAAACTTTGGTGAATTAAATAAATGCTTAAGCAGCTATGAAGAAACAGAAGATGGCATTATTGATGCAAAATATGATTTTCTCACAACAGCCGACTGTGCCGGAGGAATCGCAGGTTTAAATCTGGGTTCTGTAATTGGAGATGGAGCCAACAACGCAGACACCAGCAATTATGTATACGGCAATTCTTTTGTAGGCGGAATTGTAGGATGGAATGTGTCTTCTATCAGCGGATACCGCAATGTCTCGGGATGTGTACGGGGACGGAACAATTACGTTGGCGGATATCTGGGAATGAATTCCCATATAAGCGGTATTAACGGTGTTGAGGTAACCTATAATGGCGGTACGGATTCACAAATCTCCGGTAAAAATTATGTGGGCGGTCTCATAGGCTGCAATATTGTACCGGTTAAAGAAAATAATCAGTCTGAAGTGCAGATAACAGGTGCTACATCGGGCAATGTTTCCATTAAAGGAGAAGCCTATGTAGGCGGCATCATCGGTTATCATTCCAGCGTGGAAGATTTGAACAATGTCCCGATTCAATGTGCAAGTCTGACTGCATATTATCCTTATGGCGTCTTTGATGCAAATGCTTCACAGGAACAGGGCGGAGTGCAAAAGATCATAACGAATTTTGTTAGCTGCCGCAATACAGCTTCGGTTACCGGTTCCCGCTATGTGGGAGGTATTATCGGTTGTAACGAAAAGGGCAGTAATTTAACGGTAACATCAAGCAATAATTATGGTGACATATCCATCGCAATACCGGATGGCATTCAAATCGATGAAGATGCTGCTACTTCCGATCAAATCACAGGAACTTCCTATTTTATAGGAGGTATTACCGGCAGAAATACATCCACCGGTTTAATTCAGCAATGTTATAATGAAGGAAGTGTGAAATCTCCGAGTAAATATCTGGGAGGACTGTGTGAAGTAAATGAAGGCATCATCAAAAAATGTACAATAGGAGATGCAAAAAGCTTCAAAATTGAAGGCAGGAGCAGCGTTGGGGGAATCGTAGGGTTAAATCATACAACAGACCCCTCAAAACCGGCGCGGGTGGAAGATTGCAGTGCCAATCAATATGCTTCCATCGTTGGCGGCAGCAATACAGGCGGTCTTGTAGGTACCAATGAAGCTTCGATTATAAACTGTACGACGTATGCCAACGTATCGGCTAAAGACGGAGACAAAGTAGGCGGAATCACCGGATTTAATAAAGGAAGTATATCCGGAACCGCAATCGGAAGTGAACGGATCATCCCTACTGTCGTAGGGAGAAACTATGTGGGCGGTCTGATCGGTGTTAATGAGGGAATCCTTTTACAGGAGGGCACAAACAGCGATTCCACTTCCCAGGGCGTACAGCCTACTCTTGAAAATTTAGTGAACCGGGCGAATGTAACGGGTGAAAATTATGTGGGCGGAATCGTAGGAAGCCATAACTCCAAGAGTATTAAATCCTGCAGTAACTATGGCAATATTACATCGGAGAAAAGAGATGCATCAGATAATATCATTGGATCCGGTTACGCAGGCGGTATTACAGGTATTAATGAATCCGGCAAAGCGATTTCCGATTGCCAGAATTACGGAAATGTCACCAGTAATTACGGACAGTCCGGTGGAATCGTAGGCATGAATTTAGGCACTCTGCAAAGTTGCAGCAACAGTTCCGGCACCATAAGGAGCGATTATGCTCAGGCTGGTGGTATCACAGGAATCAACTCCGGCATCATTCAGGAAAGTATCAATCTTGGAAGTGTGACGGGTGCTGTCACAGGTACCGAGCGCAATGCTATTGGAGGAATAGCCGGCATCAATAACGGTGCCTCCCAGGGTATTACCGCGGGTGAAATTAAAAACTGTACATCAAAACTGAATAGTTCAAATTCAAACTCCATTACAGGGAGTAATATATTAGGCGGCATTATCGGATGGAATCAGGGTACTGTTACCATGAAAAAGAACAGTGGGGAAGACAATAATGTTACCATTAATATGAATGTAAATCAGGCTGCTGTTAATAGTACTGCCGGAAATATTCCATTGATTGGCGGCATTATCGGAAAAGATGACAGATCTGCAACGGATAAGAATCCGGTAAGTATAGAAAATTATATTTATAGCGGTACCATTCAAATTAGTGAAATGGCACAGACCTTATATGCCGGCGGAATCATCGGATACAATAACAAAAGTCATATCGTGAAAAACTGTGAATTCAGAGGTACGATAAGCGGACTTGGAAATCGGAATTTTGACGATAAGGGCAACCTGAAGACAGATGGTGGAGTAGGTGGAATTACCGGACGTAATGCGGGAACGATTTATCTAAACCGTATTGGGGACAGCAATGAATACGCCATTAACACAACGCCGGATACCCGCACCTCCATTAGCGGCTGCACAAACGTGGGCGGAATCGTGGGAATCGGGGATAAAAACAGCAGCATTTTACGAGATGCTCCCAATAATGGCAACGCTAAAGAAGGCTATATCTTAAATTATGCCTCTGTGACAGGTGTTCTAAATGCCGGCGGTATTTATGGAAACAGCAGTGTCGCAATTTCCGAGTGTAAAAATAAGGGCATTATCGGAGGAAAAACACGAATAGGGGGAATCAGTGGAATTCAGAACAGTTCCGCAGATATTACGGATTGTGAGAACACCTCCCAGGCAATGATTAATCCTTTGCAGGAGAACAGCAGTGATATAGGTGGTATCGCCGGATATGCCGCAAATGTTAAGATTACCAATAGCAGCAACCAGGGTAAGATCTGTTATGCGAATGAAAGCAGTCAGCCTGCAGGCATTACAAATGTAGGCGGCATTGTGGGAAATGGATCGTCAACCACATTTATAAATTGTACCAATGGTACAGCTGGTGAGACACGGGACTTTCTGACCTGTGACGTCCGCAATGCGGGAGGAATTGTTGGAAATTATGCCGGACCCAAACCGGGAAAAGACGTAAAAAATTTTGAAGACCTCAAAACACTGGCTAAAAACTTTGATTCCTGCAACAATTATATGGATATTGTTATGAACGGGGAATTATGCGGATCTGTTGGAGGGATCGTGGGCAATGCGTCCGGTAACGATCTGTATCTTATTCTTAATTCCTGTGACAACTACGGAAAAATAAAGATGAATGCCAATAAGAAGCTGGATATTTACAATTATACTTATTGCGGAATGGGTGGAATCGTAGGCTATGCAACTACCAAAGTATATATCAATGACTGCAATAATTATGGAGTAGTAGATGCCAATAATTTTGCCCAGGTCGGAGGCATTATAGGAGTAATAAAAAGTAAAAGCAATGCAGTGTCCGTTGGTTTAATCGAAAACAGTAACAATCACACAACCGGTACCATTAAAGGCGGAGGTGATGTGGGCGGAATCATTGGAAGACAGGAAGATGGAGCGTACCTGAAAGTACAGAATAATGATAATAGCGGTTCCATTTATGGAATTCAAAACGTGGGCGGAATATTAGGGCGCATATACCAGGGGACTTCCAGTGCTATTAATTCAGGCGAATACCGTGACTGCACCAATAAAGGCAGTGTTTCCGCCATATGGAATCAGGAAGCAAACGCAACACCATCCGGTATCGGCGGATGTGTGGGGGCTATGCCTTATGCAGGCGAATTATTTACGAATCTAATTAATGAAGGTGAATTATCGGTTGATAAGTCAGCAGGAACCAAAACAGTAACCGGAGTTGGCGGAATTGTAGGCGTATTGGGCAATACCAGTAATTCAAACAGTACGTTTAAAAATTGTTCCAATAAAAAGGACTTAAATTTAGACCGGACAGATATCCGGATTAATTCTCTGGGAGGCATAGCGGGATCTATGGCTTCACCGGCTGGAACTGCCTTAAACGGCTGTACGAACTATGCAAGTGTAATATCCAACGATTCCTCTGTAAATGTGGGAGGCATCGTAGGTGCTCTTTCCAGCGGAACGATTACAGCGTGCTCAACTCAAATCCCGCAAGGTTCAGCAGTCCCTGTCATACAGGGGGGCCAGCGTGTGGGAGGAATCGCAGGTTATGTCAGCGGCGTTGCCACCAAGGTTATGAGTGATATTAAAATTGATCCGGATAATGAATCAAAACAGTTCCGGGCTACTTATAACACCTTTCATGTAACCGCAGATAAAGAAGCCGGGGGAATCGTGGGAGAATTAGCAGGTTCTGCAATTTTATCAGTTTACAACACCGGAAATGTATCCGTTAAGCGTGTGGCTGCAAGTGAGCTGTCAAATGTGAATTCAGCAGGCGGCATCGTAGGATATGCAAACGATGCTTCTACCTTGAATAAAGGAATCGTAATCAATTGCTACAGCCTTGGCAGAATTGGTTGGAGTGACACAAAAGCGGCAACTAAAGATGAAGTATGCGGTTACATCGGAGGAATTATCGGTGCCCGCAGGTACACAGGAAACAGCAGTGATTTACGGGATAAAATATGTACGGGAGCCAGTATGCGTGACTGCTATTTTATCAATGACAGAGTAGCATCCACCCTGCCGTATTTAAAGCTTGGGAATACCTCCTTGCAGTTTCATAAATGGATGGTTGGCAATGAACCGTTTGCAAAATATAACACCGACAATGGTGACAGTCAGAGCTATACGCAAAAGGATGACGCCGGCGAAAAGGGTTATTGGAATGAAGCAAGTTTTGATGCGCTTCTGGATACCATAGGAAAAACAGACGATTTCACCTGGGATAAAAATGAGGAACTTACAAATGTAAACAATATTTTGCAGAATTATTTTTATGAGCTGCCAATACCGGATACAAAAGAAGTCACCGGCGTAATGGGCACGACCTATGAAATGAAATGGAAAGGTCTGGTGGGATTAACCAGCGGCTATGATGTCTCGATTTTTACCAATTATGAATATGTAGACGGAATTAAAACCGGCAAAGGGTCCGCTATCTGGAGTCAGCATTACGACAGCAATAATCTGGAAGGACTGACATTAAATCTGAAGAGTATTGCCTCAAAATACATGGGACAAAAATTGTATCTGTCCATTCAGGCAAAAGGTTACAGTATCGGAGAAGGTGAAAATAAAATTGATATAACCACCGATAGTAAAACATCCATCGTACAGACCTTTGTGATGATGCCGCCATTACCGACGCTGGAAGTTCCGGAAAAAATGGAGATACAGCAGGAATCCAACAGCAGCAAGGTAACATTGTCCATTAAAAACATAAATGAATATTATACAAAAAGTCCCTATAGCGTTTACCCCGGTTTACAGGAATTAAGCCAGGGGAAACTCTTAGAAGCTAATTTATATGACATGTTTAAAAACGGAACGGCAAAGATTAAGGTCATAGATTATTTCTTAAATAATGAAAATGAATCCTATTTCCAGTGGCATTCCAATGAACATGAAATGAATATCAACTGGGATACTGGGGAAGCGACCTTAACGATTGACTATAGCCAGCCGGGAGAAAAATATGAGAATAAGTTCTGGCATGCGTATTTAGTACAGATATGTATTTCAGACCAGCAAAACTCCATGTCGTTAAACCCGGAATCCTATCCGGACAATACGGTTAAATACCGTTATTTATCTTCTGATACAGAAGAAAAGAGGTTTTTATTAAGTACAACTACCAATCTGACCTCACCAAAAGGTCTGGAAAAGACCTATACCGGTACCACAACAGAACCTGCTTATAGCTTAACCTGGCAGAATCCAAATGAAAGCAAAGAAAATGTAAGAGGATACAAAGTTGTGATCACCAACCCGGTTACGGGAGCTTCGATTGAAAAAGAACTGCTTAAAACAGAGGCTCTTCGTTATGATTTAACCTCAGAAGACATTAAAAAATTGATGGGAGATGATTATCCAAATCCGGAAACGATCAATCATACCCTAAACTGGTCCGTAACAGCATTAAGCGGAAGCAGTGCAGAAGACAAGGTATTCTATAAAGATTCCGATCCGGCAGCAGATACAATTACCCTTCCGCTGATGGAAGATCCGGTGAACTCGGTAGCAGGTTCGATACCCAGTGAGGTTTATTACCCCTATATGGTAGATTTCAACTGGAAGGATTCCACGTATTCTGCAAATACAAAGTATGAATTTAAATTAACGGTAACATCAGAAGGGAAGGACGTAACCAAAGAGGCATCCCTTAACTATTCCAGTGGAACCACTTGTCAGGTTGATCTGCCAAAAGCATTAGACGCAGATTATAATATAGAACTGACGGTGAAAAAAGTTGGAAATATCGGGCAGACTCTGGATTCTGCAGTAAGTATCGGCAAATTGACGGTGAAAAAATCACTGCCGGCAGTGGCTAATCTGTCACATTCAGAGCCACAGATTGATCCGGAGGATTCCACCAAGATAAAAGTCAACCTGGAATGGAAGATACCGGATGGCGTAAACGAAACAAACTGTTCCGGATATTTATTTGCCATATTACCGGTGGATGAACTGCAGATGGATAATGCCATTACTACCGTTGTAAATGGCTGGGATACCGTTAAAACAGAGTTGAAATTCGATACATCCAGTATTGGAAATGATTATTTCATTTATGCCTATGCCCTGGGTGTGCAGGATGTTTCTTCAACCTCTATAGGAAGATCAATTTCTATGGTACTGCCGAATGACCGGTTAACAAAGCCGGTACTTAAGGGTGAAATCCAGCATGCAGACGGTGTGGTAATTCCGCCGGAAGACGGCTGTGGCAGAGACGAATATGCGACACTAAAATACGTATTCAGCTGGAAAAACGACAAAAACGAACTAAATAAGATCAAAGGTTGCCGTATCCGGTTATTCAATGATGAAGGAACTCTTATACCACTAAATGGCAAGGATTATCTGGACATTACAGATTCGGGTGTCATAGCAGAAGAGGCAAGCTACACACTTACAAATGATCTGTCAGGATACGCGGGAAAGACTTTAAGTATCAGTATTGTAAAACTTTCCAGTTCCATTACAGCACTTGCATCGGAAGCCGGGGTTCTGCAATTCACGGTTCCAAAAACGAAGCTTAAAAGTCCTGAAAATATCCAGGCAGAGATTCAAATGAGTGACGGAACATCCGCTGGTGACAGTTGTACTCAGGCAGAGCTTGCGAATTTAACTTATGTATTTAATTGGGATAATAACCAGATCGATTCAGGAAAAATCAAAGGACATAAGTTTGTATTAATGGATGGGAATGAGGAGATCAATTTCAACAATGGCGATTATGTTTTAGACGGTGAAGCAACATCGAACACTATCAAAATGGACCTATCTGCATACGCCGGAAAAACGCTTGAAATGAAGATCATAAATATCCCGACAGATGAAAATGAGCTTTCCTCGGATGCCGGCTCTGTAGCGATCAGCATTCCAATTCTGGCGCAGGTAAAATCAAATCTGCAGACAGAAGCGTATACACCGCCCCTGGATATGGATTTGGAAAGTGAAAGAGAGACGGAGACTGCAAAAAAGGATGTGCGTGCCGAAACAGAAATAAATAAGAAAGCAGAGCCGAGTACAAACGCAGAAACAAATGCAAGAGCAAATACGGATGCAGGTAACAACGGCTAACGACAGCTGTTGTTGATAAAAATCAAAACAAAAATCCAGGGAAGGGACGTCTTCTCTGGATTTTTTCGTGTGAAAAGTAATTTTTTTATTTTGGAGTTCAAAATATATTCACAAAATATTTCTTGACAAAACACACCTCCTCTTATATACTTTGAATATCAAAATATTTGATGAATAAAACTTAATTTCTGAATTAAAAGGAGAAAAAACCATGTTAGAAAAAATGAAAGACATTATCGCTGAGCAATTAAATTGTGAAACTGAGAATATTACATTAGAGACTTCATTCAAAGAAGATCTGGGAGCTGATTCTTTAGATTTGTTTGAGCTGGTAATGGCTTTGGAAGATGAGTATTCTGTTGAAATCCCTGCAGAAGACCTGGAAGAACTGACTACAGTTGGAAAAGTTCTGGATTACTTAAAAGCAAAAGGTGTAGAAGAATAATTAAGGCAGCTGGCAGCATTGATGCACTGCCTGAGAATAAAAGTCGGCGGAATCCGTCGGCTTTACTATATGTTTCGTTGAATGGAGGTCCGAAATGACGACAAGAGTAACCGAACTTTTAGGAATTGAATATCCAATTATCCAGGGCGGCATGGCATGGGTAGCTGAGCATCATCTTGCTGCAGCTGTCTCCAATGCGGGAGGCTTTGGCTTAATCGGTGCTGCAAGTGCTCCGGCTGAAGTGGTACGGGAAGAAATTCGTAAAGCAAAAGAACTGACAGATAAACCATTTGGAGTAAATGTAATGCTTTTAAGTCCTCATGCAGATGAGGTGGCTAAGGTAGTTGCAGAAGAAGGTGTTAAGGCTGTTACCACCGGAGCCGGCAATCCTGAAAAGTACATGGAACTGTGGAAAGCCGCAGGCATAAAAGTTATTCCTGTAGTCGCTTCGGTAGCTCTGGCACGAAGAATGGAGAAATACGGTGCAGATGCAGTCATTGCGGAAGGCATGGAATCCGGCGGACATATCGGATCACAGACAACGATGACACTGGTTCCCCAGGTTGTGGATGCGGTAGATATTCCGGTAATAGCAGCCGGCGGAATCGGTGACGGAAGAGGATTTGCAGCAGCTATAATGCTTGGGGCTGAGGCGGTACAGATCGGTACCCGCTTTGTAGTGGCAAATGAATCCATTGTTCATCAAAATTATAAAGACAGAGTCATTAAAGCAAAAGATATTGATTCAGAAGTTACAGGGACTACAACAGGACATCCGGTCCGTTCCCTGCGAAATAAAATGACAAGAGAATACGTTAAATTAGAAAAATCAGGAGCTTCCTTTGAAGAGCTGGAATATCTGACACTGGGATCTCTGCGAAGTGCAGTAATGGAAGGCGATATCATCACAGGAACTGTGATGGCAGGCCAGATCGCAGGCTTGATTAAAAAGGAACAAAGCTGCTTGGAAATGATAGAAGAAATAATGGCAGAAGCCGGAAAATTATTAAAATCATAATATGACAGGCATGAAGAAAGCTGGAAAGAAAATTATGATTACGAAAGGATATCAGCATGAATAAAATTGCATTTGTGTTCCCAGGACAGGGCGCGCAGTACATAGGCATGGGTAAAGATTTCTACGAACAATATGAATCCTGTAAGGAGATCTTTGATCTGGCATCGAAAGTAACCGGACTGGACATCCCGGCACTGTGTTTTGAAGAAAATGACAAATTAAATATAACGGAATACACCCAGGTCTGTATGCTGGCTGTTTCCGCAGCAATCTTAAATGTTCTGGAAGAAAAAGGAGTTCATTCCTGCGTAAATGCAGGCTTAAGCCTTGGAGAATACGGAGCTTTAGCCGCTTCCAAAGTACTATCTCTGGAAGATGCATTTAAAGTAGTCCGTCAGAGAGGTATTTTCATGCAGGAAGCGATTCCTTCTGGCGGAGCAATGGCAGCAGTAATCGGCATGGATGGAGAAAAAATTGCAGAAATCTGTGAAAATACAGAAGGAATTGTAAGCGTGGCAAATTATAACTGCCCGGGACAGATTGCAATCACAGGAGAAGAAACAGCAGTACAAAAAGCCTGTGAGGCTCTGAAAGAAGCCGGTGCAAGAAGAATCGTTCCGTTGAATGTAAGCGGGCCCTTCCATTCCGCTATGTTAACAGAAGCCGGCAGTAAGCTTGGAAGCGTATTAGATGATGTGGAAATCCGGGAAGTTCAGACTCCCTATGTTTCCAATGTAACAGCAGAATACGTAACGGATAAAAATCAGGTTAGAGAATTACTGCAAAAACAGATCTATTCATCGGTACGGTGGCAGCAAAGCGTTGAAAATATGATAGCCCAGGGTGTTGATACCTTCATTGAAATCGGTCCAGGCAAAACCCTCAGCGGATTTTTACGTAAAATCAACCGGGATATGACAGCCCTGAATGTTGAAAAAGTGGAAGATATAGAAAAAGTATTAGCAGCTATGTCAATGTAGAGATGATTGATAAAGGAGTATATATGTTAGAGAATAAAGTAGCATTAGTAACCGGAGCATCCAGGGGAATCGGCAAAGCCATTGCATTAAAGCTGGCTGTGGACGGTGCATTCGTTGTTGTAAACTACAATGGTTCTAAAGATAAAGCAGATGAAGTCGTTGCGCAGATCAAAGAAAACGGCGGAGATGCCGTATCCTTTCAATGCAATGTTGCGGATTATGACAGCACAGAAAAAATGATGAAAGAACTGCTGACAGAGTATCAGCACATCGATATTCTGGTGAACAACGCTGGAATTACAAAAGATAATCTAATTATGAAAATGAGTGAAGCGGATTTTGATTCCGTAATCGATATAAATCTTAAAGGATCATTTAATACAATTCGCCATTTATCCAGACAAATGTTAAAACAGAGAAGCGGTAAAATCATCAATATCGCATCGGTATCCGGTGTCCTTGGTAATATGGGGCAGGCTAATTATTCTGCTTCCAAGGCTGGTATTATCGGACTTACAAAGTCTATGGCAAGAGAACTGGCAAGCAGAGGCATTACTGTAAATGCAATTGCACCAGGATTTATTGCCACAGAAATGACCGATGTATTATCCGATGCAGTAAAAGAGCAGTCCATTGCCCAGATCCCGTTAAAGAGATTTGGAAAAGTAGAGGATGTGGCTGAAATGGCAGCTTTTCTGGCTTCTGACCGTGCAGATTATATTACCGGACAGATAATCAGTGTAGACGGCGGTATGGCAATGTAGTGCCACCCGGCATAAATAAAGATAATTACAGTGTATGATTATACAGCAATAACACACCTGCAAATGCTGCAGATATAACGGAGGTAAAATATGAGAAGAGTAGTAGTAACAGGAATGGGTGCAATTACACCGGTAGGTTTAAACGTAGAGAGCTTTTGGGACAGTGTTAAAAAAGAAAGAACAGGATTTGCTCCGATTACCAGATTTGACTGTACAGAATACCGTGCTAAACTGGCAGCAGAAATTAAAGATTTTGTAGCAAAAGATTTTATGGACTTCAAAGCTGCAAAACGTATGGAATTATTTTCACAATATGCAGTTGCAGCATCCAAAGAAGCAATTGAAGATTCCGGAATCGATATATCCAAAGAAGATCCCTATATGGTTGGATGTTCCGTTGGCTCCGGTATCGGAAGCCTTCAGGCTGCTGAAAGAGAACACACCAGACTGGTAGAAAAAGGACCCAGCCGTGTAAATCCGCTCCTGGTACCCCTGATGATTTCTAACATGGCTGCAGGAAATGTATCCATTCAGTTTGGCTTAAAAGGAAAAAGCATCAACGTGGTAACTGCCTGTGCAACAGGAACACACTCCATCGGTGAAGCATTCCGTACGATCCAGTTTGGAGATGCGGATGTCATGGTTGCAGGTGGTGCAGAAGCATCCATCTGCCCAATCGGAGTCGGCGGGTTTGCAGCATTAACTGCACTTTCCGGTGCAACAGATCCAAAGAGATGTTCCATTCCTTTCGATAAAGAAAGAAGCGGTTTCATAATGGCGGAAGGTGCTGCAGTGGTAGTTCTGGAAGAGCTGGAGCATGCGAAAAAACGTGGTGCCCACATTTATGCGGAACTTGGCGGATATGGTGCAACCAGCGATGCTTATCATATTACCTCTCCTGCAGAAGATGGGGAAGGTGCTGCAAGAGCCATGTTAAATGCCGTGAAAGAAGCGGGATTGAAACCGGAGGATATTACTTATATCAATGCACATGGCACCAGCACACATCACAATGACTTATTTGAAACCAGAGCCATTAAAAAGGCGTTTGGCGATCATGCATATAATATTCGTGTCAACTCAACAAAATCCATTACCGGACATATGTTAGGCGCTGCCGGCTCTATTGAATTCATCACTTGTATCAAAGAGATGGAAGAAGGTTATATTCATCCTACCGTTGGTTACAGCGTACCGGATGAAGAACTGGATTTAAACTATGTTGCAGGGAAAGCGATCGAAGAACCTCTGGAATATGCAATCAGCAACTCCCTTGGTTTCGGCGGACACAACTCCAGTATCTTAGTGAAGAAATATAGAGAGGAGTAATCACATGGAATTTGAAAATTTATTGACCTTAATCGATAAAGTAGCTGCTACCGATCTTACCGATTTCTCTATCGACAATGGAGATGTGAAAATCTCCATGAAAAGAAAACAAAAAGATGTGGTGGTAACCACTGTTCCGGAGGGAATGCTTGCACAGCAGGCATTCTCACAGATTCCGGTGTCTGCTGCCTCCGTTCAGGCTGCACAAAGCGATACTGTGCCAGAGGGAAATACCATAAAGGCACCCTTGGTAGGGACTTTCTATAACTCCGCTTCTCCTGAAAATCCGGCATTTGTAAAAGTGGGCGATGTGGTAAAGAAAGGGCAGACCCTTGGTATCATAGAAGCAATGAAACTGATGAACGAAATTGAAAGCGAATTTGACGGTGTGGTAGAAGCGATACTCATAGAGAATGAGCAGATGGTTGAATACGGGCAGCCGTTATTTGTAATCAGATAAACTACACATGACTTTGGAGGTAAGATTATGGCTTTATCAACGAAAGAAATTATGGAGATTATTCCCCACAGACAGCCGTTTTTATTAATAGATACCATTGAAGAATTAGAGCCTGGGAAACGTGCAGTAGGTAAAAAGTGCGTTAGCTACAATGAACCGTTTTTTGCAGGACATTTTCCTCAGGAACCGGTAATGCCGGGGGTATTAACCATTGAGGCACTGGCTCAGGTAGGAGCAGTGATCATCTTAAGTGTACCGGAGAATAAGGGCAAGGTTGCTTATTTTGGTGCAATCAATTCTGCCAAATTCAAAGGGAAAGTATTACCTGGCGATGTATTAATGCTGGAAGTAGAAATGATTAAAGTGAAAGGTCCAATCGGTGTGGGTAAAGCAATTGCTACCGTAGATGGCAAAATAGTAGCCATAGCTGAATTGACTTTTGCAATCGGATAGGAGATCATATGTTTCAGAAAATATTAATTGCCAACAGGGGAGAGATCGCAGTCCGCATTATCCGGGCGTGCCGGGAACTTGGAATTAAAACAGTAGCCGTTTATTCAGAGGCGGACCGGGAAGCCCTTCATACACAGCTGGCTGACGAGGCAATCTGCATCGGACCTGCTTCTTCACTGGAGAGTTATCTGAATATGGAACGCATTTTAAGTGCTACCATAGCCGCAAAAGCAGATGCCATCCATCCCGGATTTGGATTTCTTTCGGAAAACAGCAAATTTGTGGAAATGTGCCAGAAATGCAATATTACATTTATCGGTCCCAGTGCGGAAGTGATTAACCGTATGGGTAACAAATCAGAAGCCCGTGCCACCATGATGAAAGCCGGTGTTCCGGTTGTGCCGGGTACAAAAGAACCGGTCTATACAGCAGAGGAAGGCAAACGGATAGCTGGAGAAATTGGATATCCCGTAATGATTAAGGCTTCTTCCGGCGGCGGCGGAAAAGGAATGCGGATCTCAGAATCAGCAGAAGATTTCACCGAGAATTTCCAGACGGCGCAAATGGAATCAGTCAGAGGATTTGGCGATGATACCATGTATATTGAAAAATACGTGCAGAATCCCAAACACATCGAATTCCAGATCATTGCAGATAAATTCGGAAATGTAGTTCAACTGGGAGAGAGAGACTGCTCTATTCAGAGGCACCATCAAAAAGTCATTGAAGAATCCCCAAGTGCCGTTCTGACACCAGAATTACGAAAAGCAATGGGAGAGACAGCCATTCACGCTGCCAGGGCAGCATCTTATGAAAATGCCGGAACCATTGAATTCCTTTTAGATAAAAATAAAAACTTCTACTTTATGGAAATGAATACCCGTATCCAGGTAGAGCATCCGGTAACAGAAATGGTATCCGGGGTTGATTTAATCAAAGAGCAGATCTATATTGCAGCAGGACTTCCCCTCAGTGTAAAGCAGGAAGACATTTCCTTAAACGGCCATGCCATTGAATGCAGAATTAATGCGGAGAATCCCGCTAAGAATTTTATGCCCTGTCCGGGAAGGATCAATGAAGTACATCTCCCTGGGGGATACGGCGTAAGAATTGATACCGCTGTGTACAGCGGATATGAGATTCCACCCTATTATGACTCTATGATTGCAAAAGTAATCGTGCATGACAAAACGAGGGCTTCCGCAATTGACAAAATGAGAAGTACTCTGGGGGAACTGATTTTAGATGGTGTTACCACAAATGTAGATTTTCAGTACGAAATACTGAATAATGAGGATTTTCAGGCAGGAGATTTCACAACTGATTTCATAGAAGAACATTTTTCATAGATGATATTTCGTAAATATTCAGCAGCAGAACGTGTTTGATGTTAAGGAGAGTATAAAATGTCGAAGCTTAAGGATATGTTTAAAAAAACTTCCTACATTCCAATCGGACGTTTGGATGAACCTAAGAAGGAAGAAAAACCTTCTGTAGAAGAAGATGCAGCACCTTGTGTACCGGAAGGGCTTTGGGTGAAATGTCCAAAATGCGGTAAATTGCTCTATAAGCAGGATGTAGTGGATAATCATTATGTATGTCCGAAATGCGGCGGTTATTTTCGGATTAAGACGAAGACCAGGCTGCGTATGGTTTTAGACCATGGTACGTTTGAATCCTGGTATAACGACCTGCCGCAGCGCAATCCCCTGGATTATCCGGGATATGAGGAAAAGCTGGAAGCACAAAGGGAGAAAACGCATCTGCACGAAGCAGTTACCATCGGCAAAGGCAAGATCTACGGAAAAGATGCCGTAGTCGGTGTCTGTGATGCCCGGTTTTTAATGAGCAGTATGGGATATGTTGTGGGGGAAAAAATAACCCGTGCTTTCGAACAGGCGATTGAAGAAAAATTACCAGTAATTTTATTTTGCTGCTCTGGCGGTGCCAGAATGCAGGAGGGCATTGTTTCCCTGATGCAGATGGCAAAAACTTCAGCAGCAATCAAACGTCATTCCGAAGCAGGTCTTCTCTATATTCCGATTCTTACAGATCCTACAACAGGAGGCGTGACTGCCAGTTTTGCAATGTTAGGGGATATTATTCTAGCAGAGCCGGGAGCATTAATCGGATTTGCCGGCCCAAGAGTCATAGCACAGACCATTGGACAGAAGCTTCCAGAAGGGTTCCAGAGAGCAGAATTTCTGGTAGAAAAAGGAATTATTGACGGTATTGTGGAACGAAGTGATCTTAAGCTGCGCCTGGCTATGCTCATTGACATGCATGAGAATAGAAACGGCTATGCCTCCTTTCACAAGATCACAGGAGAACTGGGGACTCTTTTAAATGAAGATACAGACTCTTCTGATGCAGAGACCTCTTCTGGTGAAAAAACAGATTCCGCTCTGTCCGGTTTGGATCTCAATGTGGATGACATAGATGTCATAGACGGCTATAAAAAAACAGCCTGGGAAAAAGTACAGATTTCCAGAATGGCAGAACGTCCAACCAGTCTGGATTATATAGAAGCAATCTTTGAACATTTTACAGAACTTCATGGAGACAGAAGCTTCCGTGACGACGGAGCGGTTGTTGGCGGTATCGCTTACCTGAGCGGACAGCCGGTGACTGTAATCGGACAGCAGAAGGGGAAAAATACCAAAGACAATATTACCCGGAACTTTGGGATGGTATCTCCGGAAGGTTACCGTAAAGCACTTCGTTTAATGAAACAGGCTGAGAAATTCCACCGTCCGATCATTAACTTTGTGGATACCCCTGGAGCTGCCTGCGGAATTGAAGCAGAAGAGCGGGGACAGGGAGAGGCAATTGCCCGGAATCTCATGGAGATGTCTGCCTTAAAGACACCTGTTCTGAGCATTATGATCGGAGAAGGCGGCAGCGGCGGCGCTCTTGGATTAGCAGTTGCAAATGAAGTATGGATGATGGAAAATGCCACTTACTCGGTTCTGTCACCGGAAGGATTTGCATCTATTCTGTGGAAAGACGGAAAACGGGCAAAAGAAGCCTCAGAAATTATGAAAATAACTGCAGAAGACTTAAAAGAACTTGGCATTATCGAATTGATTATACCAGAACGGGAACCGGCTATGTTGGAAAATATAGCCGAAATAGCATCTTATATGAAGAAAAATATCAGCAGATTTCTGGAAGACCAGAATCAATTGCAAATAGAGGAAATAGCAGAACAAAGATACCGCCGTTTCCGTAATATGTAGCAGACAGGCAACCATATTGCAAGCAGGCTTCCAATATGCACAGGAGGTAAATGTGGAAGAAAACCGCTTACACATTACTTATTCAGGCATATTGCAAGCAGGCTTCCAATATGCACAGGAGGTAAGAATGGAATTAAAACCGTTAAATATCGGGGATTTAACAGCTAGAATACCGATTATCCAGGGAGGAATGGGCGTAGGCGTAAGCTTGTCCAGACTTGCCGGAAATGTTGCTGCCTGCGGCGGTGTTGGCATTATCTCCACCGCTCAGATTGGCTATCGGGAAGAAGGCTTTGAAAGCAATCCCATTGAAACAAACTTAAGGGCAATTGCCAATGAAATAAAAAAAGCGCGCCAGATTGCAAAGGACGGCATTATCGGAGTCAATATCATGGTCGCTACTAAGCGTTATGGGGAGTATGTAAAAGCTGCCGTTAAGTCCGGAGTGGATCTAATTATCTCCGGCGCGGGGCTTCCTACCATGCTGCCGGAATTGGTGAAGGACAGTAAGACTAAGATAGCACCTATCGTATCCACCATCAAGTCCGCCAGTGTGATCCTGAAAATGTGGGAACGCAAATCAGGCAGACTTCCGGATCTGGTGGTCATTGAAGGACCGAGAGCCGGCGGACATCTGGGATTTTCACCGGAACAGCTGGATCATTTTACACCGGAAATCTATGAAGAAGAAATCAAGGGCATCATTGGTGTGGTAAAAGGGTATGCCGATAAGCATGAAACCCATATACCGGTTGTGGTTGCAGGAGGCATCTATACCAGAGCAGATATAGACCATGCATTTGAACTTGGCGCCGATGGTGTGCAAATGGGAACCCGTTTTGTTACTACCTATGAATGTGACGCCAGCGATGCTTACAAACAGACATATCTAAATGCCGCAAAGGAAGATATCGCAATCGTAAAAAGTCCGGTAGGAATGCCGGGGCGGGCGATTATCAACGGATTTATGAAGCATCCCACACCCGGCATCGGGCTAAGCGGAAAATGTCTGAATTGCCTGGAAAGATGCAATCCCGCAACAATCCCTTACTGCATCACCAGAGCCCTGGTCAACGCGGCGAAAGGCAATACAGAGGATGCATTACTGTTTTGCGGTGACAATGCATATCGGGCGGATAAGCTGGAACATGTAAAGGATATTATGGATGAATTAACGAAGTAAAAAGATGCGGACAGTGTTTAATTGGCACTGTCTGTTTTTATGTTTTGATAAGTATCAGCAATTTCATGATAACGCAAATGAAATGTCAAATTTTATGATTTAATCGAAAATAAAGGTTGTAATAAAAACCACTTTCGGTATATAATGTGATTTAGGCTGTAATTCAGCATTAATATAAGAAGGAGGAGAAATAAAATGAGTAAGGTTAGAACACGATTTGCACCAAGCCCTACAGGACGTATGCATGTAGGCAACTTAAGAACCGCATTATACGCATATTTAATCGCAAAGCATGAAGGCGGCGATTTTATGCTTAGAATAGAGGATACTGACCAGGAACGTTTTATGGAAGGCGCACTGGATATTATTTACCGTACCCTGGCTAAAACAGGTTTAGTTCATGATGAAGGTCCGGACAAAGACGGCGGAGTAGGTCCTTATGTGCAGAGTGAACGTCAGGCACAGGGAATCTACCTGAAGTATGCTAAAATGTTAATTGAAAAAGGCGAAGCATATTACTGTTTCTGTGATAAAGAACGCCTGGAATCCTTAAGACAGGAAGTTGCAGGAAAGGAAATTATCGTATATGACAAACACTGCCTGAACCTCCCAAAAGAAGAGATTGAATCCAAATTAGCAGCAGGAGTACCATATGTAATCCGTCAGAATATGCCAAAAGAAGGCACTACAAAGTTTGAAGACGAGATCTATGGAACGATCGAAGTACCAAACTCAGAACTGGATGATATGATTTTGATTAAATCAGACGGATATCCTACCTATAACTTTGCAAATGTTGTAGACGATCATTTAATGGGAATTACACATGTAGTCCGGGGAAATGAATATTTATCTTCCGCACCTAAATATAACCGCCTGTATCAGGCATTTGGCTGGGATGTGCCGGTATATGTACACTGCCCGCTGATTACCAACGAAGAACATAAGAAGTTAAGTAAAAGAAGCGGACATTCCTCTTATGAAGATCTGCTGGAACAGGGATTTTTAAGTGAAGCAATTGTAAACTATGTAGCTTTGCTTGGATGGTGCCCACAGGACAACCGCGAGATCTTCTCCCTTGCAGAATTAGTGGAAGCTTTTGATTACCGTCATATGAGTAAATCACCGGCTGTTTTTGATATTAATAAGTTAAAATGGATGAATGGCGAATATATGAAGGCTATGGATTTTGATGTATTCTATGAAAAAGCGCTGCCATTTATCAAACAGGTGATTACCAAAGACCTGGATTTAAAAAAGATTGCAGAAATGGTAAAGAGCAGAATCGAAGTATTCCCGGATATCCCCGATTTAATTGATTTCTTTGAAATCGTTCCGGAATATGACAGTGCCATGTACACCCATAAGAAAATGAAAACAAATGAAGAGACTTCTCTCGCTGTTTTAAAAGATCTTCTTCCTCTGTTGGAAAATCAGGATGACTACAGCAATGATGCTTTATATGCCCTGCTTTCCTCTTATGTATCGGAAAAAGGATGTAAAAATGGATATGTTATGTGGCCGGTTCGTACCGCTGTATCCGGAAAACAGATGACACCGGCAGGTGCTACAGAGATCATGGAAATCATTGGTAAGGAAGAATCAATTGCCCGCATCAAAGCAGCAATTGAAAAATTGGGTAACTAGTAATATACGAAGCTGTACTAAAGGATCATAAATACAGCCAGTTGGGGGGCGGTGCAACCATGCACCGTCCCTATTGAGGGCTATAAAGCTGATTTTAGGCGCACTGGGTGCGCGAATGGAGGAAATACGAATGAGTTTTACTAAGGCTCAGTCGCGGGCGATTACCCACAAAGATGGTCCCATGATCGTGCTCGCCGGACCCGGTTCCGGAAAAACGACCGTTATCACAGAGCGGACAAAATATCTGATTCAGAACTATGGGATCAATCCCATGGAAATACTGGTCATTACTTTTACAAAAGCGGCGGCACAGGAAATGCGGCAGCGTTTTTTACGTTTAATGGAACAGGAGCAGACACAGGTTACCTTTGGAACCTTCCATGCAATCTTTTTCGGTATCTTAAAACATGCTTATCACTTTACCGGAGACAATATACTCCGTGAGGACCTGAAGCATCAATATCTGAAGGATATTATAGAGCGGATGCACCTGGATATCGAAGATGAGGCGGATTTTATCGGAAACATTATTACTGAAATCAGTCTCGTAAAAAATGATCAGATCCCATTAGAACACTATTATTCATCCACCTGTTCGGAAAATGTATTCCGAGACATTTATCAAAAATACCAGCAGCGCCTGGAAAAGGAAAATCGCCTGGACTTTGATGATATGCTGGTTTATACGTACCAGTTATTAAAAGAAAGACCGGATATACTCCTGGGCTGGCAAAACCGGTACCGATACATATTGGTGGATGAATTTCAGGATATCAACAAAATTCAATATGAAATCGTGAAAATGCTGGCTGCTCCGGAAAATAATATTTTTATCGTTGGAGATGACGATCAGTCCATTTACCGGTTCCGGGGTGCGAAACCGGAAATTATGCTGAATTTTCCAAAAGAATTTAAAGATACGAAGACCATCCTGCTGGACCAGAACTTCCGCTGTACCGGAAATATTGTGAAAGCAGCGGAGCTTGTGATCCGCCACAACCAGATGCGTTTTCAAAAGAATATGAAAGAAGTCAAAGAATCCGGTGATAAAATCGAACTGCACACATTTGCTAACCAGCCTCAGGAATGTGCCCATATCATAAAAAAAGTACAGGAGTACATCAAAGAGGATTACCAGTACAGCGATATTGCCATTTTATTTCGGACAAATACAGATGCACGGCTGTTGGTTGAAAAATTCATGGAATACAACATTCCATTTAAAATGAGAGACAGTATGCCCAATATCTATGATCACTGGATTGCAAAAAATGTGATCAGCTACATTCACCTGGCACTGGGAAGCCGAGAACGCCGGGAATTTCTTCAGGTTATGAACCGTCCAAACCGGTATATCGGGAGAGAATGTGTGGATGAAGCCCAGGTATCTTTAGAGAACCTGAAAAAATACTATGACGACAAGCACTGGGTAGTAGAGCGGATTGAGCAGCTGGAATATCAGCTGAATATCTTAAAGAGGATGACACCCTATGCGGCAATTAATTTCATACGCCACGGTATCGGATATGAAGCATACTTAAATGAATATGCTGATTTTCGCAAAATCAAAGTAGAAGACCTGTATGAGATCCTGAATGAAATGCAGGAGGGCGCCAAGGACTTTAAGACTTTTGAAGCCTGGTTTGCCCATATTGAAGAATATACAAAGGCTTTGAACGATCAGGCTAAAGAGCAGAACAAAATATCGAATGCAGTCACCTTTACCACACTGCACAGCTCCAAAGGGCTGGAGTTTGCCAATGTATTTATTATTGATATCAATGAAGGAATTATCCCCCACCGCAAAGCCATCCTGGATGCGGACATGCAGGAAGAACGGCGGATGTTCTATGTTGGTATGACAAGAGCAAAGGAACATCTCCATATGTATTCCATCCGGGAACGATATGGGAAAAATCTGATGCCATCTGTGTTTTTGGAAAATTTGAAACAGGATGTGAAAACAGCCGGTTGATTACTTAATGAATATCTGAAAGATGTGAAAAAGCAGTACCATGTTAATGTGGTGCTGCTTTTTTAATGAAATTAAAAATCCCCTGCCAGATTCAACGGCGGGGGATTTCTGATATTTCAAATATGCGCATCATTACGGACAAAGCTTATTTTTCTTCTTCTTCGTCGTCTTCTTCAGCATCTACGATTTCATCATATTCCTGTCCATCCAGAAACTCATCAAATGCATCAGCTGCAACTTCATATTCGTCATCGTCTTCGATATTTTCTAACATTGGATTGCCATTTTCTTCTGAGAAGCGATATAAGAAAACTTCTCCCTCATCGTTTTCACCCTCTTCATTTAATGGAAGAAGGGCAATATATTCTTTGTCATTAGCCGGGAATATTGTTAATACCGCACATTCGACAACGTCGCCATTATCCATAGTAAGAGTTACGGTAGCACCTTCTTCGTGATCGTGGTCACATCCGCATCCACAGGAATCACAGCCGCCACTGCAGTCTAAATCGTGTTCATGTTCGCTCATAGTAAGTACCTCGCTTTAAATGTTATTATTTAGTATCTCCTCATCACTTTATCAGATGTGCAATAGAATTGCAAGCCTTTATTTTGTCTGTTTGTTAATAAATTGCGGATGCAGTTTAGAATACATGATTCTCTGGGCACTGTAAATACCATAGTAGCCGGAGAGCATATAACTGACCCCGCAGGCAATACAGAATAACAGCAGATTGGATGAGCCAAAAAGCTCGATGCTCAGGAGAATCGATGCAATCGGACAATTGATAACCCCACAGAATAAAGATACCAGACCAATGGCAGCGGCAAGTCCCGGATCCATGCCAAGAAGACTTCCCACGGCAGCGCCCAAAGTCGCTCCGATACAAAAGGAAGGAACAATTTCTCCCCCTTTAAATCCAGCACCTAAAGTAACTGCCGTGAAGAGCATTTTCAGTAAAAAAGCTTCCGGCCTTGTTTCCCCGTTCATCGCCTTATGAATTAAATTCATTCCGGTACCATTGTAATCACGGGTACCAACAAGAAGTGTTAATCCAACCACCAGGCAGCCGCCCACAAAATAGCGGAGATACATGTTTTTCAGATATTTTTGGTAAAGTTCCCCCGCTTTATGCATGGTAATGCAAAAAATCATGCTTACCAGTGCACAGACCGCCGCCAGCACAATAATTTTTCCGCCCAGCGGAAGAGCAAATGTATGTGGAAGCGGTACGGAGAAGGTAGTAGGTTCTACTCCCAGATACGAAGCCAGATGATTTGCTATAATTGCAGAGATCAGACAGGGCACAAATGCACTGTAATGAATGATGCCCACGCTGATCACCTCCATGCAGAAGAAAGCAGCGGTAATCGGTGTGGAAAAGACGGCAGAGAAGAGAGCACTCATACCGCACATCGTAATCAAATGGCGGTCTTTTTCATTCAAATGGATGAAATGTCCAAACCAGGTACCGATGCTGCCCCCAATCTGAAGAGCTGCCCCTTCACGGCCGGAAGAACCGCCGCACAGGTGGGTTAGCGTAGTACCGATAAATATCAGGGGTGCCAGTCTGGCGGGTGCCTCCTGAGAGGTCCGGATGGATTGCAGTATACTGTTGGTTCCCTTATCATTTTCCATTTTACAGATTTTGTACAGGAATCCAATGAGCAGACCGGAAACCGGCAGCAGATAAAGCAGCCAAGGGTGGACAGACAATAGATCCGATGCATAGTGAACGCTGAAATGAAATGCGGTTCCGATTGCTCCGCAGATCACCCCCATCAATATTGCGCACAGAACCCACTTAAAGAAAATGAATGTGAAATCCATAGAGTAACGCAGATGAATCTTGAATTTACTTCTCATGATTATGTAATCAACCTCTAATCTTTATATAATTTCTCTTTCTTTTAGTTTAGTGTAACCAGACACAAAATGCAAGGTAGAATTGGGATTGGATTTTATTCAGTACATAATTAAAGTCCTATTGAATGACACACCAAGCGCGTTTCTGTGCACAAACGACCTTTACTTTTACGATTCGGTATATTATAATCAATCTATCTATGTGAGTAGACGAAAGTGAAAGGGCTTATTGCAGGTCATCCTGTAATTTGCAAAGGTAATTATATGAAATTAATATCATGGAATGTAAATGGACTGCGCGCCTGCGTCCAAAAAGGTTTTTTGGATTTTTTTCAGGATATAGATGCTGATATTTTCTGTATCCAGGAAAGCAAGCTGCAGGCAGGGCAGATAGATCTGGATTTAAAAGGGTACCACCAGTATTGGAACTATGCGGTAAAGAAGGGGTATTCCGGCACCGCAGTATTTACAAAAGAAGAGCCGGTGAGTGTCCGCTATGGCATCGACATGGAAGAACACGACCAGGAAGGCAGGGTAATTACTCTGGAATTCCAGGATTTTTACCTGGTTACAGTTTATACGCCCAATTCTCAGAATGAACTGGCAAGGCTTCCGTACCGGATGCAGTGGGAGGATGATTTCCTTCAATATCTGAAACAGCTGGAAGAGAGCAAACCGGTAATTTTCTGCGGAGACTTAAATGTAGCACATACAGAGATCGATCTTAAGAATCCAAAGACAAACCGTAAAAATGCCGGATTTACCGATGAAGAACGGGACAAATTCACACAGGTTGTCCACTCCGGATTTATCGATTCCTATCGGCATTTTTATCCGGATCAGGAAGGGGTATACTCCTGGTGGTCATACCGTTTTAAAGCCAGGGATAAGAATGCAGGATGGAGAATAGACTATTTCTGCGTTTCGGAATCATTAAAAGACAAGCTGCAGGACGCAAAGATCCATACGGAAGTATTCGGTTCCGACCATTGCCCGGTAGAATTAGACATCGATCTATAGAATAGGAAAAAGCTTATGAATTTATTGACAATAGAAAATCTGACACATGCTTTTACGGAACGGAAATTATTTGACCAGGCTGATTTTAGTATTAATGAAGGAGATAAGGTCGGTCTGATCGGGATCAACGGAACAGGCAAGTCCACGCTGCTGAAAATAGCTGCGGGACTGGAGATTCCGGATTCCGGCAAGGTAACCAAAGGCAATCAGGTTACCATCCGCTTTCTGTCACAGAATCCTGAATTTAATGAGGATATGACTGCTCTTGAAGCAGTGATGCATCAAAATAAGACAAAATTAAACGAATGGTCATTGGAGAGCGAAGCAAAAGCCATGCTGAATAAGCTGGAAATAGTAGACTTTGACCAGAAGATCAGGCAGTTGTCCGGGGGACAGAAAAAGAGAGTGGCTCTTGCCAATATACTGCTTGCAACAACGGATATCCTGATACTGGACGAACCGACCAACCACCTGGATAATGCCATGTCTGAATGGCTTGAGGAGTATTTGAACCAGTTTAGAGGCGCACTGATTATGGTTACCCATGACCGTTATTTTCTGGATCGTGTCTCTAACCGCATCGTTGAAATTGATAAGGGGCAGATTTACAGTTATCCCGGAAATTACTCTGAATTTGTGCGCCTAAAAGAGGCCAGGCAGAATATGGAGCTTGCAACAGAACGCAAGCGCCAGAGTATTTTAAAAACAGAGCTGGAATGGCTTGCAAGAGGTGCCAGGGCACGTTCAACCAAGCAAAAAGCCCATATTGCAAGAATTGAGGATATGCAGGAGCGTAAAGGTCCTCAGGAGGATCTGTCTGTGGAGATGAACTCCATTTCATCAAGGCTGGGACGCAAAACAATCGAAGTAACCGGTCTTTCCAAGTCCTACGGAGAAAAAGTCCTGTTCCGGGATTATTCCTATATTTTCCTGAAAGGGGAGCGTATTGGAATTATCGGACCCAATGGATGCGGTAAAAGCACCCTGCTTAAAATTATAAATGGCATTGCGGAGGCGGACAGCGGTACCATCGATATTGGACAAACTGTGAAAATCGGCTATTTTTCACAGGAAAGTGAAGCCATGGATGATTCCATGAAAGTAATCGATTATATCAGGGAAGCCGGGGAATATGTGCAGACCACAGAAGGTACCATCACTGCATCCCAGATGCTGGAGCGGTTTTTATTTGATGGGACTATGCAGTGGAACCTCATCGGCAAACTGTCCGGAGGGGAAAAGCGGCGTCTGTTTCTCCTTCGTATTCTGATGACTGCACCAAATGTATTAATTCTGGATGAGCCTACCAATGATCTGGATATACAGACACTGACAATTCTGGAAGATTATCTGGACAGTTTTGACGGCATTGTAATAACCGTATCCCATGACCGTTATTTTCTGGACCGGGTGGTTCGCAGGATTTTTGCATTCGAAGAAAATGGAGTGATACAGCAATACGAAGGCGGATATTCGGATTATCTTATCGCCTGCGAACTGCGTAATTCTTCCATTGAAAATCAAACAACGGTTCAACCAAAAGAAACAAAAAGTGTAAAAATAAAAGAAAAGAAATTAAAGTTTACCTATCAGGAACAAAAAGATTTTGAAACAATTGATGAAGATATTGAAAAGCTTGAAAAACAGCTGAAACAGCTGGAAGAGGAAATGCTGGAAGCAGCCAGTAATTATGGGAAACTAGGAGAATTAATGCAGCAAAAGGAAGAACTCTTAGAAAAACTGGATGATAAAATGCAGCGCTGGGAATACCTGAATGACTTGGCAGAGCGGATAGAACAGGAAAGGGCAGGTAATTAATTGTGGAAAAAGAGAAGCCGGAGATGGAATTGACAGTAAAAAAAGGAAATTATCTCAGATTAGGCGTTACAAAAGAGGAAGATGGTATCAACTTTGCCGTAGCAGCAGCAGGCAGCCAGGAAGTAAAATTAGTGCTTTATAAAAAAGGCTCTCCCTATATTACAAAGGAGATCCCATTTCCAAACGCACATCTGATCGGCGATATTGCAGCCATGAAGATCTGCGGACTTTTGTGGAGTCAGTACGAATATAATTTCATGTCTGACGGACATGTTTTCCAGGATCCTTATGCCCGGCTTATAGTAGGGCGTGAGCATTTTGGCGAAGAATTGTCAACAGAAGCGGTCGATACTGTCCGCTGCGGCTTTGCTTTTGCATCCTATGACTGGAAGGAGGATGCCCCACCACGGATACCCTATCAGGATGTTATCGCTTATCAGCTTCACGTTCGGGGATTTACCAGACATCACGGTTCCAGGGTACGCCACAAAGGAACCTTTCTGGGACTGCAGGAAAAAATTCCTTACCTTAAGGAGCTTGGCATTAATCAGGTGAAGCTCATGCCTGCATATGAATTTGATGAAATCAAAAAAATGCATCCTCAGATAAGTATGTCCTACGAAATGCGGGAAGAGGAGAAGCCTAGGGTGAATTACTGGGGCTATGAAATCGGCAGTTACTTTGCCCCTAAAAAGTCATATGGTGCCACAAAAGACGTGATCCGTGAATTCAAAGAGCTGGTGCGTACCATGCATGCAAATGGGATGGAAGTCATTATGGAATTTTACTTTCCTGATCAGATCAACCCCAGATTAATTATGGACTGCCTTACATTTTGGGTAACCGATTACCATATTGACGGATTTCATATTCTGGCGGATCAGACACTTTGCAATATGCTTGCAAAAGATCCGTTTTTATCCCGAACAAAATTAATATCAGTCTACTTTCCAACGGAAGATCTATACAGAGAACCGCCTTTTGGGGAATACGAAAATCTGGCTGAATGCAATGATGGCTTCCTGATCGATATCCGCAGGTTTCTAAAGGGGGATGAAGATCAGCTGAATCAGTTTACATACCGCATACGCAGAAATCCTGCCGGGCGGGGACTCATAAATTATATCACCAACCACGATGGATTTACACTGATGGATCTGGTGTCTTACGATGAAAAGCACAATGAAGCAAACGGGGAACAAAACCGGGACGGCTCCAGCTACAACTATAGCTGGAATTGCGGTGTGGAGGGTAAAAGCAGAAAGAAAAAGATTCTGGACCTGCGCATGAGGCAGATCAAAAATGCATTTCTTCTGTTATTATTAAGTCAGGGAACGCCCATGCTTTTAGCCGGCGATGAGATCGGTAATTCACAGGACGGCAATAACAATCCTTACTGTCAGGATAATGAACTTTCCTGGGTTGACTGGAATCTGAACAAGAAAAACCTGGAAATATTACAATTTGTAAAAGATGTGGCTGCGTTTCGGAAACGGCATAAAATACTGCATATGCCCTATGAATTAAGAGTGATGGATACTGTTTCCTGCGGTTATCCGGATGTTTCTTACCACGGCAACAGAGCCTGGTATGGGGCATTTGAGCATACCAACCGCCAGGTAGGCGTTATGTACTGCGGATTCTATGCAGGAGAAGACATTTTCCTTTACGCTGCATATAATATGCATTGGGTGGAGCATGAATTTGCACTGCCTCATCTTCCTGAAAATTTGGACTGGTATACCGCTATTGATACCGGAAAAAGCGATGGAGACTGTGTGTATAAAGAGGGCAGCGAGCCTCTTTTGGAAGTTCAGAATATCTTCACGGTTTTACCCAGAACAATCGTTGTCCTGATTGGAAAAGCAAAAGAGAAAGACAAAAAAACAACGAGGTGTTGACATGAAAGCTTTGGCGCATTTTAGAACGATTACGAAGCATAAATTCCTGGTAATGAAGCATTGTTTCCAGATTGGACTCTATAAACAGGGGCTGTTGCATGACTTGTCCAAGTATATGCCTTCCGAATTTCTCATCGGCTGCAAATATTATCAGGGAACGAGAAGCCCCAATAATGCGGAGCGGGAAGTAAAAGGATATTCCGCTGCCTGGCTGCACCACAAGGGCAGGAACAAGCATCATTTTGAGTATTGGACCGATTACAGCCTGGAACAGAAAGGTGCTGCCATGGCTGGTGTAAAAATGCCAAGAAAATATGTAGCGGAAATGCTGATGGACCGGATTGCAGCCTCAAAAGTATATAATGGAAGTGATTATACCAATCATGACCCGCTGGCATATTACCAAAACGGAAAGACACACTACCTGCTTCATCCAGAAACAGCAGACCAGCTGGAAAAGCTGCTGCATGTCCTGGATCAGCATGGTGAAGAAGTGTTATTTGATTTTGTAAAGAACCGATATCTGAAGAAAAGGTAAGAACCTGCTCTAGAGCGTGTTTTAAAATTGCTTTCTGACAGCTGTGCGTTCCAGTTTGTGGGAGATTTGTCCCGAATGAAGGGCGCATAGCGGGCTATGTAACCTGAATTCGGGGCAAATATGCCGCAAAGTGGGGCGTGCAGATGGCGGAAATGAATTATCAAACACGCTCTAATCCGGATACACAAGCCTTTCCGGCGTAATGTGGTAAAGTACTTCATTTAAATATTTATCAGCGAGATAATTAGCCATACCAAGATTCATATCCAGATAATTTCCACAGTCCCTGGCAGATGCGCCGGGGACTTCATCTTTAAAATCCCGGATAAATTCAAAAAGTCCGGTCATCAGATCCACGATATCTTTCGATTCATAATCTCCGTGTAACAGCAGATAAAATCCTGTCCGGCAGCCCATAGGACCAAAATAGATGACTTTATTCCCGATTTCTTCACTGTTGCGAAGCCAGGTGGCAGCCAGATGCTCGATGGTGTGCATTTCTGCAGTATTCATGACAGGTTCGCCGTTTGGTTTCGTCATACGAAGGTCAAAAGTAGTAATGACCTCACTGCCCACATGATCCTTACGTGATACATATACTCCGGGCAGCAGCTTAATGTGGTCTATGGTGAAGCTTGTTATTTTTTCCATATAAGTACACTCCTTTAAATTCCGGGTTACGGGTGCGTTTGAAAAGTCAATGCGCCCGGGACTGTTGCCAGTCTCCCTGTTTTTCTTCTTTATTTTATCAGAGATTCTCTATGGATACAACCTTGACTTTCACAGTTTCAGGTGATAAACTTTAACCAAAGTAAATGGAGGAAATATAGACATGATTAATGACAAAAAAGTTTTATTCAGCGGTATGCAGGCAACCGGTACATTGACTTTGGGCAATTATCTGGGCGCTTTAAAAAATTGGGTTACTTTAAGTGATGAGTATGAATGTTTTTACAGCGTTGTAGACCTGCATTCCATCACCGTTCGTCAGGATCCGGCTACCCTTCGCAAGAGAGCCAGAGCACTTCTGACACTATATATTGCAGCAGGACTTGATCCGGAAAAAAACTGCATCTATTACCAGTCACATGTTTCGGGACATGCGGAACTCAGCTGGATTTTAAACTGCTATACCTATATGGGTGAACTCAGCCGTATGACACAGTTTAAAGATAAATCCGCCAAACACGCAGATAATATTAATGCCGGACTCTTTACATATCCCACACTTATGGCGGCAGATATTCTTTTATTCCAGACCGATCTGGTTCCGGTAGGGATTGACCAGATGCAGCATCTGGAGCTGACACGTGATATTGCACAGCGTTTTAACGGAATTTACGGGGACGTATTTACTGTTCCGGAAGCGTATATCGGAAAAACCGGAGCAAAAATCATGAGTCTCCAGGATCCGTCGAAAAAGATGTCAAAATCGGATGAAAATCCAAACGGAAGTATTTATCTGATGGATGATCCCGACACGATTATGCGAAAATGCAAACGTGCTGTAACCGATTCGGAAGCAACCATTTTATATCGGGAAGAGCAGCCGGGTATCAAAAATCTTTTAGATATCTATTGTGCATGTATGGGCAAGACACCGGATGAAGCAGTGAAGGAATTTGACGGTCTGGGCTATGGCGCTTTTAAAGAAGCGATCGGCGAAGCTGTTATATCCGTTCTGAAACCGGTTCAGGACCGTGTAGCCGAATTAAACAAAGACAAAGGTTATATAGACAGTATTATCAAGACAAACGCTGAAAAGGCAAATTATTACGCTACAAAGACACTTCGCAAGGTGCAGCGTAAGGTAGGATTTCCGGATCGGATTAAATAGGTACACACAGGAAGGGGGAATACCCCTTCTTTTTTTGTATACAGACAATTATTTGATTTATTTCTTCATTATCTGAAAAAGTGAATAATTTCGTATAAAGATCAAAAAAATATGTATGTACATTTCAATCTACCCAAAATATAATAACTTTAATTTATCTATCTTATTATGAAGTAATAATTCTGAAAAGTGTGAAAAAAGGGGGAGTGCATGAAATCAGGTTACCGGGTAGATGAATGAGAGAGAGAAAAGGAGAAGGTCTAATGAGAAAAAAAGTAAGTTGGAAAAGTATGATCGCAATCCTGCTGTCCTGTTCTATGATTCTGCCATCTATGGCAGTTACCGCGGCACCGGCACCGGAAACAGAATTGATAACAGAGGTACCCCAGATTGAATCTGGGGAAAACAATGAGCTGGAAACGAATCTTCCGGCTGAGTCTGAAATACATACGGCTGACACGGAATTAAAACTAGAGGCAGATACTGAATCGGAAATGGAAACAAAGTCAAAGCCTTTTGACAGAGTCAAAACAGCCAGAGAACAGATAAATTTTAACCGTGAATGGAAATTTATTCGAAATGATATCCCGGGAGCGGAATCTGTGGACTATGATGATTCTCAGTGGGTGGATATTGGAATTCCCCATAATTTCAGCATTCCTTATGAAATGCAGGCTTCTTTCTACGTAGGATATGGATGGTATCGCAAGGAATTTGAAGTATCTGAGGAAATGGCCGGTAAAAAAACAGAACTGGAATTCGAGGGTGTGTTTCAGGAAGCTGAAATATATGTTAACGGGCAGCTGGCAGGTTCACACCGGGGCGGTTACTCAGGCTTTGTATTGGATATTACGGACTATCTGAATCCGGGGACAAACCTGATTGCAGTACGCGTCAATAACATCTGGCAGCCGGACCTTGCTCCAAGGGCAGGGGACCACCAGTTTACAGGAGGGATTTACCGGGATGTCTATCTCAATATTACGGATGACGTTCATGTCACCTGGTATGGAACCTTCGTTACGACACCTGATCTGTCTAATCCCGGATTTGACCCTTCGGCTCAGAATATCCTGGACAGCTATGTCAGTGAGGAAGAAATCCTCCATAATATTGAGCAAAAACAATCCAACGTAAGCGTCAGTACCGAAGTAAAGAATGATTCGCTATCGGAGGCTGCGGTAAAGGTAAAACAGGAAGTGGTGGATAAAGACGGTATCGTGCAGGCTGTGTTTGAATCAGCTGAGCAGAAGATTGCTGCCGGAACTGCTGCAGAAATTACTGCGGTCAGTGAAAAGATTCAAAATATACAGTTATGGGATACCGACAACCCATATGTGTACCAGTTATTTACCACCGTGTACCGGGATGGAGTTCCTGTGGATACCTATGAATCCTCCTTTGGCTTTCGCTTTGCCCAGTATAAAAACGACGGTTTCTATTTGAATGGGAAAAAAGTTGAATTAAATGGGGCAAATGTACATCAGGATCATGCCGGGTTTGCAGATGCAGTTACCAATGAAGGGTTCCAGCGGGATGTATCCATGATCAAAGAGTGCGGCATGAATTTTATCCGGGGCTCTCATTATCCTCATGATCCATCATTTGCAAAAGCCTGTGATGATCAGGGGATCATGTTCTGGTCAGAATGTAATCTCTGGGGAATGGGCGGATGTGCCGGAAAAGATGAACCCGCTAACGGCACTTCTGCGGACTGGTTTAAGGATGCATATCCCCAGAATCCTGCAGATGAAGCTGCTTTTGAACAGAGCTGTATGGATTCCCTGGAAGCTATGATCCGTGTAAACCGCAACCACCCCTCCATTATTAACTGGAGCATGGGAAATGAAGTGTTTTTCACAAATGGAGGCATGGACAATGGGACGCAGGCTTCTGCAAATGGAACAGCGCCAAAAGCCCTTGCTCTGGTGGATAAAATGAGAAATCTGTCACACCAGCTGGATCCTACCCGTAAGGCAGGCATGGGTGGAGCACAAAGAGGCGGTTATGCAGATCTGGCGGTCTGTGATATTGCAGGTTACAATGGGGATGGCGGAAAATATGATAATAACTGGATGCCCAATGTGGTTGCAGAATACGGCTCAAAGACTGCTGACCGCCCAGGGGAATACCGTCCATTTTATGATCAGATACAAGGCAGTGATAATTATTCTTATCAGCTGAGACCAAATAGCGCAGGCCTGGTTCTCTGGTGCGGCTTCCATCACGGTACAATCGGTGGGGACGGGCTGGCGAAAATGGGAATCATCGATTACTATCGTCTGCCTTTAAACAGCTGGTACTGGTACCGGGAACAGAATCTGGGGATTGCACCGGAATCCTCTATTTCCGCTTCGGCAGCTCAGATAGACATCACTTCCTCTGAGGAAACCATCACAAACAACGGCACAAAAGACACCCAGCTGATTGTTACCCTGCAGGATACACAGGGCAATTGGGTAAATGAAACAAAAGAGGTGACCCTGAAGGTAGAATCCGGTCCCGGCATTTTTCCAGGAGGCAAAACCTATAAGTTTACACCCGGTAAATCAATGCGGGATGGAAAAGCAAGCATCGAATTCCGCAGTTACTATTCCGGAGACAGCGTCATCAGTGCGACAGCAGAAGGTCTCCCTGTATCCACCATTACCATACACACAGAAAATATGTCTGAGACCGATGATGGCACGGAACCGGAAGATTTTTATCGTGCAGATAAATGGGGCAGTGTAACCGCAAAAATAGAAGATCCGGTTATATATGGCGAAAACAATGCCGCTTCCGGGAGACCTATGTTCCCTAGCAGCAATGACCAGGACAGTTCACTGGCAGCTGACGGTAATATAGCAACATCCTGGCAGGCGGATCGGACAGGCAGCGGTGAATATTTTATGGTGGATTTGGAATTTGCCTTATACCTCTATAACATTAACCTGGGATTTAACAACACCCCCTATCCGTATAAGATCGAAACAGCAATGGATAAAAACGGTCCATGGACCCTTGCAGCAGAATATACAAAGGAAACCATTTCATCAAGAAAAACAGAAGAATCCCTGGACGGACCGGAAGCCAGATATGTTAAAATCACCTTTACGGATGTCCCGGATAAGGAAAAAGCCTTTTTGTCGGAACTGAATATATATGGAAACCCATCCTCTATTACACCTCCCTATACCAAATACAGTGCTTATCTCTCAGATGTACTGGATTACGACAGGGTTACCACAGGCTGGGGTGAAAAAGGAAAAGACAAATCCTGCCAGGGGAATCAAATCAAGGTGGGCAATAAAGTTTATAAAAAAGGAATCGGACTTCATGCGAACAGCACCATTATTCATAACCTGGATAAGAAATATACACGTATTTCCGGTGTGGCAGGCATTGATAATGAAGTAGATGGCGGCAATGCAATTTTTAGGATTTATGCCGACAACAGTCTCATATATGAAAAGGAACTATCTGGCGGGGAAGCTGATGAATTCAATCTGAGTGTCAGCGGAGTAACGGAGCTGAAGCTTGTGACAGATGCCAATGATTCTGAATCCCAGGATCATACAGACTGGGCGGATGTGAAATTATACGGTGCTATTCGGGAGGTCAGTAAAAAAAACACAACCATAAGGACATCCTATGTGGGAATTGCAGACAGTTTACAGGCAGGAGAGGACTACACCGGAATATTAACTTTAAAAAATACTTCGGAAGATTTACAGCCTTTGTGCGCCTCCCTTTCCCTCTATGGACCAGACGGGCGGATGGCAGGATACACGATGGTTTCTCACGAATTGTATCCGAAAAGTACAAAAGATCTTGCCCTGATGCTTAACATGCCTTCTGATCTAAGCGGATATGAATGCCGGCTCAGTGTATGGGATCAGAATACACTGGAACTGCTTTCGAATACAATCATAATTTATCCGGACCCGGATAAACTGGAATCCGGCACGAAGACAGAGACAGCATGGACAAAAATTGACGGTGAAGACAGCAGCCTTGAAAAAGTGGGCGACTGGCAGCTATGGCCTTCTCCTGATGCTTATAATGGCAGTGAAACTTTCCTTGGTGACAAAGGCAATCCGGTAAAAGAAGGAGATTATATCGCCCTTACCTTTAACGGAAACTATGTCAAAATAGGTGCAAAAACAGATGGCGGACAGCAGGGTGCCGACGTTTATATTGACGGAGAACCTGCCGGACATATCAATAATACTGGAAATGCGAACGTATATAAAGAAGTCTATGCGTCCGGTTACCTGGAAGACGGGAAACATACCGTGAAACTAGTACCCACCGGAAAATTTGGTTTGGACTACTTTGAATATGGAGTGGAAACGGTGACCGGCGGCAGCGATGAGCCGTTGACCGAAAGTCCCATTCTCATATCCCTAGGCGGCATTATGAATAAGATTGAAGGAGATACCATGAAAAACTATACCCTTTCCAGCAGGCAGTCAGCTGCAGACCGTATAGCAGAATCTTATGGTGTCTATATCAACAAAGAGGCATCCGAAGAAGAGATCTTGGCAGCATCTGATGCACTTGAAAATGCCCTTAGAGAACTGGTTCCCATCGGTGATACTTCCATATTAGAGGACGCAGTACAAACTGCACAAACTCTGATTCAAAAAGGACAGGGGAATTACACAAATGCAAGCTGGGCACAATTGCTGGCTGCATATAAAGAAGCTTCTGCCATTTTAGAAAAAGCAGATCCTTCTGCAGAAGAAATTCTGTCCGCTGCGGACAAATTAAATCATGCGATAGATTCCCTGATCCAAAAAGCAGATACCTCTGGACTGCGGGAAGCAGTAAATAAAGCAAAACCACTCTTCGATAAAGGCCAGGGCAGCTATACCGATACCAGCTGGGCAGCGTTCAAAACTGCGTATAATGAGGCAGTAAAGGTATTATCCTCAGCAGAACCTTCTGCAGCCACAATACAGTCCGCTCTGAATCAACTAAATTCTGCATTGGCAGGCCTGCAGTTCAAACCGAATACCTCCCTGGCTGACGCAAGAAATGCCCTCCAGGCAGAAATTGCAACCTGCAGCGCTATCATTAAAAAAGGACAGAAGCATTATACTTTATCAAGCTTTCAGCGGTTAAAAAACAATCTCAGTGATGCGCAGAAGATATTGGGTGACAGCAAAGCAGACTTCAATAAAGTGAAATCCGCCAAAAATTTACTCTTTGCCGCCAGACTCACCCTTACAGTCTGCAAAATCCCGAAGAAAGGCGCAGACTATACGGTAGGAAATATCAAATATCAGATACTGAAATCCTCTGCCGAAAAGGGAACGGTTTGTGTAAAAGGCGTAAAAAATAAAAAGACTGCAAAACTCAAACTCCCAAATACCGTAACGATTTCCAGCTATAAGTTTAAAGTTACGGAAATTAAAAAGAAAGCATTTTACAAAAATACCAAGTTAAAGTCCATCACCATATCAAAATATATAACAAAAATCGGTGATGCTGCATTTTATGGAGCCAGCAATTTAAAGAATATCCAGATAAAGAGCAGTCAATTAAAAACAGTAGGCAAAAATGCTTTCAAAAAGATTTATTCCCGGGCAGTCATTCAGGTACCGTCTAAAAAATTAGGCAGCTATAAAAAACTTCTAAAAAATAAGGGTCTGCCTTCAAAAGTTAAAATAAAAAAGTAAAATTTAATAAGATTTGTAACATCAAATGATATCCCGTCAAGAGAAGGAATGGATCATGACAGGCGTAAAGCCGTCTAAACACCTGTCATGGTCACCCCCCTCCTGACCTGCATTACATCCATATACAAAGCGTCCTCCAATCAGCAATACTCCAATTATTCTTTCAATCCCCCTTGACACTCCATGCATTATATGATATTCTTTTTTAAGATTAATACGGGATTGTGACTGGTAATGCAGGCGAGACCATCTTTGAAGTGAGTATGATAACTTTCTGCAGGGTTGGTTTTTTTTATGTTTGAAACCGCATCGGTCCTGTTTATACTTTTTCATTTCTGCCATATTGGCATTGATTGATGAAACATGTTAGGAAACGGAATGGAGATAAGACAGAGATGTATGAGATAACAAAGATTATCAATAATAATATTGTATGTTCCGTTGATGAAGATGGGCAGGAGATCATCATCAGGGGGCTTGGCATTGGATTCAAGCAAAAACCACATGATACCATTCCTGATGAGAAAATTGAAAAAGTTTATAAAATGGAAAGTCCTAAGGCATCCGGCAAACTGCAGGAATTAATGGCGGAAATACCCCTGTCTTATGTGGAAACATGTACGGAGATTATTGATTATGCCAGGAATACCGTAGGCAAAAGATTAAATGAAAATATATATATTACTTTGACAGATCATATTAGTTTCGCCATAGAACGACAGCGCCAGAATATGGAGTATCGAAATGCCCTGCTGATGGAAATCCGTAATTTTTACATACAGGAATTTCAGATCGGTTGCAAGGCTCTGGAAATTATTAAAGAAAAGCTGAATGTGGAATTATCCAGGGATGAAGCCGGTTTTATAGCTTTGCATATTGTGAATGCTGAATTAAACACGGATATGTGCGATATGGTGAATATTACGGAAATGATGCAGCAGGTGTTAGACATTGTGGAGCATTATTATCAGATGAAATTAGATGACCATTCCCTGGCATATGAACGATTTATCACACATCTTAAATTCTTCGGACAGCGGTTATTTTCAGACCGGATTACGAAAGATGATGATGTAACATTCCAGAAAATGGTTAAGAAACGTTATAAAAATGACTATAAGTGTGCAGAAGAGATTCGGACTTTTATTCGTAAAACATATAAAAAAGAAATCACTGAGGAAGAGATGATTTTCCTCACCATACATTTAAGAAGAGTATCAAATACTGTATAATCTGGATTGTAACTGGTAATGCAGGCTAGACCGGAACAGGATTTGGTAGTAGATATCTACAGCTGGGGTATACTACTATCAGGTTTTCTGTTGCGGTCTTTTTTTGTGCAGAATCAGCTTATAATATATCTTTTTTCAGGAGGAATTAGAGAAATGAAAGATAAAATTTTTGGTATCTTACAGCGTGTTGGCAGATCTTTTATGCTGCCCATCGCTATATTGCCCATTGCGGGACTATTTCTTGGGATCGGCGGTTCTTTTACAAATGAGACTATGCTTGAGACCTATCATTTAATGAACATTATGGGTCCCGGAACATTTATTTATACGATTTTAACCGTGCTAAATGCAGCCGGAAGTATTGTATTCAGCAACCTGCCGATTATATTCGCCATGGGTGTTGCAATTGGCATGGCAAAAAAGGAAAAAGAAGTTGCGGCTTTGTCAGGTGCCATCGCATTTTTTGTCATGCATGCTTCGATAGGTGCTTTAATCACCGCACAGGGCGGTCCGGAAAGTATGCTAGAAGGTGCAACGACTTCCGTTGTCGGCATCACTTCCTTACAGATGGGTGTATTCGGCGGTATTATTGTGGGACTTGGTGTTGCAGCGCTTCACAACCGTTTTTACAAAATCCAGCTTCCCCAGGTACTGTCGTTTTTTGGCGGTACCAGATTTGTGCCGATTATCTCGGCAGCTGTTTATATGATCGTGGGAATTTTAATGTTTTATATCTGGCCATTTATACAGAACGGAATTAATAATCTGGGACAATTCGTAATGAATTCCGGATATTTTGGTACCTGGCTATACGGTTTAATCGAAAGGGCATTGATTCCTTTCGGTCTTCACCATGTATTTTATCTGCCTTTCTGGCAGACAGCAGTAGGCGGTACGGCAACAGTGGCGGGCGCTTATGTAGAAGGAGCCCAGAACATCTTTTTTGCTCAGTTAGCCGATCCGGGTATCACACACTTTAGTGTTAATGCCTGCCGCTTCATGTCCGGTAAATTTGTATTTATGATTTTTGGACTTCCCGGTGCGGCACTTGCCATGTACCGCTGTGCGAAACCGGAAAAGAGAAAAGCAGTGGGCGGACTTTTAATTTCGGCTGCCCTTACTTCTATGATTACCGGTATTACGGAACCGCTGGAATTTACATTCCTGTTTGTTGCACCTTTAATGTATGCCATTCACTGCGTTCTGGCTGGGCTGGCATATATGTTTACTCATATCTTTGGAGTAGGCGTTGGCATGACATTTTCCGGTGGTCTGATTGATCTGACACTTTTTGGCATCATGCAGGGAAATGCAAAAACAAGCTGGCTCTGGATTGTGGTGATTGGGATTGTTTACTTTATGATATACTACTTCCTGTTCCGTTTTCTGATTCATAAATTCAACCTGAAGACGCCAGGGCGAGAAGATGGGGAACAGGAAGTTAAGCTTTACCGCAGAGCAGATGTAGATGCGCGAAAAGGTAATAATCAGATCAACGGCAGCGACAGCGTAGATGAACAGTCCGCCATGATTGCCAGAGGTCTTGGCGGAAAGCAGAATATCAGTGATGTAGACTGCTGTGCAACCAGGCTTCGGATAACGGTGGAAGATAAAGATAAAGTAGATCAGGATCTTTTAAAAGCCAGCGGTGCAGCAGGCGTGATCATGAAAGGTAATGGCATTCAGGTTATTTACGGACCGAAAGTGACGGTGATCAAATCCAATCTGGAGGATTATCTGGCGAGTCCTGCAAGTGACCATGATCAGGAATTGAATTTCGATCATCCGGTGATTGCCGAAGAAACATCCGGGGAGTATAATAGAACTAACCCATCCCGGAAAGAATCAGCGCCACAGGATAAGCCGCAAAATATGGGGAACTCCGGTACTGATTCCGGTAATGCCTGTATGGTATATGCTCCCATGAAAGGAAATGTGATCCCTTTGGAAGCGGTTGATGACGGAGTATTTTCAGAAGGGATGTTAGGAGATGGTGCTGCCATAGAACCGGAGGACGGTCTGGTGACTGCTCCTTTTGACGGCGTAGTATCTATGGTATTTGATACCAAGCATGCCATTGGACTGACCTCTGATGAGGGCGTGGAACTTTTGATCCATGTGGGAATTGATACGGTTCAGTTAAATGGAAGATATTATGACATTCATGTAAAAGCCGGCGACCGTGTCAAAACCGGAGACCTGCTTGCCAATGTGGATCTGGAAGGCATAAAAAGTGAACATTACAGAACCGTAACTCCCGTAATTGTATCCAATACCGACGATTTTCATGCAATTACAATAGTAAATTCCGGTACAATAAAACCAAAGCAGCAATTGCTTCGCATTCAATAATATGTGGTTATCTGCGCAGTCCAGTAAATCTAAATGCCGGATATTCCGGCAGTTTTCTGACTGCCATAACAATAGATAAAAAACGAAAGGTGGAATATTTATGAAATCATTTAATTATGTAATTACAGACGAAATTGGAATTCACGCAAGACCGGCTGGACTGCTGGTAAAAGAAGCGAAACCATTTACATCCAAACTCACCCTGACAGCAGGTGAAAAAAGTGCAGACCTCAGAAGACTGATGGCCGTTATGAGCCTGGGCGTAAAACAGGGTGCCAATGTAACCGTAACAGCAGAAGGCGATGATGAAGATGCTGCAATTGAAGCTATGGAGGCATTCTTTAAAGCAAACCTGTAGAGATTAAATCTGTTATCCATTTTAAGCACCCGGCTTTGCGATTTAATTTTCGCATCCGGGTGTTTATTACATCCTCTTTTCTTTTTGGATAAATAGTAGTATAATGACAATATATCATCATTTTCACACTAGGAGGAATGACTATGACAGTAGACGAATTAATTGCTATGCTTGAGATGCAGGAAGAAATTCTTCAGTTTTCTCATTTTACAAACGAAGATGCATGGGAACTTGGTAATTTAATTGTGATGGAAGCGAAAAGAAGAAGTCTTCCGGTAGCGGTCAGTATCCGTTTGAATAATGGGTATGTGGTATTCCAATACGCATCAAATCGGACAAACATGGACAATGAAAGCTGGATGGCAAGAAAGTTCAATACGGTACGCAGGTTAGAACAGAGCAGCCTGCGGGCTTACATGCTGCTTCGAAAAGCGGAAGAAACACTGGAAGAGCGTTTCATGGACCCCAAAGACTATGCAGCCTGCGGCGGCGGTTTCCCCATCCGTGTGGAAGAAGTCGGTGTCATTGGCGGAGTCATTGTATCCGGTCTGGATCACGTATCCGATCATGACCTGGTTGTAAAATGCATCAGCCGATATCTGCATATCGATGAGGTTCCGAGAATTCGCGGTAATATTTAACGCTATCTATGATATTGCATTTATTCCCAATTTTCAAACTGCATATCTGCTGGCAGAGGAGAAGTGAATACCAGTTTTTCTCTTGTAACCGGATGTTCAAATTCCAGTCTGTGGGAATGGAGTGCCTGTCGTTTTATTCTGCTGTATCGGGGATTGTACAGAAAATCTCCCGGCAGCGGATATCCTAGATATTTCATATGAACGCGAATCTGATGGGTACGCCCGGTTTCCAGTTTTAAGGAAACCAGGGAGTACCCATTTTTATATGCCAGACGCCTGTAATAGGTTAACGCCCGATCTCCATGTTCAAAATCAACGATGCGCTCAATGGCGGAATCTTCTTTTCTGGCGATAGGCGCATCAATGATGCCGGATTCTGGTGTTTCCCCCTGTGCTACAGCGAGATATTCACGGTGAATCTTCCGGCTCTTTACCATATCGGACAAGACCGCGGCACTCAGCATATTTTTGGCAATAATCAAAAGCCCCGTAGTGTCTCTGTCCAGGCGGTTGATGCACCGGTAAGTAAAGGCAACTCCTTTGCTTGCAAAGTAATAGGCCAGTCCGTTTGCAAGAGTGTTTTCATAGTTATGAATGGAGGGATGAATGGGCATATCGGCTGCTTTATCCAGGATGAGAATATCTTCATCCTCATATACGATTGCCAGTTCCATTTTAACAGGCACGATCTGGCTGGATGAAGATTCTTCCACGATTTGTACCGTTAGTTCGTCACCTTCCTGTAATAATTCTGAGTTATAAGCCCATTTGCCATTTTTTAAAATACCGTATTCGGTACGCTTCAGATGGCTGAAGATATGCCTGGAATATCCCTGGTCTTTTAGAAATGCTGTGATATTCTTACCAGAGCTGATGGAATCTATGTGGTAAATCAGTGTTCTTTTCATAAGTGTTTTCGTCTTTATTGCCCCCATATGGAATAGCAGGGGCAGCACCTTTCTATTTTCTGAGATAAAATCTTTTCTAGTTTACACGAACAACGTAGGAGTGTCAAATGCAGTTGTAAAAATTATTATATTTGGAGGCTTGCTCTTATAAAAAGTATTTATTGCTTATACAACTTAACGATTTAAAGCATCAACGCTTTAAATCTCTGCCAAATTTATTGAAAAAAGCGGATTTTGCTTTTCATATATACAAAATTCGTGTAAAATAGTTAGAAAAGAACTTTTAAAAGGAGACAGATATGGAGAGAGAGAAGTTTTCCTCCCGATTGGGCTTTATCCTGATATCGGCTGGATGTGCAATCGGGCTTGGAAATGTATGGCGTTTCCCCTATATTACGGGAAAATATGGAGGGGCGGCATTTGTATTAGTTTATTTATTTTTCCTGCTCATACTTGGATTACCCATTGTTGTAATGGAATTTGCGGTTGGGCGTGGAAGCCAGAAGAGTGCAGCATTGTCATTTGACGTGCTGGAACCCAAAGGAACCAAATGGCACTTATACAAATTTGGTGCAATTGCAGGAAATTATCTGCTGATGATGTTCTATACTACCATCGGCGGCTGGATGATTCTCTATTTCTTCAAAATGGCTGCCGGACAGTTTGAAGGAATGAACGCGGAACAGGTATCCGGAGCTTTTGGAGATTTGATGGGGCAGCCGGTGCTTATGACTGTCTGCATGATCGCCGTTGTCATCGTATGTTTTGGAATCTGCGCAAAAGGTTTAAAAAATGGCGTTGAAAAAATAACTAAGGTTATGATGGTCAGCCTGCTGGCACTTATGATTATTCTGGCTGTCCGTTCCATATTGTTAGAAGGCAGTTCAACCGGACTTAAATTTTATTTATATCCGGACTTTCATAAACTGGTGGAATCCGGGATTTCCGAGAGTATATTTGCTGCCATGGGGCAGGCATTTTTTACCTTGAGTCTTGGTATCGGAGCACTTGCTATTTTCGGCAGTTATATCGGCAAAGACCGTTCACTGACAGGAGAAGCAATAAGTGTTACCATCCTGGATACTTTTGTAGCACTTATGGCTGGTTTAATTATTTTTCCGGCATGTTTTGCTTACAATATTAAACCGGACAGCGGTCCCAGCCTGATTTTTATCACTTTACCAAATGTATTTAACGAAATGAGCGGCGGAAGAGTATGGGGAAGCCTTTTCTTCTTATTCATGTCCTTTGCAGCCATTTCTACCATCATTGCCGTATTTGAGAATATTATTTCTTTTGCAATGGACCTTACCGGATGCAGCAGAGGAAAAGCAGTTGCGGTAAATCTGATCGTAATCATTATTCTCTCCATGCCATGTGTGCTGGGCTTTAATCTGCTGAGCGGATTTACACCGTTCGGACCGGGAACGAATGTATTGGATCTGGAAGATTTCATCGTCAGCAACAATTTACTGCCTCTTGGCAGCCTGGTATATCTTTTATTTTGTACCAGCCGCTATGGATGGGGATTTAAGAAGTTTACGGCAGAGGCCAATGCCGGAAAAGGGATGAAGTTCCCTGGCTGGGCAAGGGTATATGTGACCTGGATACTGCCGATTATTGTACTGGCAATCTTTATTCAGGGATATGTAGTGAAATTCTTCTAAGGATTGTAAAGGGTTTTTACTGCATGAGAGCGGCAGCCACAATTAAAAATTTCATTTGGAATACGCAAAAAAGTGATGCCGGATTCATTTTCCGGCATCACTTTTTTGCGTATTTTATATCATAATTCCATTACAATGTTTTAATTCATTTACATGTTATTCTTTCACCAGAACTTTTTCTATTTCCACAATATACATGGTATGATAATCCTTCTGAGGATACCACTTTTCGTCACAGCTCTTATCGATAAAGCAGGCAGGATCATATTCCTGGGCATAGAGTTTGCGGCAAACCATCACGGTTTCGGCTTCTTCAAAGTACGGGGTCTCTTCTTCCAGTGCAACTGTAAGCCCGGATTTTTCTATTTTATCTTCGTCTCTTCCGGAGACAGTGCCCAGGTAAGTTAAAGTCTTGCGGTAAGATTCATCCAGTACAGACAGTGAAAATGTGGATGATGCATCTATGAATTCTTTGGTATAACGCTGAGGGCGGATAAAAACATAAGCGACATTCTTTCCCCACATAATACCCACACCACCCCAGGATGCAGTCATCGTATTGCATTTGTCACCATTTTTTGCTGTAACCAGCAGCCATTCTTTTCCAATCATCTGAAAAGGATTTTTCTGTAATTCAGTTGCTTTGATTTCTTTAAAACTCATAATAAATACCTCCTAATTTGATTTTACTTTGTTCCATAATTCATTGTAAGTCTGGTCAACCTTATCGCCCAGATAGCGGAAGGTTTCACAGCGGCTTAATACGGAATCATCCGGGTAAGCAACAGGGCTGTTGCGGATCTCATCATCCTCTATCATTTTACGCGCCTCCGTATTGGGCGTAGAATAGGTAATGTAATTAAAATTCATCAGTGCGATATCCGGACGGCATAAGAAGTTAATGAAAGCTTCTGCATTTTCTTTGTGTTCCGCATTCTTTGGTATTACCCAGGAATCTATCCACATATTGGAACCTTCTTTTGGCACCACATATTCCAGATCCGGATTCTCTGTCTTGGTATAGATTGCTTCACCGGAATAAATAACGCCCAGTGCAGCCTCATTTCCGATCATCTTATCGCGTACCTGATCAATGACATAAGCCTGAACTAATGGCTTTTGCTGAATCAAAAGATCTTTCGCCTCGGTCAATTCATCCAGGTCAGAGGAATTTAAAGAATACCCAAGTTCTTTCAGCGCAACGGCAAAGGCATCCCGGACACTGTCCTGCATTAAAATATTATCCTTGTATTTCGGATCCCACAGTACGGACCAGCTGTCAATAGGTTCATCCACCATGGTCTTGTTGTAGAGAATACCCACTGTTCCCCAGCAGTATGGAACGGAATAGAGATTATCCGGATCGAATTCCCTGGATTTCTCCAGATAAGTTTTCCCGATATTTTTAATGTTTGGAACATTGTCATAGTTAATTTCCGCCAGCAGGTCATTTTCCTGCATACGCTGGATCATATAATCGGAGGGGCAGACTACATCATATGCAATTGCACCGGATTTTATTTTCGGATACATAATTTCGTTTGTCTCGTATTCCTCATAGATCACGTCGATGCCTGTTTCCGCCTCAAACTTGGTGATGACTTCCGGATCCATATATTCGCCCCAATTATAGACAATCACCTTGTTATCCCCTGCTATAGAGCCCTGGGAGCCATAATAAAAGCCTCCGATCACGATTACAGCTGCCATAAGTGCCGGAACAGCTTTCTTAAATACACCGGTGAGCTTTGTTTTCTTTTTAGCCTCTGTCTTCTTATCCGGAACCTGTTCTTTCGGTGACATATTCACCAGAATCAGCAGAACCAGTACAGAAACAAACAGAAGCGTGGAAAGTGCATACATTTCCGGCTTGATTCCCTTACGTACTTCCGTATAAATTTTTGTGGATAAAGTGTCAATACCCGGTCCCTTGGTAAAGTGGGTTATTACAAAATCATCCAGGGACATGGTAAATGCCAGTAGGAATCCAGACAATACACCAGGCATAATATCCGGGAATACAACTTTAAAAAAGGCATATAACGGAGAAGCGCCCAGGTCCAGTGCTGCCTCATAAGTACTTCGTTTGGTCTGCTTCAGCTTTGGAGCTACACTCAACATAACATATGGAATATTGAACGTAATGTGCGCCATCAGGATTGTACTAAATCCCAGAGTCACATGAAAGGCAATGAAAAGCAGCATGAGAGAGACACCGGTTACGATTTCGGCATTAACCATTGGTATGTTGGCAAGGCCGTTAAACAGGGTGCGGTATTTGCGTTTCATGCTCTGTATGCCGATAGCTGCCATGGTTCCGATTAAGGTGGCAATCAGAGCGGAGAGCAGTGCGATAATCAGCGTTGTGTAAAAAGCATTCATAATCTGCTCATTCTGGAAGAGCGCCTTATACCACTTTAAAGTAAATCCGCCCCATTTGGCACGGGTTTTGGATGCGTTAAAGGAGAGTACAATCAATGTTGCAATGGGTGCATACAGTAAAATGAAAATGATGATCAGGTAAATTTTTTGTGCCGCTTTTTTCATTAGAATGTAGCCCCCTCTCCATCTTTATCGTATTTGGAAACCAGCGCCATACTTGCGATTACGAATACCATCAGTACAAGGGACAGTCCGCTGCCCAGATTCCAGTTGCTTCCCTGTTTAAAGGTCTGCTCAATTACATTACCGATCAATAAAATCTTGCCTCCACCCAGCAGGTCGGATATTACAAAAGTCGTAAGTGCCGGAACGAAAACCATGGTAATTCCGCTGATGATGCCGGGAAGGCTCAGGGGAAAAGTAATTTTTACAAATGTCTGAAAATCGTTGGCACCTAAATCCTTTGCTGCATTGATCACATCCTTATCTATTTTACTCAGAATATTATATAAGGGAAGTACCATAAAAGGGAGAAAATTATACACCATACCCAGTACAATCGCATAGGGCGTATTGATAATCTCTAACGGTGCCAAATGAAAAAACGTCAGAATATCATTCAGAACTCCGTTCTTTTCCAGAAGATTCTGCCATGCCATCGTTCTTAACAAAAAGTTCATCCACATAGGTAAAATAAAAATCAAAACAATGAAACTGGACTGATTCATATTGGAGGAACTTAAAATCATCGCCAGCGGATATGCCAGAATCAGGCAGATCACGGTACTGATCACAGCCAGCAGGATCGCCAGTCCCAGCGCTTTTAAGTTTTCTGCTGTGGTAATCCTGGCGATATTCATAAGAGTGAAAGTTTTATCTTCCGCAGTCAGACCGTAATATACGATCATCAGAAGCGGGATAATGATAAAGGAAACCGCCCAGAACAGATATGGTCCGGCTAAAAGTCGTTTACTCTTCAATATTTACCGCCTCCTCATCTTCTGAAATAGGTTTGTTCATAATCTGAATATCAAAAGGATCTACATGGATGCCCACTTCCGTTCCCACCGGGAAGAGGTCTGTGCTGTGTACAAGCCATTCATGATTATTGGAAAGTACTTCCATTTCATAGTGCACGCCTTTGAAGATCAGATGAGTTACCACACCCGTTATTGTTCCTTCTTCTGGTTTCACAAGATCAATGTCTTCGGGACGGATGACCACATCCACAGGTTTGTTATGCCCAAAGCCCACATCCACACAAGGGAAGGGCACACCCAGGATTTTAACGAGTTTATCTTCCATAAAGGTTGCCGCGATAATATTGCTGTCACCGATAAAATCAGCCACAAATGCATTCTCCGGCTCATTGTAGATATCTTCGGGAGAACCAATCTGCTGAATGTATCCCTGGTTCATTACCACGATGGTATCTGACATGGTCAAAGCTTCTTCCTGGTCATGTGTCACATAAATAAAGGTAATGCCCAGTTCATTTTTAAGGCGGATTAATTCATACTGCATATCCTGGCGCAGTTTTAAGTCAAGCGCCCCCAGAGGTTCGTCCAGAAGTAGCACTTTCGGTTCATTTACAATGGCCCTTGCAATTGCAATACGCTGCTGCTGGCCGCCGCTTAAGGAATCGGGAGAGCGGTTCTCATATCCCTCCAGATTAACCAGTTTTAAAGCATATTTTATTTTATCATTGATATAACTTTTGCTTTTATTTTTGATTTTCAGACCGAATGCTATATTTTCAGAAATGGTCATATGGGTAAAAAGCGCATATTTTTGAAATACTGTATTTAACTGTCGTTTATTTGCCGGCAGGTTGGTAATGTCTTTGCCGTCAAAGATTACATTGCCGCTGTCAGGATTTTCAAACCCGCCCAGAATACGCAGTGTGGTAGTCTTGCCGCAGCCGCTTGGACCAAGCAGGGTTAAAAATTCGTTCTGCCGTATATAGAGATTCAGGTCATCCAATACTTTTTGCCCATCATAAGATTTTGTTATATGTGTTAAGTCGATTAATTTATTACTCATGTCGTACCTCCTGATTTAAAAGCTGGGCGGAGAGCTGACCCAGATCAGGACAGCGCTGCTTTTCCCTGTATTTTTAATATAATGTCTTTGGCTTGGGTTAAAATAAAAAGATTCTCCCTTTTTTACCTTATAGATACGTTTACCAATATACAGGGTAATATTCCCCTGTAATACATATCCAAATTCTTCCCCCTCATGGGGATTGTCCGGATAAGTGCTTCCGCCGGGCTCTAAAGTCAGACGGATCGGCTCCATAATGTTCTTCTGGGCATTGGGAATGATCCATTCAATTTTATTGAAAAATTCAGAGTCAACCTTTTGAAAATAGTCTGTGTCATGAAAAACGACCTGTTCCTCTGTGGTTTCACAGAAAAATTCATTCAGATTGGTCCCCAGACACTGGAGTATATCCACCAGAGTGGCAATAGACGGCGAAGTCAGATCCCGTTCCAGCTGGGAAATAAAACCTTTGGAAAGTTCAGCCCTGTCAGCCAGTTCTTCCTGGGTCAGCCCCTTGGCAATACGCAGTTCTTTTAGCTTTTGTCCGATAACCATTTTTCTACCTCTTAACTAATAGTATAAATAAACATAAAGTTTAGCAATTGTAAACAGAAACAATATAGCATAGAATGGGCTGATTGTCACTAACTATTTGCTAAATTTTTCTTCTGATTTCTATTAACAAATAGATTAGTTTATGGTAAGATAGAAGAAATTAATGAGACATAAGTTTTTCAGCTAAGGAGGATAAGAAAATGAGCAAGAGTAAATATGTTGCTTATGTAGGTACATATACACATGGAAGCAGTGTTGGTATCCATATTTATGATTTAAATATAGAAGAGGGGACAATGGCAGAGCGAAATGTAGTTTCGGTCAATAATGCATCCCATATTACAAAATCTCCAAATGGACAATATCTGTATTCCATAGCAGATGAAGGTGTTGAGGTATTAAAAATATTTCCAAATGGTGATTTAGAGCCGATTAACCAGGTGGATATCGATGGTATGAGAGGATGTTTTCTTTCCACCGACCTGGACGGAAAGTTTTTATTTGTAGGGGGATACCATGACGGTAAAGTCAGCGTAGTTCGAATTCACCAGGACGGCCGCCTCGGCAGCGTGGTGGACGGCATTTTCCATAAAGGACTCGGCAGTGTGGCTGAGCGTAACTTCAGACCTCATATCAGCTGTGTAATGCCCACACCCGATGGAAAATATCTCTGTGTTGTAGACAATGGAATTGACCATATAAAGTTATATACGGTAAATCCGATCTCCGGAAAATTGAAACTATACGATATTTTAAGATGCGAACTGGAATCGGGACCCAGGATCATCCGCTTCAGCAAGGATGGAAAATATGCATATGTAATCTGTGAACTCAGCAATGAAATTAATGTATATACCTATGACGGTACAGGAAAATCCCCGCAATTTGACTTAATTCAGACAGTACGCACGCCTATGGACCAGAAAGAAGGGGGATGTGCAGCTTCCGGACTTAAGATTGCACCAAGCGGAAAATACCTGTACTGTTCTTCAGCAGGAGATAACAGCGCCGGCGTGTTCCGTATCAATCCGGATAACGGCAAGCTGGAAGAAATATGTATTTTACCGATCAGCGGGGATTACCCCAAAGACATCGATGTGTTCCCGGATGAAAAAACATTAGTTGTTCTCAATCATGAGAGCAATCAAATCCGTTTCTTTACCATTGATTATGAAAAAGGGTTATTGATCATGAAAGGCAAACCAGTTAAAGTGGAAACGCCGAATTGTATTTTGATTTCAAAAATAGAAGAGTAAGAAAAGCGAGATTAAAAAAGGCAGCTGCATGATTGCAGCTGCCTTTTTGCGTCCAATGGTTACGAAGTACCGGCCATTAGCTTCGGAAAAACCGGATCAGACCATCCATCTGGGATGTCATGCTGGCAAACAGCATGTCCAGTAAGGTAATTGCCGTCATGGATTCCACCACTACAACGGCGCGGGGAACGATGACAGGATCGTGCCGTCCTTTTACTTTGATCTGTATGCTTCTTCCATCCTTTGTAATGGTAGACTGCTCTTTTTTTATAGATGGTGTCGGCTTGATTCCTACCCGAAGCAGAATCTCGCTTCCATCACTGATTCCACCCAGGATTCCTCCGGAGTGATTGGTAAGTTTCACTTTATGTCCTTCTGAAGACAGGGTATACTGGTCATTATTTTCACTTCCAAGAGCCTGAGATACCGCTATGCCGTCACCGATTTCAAAAGACTTCACAGCACCTATGGAAAGCAGCGCTTTTCCCAGGTTCGCATTTAATTTTTCAAATACCGGATCACCAACGCCCGGTATCATATTTTTTACCACACATTCAATCATGCCGCCGGAGGAATCACCATGCTGCATGCATTCCTCTAAAAATGCACCTGCACGCTGGGCTGCCTCAGCATCTGGCATATATAGCGGATTTTGGGAAATAATACTACGGTCGAAATTATTATTATCTATTTTGACCGGACCGATGGATCTGGTATAAGTCAGAAGCTGTACGCCCAGCAGATCCAGGATTTTAATAGCGATGGCACCTCCGGCTACACGGCCGATGGTTTCTCTTCCGGATGAACGTCCGCCTCCGCGGTAGTCCCGGAAGCCGTATTTCGTGTCATAAGTCAGATCGGCATGTCCCGGTCTGTAGTAATCAGCGATTTCTCCATAATCAGAAGAGCGCTGCGTTTTATTATAAACAATCATGGAAATCGGAGTCCCTGTTGTTTTTCCTTCAAAAACACCGGAGAGGATTTCTACCGCATCGTCTTCCTTGCGCGGAGTGGAATATTTACTCTGCCCGGGTTTTCTCCGGTCTAAATTCTTTTGTATATCCTCCTCGCAGAGAGCCAGCCCTGCCGGACATCCGTCTACGACGACACCGATGCCTTTTCCGTGTGATTCTCCCCAGGTCGTTATTTTAAATTGATTGCCAAATGTTGATCCTGCCATAATATCCTCCTTGTATACAATATGAGTCAGCCAATCTTATTGCCTCTTACTAGTATACCTAATTGTTAAAATATTGTAAAGAGATGAAAAAAATGATGGCTTCGATTGACAAATACTTTTTTAGTCTTTATAATGTCCTTTAGTTGCAAGATATTTTGGAGAAAGAAAGGAAGTGTGATTCCATGGAGGGTGGTCCTAGTCCTAGGGAAACGAATAGTGAAGTTCATATAGAAAAATACGCATAGGACAGGCCTTCAGACGATTATCCTGTTCTATGGATAATTGAAAGGAGATTATGGAGTCATGATCAAAATTTACAGGACAATTGATGGTGCAATTCACCAGGTAAATGAAGCACAGGAGGGCTGCTGGATTGCACTGGTAGACCCAACCGCAACAGAAATATTAGATATCGCAAACGAATACAATATCGAGGTAGATGACCTGCGGGCACCTCTGGATGAGGAAGAACGGTCCAGAATTGAAGTAGAAGATAACTACACCATGATCCTGGTGGACATCCCGGTTATTGAAGAACGTAATGACAAAGACTGGTACGGCACAATTCCCATGTCCATTATTGTAACGGATGAAATTATTTTCACCGTCTGCCTGGAGGACACTCCGGTGCTTTCCGCTTTTATGGATGGCAGGGTACGGAATTTCTTTACCTATAAAAAAACCCGTTTTATCTTACAGATTCTGTATAAGAATGCAACAATGTTCCTGCACTATCTGCGTATTATCGATAAGAAGAGTGAAGTTGTGGAGAAAAAGCTTCATCTGTCCACTAAAAATCAGGAACTCATCGAACTGCTGGAACTGGAAAAGAGTCTTGTGTATTTTACAACCTCACTCCGGTCTAACGAAGTCGTTTTGGAGAAACTCCTGAAAACGGAAGGCATTAAGCACTATCCGGAAGATACCGAACTGTTGGAAGATGTTATCATTGAGAACAAGCAGGCTATTGAGATGGCAAATATCTACAGCGGCATCTTAAGCGGAATGATGGACGCATTTGCTTCGGTTATCTCCAACAATCTGAATATTGTAATGAAATTTTTAGCCACCGTTACCATTGTTATGTCCATTCCAACCATGATCTTCAGCGCATATGGAATGAATGTGAATTCCAGCGGTATGCCATTTTCCGGCAGTCCCTATGGATTCGTACTGGTTATTCTGTTTTCATTAATCTTAAGTCTTGTTGTAGCTTTGATTTTTTCAAAAAAGAATTTATTTTAAAGAAAGGTAGTATAAATGGACTTTATAAATAAACTGGAACGTAAATTTGGCAGGTACGGTATCCGTAATTTATCCTTATACCTTATCATCTGCTACATCCTGGGTTACACTTTTAATGTATTTCAGCCTAATATCATGGATTTCTTAACGCTGGAACCTTACTACATTTTGCGGGGCCAGATCTGGCGTATTGTCACATGGATTTTAGTGCCGCCGGAATCCCTTAGCATATTTACGGTTATCATGTTGTTTTTCTATTACTCTTTAGGTACTTCTCTGGAAAATACCTGGGGGGCATTTCGATATACACTGTATATTCTCGCAGGTATCCTGTTTACGGATATCGGTGCGTTTATCCTGTATTTTATACTGGGCGGCGGAAAACTGTTCGGACCTATTTTCAGTACTTATTACATTAATATGTCCATTTTCCTTGCATTTGCTTTATGCTATCCCAATATGCAGGTTCTATTGTATTTTGTTATACCGATTAAAATCAAGTGGATGGGTATTTTGTACGGGGTATTTATCCTGTTTTCCTTCTTTAAATCCTCTTGGCCGATTAAGGTTGCAATTATTGCATCTTTGATGAACTTCATTATTTTCTTCCTGGGAACAAGGGACTTCAGAAGAGTTTCACCGGGGGAAATAAAGCGAAAAAAGAAGTTCAAGCAGGAAACAAGACAGTCTACGGGCGGTCTTACCAAACATAAATGTGCTATATGCGGCAGGACAGAGCTGGACGGAGAAGATCTGGAATTTCGTTTCTGTTCCAAATGTGACGGCAATTATGAATACTGTCAGGATCATCTGTTCACACATGAACATGTGAAAAAGCACCACCGCTAGAAAATCATTCTACCAGGCAAGGCATTCAGATTTACTTGGATTTTCTAATAAATAAGAATATAACTTAAACAACATCAGGAGGCGCATTATGAAAAAAACGAAAATTATATGTACAATGGGACCGAATACAAACAACAGAGAACTGCTCAGTGACCTGGTTAATAACGGCATGGACGTTGCCCGCTTTAATTTTTCACATGGTGACCATGAAGAGCATCTGGGCAGAATACAGTTAGTAAAAGAGGTTCGTACAGAACTTAGCATCCCTGTGGCTATGCTTTTAGATACAAAGGGACCGGAAATCCGAACCGGAGTTTTAAAAGACCACAAAAAAGTACAGTTAAAAGAAGCCGAAGAGTTTACACTTGTAATGGAAGAAATCGAAGGCGATGAAAAGAGATGTTCCATTACTTATCCGGAACTGACAAAGGATGTTAAAAAAGGCGATTTTATTTTAATTGATGACGGCCTGATTGAGCTTGTTGTAAAGAAAGTTTCCGAAAGAGAAATCGAATGCGTTGTAGTAAACGGCGGTGAACTTGGGGAACGTAAAGGTGTCAATGTACCAAATGTCAGTGTCAACCTTCCTGGTGTGACAGATAAAGATAAAGAAGATATTTTATTTGGAATAGAGCAGGGCTTTGATTTTATCGCAGCATCATTTGTACGTAATGCCCAGTGTATCCGGGACATTAAAAAGCTTTTAAAAGATCATCAGGGCGAACATATCAACGTGATTGCGAAGATTGAAAATGCCGAAGGCATCGCAAACATCGATGAAATTATAGACGCTGCAGACGGAATCATGGTAGCAAGAGGAGATCTTGGTGTTGAAATTCCTGCCGATGAAGTTCCATATATTCAGAAAAAAATTATTAATAAATGCAATGAGCATTATAAACCGGTTATCACTGCTACCCAGATGCTGGATTCCATGATCCGCAATCCCCGTCCAACCAGAGCAGAAGCAGGAGATGTGGCAAATGCTGTATACGACGGCAGCGATGCAATTATGCTCTCCGGTGAAACAGCAATGGGTAAATATCCATTAGAAGCATTGAAAATGATGGTGAAAATCGCGGAAACCACAGAATTACATCTGGACTATAAAATGCTCGTAAAAAACAGTAAGAGCAGAAGAAAGAAAAATATTTCCAGTGCAGTTGGATTTGCTACCGTATCTACGGCACGTAACCTGGATGCAGCCTGTATTGTAATCCCGACTATTTCCGGACAGACAGCAAGACTAATCTCTAATTTCAGACCGGAAATGCCAATTTATGCGATTTCTCCAAATGAGTGCGCTGTGCGTAGAATGCAGCTGTACTGGGGCGTTTATCCTATGAAGGGAAATAACGAAAATACGACGGAGCACATTATTTCCAGTCCTATGGTTACGCTGCGTCAGAAAAATCTCGTAAATAAAGGGGACCTGGTTATCTTTACAGCTGGCGATCCTGCTACCAATGTTGTTACCGGAGAAGGTGCAATAACAAACATGATGCACGTATTACAAGCAAAATAGATTGGATTGTTAAGAATGAAAAAAATATTTACTGAATCAAAATTACGAATTGTCATGGCTTCGGCCGTGACAATTATTCTTATTATATTGACTATACTGGCAGTGAACGGTGATGGGATGCATATCGGCAAACTGGTGCTTTCACTGCTTTTATCTGTTGCAGCCGGAGTTGCCATCGCTTTGAAATTTAAGCTTCCAAAGCCGGCGGGGATAGCAGCACTTATTGTCATTCCCATATTGGCTCTTTGTACGATGGAATTCTACACTCATGTACCTTGGGATCTGACCGTACTGATCTTTATCCTGAATATGATGTTTTACTATCTGCTGTACGCAATCTGTACATTTTTACTGGGTTCCACGAGATGGGGATATATACTTGCTACGGCAATACCGATGTTTTTTGGAGTAGCTAACTACTTCGTTGTAAGCTTTCGTTCCTCACCCATTGTACCCTGGGATTTTATGTCATTAGGTACCGCGATTACAATTACAGATAATTATACCTTTACTTTTTCTTACCGTCTTGTTTTTGTACTGATTGGTTTTATCTTTTTAATGATCCTTGGCGAAAAGACCGTTTTTCCGGTCAAAAATATTAAGGTACGCCTGATCGCCCTGCTTTTATCCGCTATTCTCATGACAGGCTACGTAACCTCAGTAAAAACGGACACTGTAAAAGATATGTTTGGGCTGGATGATATTTTATTTACACCCAATGTACTGTATCGGAACAATGGATTTATGGTGGCATTCCTGGCAAATCTGCGGTATCTGGATATAGAAAAACCAGAGGGTTATTCTTCGGAAGAAGTGACTAAGATAGAGCAGGAGATCGAGAAAGAGAAAGCGTCCTCTGTCAATGCCTCTGCCAGTGATACAGAAAAGCAAAAGAAGCCAAATATCGTTGTGATCATGAATGAAGCATTTACAGACCTGGCTTACCGCGGCGATTTTGAAACCAATGAAGACTATATGCCATTTATTCGTTCCATGGAAGAAAACACCATCAAAGCGGATATGTTTGTTTCCGTAAAGGGCGGCAATACCGCAAATACAGAATTTGAATTTCTGACAGGGGATTCCATGGCATTCCTTCCTACAGGAAGTGTCGCATACCAGCAATATGTAAAAGGCAATATGCCCACACTGGCAAGTTATCTGAAAGGTATGGGATATTCCACAACAGCCATTCATCCTTATTATGCAACAGGGTGGAGCAGGGATAAGGTCTATTCCTATTTTGGATTTGATCAATTTTATTCCAAGGATGACTTTGATAACCCGGAAACGCTCCGCGGCTATGTCAGCGACAAATCAGCATTTGATAAAATTATCGAAACCTATGAAAACAAGACTCCCGGTGAGCCGATGTTTACCTTTGAAGTCACCATGCAAAACCATGGTGGTTACAGCAAAGAATATCCGGGATTTGAACCATCTATCGAATTAACACAGATACCGGAAGAAGAGAAGACATTGAGTGTTATCTCCACCGAACGATATCTTACCCTGGTAAAAGAAACCGATAAAGCTTTTGAAGAGTTAATAAATTATTTCAGTAATGTGGATGAAGATACCATTGTGGTAATGTTTGGCGATCATCAGCCTTCTGATTATATAGCAAATGCAATCCTGCGACTCAATGATATTGACCAGGAATCTTCCATTGAAGAATTTCAAAATGGATATAAGGTTCCCATGGTTATGTGGGCGAATTATGATATTGAAGAACAGGATATTAACCGAATCAGTGTGAACTATTTAAGTGGACTTTTAATGGAGCAGGCTGGTCTGCCTCTCACCGACTACCAGACCTATCTGCAGTCTCTGCGTAAAACATTGCCTGTTATAACAGCAAATATTTACATTGACAAAGATGGGCAGTATTATGAGTATTCCGATGAGCCTTATCAAGATCTGTTAAACCAGTATTCCATACTACAGTACAATCACTTATGTGATAATAAAAACCGTATTGATAAATTTTTCGGTGGGTAATGCTCCAACGAGCTAAATATACGAAAACACAAATCAATGCGGTTACAGAAGATATTTCGGGGAGTTATGCAAATGAGAAAAATATTTACGAAATCAAAAATTAGAATTGAGGTTTCCATTTTGGTAACCTGTACACTTATATTACTTTCCAGTTTGGCGGCGATGCACAGTAAGGTGCATGCCGTCAAGCTGGTTCTTTGCATTATGATTTCTTTGGCGGCTGGTGTGTTGATCTGTCTGGATCTGAAGCTTATCAGACTGCCGGGAATTATATTCATGATAATCATTCCAATCCTTTCCTTTGCCGGCATTGAAGCTTTTACCCATCGGGTAACGGATTTGAAAATGCCTGTTTTTTTATTGAACTTAGTTTTTTATTTTCTGCTATATGCTATATTCAGCCTTCTTTTCAATTCAGTCAAGCTGGGATATATACTCGCAACCCTGTTCCCAATGATTTTCGGGACAATTCATTATTTTGTGATTCAATTTCGATCCTCTCCATTAATGCCGTGGGATTTTTTATCTGCCAAAACTGCCTTGTCTATAACAGGTAATTATACCTTTACTATCAATTATCGGTTTTTACTGGTTATTATGGGATTTGTATATCTAATGATCTTTGCAGAGAAAATTCAGATCAGAATAAAGAACCTGAGGGTACGCGTGGCAGCACTGCTTCTTACCGTCTGTTGTATGGGTGGATACACCACATTTATTAAAACAGATAAATCCATAGATATGTTTAACTTGTATCACACTTTATTTGCGGCAAAACGTATTTATGTCAGGAATGGCTTTGCGGTTTCATTTCTTTCCAATTTTCGATATATGAATGTACAAAAACCCGTTGGCTATACCCTAAAAAATGCCGAAGAAATCATGTCAGAAGCAAAAGCCCAGGATGTTTCCACAACAAGTCCTGACAATAACACTTCAAAAAAGAACCTTTTAAAAGACAAACCAAATATTATCGTAATCATGAATGAAGCATTTTCCGACCTCTCTGCTCGTGGAAAATTTGAAACAAATGAAGACTACATGCCTTTTATCCACTCCCTGTCAGAGAATACCATCAAGTCAGATCTATTTGTTTCGGTGAAAGGCGGCAATACCGCTAATACGGAATATGAATTCCTGACCAGTGACACAATGGCATTTTTACCTAATGGCAGTGTGGCATACCAGCAGTTTGTGCGCCAGCCCATGCCTGCATTGCCAAATTATTTAAAAAGCATGGGGTACAAAACAACTGCGATCCATCCATACAATTCTAAAGGTTGGAATCGGGAAAATGTATATTCCTATTTTGGCTTTGATACATACTTATCGAAAACCGATTTTAAAAAACCCAAAAAAATCAGGGACTATATCAGTGACGAATCAGCGTATCAGAAAATTATTGAAACTTATAAAAATAAGTTGCCGGAAGAACGAATATTTACCTTCGAAGTAACCATGCAGAATCATGGTGGATATGATAAAGACTTTCCGGGATTTGAGACTTCGATATCGCTTTCTCAATATGATGGTAAAAAGAAATCGGATAATGTGCGGGCGGCAGAACAATATCTGACCCTGATCAAAGAATCCGACAAGGCTTTCAAAGATCTCACCGATTACTTTCAGAAAGAAGAGGAACCAACCATTGTTTTAATGTTTGGTGATCATCAGCCTGCAGATAATGTGGCAAAACCAATTTTAAAACTGAATCATATCAATCAGGATTCCTCTGTAGAAGAATTTCAGAACGGATATATAGTTCCTATGGTAATGTGGGCAAATTATAAACTGGAGAGTCAGGATATTCCGGTAATCAGTCCAAACTATCTCAGTGGACTGCTACTTTCTAAAGCGGGACTGCCTTTAACCGGTTATCAGTCCTTTTTGGAAAACCTGCGCAAGACAATACCCGTTATTACCGGAAATGTATACATAGATAAGGACGGAAACTATCACCAGTATTCCGAAGATTCCTATAGCGAACTGCTGAATCAGTACTCTATTTTACAGTATAATCATCTAAGCGATGGGAAAAACCGGGTCAATGATTTTTTTGGCGGTTTAAGTATCGAAAGTATTGACAAATAAAAACATGCATATTATAGTTGACCCCAGAGATCTATACATCTGACAGAAACGCAGAAAAAAAGCATCAAATAAGCATATGAGGAGAACATTATGAAGAAAGAAACTTTTGTAACGAAGGAACAGCTGGAAGAAATAGTAAAAGAGTATCCTACCCCGTTTCATCTCTATGATGAAAAAGGAATCCGGGAAAACGTAAAAGCTTTGAAAGAAGCCTTCTCCTGGAATAAAGGTTATAAAGAATATTTTGCAGTAAAAGCAACACCCAATCCATATCTGATCAATATTTTACAGGAGTATGGATGCGGCTGTGACTGTTCTTCAAAGACAGAACTTATGTTAGCAAAAGCAATCGGAGCAACTGGGGATGATATTATGTTTTCTTCCAACGACACGCCGACGGAAGAGTTTCAATATGCACAGGAATTAAATGCGATCATCAATCTGGACGATATTACACATATTGAATTTCTGGAAAAAGCCATTGGTACACTGCCTAAAAAAATAAGCTGCCGATATAATCCTGGCGGATTATTTAAAATCAGCAATGACATTATGGACAACCCGGGTGATTCCAAATACGGCATGACAAGCGATCAGATCAAAGAAGCCTTTAAAATATTAAAGAGCAAAGGGGTAGAAGAGTTTGGTATCCATGCATTCTTAGCCAGCAATACCGTAACAAATGACTATTATCCAATGCTTGCCAAGGTATTATTTGAAACAGCCGTTGAGGTTCAAAAAGAAACCGGTGCCCATGTAACCTTTATCAACTTGTCAGGTGGAATCGGTATCCCATACCGCCCGGATCAGGAAACAAACGATATTCGTGCCATTGGTGAAGGCGTCCGCAGAGTTTATGAGGAAGTGCTGGTTCCTGCTGGCATGGGGGATATAGCCATCTATACAGAATTGGGAAGATTTATGATGGGTCCATACGGATGTCTGGTGACGAGGGCTATTCATGAAAAGCATACCCATAAGGAATACATCGGAGTGGACGCCTGTGCTGTCAATCTGATGCGCCCGGCAATGTACGGCGCTTACCATCACATTACTGTTATGGGAAAAGAAAACGGCATCTGTGACCACAAGTATGATATTACCGGATCTCTGTGTGAAAATAATGATAAATTCGCAATTGACAGAATGCTGCCGGAAATTGAAAAAGGTGATCTTCTGGTAATCCACGATACCGGGGCACATGGATTTTCTATGGGCTATAACTACAACGGAAAGTTAAAATCTGCTGAAATACTGCTAAAAGAAGACGGCAGCACAGCATTAATCCGCCGGGCGGAAACACCGAAAGATTACTTTGCTACATTTGACTGCTTTGATCTTTATGACAAGTTAATAGAAGAGTAAACATATACTGCCTTATAAGAGTTAGCGATTCCGGCTTTTGCTTCGGCATTCCGGTGCTCCATCTGGATAGTAATGATAGGGACAGTGCTGTATATTTTGTCAGCCTGCAAGTCGAAGGATGGAGTACTCCTTTCTAAGGCAGTCACCCTTTAGAAAAGTTCTTATTGTCGATAAATTAGGAAAAATAAAAAAAATTCAAAAAATGCTTGCATAATTTGGCAGCTTATGATAAAATTATTTTCGTTGAGAGGAACACATCAACGTAAGCCGGCGTGTCGGAATGGCAGACGAGGCAGACTCAAAATCTGTTGTGGGCAACCACGTATGGGTTCAAGTCCCATTGCCGGCAGTATTATCAGTTTTGTTGAAAAGCACCTGTATATGGTGTCTTTTTTTTGCCCTGAAATGGATGATTTAGACCGTAACCAGGCGTTACAGAAAGGAAACATTATGCAATATACAATTCCACACTATTTTAAAAAATTTCAGTGCACTGCATCTGCCTGTCCGGACACCTGCTGTGCCGGATGGGAAATTGTGATAGATGAGAAATCAGTAAAAAAATATAAAAAAGTAAAAGGTCCGTTCCGAAACCGGCTGCATAATTCCATTGACTGGAAGAACACGGTATTTAAACAGTACCGGCACCGGTGTGAATTCTTAAATGATGAAAACCTGTGTGATATTTATAGAGAAGCAGGTCCTGCAATGTTATGCAAAACCTGCCGTACCTACCCCAGACATGTGGAAGAATATGAAGGACTGCGGGAAATCTCGCTGTCGCTTTCCTGTCCGCCCTGCGTAGAACTAATACTTGGCTGCAAAGAAAAGGTCCGGTTTTTAACAAAGGAAAAAGAGAGCAGTCAGGAAGAATATGAAGATTTTGATTTTTTGTTATTTACCAATCTGATGGATGCCAGAGATAGTATCATCCGAATTATGCAGAACCGTAACCTGGACTGTACCCTCCGAATGGCAATGGTACTGGCTTTCAGCCACGACCTGCAGTCCCGCATAAAGAGTAATCAGCTTTTCACCATAGAGGAAGTGATTAACCGGTATCAGGGAGAGAAAGCAATTCGCTTTTTCCAGAGTAAACAGACAGAATATAAAAAACTGGCGAATGAACGCGGAATCATAATGAAAAACATGTTTCATATATTTGATCAGCTGGAAATATTGAGAAAAGACTGGCCGGAATTCATAGACAGCATACAGGACAGCCTCTTTGTCCGGGACGGGTCTGCTTATCCGTATAACCGCAGGAAATTCCGGGAAACTATTGGATCTCAAAGCGAAACCCGGGACAACTGGTCATGCTGGTGCGAACAGCTGATGGTTTATTTTATCTTTACTTACTTCAGCGGTGCAGTATATGACCGGGACGCCTATTCCAAGATGAAATTAGCCGTAGTCAGCACCCTGCTGATTCAGGAAATGGCTCAGGCTCTGTGGCAAAGCCAGAACGAAAAGCTGGAATTTTCCGATTTCACACGAACAGCACAGCGATATTCCCGGGAAATCGAGCATTCCGACCTGAACCTGAACCGGCTGGAGGAACTATTTATGGAAGATGAGACATTTGATCTTGATAATTTGCTGCTTTGCATTTTTAACTAAATAAAAGCGGAAAATAATTTCAAAATGCAAATACTTTAAGGAATAAAAATTTATTTTAAAATACACTTGACTTTAAAAAATTGGTAAGTTATACTAATTAAACAATTTGCTTAAATTAATATAAAAATTAGAAGAAAGGAGGCAGGCAAAATGAGAAACTTTAAATTAAATGTAATAATAACATTAATAAATAATCGTATTTCAGTCAATCAAAATATGAATTATCAGCGGACATTTTGTCTGCCTTTTCAATGAATATCGTAATTTTAATGGGGGAGTATGTCTGTTGAGATATCCTGCATTTGTACGATAGGAATAGAATAAGGACAGTTAAAAAGCGTCTCTGGTCGTTCAGAGGCGCTTTTTTGCTGTGTCGGAAACGGCACAAAATAAAGTAACTACTCAACGAATTTAAAATGGAGGGGAACAGAATTATGGAAAGGAATAAGACAGGAAAGGTGCGCCTCATAGCCCGTTTCCTGAAAGGAAATTTACACTTGTTTGTATTTGCACTGGTATTTTCAATGTTAAATACCATCTTTAACTCATTGACACCTCAGATTGTCCGAATCTCCGTTGACTCAGTAATCGGAGGCGCAGACTGGCAATTGCCGGGATGGCTGATAGACTTTCTGCATCTTGAGCAGCTGTCCGGTTCCGGCAGTAAAGCACTGCTGGCAGCGGCGGCGGCTGTTATGGTTACCGCAGTGATGTCCGGAATTTGCAGCTATTTCAGCAAAATGGGCATAGCAAAAGGATCGGAGTCCTTTGTAAAAAGTATCCGTGACCAATTATATGCCCATATACAAAAACTTCCGTTTTCCTGGCATGTGAAGCACCAGACCGGAGAAATTATCCAGCGGTGTACCTCGGATGTGGAGGTTGTCCGGAATTTCGTCTGTAATCAGATGGTAGAAGTGTTTCGGACCAGTTTTTTAATCGCTTTGTCTATGGGCATTATGTTTTCCATGAATGTGAAAATCTCTCTGGTGGCACTTTGCTTTATCCCTGTTATCATGGGATACTCCGGATTTTTCTATGCAAAGATAGCAAAAAGATTCTTAAAAGCAGATGAAGCAGAAGGAGAGTTATCCAGCGTAGTTCAGGAGAATCTCACCGGAGTCCGGGTCGTCAGGGCATTCGGACGGGAAAAATTTGAAATTGACCGTTTTGATCATAAAAATAATGCCTTTGCCAGCCTGTGGATTCGTCTGGGACGCCTGATGAGTGCCTACTGGGGAATCGGAGACTTAATCACTGGGCTTCAGATTCTCACCGTGATCTGTGTAGGTGTTACCGTCGCCGTAAACGGACAGATTACCCTTGGTGAATTCCTGGCATTTGTATCCTACAATGCCACCATGGTATGGCCAGTCCGAGGGCTTGGCAGAATTCTGTCCGAGATGAGTAAGGCGGGCGTATCCATCGAAAGGGTTGCTTATATTCTGGATGCCAAAGAGGAACAGGACAGTCCTAATGTGGAAAACGGACCAATGAACAGGGACATTCATTTTGAAAATATTAACTTTTCTTACGGCACAGGCTATCCCATTTTGAAAAATGTGGACTTCACCATACCTGCCGGCAGCACCTTTGCCATACTGGGCGGAACCGGAAGCGGAAAATCAACGCTGATGCATCTGATGAACAGGCTCTACGACCTGCCAAAGGAATCGGGAAGAATAACAGTTGGCGGCATGGACATTGGCAATATGAGCCGTGAGTATCTCCGCAAAAATATCGGTATGGTCCTGCAGGAACCATTTTTATTCTCCAGGGCAATCCATGAAAATATTGCCATTGCCAATGAAGATGTCTGTCATGAATCCATCCGGGAAGCAGCCCGAATTGCATGTGTGGATGACGCAATCCAACATTTCACCAAAGGATATGACACCATAGTGGGAGAGCGTGGCGTTACATTATCCGGAGGCCAGAAGCAAAGAGTGGCAATCGCGCGTATGCTGATGCAGAAAGCTCCAATCATGGTATTTGATGACTCCCTTTCTGCTGTAGATGCCGAGACCGATGCAAAAATCCGTGAGGCATTACAGGACCAGATGGGAAAAGCAACTGTGATCTTAATCTCACACCGTATCACTACATTGATGCAGGCTGACTGCATTCTGGTACTGGATGACGGCAGTGTGGCACAAATGGGTACCCATGAAGAACTGATTGCCAGAGAAGGCATCTATAAAAACATTTACGATATACAGATGAACAATGATGATCGTCTGTTACTGGAAGGAGGGGCAATATGAGCTACGAAGAGCAGGAATTTACAAAATCATTCGATATAAAGATCTGGAAAAAGATCCTGCCGTTTCTAAAACCATATAAAAAGATTTTTATCATGATCATTGCACTGAACATATTCTGCTCACTGGTGGATATCGCACTGCCATTGTTTCAGCGCTATGCCATTGATCATTTTATTGAAGAAAACACCATAGACGGCATTGCAGGATTCGGTGTGGTTTACGCCATCGTAATTCTGCTTCAGACCCTGAGTGTTATCTTCTTTACCAGAGGCAATATGCAAGTGGAAATGAAAGTGGGCAGGGATTTAAAGAGAGCATGCTTCGTACATCTCCAGACATTATCATTTTCTTATTATAATGTAACACCGGTTGGCTATATCCTTGCAAGAGTCATGAGTGATACAAACCGCATCGCCGGTCTGGTAGCCTGGAATCTGATCGATGTTCTATGGGCATCCACCTATGTCTTTGGTGTATTTATAGCCATGCTGATCCTGAACTGGCAGCTGGCACTGCTGGTAATTCTTATCGTTCCTGTAATTGCCCTGCTGACCGTCTATTTCCAGAACAAGATTCTGACCTGGAACCGGAAGGTTCGTAAAATAAATTCGAAAATTACAGGTGCTTACAACGAAGGGATTATGGGTGCAAAAACATCCAAAACCCTTGTAATCGAAGATAAAAATTATGATGACTTTCAGGGAATTACTGAAGAAATGAAAACCGCGGGAGTGCGTGCGGCCAGATTAAGTGCCGTTTATATACCTCTGGTTATGATGTTCAGCTCCCTGGCAACAGCTCTGGTTCTGGCTAAAGGCGGAAATATGGTATTACAGAACCTTTTGATGATCGGAACCCTGTCCGCATTTACATCCTATGCAGTAGGAATCTTTGAGCCTATTCAGCAGCTTGCCAGAAATATTGCAGATATTATCTCCGTGCAGGCAAATATAGAACGCGTTGCCGGTTTACTGGATCAGGAACCACAGATCGTGGATTCAAAAGAAATCACAGATAAATATGGGGATTCCTTCTATCCGAAAAAAGAAAACTGGGAGACGCTGCAGGGAGAGATTGAATTTAAAGATGTATCCTTCCATTATCCGGATGGAAACGAAGAAGTATTAAGCCATTTCAACCTGAAGATCCCGGAGGGAACTACGGTCGCCATTGTAGGAGAGACAGGTGCCGGAAAAAGTACGCTGGTCAATCTGGCATGTCGATTCTTTGAACCAACCCAGGGGAAAATTCTCATAGACGGGAAAGATTACCGGGAACGCAGTCAGTTATGGCTTCACAGCAACATTGGATATGTCCTGCAGAATCCCCACCTGTTTTCTGGTACTGTCATGGAAAATATCCGTTACGGCAACTTAGAAGCAACCGATGAACAGGTAATTGCAGCAGCCAAAGCCGTATCTGCCGATCTGGTAGTAGACAAACTGGAAAATGGATATCAGAGCGATGTAGGTGAGGGCGGTGACCGTCTGTCTACAGGGGAAAAACAGCTGATCTCTTTCGCCCGGGCAGTCCTGGCTGATCCCAGAATTTTCGTGTTGGATGAGGCAACTTCATCCATAGACACGCAAACGGAACAGTTGATTCAAAATGCCACCATGCAGCTGCTGGAAGGAAGAACTTCATTCTTAATCGCCCACCGGCTGTCCACCATTCGCAAAGCAGATGTGATTCTGGTTGTAAAAGACGGAAAAATCATCGAACAGGGAAAACATCTGGAGCTGTTAAAAAAGAAAGGTTATTATCATGACCTTTACAGCAAACAATTCCAGGAAGAATCTTCCCGTAAAGTATTGGCATAAAGTATTGGCTATAAGCGTTAAATATTCACGTAGTGTATTCGATTTAATATTGGGGCTGAAGTTTTCAGCCTCATATTTTTATGCCTTATTAAAATAATAATAATTATCATTATTGCAAAAACTATTGACTAGCTTCCTGCCACGTGTTAGAATGCAATTAAGTTAGCAATAACTAACTATAATAATTCATAAGATCAGCAATATTTGGAATAATACAAGCTGACTATAATTTAAAATATGAAAATCTAAGGAGGAAACAAATTATGTCATTAATTGGAAGAGATGTAAGTGATTTTAAAGTACAGGCGTATGTAGGAGGTGAATTTAAGGAAGTAACAAAAAATGATATCATGGGAAAATGGTCGGTATTCTTTTTCTACCCGGCAGATTTTACTTTTGTGTGCCCTACAGAGTTAGAAGACCTGGCAAATAAATATCAGGAGTTTAAAAATATCAATTGTGAAATCTATTCCGTATCCTGCGACACCCATTTTGTTCATAAAGCATGGCATGATGCTTCAAAAACGATCCAGAAAATCCAGTACCCGATGCTGGCTGATCCCACAGGGGAATTAACCAGAGATTTTGATGTCATGATCGAAGAAAACGGACTTGCGGAACGTGGCAGCTTTATCGTCAATCCGGAAGGAAAGATTGTGGCTTATGAAGTAATTGCTGGAAACGTGGGACGTAATGCAGATGAATTATTCCGCCGGGTGCAGGCATCCCAGTTTGTTGCAGAGCATGGCGACCAGGTGTGCCCTGCAAAATGGCAGCCAGGTGCAGAGACACTGAAACCAAGCCTGGAGCTTGTGGGACTGATTTAATATGGAAGCGTTATATGATGTGATTATAGTAGGCGGAGGGCCGGCAGGCCTCTCTGCCGCTATCTATATGGCGCGTGCCAGGTACCGGACACTGGTGATTGAAAAGGAAAAATTTGGCGGACAGATCACCATTACTTCGGAAGTGGTAAACTATCCGGGCATTCCAAGTATCAGCGGCAGTGAACTGACCGATGGAATGCAAAAGCAGGCAGAAGCATTTGGTGCAGAATTTCTGCTGGCAAATGTGGAACATCTGAGCTTGGATACGGATATTAAAACCGTTACAACAGACCGGGGCGAGAAAAAGGCTCTGGGCATCATACTGGCAACCGGTGCATCCCCAAGGAAAATCGGCTTTCCGGGAGAACAGGAATTTCAGGGAAGAGGGGTTGCTTATTGTGCAACCTGTGACGGAGAATTTTTTACCGGAAAAGATGTTCTGGTTGTAGGCGGAGGCTTTGCAGCTGTGGAAGAAGCGATCTTTCTTACCAAATATGCGAGGCAGGTGCTTATACTGGTTCGCGGTGATTCTTTTTCCTGTGCAAAGTCTGCATCAGACGAATTGGATCACTACGATAAAATTCAGGTTCTGTTTCATACGGAAATCAAAGAAGCAGGCGGAGAAGGCAAGCTCCAATATGCATTGTTATACAATAGCCGGACCGGGGAAACCAGACGGTTTGAACCGGAGGACGGCAGTTCCTTCGGCATTTTCGTTTTTGCAGGATATGCTCCAGCCAACAGCCTGTTTAAAGATATCGTGGAAGTTGATGAGCATGGCTATCTGATCACCGATATTAATCACAAAACGAATATAGACGGCGTTTACGGTGCAGGTGATATCTGTGTAAAAAATCTCCGTCAGGTAGTGACAGCCGTTGCAGATGGTGCCAAAGCAGCAACCGCTCTTGAAAAACATGTTTCCGAAGTCCACGAGCGAAATCATATACCACCCATTCCCATGCCAGTTACAACCCGCGTAAAAAACGGGCAGTCTTTGGAAACAGAAAAACAGCCAAAACCGGAGGTGGAAGAGGCAGATGGCGCATTCATTCCCCCTTCCATGCGGGATCAGTTAAAGCCATTATTCGAAAAGTTTAATAAAAAGATTATATTAAAGGCATACCTGGATCAAAGTCCCATATCCCGGGAGGCAGAAGGATTTGTACAGGAAATAGCATCCCTCACATCCTGGATTCAAACAGAAATGATACCGGATGCAGCCAATATGCTGACACCTTCTATCGAGATATGCGACAGTTCAGGCACATCTTTGGGCTTCCGATTCCACGGTGTTCCCGGTGGACACGAATTTAATTCATTTATTGTTACTTTGTATAATGCAGCAGGACCGGGTCAGATGATCGACGAACAGTTGTTGGATCGGATACGGGCAATTACTATGCCTGTTAAAATTGAGATCGCAATTTCCCTATCCTGTACCATGTGTCCGGATTTAGTCATGGCGGCTGGCAGAACAGCTATTGAAAATGAAAATATCCAGTGTGATGTCTTTGATATCAATCATTTTCCGAAACTAAAGGAAGATTACCAGATTATGAGTGTCCCCTGCATGATAATCAATCAGGAGCATGCATATTTTGGCAAGAAAAACATTGAAGAAATATTAGGTCTCATAGCGGAAACCAGATAATATACTGTACAGTAATGCCTGTGGGTAATTACTGTATCAGTCATAGTGAGTGAGAAAGAGGTGCGGTATGAATCATTTAGAAATAGAAAAAGTAATTGGAAGAGAAATCATTGATTCCAGAGGAAATCCAACCGTAGAAGCAGAAGTACATCTTAAGGACGGAACCATCGCAAGAGGTGCCTCACCAAGCGGAGCCTCCACCGGAATCTTTGAAGCATTGGAACTTCGAGACAATGACAATGCCCGTTTTAAAGGAAAGGGCGTTCAAAAAGCGGTAGATAACATTAACAGAACCATAAATCAGGCAATCTCCAATATGGATGCCGGTGATATTTATAAAATTGACAACGCAATGATTGCGGCTGACGGAACCGATGATAAGTCAAATCTGGGTGCCAACGCAATTCTCGCCGTATCCATTGCATGTGTACGCGCTGCCTCCCTATCCCGTAAAATGCCACTGTATCAATTTCTTGGCGGGATCTCCGGAAATAAACTGCCGGTACCTATGATGAACATACTGAACGGCGGTGCACACGCTTCTAATACGGTTGACGTACAGGAGTTTATGATCATGCCCGTTGGCGCTCCCAGCTTTAAAGAAGGACTTCGCTGGTGTACCGAAGTTTTCCATACACTGGCATCCATATTAAAATCCAAAGGACTGGCTGTTTCAGTAGGGGATGAAGGAGGATTTGCTCCTGATCTCGCCAGCGATGAAGAAGCCATCCAGTATATATTAAAGGCAGTGGAAGAGGCGGGATATCAACCCGGAACGGATTTTGTACTGGCGATGGATGCAGCATCCAGTGAATGGAAAGGGGAAACCCCCGGCACCTATCTCCTTCCAAAGTGCAAAAAGACCTTCACGTCCCAGGAACTCATTGCACACTGGAAGATGCTTTGTGAAAAGTATCCCATTTATTCCATTGAGGACGCCTTAGACGAAGAAGACTGGCAGGGTTGGCAGCTCCTAACAAAAGAGCTGGGAAGTCAGGTTCAGTTAGTAGGCGATGATCTCTTTGTCACCAATACCAAACGTTTGAAAAAGGGTATTGAAATGGGCTGCGGAAATTCCATTTTGATTAAGCTCAACCAGATTGGAACAGTATCTGAGACACTGGAAGCCATCAAAATGGCTCAGCAGGCAGGCTATACAGCAATTGCCTCCCACCGGTCCGGAGAAACGGAGGATACCACCATTGCAGACCTTGCTGTAGCACTTTCTACCGGTCAGATTAAAACCGGAGCGCCAAGCAGAAGTGAGAGAGTTGCAAAGTATAACCAGCTCCTTCGTATCGAAGAAGAACTGGGCAATGATGCTGTGTATCCGGGCATTCAGGCATTTAACCGGCATTAAATATTAACGGTACGAAAAAAGCAGGGGTAAAATGGATTATATTTCATACCATTTTATCCCTGCTTATTTCAGGTTTAAGACCGATTCCGTCTATCTGCCTGTTACTTTTCCTGTTTATCAAAAATTTTTATTGCTTTCTTCAGTTGTTTATCCTTTTCCAGCGGAACATTCGCTTCTTTTGTCTGTTCTTCATCCGCTTCAATCACCACATCCGGTTCCAGTCCGTTGCCCTGGATGGAATAACCGCTTTTTGTAAAGTAGCTGGAAATGGTAAGTTTCACGGCTGTGCCGTCTTCCAGCGGAATCACGTTTTGAACGATTCCTTTACCGAAAGAGGTGGTTCCGGCTAACGTCCCCCATTCATAATCCCGGATTGCGCTTGCGAATACTTCTGCCGCACTGGCTGAATTTCCATTCATTAATACTACTGTCGGCAATTTGACCTCGTGTCCATCCTCTCCGGATATTTCATCCAGGCGGCTGCCGTTTTTATCTTCCGTATATACAATCAATCCATCGGGCAGAATATAATCCAGCATGGAAACAACGCTGTCCAGAAGTCCGCCAGGACAGTTCCGCAGGTCATAAACTACTTTTTCCATTCCCTGTTTCTGCAGATCATCAATTGCATTCTTAAACTGGTCAACCGTTACTTCATCAAACTCGCTGATTGCAATATACCCGACCTTATCCTGAAGCATTTTATAAGTAATCGTATCTACCTTTATTTTTTGACGCTTCATGGTTAATTCCAGCGTTTCATCTGTAGACTTACGATAAACCGTAATCTTTACATCGGTTCCTTCCTCCCCGGATATCATTTCAACGATCTTGTTTAGCTCGGTTCCCGTTACATTGAGATCATCAACCCCCATAATAATATCATCTACCAGTATTCCTGCACCTTCAGCCGGACTATTTTCATAGACTTTCGCAATACTGGTTTGTTTTGTTATATAATGCTGGTTAACCAGTACGCCAATACCACAGTAATTCCCGGAAGATGATTTTTTCATAGATTCAAAATCCTCTTTGTTGTAATAAGCTGAATAGACATCATCCAGCCCATACATCATCCCCTTGTAGATCCAGTCCTCAACCTGTTCATTATTCTCATCAAAATAATAATACCTGTCAATTAAATTCTGAATGGTGTTGATCTTATTTGCTATGCGGGACACATCCAGTTCTTCCTTTTTCTCTGTTTCCGTTCCCTTCTCACTTTCAGCGGCAGCCTGATGAGCCCCGTTCGTTTCACCTGCTACCGACCTGGAATCCCAAGCCTTGCTGTTCGTATAAATCAATAAAGACATTATACAGATGATCCCCATCGCTGCGGCGCCTGTTATAATGCCTTTCCAATAAGAATTTTTATGTTCCCTGTTCTTATCCTCCAATGTTTTGTCCTCCTTGCATTCTCTATATTACGTGTGGTACTAGTACTTCATTCCTAAATGTACTTCATTGCTAAACATTTGTGCAGTGCAGTACTAGTAACTATACCCGTTAAATATTTTAAGTATACAAGGATTTATCAGGAGAGTCAATGCAAATCACTTAAAAAACACTTTATATCCTACCATCAGATCCACCATCCGGTTGTAACTTTTAACGCCGTCTGACTGACCATTTGCTTTTAAATAAGTATCATTCATTTTAACCGCAGCCTTTGCCACTTTGGTATCATAACGTTTCCAAAAACTATTATTGGCAGCTAAGTCTGCTTCTACAATGGGATTAAGCTCTCTACGGATTCTTTTGTAGGCTTCTTTATCCGACCTGCTTAGCACATTCATGCTGGAGATCCAGGCGGTCAGGCTCCCGCTGTAGCGGAATTCCGGAACATCGGATTTTTCACACGCCAGATATGCAATAAAATTTGCTTCATCCTCCTGCATAAACCCTTTTAAGTGGGAGAGCTCGTGGCATGCAGTAAATGGGATATTATAAGGAAGCATATCCCCATTATAGTTTGCCTCAATCGTAAAGGGCGAGTAGATACCGCTTAAACTCTGTACAGATAAAATACCGGATGCCCATAACTTTTTAGGTTTCGGATAGTAATCCGACAACCCGATATAGTCTTTGCTGATCTCTTTCATAGCATCTACCGCCTGACTCTGTACAGTAGTGTCAACAATACAGATACCTTCCGTGCTGCGTTTTACCATTCCTGCCCACAGATTTACTTCTACGGTTAAGTCCTCACACAGGATTGCCAGATCCGAAGCGCTGTAGGAAACAACCTCAAAACCATTGTGCTGTGAAAAGGAAACCCTCTGATAATTAATACCGCAGTTAATCGTATATAAAAAAAAGAGAATTGCGGCTCCATGCGCCAGATATAAAATGCCTATGTAAATATGTGATAACTTTTTCTTTTTGCGAACCACTTTCATAATAAAGACTAAACTGCGAATAATACAGACGGTTAAAACAACATAGAGGAATATTTCTACCAAAGAAAAGGGAAATATGGATTCCAATCGCCCGATACAGTTTACCAGAACCGGATAAATCGTTGCCGAATACCATTCTGCAAATCCTTTGTATTCTTTTGCCAGAAATAGCAAAAAAAGGCTAAAAACGAATAATAGCATACTTCCAAATAATTGTAACAGTTTTTTGTTGTCATCTACTCTGATTTCTCCCATAATTTGCCCACCCATCACAAAAATTCTAATAATTATATTTTAGCAAAATTCGACAAATTTTTCTACTAAAAATGGAAATGTTCATACAATGTTTACATGTTAATATTTACCATCCATATACTTGTATTTTATGGGCAAATGTAATAAAAAAAGTACTAAAAATCATAAAATATTACCCTTGTGGAACAGAAAGAAAGAGTACTATAATGATTACATACAGAAGATGGAAAGGAGGTAAACTGATGACAAAGATGCCCGTTAATTTTCAGAGTCCTGAGGACATCATAAAATTTGTAAATATCGTAAGCGGTTATGATTATGATGTGGATTTAAAGTGTGGACACTACGTGGTGGACGCGAAATCCCTGGTCAGTGCATTTACGCTGAGTAATTCCACTAATATTGAGATGCAGATCCATGGCGATGATTGCAACGAATTGTTAGTCCATGTTGCCGAATATCTATGCAATTAGTAATAAAAATAGGAATGTCATTTGGTTAATGTTCAAAAAACGGCATAATCAGATCGGCATTCTTATTTTTTTGCGGTTTTATATCAAATACACATCTAGAAAAAATTGTGGACAAACCCTGAATTTATTTGTATGATATGCTATAGTGTATTTAATAGGCATTGATTCAGATGCCCACGGGCAGCCCTTAAAGGTGCCTGAAATTTACATAAGAATATTAATAGAAGGAACAAAGGAGAAATTTTATGCTTCATATCGTCATATGTGATGATGAACCCATTATTGCCGAGAAAATTAAAAATATCATAGTAAGTCAGATGGCTGATACCAATGAAGATTATCAATTAACTGCAAAATATAACGGAAATGATCTGCTTGCTTTTGTATCTGAAAATCAGGCAGATCTAATTTTTCTGGATATTGATATGCCAGAAATCTCAGGTATGGAAATTGCATCACAGCTTTATCAGTCAGGAATCAGCAACCGTATTGTATTTGTAACCAGCCATGCAAATCTGGTTTTTGACACTTTTAAGTATCACCCGTTTCAATTCATAAGAAAAGAGTACATGGAAACAGAATTGCCGGAAGTCTTAAGCGGCTTTCTACACCTGAACACCGATGAAAATGAGGTACTCGAGATTACAGATGCTGACGGTATACACCTCATTCCCATCAAGCAGATTTTATTTATGGAAAAGATGGACAGAAAAATTGCAATTATCTGCAACAATGATAAGACCTTTCAGGTCTGGGCCTCACTGCGTGATTTTGAGAAAAATTATGCTAAGAATGGACTGTGCAGAATTCATAATGGTATTATGGTGAATTTGAAATATGTATCAAGCATCGAGAATGATACCGTTATTATGGAAAATGAAATCGAGCTGCCAATGAGCAGAAGCCGTAAGAAAGATGTGAAACAACGGTTTATTGCATATATGAGGGGACGATAAATGAATATACTTTATACAGTTACTAAATCCTTAGCCAGTCCAATTGAAAACTTTATGATTTTATATTTTGTGGTCAAATATCTGGGATTAAAAGATGACTCTATATCCAAGAAAATAGGCGGAGTGTTAGCTGTCATATTTATAATACTAATTGCACAATTTACAGGAACCTTTTACAGAAGTGATGTAATACTTCCCATTATGGCTATTTTAGTTCTATGGATTTATAGCAGATGGGCATTAAATGGCGGCGCAATTCTTCAGATGTTATGTTGCTTTACCCCTTTCATTATGCTAACGCTGATTAATACATTTATCTATCAATTAGTTGCAATGTCTTTTAATATAAGTGTACATGCCTTGTTAACCTCAGAATCTTATATTTTAATCTGGGTATTTATTATATCTAAAGTATTATTATATGTATTTATACAAATTATATTACGTGTAATGAAACGGAGCAAATTAAATCTTAGGAAACGAGAGTGGTTTACATTTTTGATCGTATTCCTGGTATCTTTTATAACGGATTTAGCTTTGTATTTAATGGTTCGAAACAATCCTACAGATGAAGCTGTGAATATTCAAGCTCTTATCATTTTAGTTGGTATTATCATCATTGATATTTATATCTACCATTCAATATTAACATTAAGTCAGGAAAACCAGGACATTTTACATATGGAATTAACAGAGTTAAAATGCAAAGAATTGGAAAGACAGCTGTTCCAGATCAAAGATGCCGAAAATAGAGAATCCAAGATGCGGCACGATTATAAAAATCACCTTGCCTGTATACAAACACTATTAATCGAAGAAAAATATGATACCGTAAAGGATTATGCTAAAAAAGTATCTGACTTTTATCTTCAGCAATCCACGGCATCTGAAATCTGCAATAACCACACCATTAATGCGGTTCTGCATGCTAAATCTGATGTTTGTCAGAAATATGGTATTTCTTTAGATATTAAAGTTGCCGGTAATGCGAGCATTCTGGATGGTGTTGATACCAGTATTGTTTTATTCAATCTTCTGGATAATGCTATCGAAGCAAATATCCATAACACAGACAAATGGATTTCAATGGAAATGTACCAAGAAAAGCGTTATTTTAATATTTTTGTAAAGAATCAGTATTAAAGAAAAATCCACAGCTATTATCTACAAAAGACACTACCGGAAAACATGGTCTGGGACATCTCAATGTAGCAGAAGCTGTCAATAAGAACGGAGGTATTGTAGAATATTACGAAAAGGGCAATGTATTTATAGCACATATTATGATAAAAATATAATTTAATTACCAGTTAGACAATAAATCAAACCAACTAGTCAATTCATATTGAAACTTTTAGAATAAATTGGTAAAATCCTATAGAAATGTAAAATTCTATGAAGTTTATAGGGATTTAGGTGAAGTTATGATATCCAAGTGTGCTAATGTGGTGACTGATTTATGTGTCCGGAAGATGATCATTCAAGGCACTGAAAAAGAGGTTTATCAGTATGGGTTTGAGTTAATAATATCTACTATAGTCAATGTATTCTGGGTATTATTAATCGGTATTATTTCAAAAAGGATTTTTTTAGCTTTAATAGGTTTTTCAATTTTTGCATGGATTAGGACTCAAAGTGGCGGATACCATGCAAATTCTTACTTAAAATGTAATTTTTCATTAATTATTGTATTTGGATTTATCATGGCATCCGTACGATTTTTTAAAATTACAGATGTTTATTTTGCCTTTTTTGTACTGGCATACATATACGTTCCACTTTTTATGTGGCAGTTTTCACCTGTCGAAAATATGGAATCCCCTTTAGACTCTGCTGAGCGTTCCCTCGTAAAACGAAAAGTATTAATGAGGGTAGTAATTTGTGAAGTGGTAGGCGTATGCGGATGGTTATTCGGTTACAATGAACTTGCCGTTTTAGTATTGTTTGTTCATGTTGCCGTTATCATATTAATAATCATAGAAATATTGAAGAGGAGGCGATTAAATGAAAGCCAATATTAAGGAAAACTTGTTAAAAGTTGTTGCAGCAGCTGGACATGCTGTAGCAGAAGAAGGTGGGGACTGGCCATCATGGATCGGTATTTACCAGCCATCTAAACCAGAAGCATTAAAAAAATCTAACGGTAAAAAATCCAAATAGGAAACAAAAATTACCAGTTAGACAAGAATCGAATCCAGTTAGTCAAAAGCTATTGCAATTTTTTCAAAATGAGTTAATATATTGGTGTTCAGACAATTATTAACTCATTATTCTTTTTCGGAAGCTGTCTGATTTGATATCTGTTATCGTTTGAGGGAGTACTGCGTGAAGTGGGGAACGCGTGTATATAAATATATATGAGCGATAATAACGTACGGAAAATTTTTTAATAAACGAACAGAATCAAATCGGCTTCATAATACGCCTCTGTAATATGCCAGACGCCTTTATCTGGGATATTACAGGGGCCATTTTTATTTTGTAATGGCAATTTTGAATAAGGTGTGTTAGAATCATGTAGAACATGTTTGAAAATTCATTTCCAAATACGCCTCGTTTAAATTTTGCCTTTCGGAGGAAAGCATATGGATTGTAAAACTGCCCAGCAGATGATTTTGCCTTATATACAGCGAAAATTAAATGATAAAGAACTTGAAAAATTCATTGAGCATATCAAAGAATGTCCGGAATGCCATGAAGAACTTGAGATTTATTTTACGATCTATTTTGCATTGGAACGTCTGGATGATGAAAGTCATATGAACTACAATATCCAGAAACTTCTGGTTGATGACCTGCATTCTTCGGAGCATCGTGTACACCGCAGAAAGATCATGCGTTTTTACCGGCACTGCTTTATGGCTGTGGCTCAGCTGGCACTGCTAATCGTAATGTTTACCCAGTTTCAGATGTGGGGCAGCAATAAAACAATTCAGCAGACAACAATCTATGAATTTGTCTATGGCAATCCAAAATCCGAGATCGATGAAAATTTAAAAGATATACCTCAGATTTACCAGATCGAAACTTTGGAAACTGAAGAAGCGTCGGGCACTGAAAAGAGCAGTGTGAAAAAAACTCCCGAGACGGAAAGTTCTTCCAATACTGCCAGCGAAAAATCCTCAAATAAAAAAAAGAAGAATACAAAGAAAAAGAATGCAAAAAATAAGAGTACTGAGAATCAGACTACAAAAAAGTAATTGGAGATATGTATGAGTGAAAAAATTGTTTTAATAGATGGACATAGTATTTTAAACAGGGCTTATTATGGAATCCCGGATCTGACGAATTCAGAAGGACTTCATACCAATGCCATTTATGGATTTTTAAATATCATGTTTAAAATATTATCCGAAGAAAACGCGGATTATCTGGCGGTTGCATTTGACCTGAAAGCCCCTACTTTCCGTCATAATATGTATGCAGAATACAAAGGCACCAGAAAGCCAATGCCTGATGAACTGCGTCAGCAGGTACCGGTGATGAAAGAAGTGCTCCAGTCTATGGATATTCCTCTGATGCAGCTGGAGGGCTATGAAGCGGATGACCTCTTGGGCACGGTAGCAAAAAAGATGGAAAAAGAGGGACTCATAGTCTCCATCGTATCCGGTGACCGGGACATGCTGCAGCTGGCAACCGATCAGATCAAAATCCGTATTCCCAAGACGAAGCGGACCGGTACGGAAATAGAAGATTACAATACCAAAGACGTGATTGAAAAATATCAGGTTACGCCTCTACAGATTATCGAGTTAAAGGCTCTGATGGGTGATGCTTCTGACAATATCCCGGGCATACCGGGTGTTGGAGAAAAGACAGCCACAAAATTAATTGTAGAATATGGCTCCATTGAAAATGCCTATGCTCATGTGGAAGAGGTAAAACCAAATAAGGCAAAAGAATCCTTAAAAAACCATTATGATCTGGCTGTGCTGAGTAAAGAGCTGGCTACTATTAACATAGAAAGCCCTCTGGATTTCTCACTGGAAAGTGCCCGCATTCATAATCTCTATACCCAAAAAGCATTTGAATTTTTTAAACGGCTGGATTTTAAAAACATGCTATCCAAATTTGACTGTGAAGCACCGGTGAATACCGTGACAGATGTCTTTACAAAAGCAGATGATTTTGGCAAAGTAGAAGATATCTTTACAAATGCAGGCAAAAACAAGCATGTTGGCATACAGCTCTTCACTGAGAAAAACAGTTTATTCGGATGCTCCCTTTGTTTTGGATCTTCCGATATTTATTTTATTCCCGTTGAGGGATTTATTTCGGAAGATTACCTGATTGGAAAAATACAGGAAATGGTTCAGGCAGTTCCTGCAATCAGTACCATTAATCTGAAAGAACAGTTAAAGTACCTTGCAGTAACCAGAGAACAGCAGCCTAAATTTGCAGATGTTGCCATTGGGGCTTACCTGGTAAATCCGCTGAAAGATACTTACACCTATGAAGATCTGGCAAAAGAGTACCTGGATATGATGGTTCCTTCCAGGGCGGAACTGCTGGGGAAAATGTCTCTCACAGCTGCTGCTGAGGAAAAGGAAGCTGAACTGTTAACCTATGCATGTTATGCTGCTTATGTGGCTTTTTCTTCCACACCTAAAATCCGGGAACGCCTTGTAGAAATGCAGATGGATCATCTCTTTGACGAAATTGAGATGCCTCTGGTTTATACACTCTTTGATATGGAACAGGAAGGAATTCTGGTGGAGTCAGAAGCCTTAAAAATCTATGGCGAACAGCTGCTGATCCGCATTACAGAACTGGAGAAGTCCATTTACGAACAGGCAGGAGAGCAGTTTAATATCAATTCACCGAAGCAGCTGGGTGTTATTTTATTTGAAAAGTTAAATTGCCCCAACGGCAAAAAAACCAAAACCGGATATTCCACTGCTGCAGATGTTCTGGAAAAACTGGCTCCCGATTTTCCAATTGTAACCGACATTTTGGAATACCGCCAGCTTACGAAGTTAAAATCTACCTACGCGGACGGACTTGCCAATTATATCTCTGGGGACGGAAGAATCCACAGCACCTTCAACCAGACAATTACGGCTACCGGAAGAATCAGCAGCACAGAACCGAACCTGCAGAATATTCCCATCCGTATGGAACTTGGAAGACTCATCCGTAAAGTATTTGTTCCAAAAGAGGGATATGTATTCGTAGATGCCGATTATTCCCAGATTGAGTTACGTGTACTTGCACATATCTCAGGGGATGAGACTTTAATAAATGCTTACAAGCAGGCACAGGATATCCACCGCATTACGGCTTCCCAGGTATTCCATATACCTTTTGAGGAAGTAACAGACCTGCAGAGACGTAATGCAAAGGCTGTAAACTTTGGTATAGTCTATGGCATCAGCTCTTTTGGACTTAGCCAGGATCTGAGTATCACCCGGAAAGAAGCTGCTGCATATATAGAGCAGTACTTCATCACCTATCCCAGAATCAAACAGTTCCTGGATGAAACGGTGGAGGCTGCGAAAAAAGAAGGATATGTAACGACCATGTTTGGCAGAAGACGTCCTGTTCCGGAATTAACTTCCAGCAATTTTATGCAGCGTTCTTTTGGAGAGCGTGTAGCCATGAACTCTCCCATACAGGGGACTGCTGCCGATATTATTAAAATTGCCATGATTCGTGTGAATAACAGTTTAAAGGAAAAGGGTCTGAAATCCAGATTGATTCTTCAGGTCCATGATGAACTTTTAATCGAAGCATCACAGGATGAACTTGAACAGGTTGAGCAGATACTGGAAGCGGAAATGACAGGTGCTGCTGATCTGGCTGTTAAAATGGAGATCGATATGCATACCGGAAATAACTGGTATGAGGCTAAGTAGATAGGAGACAGGTTTACTAATGAAAGTATTAGGAATCACCGGCGGAGTAGGCGCCGGTAAGAGCACCGTTTTAGATTATATCGCAAAAATGTATCATGCCAGAGTCATTCAGGCTGACCAGGTTGGACATCTTCTGATGTCCCCGGGTCAGGTATGTTATTACCGCATTGCAGAATCATTTGGAAGCAGTATATTGAATGGGGATCAGAATATCAACCGCAGTAAGCTTGCTGATATTGTCTTTGAAAACCCGGAAAAATTACAAAAGCTGAACCAGATTGTCCATCCTGCAGTAAAGGAATATATCGTAAATGAAATCAAAAAAGAATGTACAGCCGGAAAAGTTCCTTTTGTGGTAATTGAAGCGGCTCTTTTGATTGAAGACCACTATGAGACTATCTGTGACGAATTCTGGTATGTCTATACCTCTGATGATGTGCGCAGAATCAGACTCAAGAAGGCACGTGGATATTCGGATGAGAAAGTAAAACAGATTATGAAAAACCAGATGCGCGACAACGTATTTCGCCAGCATTGTCAATTTGTAGTTGACAACAGCAGCAATATTGTAGAAAATACATATGAACAAATTGACAGGGGATTGATAGAACATGAATTTTTGTAGTATAACAAGCGGAAGCAGTGGAAACTGCATTTACGTAGGATCAGAAAATGCCAGCCTTCTGGTAGACGTTGGCTTAAGCGGCAAGAAAATTGAAGCCGGCTTAAACTCCATTGACCGAAAAACAGCGGAGATGGACGGCATTTTAATTACACATGAACATTCCGACCATATAAAAGGTCTGGGCGTTCTGGCAAGAAAGTATCAGATACCAATCTATGCAACCGGTGGTACCATCGAGGCAATGAAAGCTTATTCACCTCTTGGTAAAGTGGACGAATCTCTTTTTTGCGAGATCTATCCGGATAAGCCATTTTGTATTAAAGATCTGGAAGTAGCGCCATTTTCTATTTCCCACGATGCGGCTGATCCGGTAGCCTACCGTATAAACCATGAACATAAATCCGTGGGTGTAATCACAGACCTGGGACATTATAACGATTACATAGTAGACCATCTTCAGGGACTGGACGGCGTACTTTTAGAGGCAAATCACGATATTAATATGCTTCAGGTGGGAAGTTATCCTTATTACCTGAAACAGCGAATTCTTGGAAACAGGGGCCATCTGTCTAATGAAAATGCAGGAAGGCTGCTCTGCCGGATTCTTCATGACGGTATTAAAACCATTATGCTTGGGCATCTCAGCCAAGAAAATAATTATGAGGCGCTTGCATATGAAACGGTCTGCTCAGAAGTGACTTTAGGCGAAAATCCTTATACAGCAAAAGATTTTCCAATCCGCGTGGCACACAGGGATGAGCCAAGCGAATTATTTGCGATATAAAGCCATAAAACAGCGGCGTTCTGGCATCTGGTCTACGCTCTGCTTCGGTCCGTGCTAAACGTGCGCCACTGGCGCACAGCACCTCGCCATAGGCGACTTTAAATGGGCAGATGCAGTTACTGTGAGCATCCGAAGGATGTGAACAGTAACATACTGACTTACATATATAGATTAATGTGAAAGAGGACTTCGGTCCCCGAAAGGAGAAGAAATGAAAAAAACAATTATCACAGTCGTAGGAAAAGATACCGTGGGAATCATCGCTAAGGTTTGTACTTTCCTGGCAGAGAACAACGTAAACATCCTGGATATCTCCCAGACAATTGTACAGGGATTCTTCAATATGATGATGGTTACTGATGCAAACAATTCTACAAAGTCTGCGGAAGAACTGGCTAAAGAACTGGAAAAACTCGGCGATGAAATCGGCGTAAGCATCCGTTGCCAGCACGAAGAAATCTTCAACATGATGCATCGTATCTAAAGCGCGCTCCGGTGCCCCAATTTGTCACTATATGAAGAAAGGTAATAATCTGTTATGATAAATTTATTTGAAGTAAGCGAAACAAATAAAATGATTACCCAGGAGAATCTGGACGTAAGAACTATTACTCTGGGTATCAGCCTGTTAGACTGTGTGGATTCCGATCTGGAAAAGTTAAACCAGAAAATCTACGAAAAGATTACAACCCTTGCAAAGGATCTGGTTTCTACCGGAAAAGAAATTGAGAGAGAATACGGAATTCCCATCGTGAATAAGCGTATTTCCATAACACCGATTGCTTTAGTGGGCGGCAGCGCATGTAAGTCCTCTGATGATTTTGTGACTCTGGCTAAAACGCTGGATAAAGCTGCAAAAGAAGTTGGCGTTAACTTTATCGGCGGATATTCTGCTTTGGTGAGCAAAGGAATGACAAAAAGCGATGAGTACCTGATCCGTTCCATTCCAAAAGCCCTTGCCTGCACAGAGCGGGTATGCAGTTCCATTAATCTGGGTTCTACCAAATGCGGTATCAATATGGATGCAGTCCGTCTGATGGGTGATATGATTCTGGAAACAGCAGAGTACACCAAAGAAAATGATTCTCTTGGCTGTGCCAAACTGGTAGTGTTCTGCAATGCTCCGGATGATAATCCTTTCATGGCAGGTGCTTTCCACGGTGTGACGGAAGCAGATGCCATCATTAATGTAGGAGTCAGCGGTCCGGGTGTTGTAAAGACTGCTTTGGAACAGGTTCGCGGTGAAAGCTTTGAAGTATTGTGCGAAACCATCAAGAAAACAGCATTTAAAGTTACCCGTGTGGGTCAGCTGGTTGCTCAGGAAGCCTCCAAACGTATGAACATTCCTTTTGGAATCATTGATTTATCACTTGCACCAACGCCGGCAATCGGAGACAGTGTTGCAGATATTTTATGTGAAATCGGTCTGGAATACGCCGGAGCTCCGGGAACAACCGCAGCACTTGCACTCTTAAATGACCAGGTGAAAAAGGGCGGTGTTATGGCTTCTTCTTATGTCGGCGGATTAAGCGGTGCTTTCATTCCGGTCAGCGAAGACCAGGGAATGATTGATGCTGTTTTGGCAAACGCACTGACCATCGAAAAGTTAGAAGCCATGACCTGTGTATGTTCCGTAGGTCTGGATATGATCGCGATCCCGGGAGATACCAAGTCAACTACCATAGCAGGTATCATTGCAGATGAAATGGCGATCGGTATGGTTAATCAGAAAACAACGGCTGTACGTCTGATTCCGGTTATTGGAAAAGGCGTGGGAGAAATCGTACAATTCGGCGGCCTGTTAGGCTATGCACCGATTATGCCTGTTAATAAATATGGATGTGACGCCTTTGTTAACCGCAAGGGAAGAATCCCTGCTCCAATTCATAGTTTTAAAAATTAAAATGGAAGTAAACGGATAGAATAAAAAGGCGCGATGCAAATGAAAATGCATTACGCCTTTTTATTGCTCACGGCAGAATTTTTCTCTGCCCTTCTTGCCGGAGTGTCAAAATTACTTATTATTGCTTATCATTGCATATCATATCTGCATTCACAGGCAATCAAATCTAACCTCAAACTAAGCGGGGCTGCCGCTGTACAATTATCTGTCTGGTAAATTCATTATACGTATGATCTTTGTACCGATTCGTGACCGCACAGTGATACACCTGGGCACTGTAAATATCACAGTCCAGCATCTTTCCTGCCGTATCAGAAAAAGGACTGATTTCTAAACGTTCAGATGCATCCGCCATTTTTGTGATAATAGGCAATCGGCTTTTTTTCTTAATTTCCGAGAGCAGTACAGAAGCATTTATATGAAACCCCAGAACCCGGATATAACATGCTCCATTGGCGGATATTACAGACTCCCTTACCGCATCCTCTTTTATTCCCAGTAAAATATGCATCAGCGCCCGCCGGATCCGGGTTTCGGTAAACTGTCTGGTTTTTAACCGTGCAATAAAATCTTCCAGCCCCTCATAGGAATTCCTCAGATTGCATATTCTTTTAGCCAGATCTTCCGAGACATCAAAAAACTGGGCAAGTTCCTGCCAATCCTTTACCGACAAAAGCCGATAGTGCAGCAGCTGTGAAAAATCAGCGCTCTTTATTGGAAATGTCCGGTTTGATTCCCTCTGTAATATAGCGTAAACTTCATTTGGCACCTGTCCTCTTATTGGATCTGCCGCGAAACTACCGGACACACTTTCGAAATCTCGGTCTAATCGTGGTTTACCAGGGTCCGATATCTTCTCAGAATCGGGCAGTTTCCTGCGTTCTTCCAGTATCACCCGCCGTATCGCCGTTGCGGAACTGATGCCGGTATGGAGGGATGGATCGTGGTAACCGCTGGAAATCCGCTCTATGGTAACCGGTTGCATACTGCTATTTAGCTTTTTCAAAGCTTTCAGATATTCGATGCCCAGAATGTTATTGGGTGAATCCAGCGCATCTTTCCACAGGGACACACAGTCCTCCTTTTCACTTCCATGCAATGCCGTGAGGCAGGAGAGCAGTGCTTCTTCTCTGGCTGCCGGAAATGATTTTCCTTCCGAAAGCAGAGCTTTTAATGTATTTTTATATGGAAGGGGTTCCTCTGCCAAAACTTCAGCAATCTCATCCAGTACCTGAATGTCACCGCACTCACTCCCAAAGCATACAGCATCTACAATCCCAAGGGAATCTAACAGGGAAACGGCGCCCAGTGCAAAATACTCCGCACTCCCACAGGCGAAATATGCCGGAATCTCCAGCACCAGATCTGCTCCGCATGCCAATGCCATTTCGGCTCTTGCAAACTTATCTATAATCGCCGGTTCCCCCCTCTGCAGAAAGTTCCCGCTCATAACAACCACCGCAAAGCCGGCACCTGTTTTTCTCTTTGCCTGTTCTAAATGATATCTGTGTCCATTGTGAAACGGATTATATTCCGTTACCAGTCCAACAACCTTCATATAATGTTAATATCCTCCGTTCTGTAAGCACAAAAATGTAATATTTATCTACCGATTATAACACATTCCATACACTTCGTACATCACTCTTGTAACCACCACAGATTGAATCGGGTACCTTTCTATTTCCTCCAACAAAACGAACAAATCAATACAATCAAAAAATAAACAACAAAATGCAAAAGCCAATTTTTAAAAAAGTTATCAAAAACCAAAAGTTTGACTCCAAAAAACTGTCTGTCAGTCAAAAAAACACCTTCGGATATCAAAAGTTTATCCAAAAATACAATTTTATCCCCGGTGTATGGAAAAAGATACACCATAACGGTTGAAATTAGCCATTTATAGGGCTATAATTAAAAAGAATGAAAGGTTGTTAAACATTGTTAAAATATTAATTAACTTGTATGCCCATATGGTATCATGTATAATATTTTTATGACGGTTTTGGGACCTAAAACACGAAAGGAGTCAGAAATCATGGGATTTATTGACGTAATCAAAGAAAGAGCAAAATCAAACAAAAAAACGATCGTACTGCCGGAAACAGAAGACCGCAGAACATATGAAGCAACCGCCCAGATCTTAAAAGAAGGCGTTGCTGATGTAGTACTGGTAGGCAGCGAAGAGGCAGTTAAAAAAGGCAGCGAAGGATTAGACATTACAGGAGCTATTATCGTAGATCCTGCAACTTCAGATAAGACAGCAGGCTACATAGACAAGCTTGTAGAATTAAGACAGAAAAAAGGCATGACACCGGAGCAGGCAAAGGATATTTTATTAAATCAGTACCTGTACTATGGCGTTATGATGGTTAAAATGGGCGATGCAGACGGTATGGTATCCGGAGCATGTCATTCTACCGCAGACACATTAAGACCTTGCCTTCAGATTTTAAAAACAAAACCCGGAACAAAATTAGTATCCGCATTCTTCCTGATGGCAGTACCAAACTGCGAATATGGTGCAAACGGAACATTTATTTTCGCAGATGCAGGATTAAACCAGAACCCAAATCCGGAAGAACTGGCAGCAATCGCAGCTTCTTCAGCAGAATCCTTCCAGTTATTAGTAGAAGAGGAACCGATCGTGGCTATGCTTTCCCATTCTACCATGGGCAGCGCAAAACATGCAGATGTTGACAAAGTTGTTGAAGCAACCAGAATTGCAAAAGAGCAGAACCCGAATCTGAAATTAGACGGTGAATTCCAGTTAGATGCTGCTATCGTACCTAGCGTTGGCGCTTCCAAAGCTCCTAACAGCCCGGTAGCCGGAAAAGCAAATGTATTGCTGTTCCCAGACCTGGATGCCGGAAATATCGGATACAAATTAGTTCAGAGATTAGCAAAAGCAGAAGCTTACGGACCTGTAACACAGGGTATTGCAAAACCGGTAAATGATTTGTCCCGCGGATGCAGCGCTGAAGATATCGTTGGGGTTGTAGCGATTACAGCAGTTCAGTGTCAGGCACAATAGGAAATATTTACCTACATAATTATATGGAAGTTCTAAAAGAATATAATAAATGAAAAGAAAACCAACGGAGGTATTTTTTAATGAACGTATTAGTTATCAACTGTGGAAGTTCATCTCTTAAGTATCAGTTAATCAACTCTGATACAGAAGATGTATTGGCAAAGGGGCTTTGCGAAAGAATTGGAATCGAAGGAAGCAGACTGGTATATCAGCCAAAGGGCGGCGAGAAAGAAATCACAGAAAGCCCAATGCCAACTCACAAGGAAGCCATCAAAATGGTACTGGATGCATTGGTTAATGACAAAACCGGCGTAATTGAAAGTCTGAAAGAAGTAAATGCTGTAGGACACAGAATCGTTCATGGCGGCGAGAAATTTGCTTCCTCTGCAGTGATTACAGAAGAAATGTTAAAAGCAGTGGAAGAGTGTAACGATCTTGCACCTCTTCACAATCCTGCAAACTTAATTGGTATTCGTGCGTGCCAGGAATTAATGCCTGAGGTACCGATGGTTGGTGTATTCGATACTGCATTCCATCAGACAATGCCTGAAAAAGCATTTATGTATGGTCTGCCTTATGAATATTATGAAAAATACAAAGTAAGAAGATATGGTTTCCACGGAACATCCCATAACTTTGTTTCCAAAGAAACAGCAAAATTCTTAGGACTTGATATTAATAACTCCAAAATCATTGTTTGCCATTTAGGAAACGGCGCATCCATTTCCGCTGTATTAAACGGCAAATCCATAGATACTTCCATGGGATTGACTCCTCTTGAAGGACTGGTAATGGGAACACGTTCCGGTGACATTGATCCGGCTATCTTAGAGTTCCTGTCCAAAAAAGAAAATATGGACATTGATGACTTAATGAACATGTTAAATAAAAAATCCGGCGTTTATGGTTTATCCGGAATTTCCAGTGATTTCCGTGATCTGGAAAATGCTGCTGAAGAAGGAAATGAAGCTGCTATCCTTGCAAGAGCCGTATTTAATTACCGTGCCGCTAAATATATCGGCGGATACGTAGCTGCCTTAAATGGTGTTGATGCAATCGCATTTACAGCAGGTCTGGGCGAAAATGACTCTCTGGTACGCCGTGATATCATTGCATATCTTGGATACCTGGGCATTACTTTAGATGAAGAAGCAAACAAAGCAAGAGGCAAAAAGACTCTGCTTTCCACACCGGATTCCAAGGTAAAGGTTGTTCTGCTTCCTACCGATGAAGAACTGGCAATCTGCAGAGAAACGGTTGCTCTGATTTAGTTTTCATCCAAAGTAACGTGTACCTGGCGTAGATAGCGTGTGAACGAAACACAGTTAATTGTGTTACACTGTACTGGCAATAAGGCGGAGTCTGTGCAAGTCTCCGCCTTATTTTTAAAATGTAAGTTTATCCCACTTTATTGTAAAATTATGTTGACAAAAACATTTCAGATATGTATAATAATTTAGGTGTGGATAGGAGGTCATAATGCTGATAGACTTAAACGGTATTTTAAAAACCGACGAATTAGTAATGCAGACTGATGCAGGACTGGAGCTGGAGACTTTCGTTTCAAAGCTTGGCAGTTTTCCTATCATTAGCAGTACCCCCGTTTTTTTACAGATACAGAACAAAGGAAACAGGAATCTGCACATAACAGGGGAGGGAACAATCACTGTTTTAATTCCCTGCGACAGGTGTCTGGAAGATGTAAAAACTGACATCAAAGTTCGTATTGACAAAGAAATTGATATGAATATAGATGAGGCAGAGCATCAGAAAGCACTTGATGAACACAATTATATTGATGGATATAACCTGGATGTGGATAAGCTTGTCTATGGCGAGATGTTATTGAATTGGCCGATGAAGGTTTTATGCAGTGAAAGCTGCAAGGGAATCTGTAATCAATGCGGCGCCAATTTAAATCTTGGGACTTGCAGCTGTGATCATACAGATTTAGATCCAAGAATGGCCAAAATCCGTGATATCTTTAGCAAATTTAAGGAGGTGTAAACCATGTCAATCTGTCCAAAAAATAAATCTTCCAAAGGAAGAAGAGACAAGAGAAGAGCAAACTGGAAAATGTCTGCTCCCAATTTAGTAAAATGTGCTAAATGCGGCGAACTTATGATGTCTCACAGAGTATGTAAGAACTGCGGAACATACAATAAAAAAGAAATCATATCCACAGAAGCATAAGATATGATTAAGCATCTCGTTGGAGATGCTTTTTTTACGGGCTTTTCTCCGGTTTTGCAGCCCTTTTACCCAGAAAAACGATAGAACTTATGCACTTCACTAAGATTCTCTAAAAATATCTATTGATTTTCTGTATGATGTTTAGTATATTAGTTAATAGAAATACGAGGAGGAAATAATATGCAGGAATTAGTTCGGGTCGTAGTCGATGCTATGGGTGGTGATCATGCCCCGGCAGAGATTGTTAAGGGAGCCGTAAACGCAGTGAATGCGAGAAATGATATTAAAGTATTCCTGGTAGGGCGCTCGGAAGATGTGCAGAGTGAATTATCAAAGTACACCTATCCAAAAGAGCTAGTGGAAGTTGTTCATGCTGATGAGATTATTGAAACAGCGGAACCGCCGGTTATGGCTATTCGAAAGAAAAAAAGTTCTTCCATCGTAGTAGGGCTGAATATGGTTAAAAAAGGGGAAGCAGATGCTTTTGTTTCTGCCGGAAGTACCGGAGCCGTATTAGTCGGCGGACAGCTTATCGTTGGGCGCATTAAAGGAATTGAGCGGCCGCCTCTGGCACCACTGATACCCACTAAGACCGGTGTTTCATTGCTGGTTGACTGTGGCGCTAATGTAGATGCAAGACCATCTCATTTAGTACAGTTTGCAAAAATGGGTTCTATTTACATGGAGAATGTAGTAGGTATTAAAAATCCAAAAGTCGGTATCGTCAATATCGGTGCAGAAGAGGAAAAGGGCAACGCTCTGGTAAAAGAGACATTTCCACTCTTGAAGGAATGTAAAGACATTAATTTTATCGGAAGTGTGGAGGCCAGAGACATTCCGGCAGGCGTATGCGATGTTATCGTTTGCGAGGCATTTGTCGGGAATGTAATTTTAAAGTTGTATGAAGGTGTGGGTGCTACCCTGATCTCTAAAGTCAAGGCCGGCATGATGACAAACCTTCGCAGTAAGATTGGCGCCTTACTGGTAAAACCGGCATTAAAAGAGACATTGCAATCTTTTGATGCAAGTCAATATGGCGGTGCACCTTTACTTGGGTTGAATGGCCTTGTGGTAAAATCTCACGGCAGTTCGCAGGCGCCTGAGATTACCAATTCCATTGTTCAATGCGTGCAGTTCAAACAGCAGCAGATCAATGAGAAAATTAAAGAAAAAATTAAAGCAGATTAGTAAAAGAGAGGATTGATGATTATGGAATTCGAAAAGTTACAGAAAATTATTGCCGAGGTACTGAATGTGGATGCAGATGAGATCACTATGGAGACAACATTTGTGGATGATTTAGGAGCTGACTCCTTAGATGTATTTCAGATTATAATGGGAATTGAAGAAGAATTCGATATTGAAATTCCAAATGAAGAAGCAGAGAAAATTGTTTCAGTAGGCGATGCGGTAGAACAAATCAAAAGTGCAATCAACTAAAACGGTTTTTATGAGGGTGTTGCAAAGCAGCACCCTTTGTTGTATAAGGAGGAAAGTCTTAACTATGAAATCAACCAGAAAATTAACCGAGCTGGAGAATCGAATCGGATATAAATTCCGCAATTTCGATCTTCTGGTACAGGCCATGACACACAGTTCATATGCGAATGAGCATAAAGCCGCTAAGATGAAGGACAATGAACGCCTTGAATTCTTGGGAGATGCAGTGTTAGAAGTTACCAGCAGTGAATATTTATTTCACAATTACCCGGATCTGCCGGAAGGAGACCTGACAAAGCTTCGTGCCAGTATCGTCTGTGAGCCTACCCTTGCCCTGTGTACGAAAGAAATCGAACTGGGCAGTTATTTACAGCTTGGGAAAGGTGAAGAGCATACCGGAGGCCGTCATCGCGATTCTATCGTATCGGATGCCATGGAAGCTCTCATAGGTGCCATTTATTTAGATGGTGGTTTTGCTAATGCAAAAGAGTTTATTTTAAAATATATAATGAAGGATATTGAAAATAAGCAGCTCTTTTATGATAGCAAGACTATCCTGCAGGAAATTGTACAAAGAGATTTTAAAGGCGATGAGATCGTATATACCCTGACAGGGGAAGAAGGCCCTGACCATGATAAAAAATTCATTGTAGAACTGCATATCGGTGAAAAAAATGCAAGCCAGGGAATTGGACGAACCAAGAAAGCTGCTGAGCAGGAAGCGGCATACCGCGCAATCATCGACTTGAAAGGAAAGACTAAAGAGATATGTACTTAAAGAGCATAGAAATACACGGCTTCAAATCTTTTGCCAACAAAATTGTCTTTAAGTTCCACAACGGTATTACCGGAATCGTGGGACCCAACGGCAGTGGTAAGAGTAATGTTGGCGATGCGGTGAGATGGGTACTTGGTGAGCAGCGTGCAAAGCAGCTGCGTGGTGCCAATATGCAGGATGTTATCTTTTCGGGAACGGAAAACCGAAAGCCCATGGGATTTGCATCTGTTGCCATTACACTGGATAATGAAGACCACCAGCTTCCCATCGATTATAATGAAGTGACCGTAACCAGAAGAGTATACCGCTCCGGTGAAAGTGAATACCTGATCAACGGCACCACCTGCCGCTTAAAGGATGTCAACGAGCTCTTTTACGATACTGGTATCGGTAAAGAAGGCTACTCTATCATCGGACAGGGACAGATCGATAAAATATTAAGCGGAAAACCAGAAGAGCGCAGAGAGCTTTTTGACGAGGCTGTGGGTATTGTAAAATACAAACGCCGAAAGCTGGCTGCACAGAAAAAGCTGGAAGACGAAAAACAGAATCTGGTCCGTGTAAATGATATATTGTCGGAATTAACCAAACAATTGGGTCCCCTTCAAAAGCAGGCGGAAACTGCAAAAGTCTATCTGAAGAAAAAAGAAGAATTAAAAGCAGTGGATGCCAATATGTTTTTAATGGAGATGGACCGTATCCGAAGCCAGCTTCGTGAAATCGAAGAAAAGATCTCCATATCCAATCAGGATCTTCAGTCCACAAAAGACAATTATGAAAGTGCTAAAGTGGAGTATGACCGGATCGAAAAAGAATTGGAAGAGTTAAGTGCAAGGATTGAGGAGCAAAAGGAACGCTCCAATAAAAACCAGCTGTTAAAACAGCAGTTAACCGGTCAGATCAATGTCTTAAAAGAACAGATTAATACGGCAAAGTTAAACGATGAACATCTGCAGAACCGTATTCTGAACATACAAAAAGAATTAGATGGGAAGACACAGCAAAAAGAATCCCAGCAGGCAGAACTTTCCCTGTTAAAGGAACAGCTGGATAAAGTCCAGGCAGTAGAAGTGGAAAACAGAGCGGTGGGCTTAAAGCTTCAGGAAGATACCGGTATTCTGGAAAGCCATATCGAAGAAGGCAAGAACCAGATTATCGAGTTGTTAAACCAGAGAGCTTCCACAAAAGCCAAGCTGCAGCGATATTCCACCATGATCGAGCAGATTCAGATCCGTAAGGCGGAACTCAGCCAGAAGATCCTGAAATTAAAAAGTGAAGAATCTGAGCAGGAAGAATCCCTGGCTGCATACCAGAAGGACTACACAGAGGTTTCAGCACGTATCGATGCATTGTGCGAAGAGAGCACAAAATACGACAGTGAAGTAACCGGACTGCAGCAGATTCTAGCCAGACAGAATGAACAGATGGAAACCGGGCAGACTGCTTACCATAGAGAGGAATCCAGGCTGGAGTCCCTGAAAAACATCACGGAACGATATGATGGATATGGAAACAGTATCCGTCGGATTATGGAACAGAAAAGCCGGGAAAAAGGAATCATGGGCGTTGTTGCCGACATTATCAAAGTTCAGAAATCTTATGAAACCGCAATCGAAACAGCTTTGGGAGGCAGTATCCAGAATATTGTTACCGAAGACGAACATACCGCAAAACGGATGATTGATTTTCTGAAACGAAATAAATACGGACGGGCTACCTTCCTTCCTTTAACCAGCATTGGCAACCGCAGCGGATTTACCAATGAGAAAGTTTTAAAAGAACCGGGCGTCATTGGACTGGCAAGCTCCCTGGTGGACGTGGAAGGCTGCTACGAAGGCCTGGCAAAATACCTGCTTGGAAGAACGGTTGTAGTTGACCATATTGACAACGCCATTATCATTGCGAAAAAATATCAGCACACGCTGCGTATTGTTACCCTGGAAGGAGAATCTTTAAGTCCCGGCGGTTCCATGACCGGTGGTGCATTTAAAAATTCCAGTAACCTGCTGGGCAGAAGAAGAGAAATTGAAGAATTAACGGAAAGTGTTGCCCTGTTAAAGAAAGATATGGAAGAACTTCAGAAATCTATTGACGAGAACCGGGATAAACGGCGCATTCTGCGTAATAAAATCGTAGAGCTGAAAGACAGCCTGCAAAAAGAGTATATCGTCCAGAATACGGCTAAAATGAAGATTAAACAGATGCAGAGCCGCAACACCGAGACGAAATCCGGATATGCCCAGTTAAAACGGGAATCATCCGAAATCGAAACCCAGATCGCAGACATCCGGGTGGAAGAATCCGAGATCCAGAAAGAGCTGGAAGCTTCTGTGTCCCTGGAGAAAAAAACAGAATCCCTGATTCTTGGGCTTCAAAAAGAACTGGAAGTGAAGAAACAGGAGCAGGATGCCCACAACGGCAAAGCCGAAGGCATTCATCTGGACCTGGCAAATTTAAAGCAAAAAGAAGATTTTATCCATCAAAATAGTACTCGTATTAACTCAGAGATGACGTCCTTGCTGGAAGAGCGGGAATCCATTCAAAATGATATCCTGGAAAATGAGAAGGATATCCAGAAGAAAGCCCATGATATCGAAGAGATTGAAATATCCATATCCAAAGCTGCTGAACAGGAAGGCGAATTAAGCGGCAGGGTCAATGAGTGGCTGGCGCAAAAAGAAAGCCTCTACACCAGTCACAAGTCTTTCTTTACCAAACGGGAAGAATTGTCGGAACGTATGGCAATGCTGGATAAAGAAAATTTCCGTCTCGTAAGCATGCTGGAAAAGCTGGAAGAGAGTAAAGAATCCCAGATTAATTACATGTGGGAGGAATATGAACTGACGGTCAGCACCGCAAAGGAACTGAAAGAGGACGCTTATGAAAATCAGGCGCAGTTAAAAAAAGCAATCCAGCTGCTGAAATCCGATATCAAAGGTCTTGGGAGCGTAAATGTCAACGCCATTGAAGACTATAAAGAATTGTCTGAGAGACACGAATTCCTCAGTACACAGCATGATGACCTGATTAAAGCGGAAGAGATCCTCCTTGGCATCATAGAGGAACTGGACAGCGGAATGCGCGCCCAGTTTAAAGAGAACTTCGCCATTATCCAGGCAGAGTTTGACAAAGCCTTTAAGCAGCTGTTCGGAGGCGGAAAAGGCAGTCTGGAACTGGTGGAGGATGAAGATATCCTGGAAGCAGGCATCCGCATCATCTCCCAGCCGCCCGGGAAGAAGCTGCAGAATATGATGCAGTTATCTGGCGGTGAGAAAGCACTGACCGCAATTGCCCTTCTCTTTGCCATTCAGAAATTAAAGCCGTCACCGTTCTGTCTTCTGGATGAAATCGAGGCGGCACTGGATGAGTCAAATGTTACCAGGTACGCAAAATACCTTCATAAGTTGACAAAGAATACACAATTTATTATTATTACACATAGGCGAGGTACCATGGAGGTAGCGGACAGACTGTATGGTATCACCATGCAGGAAAAAGGTGTATCCGCACTGGTATCCGTCAATTTAATTGAAGATGAGCTGGATTCTGTTTAAAATCAGAATCAGTAGGAGGGAAGCATTATGGAAGAAAAGAAAGGGTTTTTTAAACGGCTTGTAGCAGGGCTGTCAAAAACCAGGGCGAATATTGTTGCTGGAATTGATTCCATTTTCAGTGGGTTTTCCAGCATTGATGATGATTTCTATGAAGAGATAGAAGAAATCTTAGTGATGGGCGACCTGGGAATCAACGCCACAACCGCTATCATTGAGGATTTAAAAACAAAGGTAAAGGAACAGAAAATCAAAGAACCATCGGAATGCAAACAGCTGCTGATTGACAGTATCAAAGAACAGATGGATGTAGGCGAAACCGCATATGAATTTGAAAACAGACAGTCTGTGGTGCTGGTAATCGGCGTAAATGGTGTGGGAAAAACCACCAGTGTGGGAAAACTAGCCGGAAAATTAAAAGATCAGGGCAAAAAAGTAATTCTGGCTGCTGCAGATACGTTCCGCGCCGCAGCAGGAGAGCAGTTAACCGAATGGGCTAACCGTGCCGGTGTGGATATTATCGGCGGCCAGGAAGGTTCCGATCCGGCTGCAGTTGTGTATGACGCCGTAGCATCCGCCAAAGCAAGACACGCCGATGTGCTGTTATGCGATACAGCCGGCAGGCTTCACAACAAGAAAAACCTGATGAATGAATTAGGCAAGATTAACCGTGTGCTGGAACGGGAATATCCGGAAGCTTACCGGGAGACACTGGTTGTCCTGGATGGGACAACGGGCCAGAACGCATTGGCACAGGCAAGGGAGTTCAGTGAGATCGCAGACATTACCGGTATCATATTGACTAAACTGGATGGAACGGCGAAAGGCGGTATTGCAGTAGCGATCCACTCAGAGCTTGGCATTCCCGTTAAATATATCGGTGTGGGTGAAAGCATTGATGATTTACAGAAGTTTAATGCAGATGAATTTGTAAATGCATTATTCAACGTACAAACCCCGGCAAATTAGCAGAAAGGCGACAAGATGTTAACGTTAGATAAGTTTGAGGAAGCTTCCGAAGCAGTGAAGCAGGTAACACAGGAGACTAAACTGGTTTACAGCCAGTACTATTCAGAGCAGACCGGCAACAAAGTATTTTTTAAGCCTGAAAACATGCAGCGCACAGGAGCATATAAGATCCGCGGCGCTTACTATAAAATCAGCACATTGACGAAAGAGGAAAGAGAGAAAGGGCTGATTACCGCCTCTGCCGGCAACCATGCCCAGGGCGTGGCATATGCAGCAAAGGCATTTGGCGCCAAAGCAGTAATCGTAATGCCTACCACAACACCTCTGATTAAAGTAAACCGTACAAAAAGCTATGGTGCAGAAGTTGTGTTATACGGAGACGTGTATGACGAGGCATGCGCACATGCCTATGAACTTGCCAGCGAACACGGCTATACCTTTATTCATCCCTTTGATGATCTGGCGGTAGCTACAGGACAGGGAACCATTGCCATGGAAATCGTACAGGAACTGCCTCTGGTAGATTATATCCTGGTTCCAATCGGTGGCGGCGGTCTGGCGACAGGCGTATCTGCCCTTGCCAAGCTGTTGAATCCCAATATTAAGGTAATCGGTGTCGAACCGGCAGGTGCCAATTGTATGCAGTCCTCCCTGGATGCCGGCAAAGTAACGACCATGCCCAGTGTAAATACCATCGCAGACGGTACAGCAGTTAAAACTCCGGGTGAGCAGTTATTTCCCTATATTCAGAAGAATCTGGACGGAATCATTACTGTTGATGACGATGAACTAGTAGTGGCTTTCCTGGATATGGTAGAGAACCATAAGATGATCGTAGAAAACTCCGGTCTGCTTACCGTTGCTGCGCTGAAGCACATGGAAGTAAAAGGGAAGAAGATCGTATCCATTTTAAGCGGCGGAAATATGGACGTAATCACCATGTCCTCTGTGGTACAGCTGGGATTAATCCAGAGAGACCGTATCTTCACTGTATCCGTACTTCTTCCGGATAAGCCTGGGGAACTGGTGCGGGTAGCCACAGTTATTGCAGAAGCTCAGGGTAATGTCATAAAGCTTGAACATAACCAGTTTGTAAGCACGAACCGGAATGCAGCCGTTGAATTGAAAATTACACTGGAAGCTTTTGGTTCCGAACATAAGAATACCATCGTAGACGCACTGAAAGAGAACGGTTATAAGCCAAAGCTTATCCGTCCAAACCTGTAGGAGATTGAATTACATGTATAGGTGGCTTAAAAAATATATCGATCCCTGGGCAAAACTCTATTCCATTATACCTCTGGTGTCCTGTTTCGTCCTGAACAGTGTCATTTATTTTGGAACCCAGCATCTTTGCAAAGACTGGTATCACTATGATTTCACACTGGAAATAGACAGGATGGTACCCTTTAAACCGGGCTGGGTATGGATTTACGTGATCTGTTATTTATTCTGGATCGTAAACTATATCATGATCGGTCATTTAGGGAAAGAATCGCTGTATAAATTCGTAACTGCCGATATGTCCTCCCGTATTGTCTGTATGCTGTTCTTTGTATTGCTTCCCACCACAAATGTGAGGCCGGAGCTGATCGGAGACAGTTTAAGTGTACAACTGCTGGGCTGGGTTTATAACATGGATCTACCAATGAATCTCTTTCCATCCATACACTGTCTGGTTAGCTGGTTCTGTTATATTGGCATCCGGGGTAATGAAAAAATCCCCAAATGGTACCGCATTTTTTCATGCCTGTTTGCAATTGCAGTCATGATTTCCACACAGTATACAAAGCAGCACTACATTATTGATATATTCGGCGCAGTAGCCCTTGCCGAACTTGCGTTTTATTTGAGCAAGAAATATAAATATTATGAGTTTCTTAAGAAAGTTTTTGTAAAAACAAATTGTAAGATACGCAAAATATTGATAGAATATTGATAAATTTATTCTATAATTATCCAGAGGATAATTTAGAAAAGAGGGAAATGCGTGGAATTTTTAAAGAAAAACAAAAAAAACATACTTCAGATCCTGTTTCTTTTTGCTCTTTTCGCCTTTACATTTTATGAGTTGTTTAAAGGACAGGAACTGAGTGCCATATGGGAAACCATTAAAATGGCAAAAAAAGGGTATATCTGGTTTGGTATTGCCCTGGTAATTGTATTTGTCTGCAGTGAATCAGTAATCATCCACTATATGATGAACTCACTGAATAAGAAGATCCCTATGCGAAACTGTATAAAATATAGTTTCATCGGATTCTTCTTCAGCTGCATCACCCCTTCTGCGTCGGGCGGCCAGCCTGCTCAGATATATTATATGAGCAAGGATAAGGTGGAGATCCCGGTAGCATCACTTGTTCTGATGATTGTTACCGTTACTTATAAATTCGTATTGGTATTGGTCGGACTGATACTAATTATCGGATTTCGCCCGCTGGTAGACAATTACATGAAAGATACAGTCTTTTTCCTGTATCTGGGTCTGATTTTAAATGTAGGATGCGTGGCACTGATGTTTATTTTAATCTTTCTGCCGAATTTCACAAAAAAGCTCATGCATTTGGGATTGCACCTGTTAGAGAAAATCCGTATTATGAAACACAAACCGGAGAGAACGGAACGTCTTTCAAACGCTATGGATAAGTACCGTGATTCCGCCTATTACTTCAGGGATCATAAGCTGGTTGTGTTTAATATCATTCTGATTTCCATATTCCAGCGGTTTTGCCTGTTCTTTTCTACTTATTTTGTATACCGGGCATTCGGACTTCACGAGTTCAGCGCATTTGAGATCGTCACCTTGCAGGCAACAATTTCTATTTCTGTAGACATGCTTCCGTTACCCGGCGGTATCGGCGCCAGCGAAGCTTTATTTATGTCTATATTTAAACCGATATTTGGACCTGCATTAATTTTATCGGGAATGCTGTTAAGCAGAGGCATCAGTTATTATGCATTGCTGATTATCAGTGCACTTGTAACGATATACGCCCATATCAGCATTACCAGAGCAGCCGTTAAAAGAGAAGCGGCAAAGAGGGAGAAGGATAATATACCATGTGGATAGGATTTTATAATTATACGGTTGTTTTAACATATTTAGGACTGATCAGTTCTGTATACGGAATGACAGAAGCATTAGATGGCCGTTTTACGACGGCAATTGCCTGTCTTGTAATATCCGGTATCTGCGATATGCTGGATGGTAAAGTAGCCCGTACCAGAGAGCGTACGGACGATGAAAAAAGATTTGGAATTCAGATTGACTCCCTTTGTGATTTAATTTGTTTTGGCGCATTTCCCGCATTTCTGGGATACGGGCTGGGACTTCGGGGATTCTGGGGGACAACCGCCATGTGTCTCTATGTATTGGCAGCAGTCATCCGCCTTGGGTTTTTTAATGTCATGGAAGAAAAGAGACAGCAGGAAACCACGGAAGCCCGCAAACACTATCAGGGTCTTCCGGTTACATCTATCGCAATTATTTTTCCGCTTGTTTATCTCATGCGTCCAAGCTTCGGACAGCAGACATATCTGCGGATACTGATTTGGGTAATGCTGCTTGTAGCATTCCTGTTTATCAGCAAAATAAAAGTTTATAAGCCAGGAAATAAAATGATGATCGTGATTATTGTAGCCGGCGTCATTATCCTCGGCAAGCTCTTACATTTTTATTAGGAGTGCCGGAGCATGTATAAAATTGCTCTTGCTGTCACACATTTAGGAAAGTATTGCAGCAGGTAAAGTACCGCAGATCTGTCTGCGGTATTAGGAGGTGAAAAATGAATTACATCGACCGAAATGGAAAAATATATGAAAACGAGGAAGCGCAGGATAAAATCCTGCGTAAACTTTATGCTTCTTTATGGGGAAGATTATTGTTATGGCCTCTGATCCGGCCCGGATTTTCCCAATTTGCAGGAAGATTATTAGATTCCGGGGCTTCCAGATGCATCATTAAACCCTTTATTCAAAAGAATCATATTGATATGTCACCCTATGAACCCAGGTCATATCATTCTTTTAATGATTTCTTCACCCGTGAAATCAAACCGGAAGAGCGGATGATTGATTACGATGAGACACATCTGGTAAGTCCTGCCGATGGTAAAATCAGCGCTTATCATCTGGGCAACACCAATCGCTTCTTCGTTAAAAATACCTGTTACACCACAGCTTCTTTATTACAGAATCAAAAACTGGCAAAACGGTATAAAAACGGAGCTGCCATTATCATCCGCTTAAGCGTTGACGACTATCACCGTTACTGTTATCCATCGGACGGGTTAAAATCTTCCAATTACTATATTCCGGGAGTCCTGCATACTGTACAGCCTGCAGCCTGTGAAACAGTACCGGTATATAAAGAAAACCAGCGGGAATATACGTTAATAAAAACCCGCTGCTTTGGTACGCTGCTTCAAATGGAGGTGGGGGCACTTCTGGTTGGACGCATTAAAAACTACCAGCAGGAAGGCTATGTAAAAAAAGGGCACGAAAAGGGTAAATTTGAATATGGCGGTTCTACCATTATACTGCTTGTAGAACCGGATAAAGTAAAAATAGCATCAGAATTTTTTGAAAATACAGAGAACGGATATGAAACTTTCATTAAGATGGGAGAGTGTATCGGTAAAATTTAATTTGTCAAGAAAAAATACTTGACAAGAATAACTTTATCGTATATGATAATCAAGGTGATTACAAATGGAAAAATTTGTGGAACAAACTTTATTATATGATTTTTACGGAGAGCTCCTGACGGAACATCAGAGAAATGTCTATGAAGATGTTATTTTAAATGATCTGTCTTATACAGAAGTGGCAGAGGAACAGAATATCAGCCGGCAGGGCGTACATGATTTGATAAAAAGGTGTAATAAGATTCTGGATGATTATGAGAACAAATTACATCTGGTGGAAAAGTTTTTGTCTGTGAAAGAAAAAGTAGAGCAGATTCATGCGCTTTCAAAAGGACAGCAGGGGCATGAGCAGATTGAGAAAATATCCAATGAGATATTAGAGGAGTTGTAATCTATGGCATTTGAAAGCTTATCAGATAAACTGCAGAATGTTTTCCGGAATTTACGTAGTAAGGGAAGGCTGACAGAAGCAGATGTAAAGACTGCATTAAAAGAAGTAAAGATGGCTTTGTTGGAAGCGGATGTAAGCTTCAAGGTTGTAAAGCAGTTCATCAAGGCGGTTCAGGAAAGAGCTGTCGGACAGGATGTCATGAACGGCTTAAACCCGGGACAGATGGTTATTAAGATCGTAAATGAAGAACTTGTGAAATTAATGGGTTCGGAAACTACAGAGATCGCACTGAAACCCGGTAATGAAATTACAGTCATCTTGATGGCCGGACTTCAGGGTGCCGGTAAAACCACGACAACGGCAAAGATTGCCGGTAAGTTAAAATCTAAAGGCAGAAAGCCATTGCTGGCAGCCTGCGATATCTATCGCCCGGCAGCAATCCAGCAGTTACAGATAAATGGTGAAAAACAGGGTGTGGAAGTCTTCTCCATGGGAGATAAACAGAATCCTGTAAATATTGCAAAAGCCGCAATCGAACACGCGAAAAGCAAGGGATTAAATGTTGTAATCCTGGATACGGCTGGACGTCTTCATATTGATGAGGACATGATGAATGAATTGATTCAAATGAAAGAAGCAATTCATGTAGACCAGACGATACTGGTTGTAGATGCCATGACGGGTCAGGATGCAGTAAACGTATCCGAAATGTTCAATGACAAGATTGGTATTGACGGCGTAATCGTAACTAAGTTAGATGGTGACACCCGTGGCGGTGCCGCATTATCTATAAAAGCAACCTGTGGAAAACCGATCTTATATGTCGGCATGGGTGAAAAGCTCTCGGATCTTGAGCAATTTTATCCGGAGCGTATGGCTTCCAGAATACTGGGCATGGGTGACGTTATGTCGCTGATCGAAAAGGCACAGGCCAATATCGATGAAGAAAAAGCCCGGGATATGGAACAGAAGCTGAAAAAAGCACAGTTTGGATTTGATGATTACTTAGAAAGCATGAATCAGATGAAGAACATGGGCGGAATCTCAAGCGTCTTAAGCATGATGCCTGGATTCGGCAGCAAAGCCAAAGATATTGAAGGAATGATCGATGAAAAGGATATGGCAAGAAAAGAAGCAATGATTCTTTCCATGACACCAAGAGAACGTTCCAATCCGGATATCTTAAATCCATCCCGCAAGAAACGAATTGCAGCTGGTTCCGGAGTTGATATCAGCGAAGTGAACAAGCTGGTAAAACAGTTTGACCAGGCAAGAAAAATGATGAAACAGTTCCCTGGAATGATGGGAGGCAAAGGTGGTAAAAAAGGTAAGTTTAAACTTCCTTTTTAACATATATTGAGAATAAATCAAGGAGGTGAAAGACAAATGGCAGTAAAGATTAGATTAAGAAGAATGGGACAGAAAAAAGCTCCTTTCTATAGAATCGTTGTAGCTGATTCAAGATCACCAAGAGATGGAAAATGTATCGAAGAACTCGGTACTTACAATCCAAACATCGAGCCTAGCGAATTCAAAGTTAATGAAGAATTAGCTAAAAAATGGCTTGCTAATGGTGCTCAGCCTACAGAAGTAGTTGGTAAACTCTTCAAAATTGCTGGTATCGAAAAGTAGAACAGAGGTGAACGTGATGAAAGAATTAGTAGAAGTAATTGCAAAGTCTCTCGTTGAACATCCGGAAGAAGTAGTAGTCACAGAAAAAGAAACCGGCAAGTCTATTGTTGTAGAATTAAAGGTTTCCCCATCCGATATGGGTAAGGTTATCGGCAAACAGGGACGTATTGCGAAAGCAATCCGTTCTGTAGTCAAAGCTGCAGCTTCTAAGGATGATAAGAAAGTGATTGTGGACATCCTGTAGCTTTTGCTATAAGATTTCATAGCGGTCGGGCCTCGTGAAAACGAGGCTTTTCTTGTTTTATTCCCGCGAGCAATGAGCTTGCTGTGGGATATTTGGCTTATCTGAATAGGAATGTTACGTTTGATACGTTTACAATAGAAACGATACGAAAGGAAGTAAATTATGGACGATTTACTACAGGTTGGAATCATTTCCTCCATGCATGGAATCAAGGGCGAAGTAAAAGTTTTCCCTACTACGGATGATCCTAACCGCTTTAAAAAATTAAAATCTGTACTACTGGATACCGGAAGAGAGACTTTAGATCTTCAGGTGGAACAGGTCAAATTCTTTAAACAGTTTGTAATCCTGAAGTTCAAAGAATTTGACAGCATCAACGAAGTAGAAAAGTACAAAGGTAAAGGGCTATTTGTTACCCGGGAAAATGCTGTAAAATTAAAACCCAATGAATACTTTATTGCGGATATGATTGGGATGGAGGTTTTTACAGATGAGGGCAGGAAATTCGGAATCCTTACCGATGTATTGGAAACCGGTGCAAACGATGTCTATGTAGTGGAAACAGAGGAACACAAAGAAGTTCTTCTGCCGGCAATTAAAGAATGCATTTTAAATGTGGATATAGCGGGGCGGAAAATGGAAATACACTTAATGGAAGGACTGGTGTAATCTATGAATTACCACGTACTGACTTTATTTCCGGAAATGATTCAGGATGGGCTGAATACCAGTATCATCGGAAGGGCAATGGAAAAAGGTCTGATCAGCCTTGAAACTACCGATATAAGAGACTATTCCACCAATAAGCACCATAAAGTAGATGACTATCCATATGGAGGCGGTGCTGGTATGGTTATGCAGGCAGAACCCGTATACGGCGCCTGGAAAGCTGTTTCTGATAAAATCGGATACCGCCCCAGAGTTATCTATCTGACCCCCCAGGGCAGTGTATTTAACCAGACCATAGCCGAAGATTTGGCAAAAGAAAAGGACCTGGTCTTTCTGTGCGGCCATTATGAAGGCATTGATGAACGGGTGTTAGAGGAAGTAGTTACTGACTATCTCTCCATCGGGGATTATGTCCTTACGGGAGGCGAACTGCCTGCAATGGTCATGATAGACGCTATTTCCAGACTGGTTCCAGGTGTTCTTAATAATGATGAATCCGCACAGTTTGAATCCTTTCAGGACAATCTGCTGGAATATCCCCAGTATAGCCGTCCGGAGGAATGGAACGGCAAAAAAGTTCCTCCGGTATTATTATCGGGTCATCATGCCAATATCGAAAAATGGAGAAGAGAGCAGTCGGTGATCCGTACTGCACAGCGCCGCCCGGATCTGCTTGAAAAGGCAGAACTGACAAAACCGGAGCTGCAATTAATTGATGAAATGTCTGATCCGGAAGTGTAACGAATAGCCTAACTGTAAAGCTGCAGAACCGTTAGAGATTGTCTGTATTCTTAAGGATTTATTAAAGAATTTTATTTGACATAATACAACAAACATGATAAAATAAATAGCGTTGTGAGAAAAGAGATGGTCCTCTGTTACAGATCGTATTAAGAACATCCATATAAATAAGGAGGCACACAATGAACGATATTATTAAGAACATCGAAGCAGCTCAGTTAAGAGCTGACGCACCAGAATTTAACGTTGGTGATACTGTAAAGGTATATGCAAAGATCAAAGAGGGAACCCGTGAAAGAATTCAGGTTTTCGAAGGAACTGTTTTAAAGAAACAGGGCGGAAGCAATAGAGCTACATTTACTGTTAGAAAAAATTCTAACGGAATTGGTGTGGAAAAAACCTGGCCGCTGCATTCCCCAAGCGTAGAAAGAGTCGAAGTAATCAGAAGAGGTAAAGTAAGACGTGCAAAACTGAATTACTTAAGAAACCGTGTTGGTAAGAGAGCCAAGGTAAAAGAGTTAGTAAAATAATGAAATGAACCAGGGACAAATACTTAGGTAATTGTCCCTATTTTCTACTAGAGGCAATTGTGAGGTGCATTATGCGAAAAGAACGTGCAAGGAGCAGAGGGGATCGCCAAGGGGAAAAGAAAGAAACGAATAAGTTAAAATCTATTTTAGGATGGACATTCGAAATCATTGTAGTTATTTTATTTGCATATATCCTGGTATTTTTCTTTGGACAAGTACGGACAAACATCGGTCAGTCTATGGACACGACCCTGTCCGGGGGAGACAAAGTCCTGATTAATACCCTAGCGTATAAACTGGGTGGGCCTTCCAGAAATGATATTATATCATTTAAGCCAAACGGCAGTAAGACCAGCCACGCTTATATCAAGCGCGTAATCGGACTTCCTGGAGAAACAATCCAGATTAAAGAAGGCATGATTTATATTAATGACAAGGTATATCTGGAAGATGCGGATTATCCATCGATCAGTAATGCCGGTCTGGCTGACCAGCCCATCGTTTTGGGTTCTTCTGAATATTTTGTTTTGGGAGATAACCGTAACAACAGCGAAGACAGCCGCTACGCAGATATTGGCAACGTCAATACTGACGATATCGAAGGCAAAGTCTGGCTTCGTGTCTCACCAGCCAGTGAATTTGGTTTCGTGAAGTAGAAAGGGCAGAAATTTATGAATTATCAATGGTATCCGGGTCATATGACGAAAGCCAGACGTATGATGCAGGAAGATATTAAATTAATTGATCTGGTTATCGAGCTTGTAGATGCAAGGATTCCGCTAAGCAGCAGGAATCCGGATATCGATGAACTTGGAAAAAATAAAGCCAGGCTGATTCTTTTAAACAAAGCAGATCTGGCAAATGAAAAGCAGAACGAATTGTGGTCGGCATATTTTAAAGAGAAGGGTTTTTTTGTCGTCAAAGTCAATTCAAAGAACGGGACCGGGATTAAAGCAATCAATGGCGTCATCCAGGAAGCATGCCACGAAAAGATTGAACGGGACCGGAAAAGAGGCATTAAAAATCGTCCGGTGAGAGCTATGGTAGTGGGGATTCCCAATGTGGGAAAATCTACTTTCATTAATACCTTTGCCGGCAAAGCCTGTACCAAAACAGGGAATAAACCTGGTGTTACAAAGGGTAAACAATGGATCCGTTTAAATAAAAATGTAGAACTTCTGGATACGCCTGGAATTCTATGGCCAAAGTTTGAGGATCAGACAGTGGGGCTTCATCTGGCAATGGTGGGCTCAATTAAAGATGAAATTTTAAATGTTGACGAATTAGGCATGCAGCTGATAAGCTTTTTGAAAGAGCACTATAAGGGAGTGCTTGCAGAGAGATATGACTGTGACGAGTCCGGTACTGATGTAGAGGTACTGGAACAGATTGCGGTAAACAGAGGATGCCGTTTAAAGGGAAATGATTTAGATTATGCAAAAGCAGCTTCCACAGTGGTTGAGGATTTTAGAAGTGGAAGATTGGGGAAAATCACTATTGAATTTCCGGAAAGAAACGTTTAAGATTAAAGGGACAAGAGTATAAAGAAAGTGGTGACGGAATGTCAAAAGGGGAAAATATAGAACCGGGCGGTGAAGAGCCGTCCAGGAGCGTAGTGCGTGAACTTTTAAGCATGTTGATGTACATAGTGATTGTTCTCGTGCTGGCATTTGTAGTAATACATTTTATTGGACAACGCACACAGGTCAGCGGTCCATCCATGATTCCGGCACTGGAAGATAAAGATAATCTGATTGTTGATAAATTAAGTTACCGTTTTCGGGATCCGTCTCGTTTTGATATTGTCGTATTCCCTTATTATTACGAAGAGGAAACGTATTATATCAAGAGGATCATCGGACTTCCCGGTGAAACCGTACAGCTCAATAACGGCAGCATTTATATCAATGGGGAAGTACTGGAAGAAACATACGGCAAAGAAACGATGCAGGACAGCGGCATAGCAGAAGACCCAATTGTTCTGGGCGACGATGAGTATTTCGTAATGGGAGACAACCGCAATGAGAGTAAAGACAGCAGGGATCCCAGTGTAGGCAATATAAAGCGTTCCGATATTATCGGACGCGCATGGGTAAGAATCTGGCCTTTCAGCAAATTTGGTGTACTGAAACACCAATAAAATCATAATGTTTGGAACAAGCCGGAAATGAGCAGGTGTAAAAGTCTGCCATCGCCGGCTTCATTTAATATATACTAACTAAGTAAAGGAAGCGGTGGACAGCATGAGTCAGAAGAATACTGAGGAAAACAAGGAGAGAAGCATGTTAAGGGAACTTTTAAGTATGTTACTGTATATAGCCATTGTATTAGTTGTAACATTTTTAATTGTTCATTTTGTAGGACAGCGTACACAGGTAGACGGATCTTCTATGTATCCCACACTGGAAAACCGGGACAATCTGATTACCGATAAGATTACATACCGTTTCAAAGATCCGGAGAGATTCGATATTATTGTATTTCCTTATCAGCACGCAGACCATACCTACTATATCAAACGAATTATCGGACTGCCGGGAGATACCGTTCAGGTCATTGACGGAAAAGTTTACATCAATGGGGAAGACTTGAATGAAAATTATGGCAGAGAGACCATCGATGATCCGGGCACCGCTGCAGAACCCATCACGCTGGGTGACGATGAGTATTTTGTAATGGGTGATAACCGTAATAACAGCTCTGACAGCCGTGATCCCAATGTAGGGCTGATCCACAGAAAAGATATTATTGGCAGGGCATGGCTTAGAATCTGGCCTTTCAGTAAATTCGGATTTTTGAAGCATCAATAGAGAACAGAGGTATTTATGAATAAAAAAATATCAGAGATAAAAGAGGAATTTGAGCATGCCGGATCCAATGAGCAGCTGCTGTATTTGATGAAGGTACATGCTCCCGACACCCGTACCGGTGTTGTGGGTCTTATTAAGCGCTATCAGAAAAAAATGGATGCCCTGGAAGCCGAAAAGCAGCGCCTTGAAAAAATGATGGAATATGAAAAGGAATACGAGTACATTGGATATGCCTGCGGCATCGACGAAGCCGGTAGAGGACCTCTTGCAGGTCCCGTAGTTGCCGGTGCCGTTATCCTGCCCCAGGACAGCAGAATTATGTATCTCAATGATTCTAAGCAGCTGAGTGAAAAGCGGCGTGAGGAATTGTTTGATGAGATTATGGAAAAAGCGCTTGCAGTTGGTGTGGGGATGTCAAGCCCCGCAAGAATTGATGAAATCAACATTCTTCAAGCCACCTACGAAGCCATGAGAAGCGCAGTATCTAAGCTCTCCATGGTTCCTCAGATACTTTTAAATGACGCCGTTACCATTCCGGGCATCACCATTCCACAGGTTCCGATCATAAAAGGAGATGCCAAAAGCTTATCCATCGCTGCAGCAAGCGTAATCGCCAAAGTAACCAGGGACAGACTCATGAGAGAATATGATGCCGTAATGCCGGAATATGGCTTTGCCTCCCATAAAGGATATGGCTCAGCTACCCATATTGCCGCAATAAAAGAGTACGGACCATCCGCAATACATAGGGCTACCTTTATCAAAAATTTTATCTGACAGGAGATTCTGATTGAATAAACGTGCTATTGGTACTATAGAGGAAGAAAAAGCCGCTGCTTATTTACAAGAGCAGGGCTTTCTCTTATTAGAACGCAATTACAGATGCAGAATAGGAGAGATAGATATCATCGCTGCCGATGGTTCCTATCTTGTTTTTGTAGAAGTAAAGTTTCGAAAGGATGGTGGAAGAGGTTCTTCTCTGGAAGCGGTCAATTATCGTAAACAGGCTGTAATCTGCAAGGTTGCCCGCCACTATCTTATGACCCGTCACAAAGGGGAAGATACACCCTGCCGCTTTGATGTGGTTGGTATCGACAACCAGAAGATCACTCTGGTCAAAGATGCTTTTCCTTTCCATCTTTCTTAAATTATTAAATAAGTACAACATTATGAGTTTGGAGCTAATATACCACGAAGTAGGGCGTGCAGACAGCAGAAATGAATTTTCAAACACGCTCTTAAAAAGGAGGATCATCCATTATGAATATAAAAAGAGTCAGCGGACACGAGGTTTGTGCCGTTAAAAATGAAGCTGCTGTACCATATCTGTCTTTTCCCATGCTGGAGAATACCGGGATCATCGTCCATGGGTTCTCTACCCGCCTCGGCGGGGTCAGCAGGGATCATCTCACCAGTATGAATCTCAGCTTCTCCAGAGGGGATGAGGATGCAAACGTTCGTGAAAATTTCCGCCGTATAGGAGAATCTATCGGCTTTTCCTGTGAAAACCTGGTATTTTCCGATCAGACCCATACCACTAACGTCAGAGTCACAACCGAAGAGGACCGTGGAAAGGGATTTGTAAAGCAAAGAGATTACAGCGATATTGATGGCATGGTTACCAATGTACCGGGGCTGGTTCTGTCCACTTTTTACGCAGATTGTGTTCCCCTTTTCTTCGTGGACCCGGTTAAAAAGGCAATCGGACTGTCTCATTCCGGCTGGAAAGGAACCGTAGGGAAAATAGGCAGGGTAACCGTTGAAAAAATGACTGCGGAATATGGTTCAGATCCAAAAGACATCCTGGCTGCAATCGGACCTTCCATCTGCCAGGATTGCTATGAAGTCAGCGAAGATGTTATCCAGCAATTCCGCAAAAATTATGATGCATCTCTATGGGATTCCTTATTCTACAAAAAACCAAACGGCAAATACCAGTTAAACCTCTGGAAAGCAAATGAAGCCGTATTTCTGGAAGCCGGCATCCAAAAAGAGCACATCTGCATAACCGATATCTGCACCTGCTGTAACCCGGATATCCTGTATTCACATCGGGCTTCCCAGGGAAAGAGGGGAAATCTTGCTGCTTTTCTGGCTCTTAAAACTGTACAGGAATAATTTTAAATCGGGGTTTGTTACAAAAATGTAAGATTAAAAACCAAAATGTAAGGTAAATCCATAGCACCAGCCGCCTTCTTCTTTTATAATAGAGTCAAATGGAAAACACGTTAACTTTTACATAAAGAAGGAGGGCTATAATGAAAAATTTTCTTTTCACTGCGCTAAGTGCAACATTTGGATTTATCGGATTTTTATGGGTAGCATCAAAAGCACTGCATATCCTGCTGTACCTGATTGATCAAAAAATTGTTCGATGACTACATATGAAATAATAAAATCCGTCATATATTCATTCAATGAATATATGAATATATGTTCGTAGCAGCTCTGCACACTTTTTTAATATGTACAGGGCTGTTTTTTACAATATCTTAATCTAAAAGATAAAATATAGTATTGATAATTAACGATAATTCATGTATGATATCCTAAAGCCTGTTTGAGGGGCAATCGGTTAAGGAGGGATATTTATGAGTAATTTATTTATCGGTATTTTGTGCATGTTACTTTCCCTGGTTATATTCTTTTACTCACCGCAAGAAGGCAGTAATATGTTGGGATATAAATCACCCCAGCAAGGGAAAAATAAAAAAATATGGTATTGGTCAAATAAATGCTTTGGAATACTTGCAATGATTGGATCAGCCATTTATCTCATCCTGTCGTTGATTCTAAAACTTATGGAGATAACTCTTTATGATCATACTATCAATTCACTTGGACTTGCCTATATTTTTATCTGTATCATAATTACAGAGGTTTATACTTTTATTTGTTCCCATAAAAGAGTGAAGCGCTGAAATATGTGAAAAAATAATTTTCAAACACATCTCCTGGTTGTTAAACAGATCCCAATCATTTTGAACTCTATATCAAAATGATTGGGATCTGTTTTGATATAGAGGATTGACAATTTTACCATAAAATGCTATGTTATTCCTAAGTTTAGCGTTAACACTACCGAAAGGAATACATCCCTTATGGAAAGTATAATCAGAAAACAGCCTAGTTTTTATCGCTCTATGTTTCAGCTTGCCCTTCCTATTGTCATACAGAATTTAATCAGTACCGCCGTAAACTCGGCGGATGTTATTATGCTTGGCTACGTAAGCCAGACAGCACTTTCTGCGGCTTCACTGGCAAATCAGATCCAGTTTATTCTGACTCTGGTTTATTCCGGTATTGCTTCCGGGACTACCATGCTTGCCGCACAATATTGGGGGAAGAAGGATACCAGGACCATAGAGAAGATTATGGGTATTGCCATGCGGCTTTCCATCTGTATATCCGTAGTATTTGCTGTTATGGCATGTTTCTTTCCGCGTCTTCTGATGCTTATTTTCACCTCAGATCCTGCCCTGATAGAAGCCGGTGTATCTTATCTGCATATACTTGGAATTGCATATTTATTCATGAGTGTGTCACAAATCTATCTGTGCACAATGAGAAGCATAGAACGTGTAATATTCAGTACTGCTGTTTTCGGAAGTGCCTTAGTAATCAACATCTGCCTGAATGCCATATTTATTTTTGGATTGTTTGGTTTACCTAAAATGGGGATAGTAGGGGTGGCATTTGCCACAGTGATTGCCAGAGCAGTTGAATTGGCCATCTGCCTGATCGATTCCAGACATTTTCAGACGATTCGTTTTCATGTCTCAGATATTTTTTCGAAAAATAAAGTTTTATTTCGGGATTTTATTCATTATTCCATGCCCGCATTTGGCAATGAAGTGGTATGGGGCGTTGGATTCTCCATGTATTCTGTCATCATGGGACATCTCGGCAGTGATATGGTAGCTGCCAACTCCGTTGTCATCGTAGCTCGTAACTTCGGTACCGTTGTGTGCTTCGGCATTGCTTCGGGAGGTGCGATACTCCTTGGAAAAGAGATCGGAGAGAACCGGATGGAGGAAGTCAAAAAAGATGCCACAAAACTCTGCCGTGTTACTTTTATAAGCGGAATTGCAGGAGGTCTTCTCGTTCTCTTGATTAAACCCCTGATGATGCAGATGGTATCTCTTTCTGATATGGCAGTTCACTATCTGAATATCATGTTATACATCAATATTTATTATGTACTTGGACAGGCGATGAATACCACGGTAATCTGTGGTGTGTTCCGCTCGGGAGGGGACTCCAGATTTGGATTTATCTGTGATCTGATTGATATGTGGGTTTTTGCTATACCTCTTGGTTTCCTAAGCGCTTTTGTTTTCAGATTTCCTCCCATGGTGGTCTACTTCCTTATCTGTCTGGATGAATTTGTTAAAATACCGTTCATTTATAAACACTATAAGAGTTACAAATGGCTGAAAAATATTACCCATGATCAGCTTTAGAATTAATGAAAGCAAGTACGCCAGCTTTGTTATTAAATGGCAGCAGTACTTTCCTAATAAAATAAGCAAAAAAATAAAAATGGCATTTCACAGCCATTTTTATTTTTTATAACTCTTAATTTAGATTTATTTTCCTTTATTATACTTCTCCAGCAATTCATGAATCTTATCCGTTGGGGACTGTACACGGCTGATGGAAACATCATGATTCAGGGAATCGATGATACTTGCCAAAAACTTTGTCATATCTGCTTCTTCATAATAAGGGCGGTCCAGAAGTTCCGGCATGCGGTAGTTCAGGTTCGTGGTAATGACTTTTTCAATATATCCCTTTTCATAATACTCATCAAATTCCTGCAAGCCATCTGTGAAAAGACCAAATGTAGTACATACGAATACTCTTTTCGCCTGGCGTTCTTTCAACTGTTTTGCCACATCCAGCATACTTCCGCCGGAAGAGATCATATCATCAATTACGATTACGTCTTTCCCTTTTACGGAATCTCCCAGGAATTCATGGGCAACAATTGGGTTTTTGCCATTGATGATTGTAGAGTAGTCACGGCGTTTGTAGAACATACCCATGTCTACACCCAGGATATTAGAGAAGTATACGGCTCTGCTCATAGCACCTTCATCCGGGCTGATAATCATTAAATGGTCATTGTCAATGATTAAATCGGGTGTGGAATTAATCATTGCTTTTAAGAATTGGTAAGTGGGCATGAAGCTGTCAAATCCACTTAATGGAACAGCATTTTGTACTCTTGGATCATGGGCGTCAAAAGTGAGAATGTTGGTAACTCCCATATTAATTAACTCCTGTAAAGCAAGAGCGCAGTCCAAAGATTCGCGATTGGAACGTTTATGCTGTCTTCCTTCGTATAAAAACGGCATTACAACATTGATTCGTCTTGCTTTTCCGGTAGCAGCAGAAATGATACGTTTTAAATCCTGGAAATGGTCATCCGGGGACATATGGTTTTCATATCCGCATACAGAATAAGTCAGACTGTAATTGCACACATCAACCATAATAAATAAGTCAGTTCCACGGATGGAAGATTTAATCATCCCTTTTGCTTCTCCGGTACCAAATCTCGGGCATTCGCAGTCAACCAGATACGTGTCCTGGCAGTATCCCTGAAAAGCGATGCTGTCTTTTTGATGGGTTGGGGAAGTGTGGCGGAATTCTACCAGATACTGATCCACGACTTTAGCAAAATCGCGGCAGCCTTCCAGCGGAATTATTTTCAGTGGTGCCACAGGCAGTGATTTACATAACGGTTCTAAATTTGGCATAAATTAACCTCCAAAAAATACGTATAATTGAAATTATTACATATACTTATATTATATCTTTATAAATACCACTCTATTTATATCATTTTGAGTTGTCTCCGTCAAGATAATTGTCGTATAAAAGAAAAAACAAGCATTTTTTGTATAAAAATAAGAGCGAACTGTGCTAATCTTAAAATCAGACGTTGCATTTTAGATTTGAATTTAGTATTATATAGGAAACAAAGGAGTAAAGATCAGATTATGAAAAAAACGAAACATATCATCGGCCGTGTTCTTACCGGAAGCATCGCAGAAGAGCTTGAGCTTGAACCTGGCGATGTTCTGGTATCTATAAATGGTAAAATCATCGAAGACGTATTTGATTATCATTATCTCATCAACGAAGAGTACCTGGAATTATTGGTTGAAAAAAACAATGGTGAAGAATGGGAACTGGAGATTGAAAAAGAATTCGAAGAAGATCTGGGCATTGAATTTGAAAATGGATTAATGGATGAGTACCGTTCCTGCCGCAACAAATGCATTTTCTGCTTTATCGACCAGATGCCGAAAAACATGCGTGAAACCCTCTATTTTAAGGATGACGATTCCAGACTTTCTTTCCTGCAGGGAAATTACGTGACACTCACGAATATGAGTGACCATGATATCGAACGGATTATCACCTATAAGCTTGCCCCCATTAACGTATCCTTCCATACCATGAATCCTGCACTGCGCTGTCAGATGCTGAATAACCGTTTTGCGGGAGACGCACTGAAGAAAGTGGACAAACTCTATGAAGCCGGGATCGAAATGAACGGGCAGATTGTGCTGTGCAAGGATATCAATGACAAAGAAGAACTGGAATTTACCATCGGAGAACTTACAAAGTATATCCCTCATTTAAAAAGTGTGTCGGTGGTTCCGGTAGGAATGACACAGTACCGGGATGACTTATACGCCCTGAAACCATTTACAAAAGAAGACGCAAAAAAAGTGCTGGACTGTATCCACCGCTGGCAAAAGGAGATATATGCCAAATACGGGACGCACTTTATTCATGCCGGAGATGAATGGTATATTCTTGCCGGAGAAAAGATGCCTGCTGAAGAAACCTACGACGGGTACCTGCAATTAGAAAATGGCGTGGGAATGACAAGGCTTCTGCTAAATGAAGTAGAAGAGGAGTGTCAGAAACTAACCGGAGATAACAGAAAAAAAGAGCTTTCCATTGCAACCGGCGTACTGGCTTATCCTTATATAAAAGACTTAAGCGAGAAAGTCTGCCAAAAATATCCGGGCATCCAGGCATCCGTATATGAAATTAAAAATAATTTCTTCGGGGAGCGGATTACCGTTGCCGGGCTCTTAACAGGAAAAGACATTATTTCCCAGTTGAAAGGGGAAGAACTTGGAGAACGCCTGCTGCTTTCCAGTAACGTCTTAAGAAGCGGCGAGGACGTCTTTTTGGACGATGTAACGGTTTCTGAAATGGAAATTGCTTTACAAACGAAGGTAAGTATTGTAAAATCAAGCGGTCGGGCTTTTGTCGAAGCCTTAGTGCATGTTTGAAAGCAATTTAAAAAAACACACAAGCATGATTAAAAAACATAGGAAGAATAAAAGACACAAGAGGTGAAAATATATGAGTAAACCAATCGTAGCAATCGTAGGAAGGCCAAACGTAGGAAAATCCACCTTGTTTAATGCCCTGGCTGGAGAAAATATCTCTATTGTAAAAGATACGCCGGGTGTTACAAGAGACCGTATCTATGCGGACGTAGAATGGCTGAATATCAATTTTACATTAATTGACACCGGGGGTATTGAACCGGACAGCAAAGATATCATATTAGCGCAGATGAGAGAACAGGCGCAAATCGCAATCGACACAGCAGACGTCATTGTTTTTATCACAGATGTACGCCAGGGGCTGGTAGATTCCGATGCCAAAGTGGCAGACATGCTTCGCCGTTCTCAAAAACCGGTGGTTCTGGTCGTAAATAAAGTAGATAATTTTGACCGTTTAATGCCGGATGTATATGAATTTTATAACCTGGGAATCGGTGATCCCGTTCCCATCTCAGCTATTTCAAAACTTGGAATCGGTGATATGCTGGATGAAGTTACAAAGCACTTTCATTTGGATGATACCGAAGATGAAGAAGATGACAGACCGCGTGTAGCCGTTGTTGGCAAGCCCAATGTTGGGAAATCTTCTATTATAAATAAACTCCTGGGCGAGAACCGTGTTATCGTATCCAACGTTGCCGGAACTACAAGAGATGCCATCGATACTGCAATTACATTTGACGGACAGGAATACGTATTTATTGATACCGCCGGACTCCGGAGAAAAAGTAAGATCAAGGAAGAGCTGGAGCGCTACAGTATCATTCGTACCGTTACCGCAGTAGACCGTGCAGATGTGGTAGTGGTCGTAATCGATGCGGTAGAAGGCGTCACAGAGCAGGATGCTAAAATTGCAGGTATTGCCCATGAACGCGGCAAGGGAGTCATTATCGTTGTAAACAAATGGGATGCCATTGAAAAAGATGATAAAACCATTTACAAATACACCAACAAAGTAAAAGATACTCTCTCCTACATGCCCTACGCTGAAATCATGTTTGTTTCCGCTTTGACCGGGCAGAGGCTGAATAAGCTTTTTGAAAACATTAATATGGTTATCGAGAATCAGTCCATGCGCGTCGCAACCGGTGTCTTAAATGAAATTATGACAGAAGCAGTTGCACTGCAGCAGCCTCCGTCGGATAAGGGAAAACGGCTGAAATTATACTATATTACCCAGGTTGCTGTGAAGCCGCCTACCTTCGTCATTTTTGTGAATGACAAAGAGCTGATGCATTTTTCCTACACCAGATATCTGGAAAACAAAATCCGTGATACCTTTGGCTTTAGAGGAACATCGCTTAAATTTATTACACGTGAACGCAAGGAAAAGGAGAAATAATAGGTTATGGAACGTATCATCTGCTTGGTTATCGGATATGTATTTGGTCTTTTTCAGACCAGCTATATTTACGGCAGGATGCATGGCATCGATATTCGTGAACATGGAAGCGGCAATGCCGGAAGTACAAATATGCTGCGGACACTTGGAAAGAAAGCGGGGCTGATTACTTTTGCCGGGGACTGTCTGAAGTGTATTCTGGCAGTAGTGATTATACGCCTGATCTTTGGCAGAACACATCCGGATATTCTTCCCCTGCTGGTATTTTACGGAGCGGCTGGGACAATTTTAGGACATAATTATCCTTTTTATTTAGGCTTTAAAGGCGGAAAAGGGATTGCCGCAACAGCAGGACTTGTGTTATCATTTAACTGGATTATGGCAATCCTTGGAATTGTTACTTTTTTTACAACATTTTTTACAACTCATTTCGTTTCACTTGGTTCCCTTCTTGTTTATGTGGGAATCATGATTGAACTGATTGTACTTGGCCAAACCGGATTTTTCGGCATGGCCCAGCCGCATTTGTATGAGCTGTATGCAATCGGTGCCTTCCTGACCGTTTTGGCGTTCTGGAAGCATCGGGCAAATATCCGCCGTTTGATAAGCGGTACGGAGAACAAGACCTTTCTAAGTAAAAAATAAATCAGTACATAAAACACAATGGGGGTAATCATATGGTTAAGATAGGCGTTATTGGAGCCGGAAGCTGGGGTACGGCACTGGCGGTATTGTTGCATAAAAACGGACACGAAGTTACCATCTGGTCTATAATAAAAGAAGAAGTGGATATGCTATTAGAAAAAAGACAGCATGAATCCAAACTTCCCGGTGTTGTGATTCCAGATGAAATTACGATTACGAATGATTTGAAAGAATCTATGACCGATAAGGATATTCTGGTTCTAGCCGTTCCTTCTCCATTTACGAGAAGTACCTGTAAAATGATGAAAGAATATTTAAATCCCGGTCAGATTGTGATGAATGTAGCGAAGGGAATTGAAGAGAATACACTTTTTACCCTGACCGATATTATGGAAGAAGAGCTGCCAGGCGTTGATGCGGCTGTTTTATCCGGACCAAGCCATGCAGAGGAAGTGGGCAGAGGGCTTCCAACCACCTGTGTGGTTGGCGCACATTCCAAAAAGACCGCAGAATATCTTCAGAACATTTTTATCAGTCCCGTATTCCGGGTATATACAAGCCCTGACATGCTGGGCATTGAGCTGGGCGGAGCACTTAAAAATGTAATCGCACTGGCTGCAGGTACAGCAGACGGTCTTGGCTATGGCGACAATACAAAAGCCGCACTGATTACCAGGGGAATTGCAGAAATTACCAGGCTTGGCATGAAGATGGGCGGAAAGCCGGAGACATTTTACGGACTGACAGGCATTGGGGATCTGATCGTTACCTGTGCCAGTGTTCACAGCCGTAACCGAAAAGCTGGATACCTGATTGGAAAAGGCTACACGATGCAGGAAGCCATGGATGAAGTGAAAATGGTTGTGGAAGGCGTATATTCTGCAAAAGCAGCGATGGGGCTTGCGAAAAAATACGACGTGGAACTGCCGATTATTGAACAGGTAAATAAAGTTTTATTCGAAGGAAAGAATGCTGCCGAAGCAGTAAATGAATTAATGCAGCGTGACAAAAAGCTGGAGCATTCGGATTTGCTTTGGTAAGGAGGATATGAATCATGAATTATTATACAGTAGGCATTGAAGGTATGCCAAGACTTCTGTTAGAAATTGAAGATCCGCTGGGAAATTTCCGTAAGAAATTGTATCCGGCAGCATTTAAAAACTACTTTGAAAAAAATATGGTTACCTTCCAGGCAATCGAAAATGGTTACCAGGACGTGGTAGACAAAGAGCAGTTTCTTGAAAATATGGCAAATGCTCTTGTGGAAACTGCAGATGAAAAGGTTAAGGCACAGGGCAAAAAGAACAACCAGGATAAATTATTAATGGATTATAATCTGTATATGGCTGTCTATGTGCTTCCTGCTATTTTGGAATTCCATGGGCAGTCTTCCAAACCCTTAACGGATAAATTACTTGACGGATGGAAAGAACGTTTTCCGAAAACGAATATCCAGGCAGCCACTTATGAACATATAGAACACGGATTTCACCGTAAGTTCTGCTATATCACTACCGCTGTATGTGAAACTTTCGGAAAGCCTGACGATTGTTATGAACTGACGATCTTACGTAATTACCGTGACGGTTATCTGATGGATCAGCCAGAAGGGGAAGAAATCATCAAGGAATATTATGACGTTGCTCCCACCATTGTCAAACACATTAATAAAAATCCCGAAAAATCAGCAATTTATCAGGGTGTCTGGGATAAATATCTGCATCCCTGCATTCAGATGATTGAGGATAACAAAAATGAAGAATGCAAGGAACTGTATATTCAAATGGTAAGAGACTTGCAGACAGAATATTTTTATAACAGATAACTGTTTTATACAGAACAGAAGCCAAAAGCTTACTGTTCTGTTTTTTTATGCATCAGATTCAGCGTTAGTGGGAATGCTACTGATAGCATATTTGAATAGAAAACAGGAGGAATTATAGAATGGCAAATGAAAACAATGATGATAAATCCGGCAAAGACGAAAAGAAAGAACAACAGCAGGAAGAGATCAGGGAAATGGGGCAGATCACCCTGGACCATAAGATCCATCTTCTGACTGTAATAGGCGAAATCGAAGGACATGAATGCTTACCCTCAAACAGCAAGACAACAAAATATGAACACGTTCTTCCTCAGTTAGCTGCAATAGAGGACAGCAACGAAATCGAAGGCGTATTAGTTCTGTTAAACACCGTAGGCGGTGATGTGGAAGCCGGACTTGCAATTTCGGAAATGCTTGCTTCCTTAAGCAAACCCACCGTATCTCTGGTCTTGGGCGGAAGCCACTCCATAGGCGTACCAATCGCCGTATCCACCGACTACTCCTTCATTGTAGAAACAGGAACCATGGTTATCCATCCTGTTCGAATGAGCGGGACCGTAATCGGAGCACCACAGACTTACGACTATTTTAAACAGATGCAGGATCGGATTCTTGGCTTTATCGCCTCACACTGTAATGCTGGCAGTGAACGTCTGGAAGAACTCATGTTAGACACCGGAATGCTGACAAAGGATCTGGGAACCATTCTTGTAGGCAAGCAGGCAGTGGAAGAGGGCATTATAAATGAAGTCGGTGGAATTAAGGATGCGCTTAAGAAGGTTTATGAGTTGATAAAAGAGAAATAGGGATTGCCGCTTCCGGTAATCTTTGTCTGCACACTGTACCTGATATATAAAAGGATTGAACAGCTTTTGTATATCGGTGCAGTGTGTTTTGTTTTTATACTCTATACATATTCAGAAACGAACAATCTATCTACTCATTATTAACAAACTCTCCCTAAAATTTTCTTCATTGTAAATTCTCTAAATATATGCTATAATTAAGCGCTATAATAAAATTGTTTACACTTTAGAAAAAAATATAAGATACAGTTCTTCTTTGCAATAGCGGGGAAATGGACGAAGAGGAGAAATGGTTATGTCAATTTTAGAGTCTATCCTGCTGGGACTGGTTCAGGGGATTACGGAATTTCTGCCGGTCAGCAGTTCAGGACATCTAGCTATTCTACAAAACGTATTCCACATTAAAACTGATGGGGGAATGTTGTTTGATATTTTACTACACGTAGGTACCTTAGTCGCAGTTTTCATTGTCTATCGAAAAGACATTCTGCGCATGATTATAGAAGCAATCCGCATGTGCATGGATTCCTTCCAAAATGGGAAAACCTTTCTGCACAACCGGAAACACGATGATGCACTTCGCTACAAAAAGGTAGTACATAACAATTATCGTAAATTTGTTTTGCTTGTAATCGTATCTACGATTCCTACCGGAATTATAGGCTATGCTGCGAAAAGTCTGGTTGCAGCGGCGAGCATGACCCTGGTTATTCCCGGTGTCTGCCTGTTGCTTACCGGAGTTCTTTTGCTGGTATCTGATATTTCAGAAGATGGCTCAAAGATTCCAAAAACAGTTTCCTACTCCAATGGATTTATTATCGGTATCTGCCAGGGAATCGCAACCCTTCCCGGTCTTTCCCGATCCGGAACCACCATTGCGGCATGCCTTTTAAGCGGGTTTGACCGTAGATTTGCAGTAAAGTATTCCTTCATTATGTCTATCCCGGCTATTTTAGGGGCAGCCGTTCTGGAACTGAAAGATATCGGAAAAGAGACGATCACTTTTCCCCAGTTTGGTATTTACCTGGTTGGGGCAATTGTTGCGGGAGTAGTAGGCTACGTCTGTATGAAGACCATGCTTGTAGTAGTACGTAAGAAGAAATTTAAAGGATTTGCATTCTATTGCTTTGCAGTAGGAATATTTGCAATTGTTGCGCATTTTGTATTTTAAGTAAGGAGAGACAGATTCATGACTGCGAATTCGCAAAGAACCAGTAACGGAACGAAGAAAGTCAGCACCGCCCGAAAAACCAGTACGGCGAAGAAGACAAACGGAAGAAAACCACAGACAAAAAACAAAAGACAGACTTCCAGAAAACAGTCTTACAACAAACCAGGTGCCATACTTCGGGATGAAATTATATTGTGGGCGATATTGGCAGTTTCCGTAATTATTTTAATCAGTAATTTCAATCTCGGGGGTTCTCTTGGCCAGAAAATCAGTTCCCTTTTTTTTGGTGTGTTTGGTTTTATGGCGTATATCGTTCCATTTATTTTATTTTTTACAACCGCATTTATCATTTCAAATAAGCAAAACACTGCAGCATGGAGAAAAACCGTTGCCGTATATGCTTTTTTGATTTCACTCTGTTCCATTTTTGAACTCGTTGTAAACAGTTACGATCCGGAGAAAAAGATACTGGAATTCTACCAGTTCAGTTCCAAGTACAAAACCGGCGGCGGTCTTGCCGGCGGATTACTTTGCAAGGCATTTTGTCCTACCGTGGGCCTTGTGGGTGCCTATGTACTGATTATTATTATGATGCTCATCTGTATTGTATTGATCACCGAGCGTTCCCTGTTTGCAGGCATGAAAAATAAAACCAGCAGGGTATATGAAAATGCCAGAAAAGATGTTTCCAGAAGAAAAGAAATCTCTACGGCGAAAAGAGAACAGCGTGATATGCAGAGAGATCTGCAAAAACAGCAGGAGCTAAAAGAAGTCTTGGATCAAATACGTGCTGAAACAGCCGGAGTAGTAGTAAAACCCAGAGACGAAGCAGCCGGCAGGAAGCGAAATGCAAAATCAGAAAACCGGCTGGGCAAAAAGATATCCGGTGTCAGTTTGGATACGACCTTACAGGGCAGTGACAATACCATAGCCGAAGTACATGAAGTTATCCCTTCAGTTCCCCCGTCACCTGCCATGGCACAGATTGATTTTACCATTCAGCGCAATGACGGTGTAACTCCGGCGTCTTCCGCTGAAAGCGGTGGTATTACCATCATGGATGCCGATCCTGTGCCGGACATGCCAGATATGTCGGATATACCGGAAACAGAACCGGATAACGATGCTTCGGATATTGATTTTGTGATTAAGCAAAGCAGGGCAGATGCCGGAAATAAAGAGATGGAGCCCGTCATTGACGAGTCTATTTTTGATGTCAAAGACGAGCCTGCTCCTGTTATGGAACCTGTCTTTGAATCGGCACCGGTTATGGATCCCATGGAAGAGGAAAAAATGCCGGATATTACAGTACCAAAACTGAAATTACCGGATGCCCCTCCTCCATCTAAAGCGAATAAGAGTCCCAAATCTTCTCCGACAGAAGTAGAAGCCGGTATTCAATCCGTAGAGCAGGAAATGGAGATTACGGCACAGGTTGTAAAGCCCGAATATGTATTTCCGTCCATTGATCTGCTGAAAAAGCCGAAACGTGGTAAAAACGGCGATACTGACAAAGAATTACGGGAAACAGCCATTAAGCTTCAGACAACCCTTCACAGCTTTGGCGTTGATGTCACCGTAACCAACGTAAGCTGTGGACCATCTGTAACCAGATATGAACTGACTCCCCAGCAGGGTGTAAAGGTAAGCCGTATCGTAAATCTGGCAGATGATATTAAATTAAATCTGGCAGCAGCTGATATTCGAATCGAAGCTCCCATACCAGGCAAATCTGCCGTGGGTATTGAAGTTCCCAATCACGAAAACAGTGCTGTTATGTTAAGAGAACTTCTGGAATCTGATGATTTTAAGAATCATCCATCCAACCTTGCTTTTGCTGCAGGTAAGGATATTGCCGGAAAGGTAGTGGTAACGGATATTGCAAGGATGCCTCATTTACTAATCGCCGGTGCAACCGGATCCGGTAAATCGGTCTGTATCAATACCATTATTATGAGTATTTTATACAAGGCAAAACCAGAAGATGTCAAATTGATTATGATTGACCCAAAAGTCGTTGAGTTAAGTGTTTATAACGGCATACCTCATCTGATGATCCCGGTTGTAACCGATCCCAAAAAAGCGGCGGGCGCTTTGAACTGGGGCGTTGCTGAAATGACTGAGCGCTACAAAAAATTTGCAGATCTGAATGTCCGTGATTTGAAAGGATATAATGCAAAAATTGAATCCGTAGCCCATATAGAAGACGAAAACAAACCGGAAAAGCTCCCTCAAATCATTATTATTGTAGACGAGCTTGCAGACCTTATGATGGTTGCCCCCGGAGAAGTTGAGGATTCCATCTGCCGTCTGGCACAGCTTGCCCGTGCAGCCGGAATTCATTTGATCATCGCGACCCAGCGTCCTTCCGTCAATGTCATTACGGGTCTGATCAAAGCAAATATGCCTTCCCGAATTGCATTTTCCGTTTCATCCGGCGTGGATTCCAGAACGATTATCGATATGAACGGAGCCGAAAAGCTGCTTGGTAAAGGTGACATGCTCTTTTATCCTCAGGGCTACCAAAAGCCCGCCCGTGTACAGGGTGCTTTTGTTTCCGATTCCGAAGTTGGTGATGTGGTAGAATTTCTCGCTCAGAAAAATATGAGCGGCGATTATAATAAAGAAGTAGAAGAGCAAATCAGTAAAGTCCAGCAGGCAGTAAACGACAGTTCTTCCGGCGGCAGCGAAGTAGATGCATATTTTGCAGATGCAGGAAAATTTATTATTGAAAAAGATAAAGCTTCCATCGGGATGCTGCAGCGTGTATTCAAGATCGGTTTCAACCGGGCAGCACGTATTATGGATCAGTTGGCAGATGCAGGGGTTGTCGGCGAGGAAGAAGGCACAAAGCCCAGAAAAGTCATTATGTCAATGGAAGAATTTGAAAATTACATTGACGAATACATTTAATATTGAATTTTTGATAGGTTTGCTTTATAGTAGTAATGAGGTAAAAAATAGAGCCTATAAGACTCTGTTAAAAATAGGAGGATGATTATGTACAAAATACGTAAAGCAGAAAAACTTGCGGACAAGATTTTTCTCATGGTAGTTGATGCACCAAGAATTGCTAAACATTGTCTGCCAGGACAATTTGTCATCGCAAAAGAGGATGAAAAAGGGGAGCGAATTCCACTTACCATCTGTGATTATGATGCAGAAGAAGGAACAATTACCATCGTATTCCAGATCGTAGGTGCTTCCACAGAAAAATTCTCAAAATTGCAGACAGGTGATTATTTCAGAGATTTTGTAGGACCTTTAGGACAGCCTTCTGAACTTTGCACAGAAGACCTGGAAGAAGTGAAAAAGAAAAAAATCTTATTCGTAGCGGGCGGTGTTGGTACAGCTCCGGTATATCCCCAGGTAAAATGGCTGCATGAACAGGGTATCGCAGCAGACGTTATTATGGGATCAAAAACAAAAGATTTATTAATTCTGGAAAAAGAAATGGAAGCAGTTGCAGGCAATCTCTATGTCACAACTGATGATGGTTCATACGGCAGAAGCGGTATGGTTACAAAAGTCATTGAAGATCTTGTCCAAAATGAAGGAAAAGAATATGATGTTGTAATCGCGATCGGTCCGATGATTATGATGAAATTTACATGTCTGACTACGAAGAAGCTGGGTCTTCCCACGGTTGTCAGCATGAATCCGATAATGGTAGATGGTACCGGCATGTGCGGCGCCTGTCGTTTAACTGTAGGCGACGAAGTTAAATTTGCATGTGTAGACGGACCTGAGTTTGACGGACACTTAATTAATTTCGATGAGGCCATGAAAAGACAGCAGATGTATAGAACCGATGAAGGCCGTGCAATTTTGAAATTGCAAGAAGGAGACACACATCATGGCGGATGTGGAAATTGCGGAGGTGACAAATAATGGGTGACGTATTAAAAAAGGTTCCGGTAAGAGAACAGGCTCCGAAAGTCAGAGCCGCCAATTTTGAAGAAGTATGTCTTGGATATAACCAGGAAGAAGCAATGGAAGAAGCAGTACGCTGCATCAACTGTAAAAACGCGAAATGTATTACCGGCTGTCCGGTTTCCATTAATATACCGGGATTTATCAGTGCAGTAAAAGAAGGCAATATCAAAGAAGCTTATAATGTAATTTCCGAATCCAGTTCCCTTCCGGCTATCTGCGGACGTGTTTGCCCCCAGGAAAGCCAGTGTGAAGGAAAATGTATCCGCGGAATCAAGGGCGAACCTGTTTCCATCGGAAAACTGGAACGTTTTGTAGCTGACTGGGCGAGAGACAATGATGTAAAACCACCAGCACCGGAATCCTCTAATGGCCATAAAGTGGCAGTGATCGGATCCGGTCCGGCTGGACTTACCTGTGCAGGCGATCTGGCTAAAATGGGATATGATGTTACCATTTTTGAAGCCCTTCATGAGCCGGGCGGAGTATTGGTATATGGTATTCCGGAATTCCGTCTTCCAAAATCAGATGTTGTTGCAAAAGAAGTGGAAAACGTAAAATCTCTTGGTGTAAAACTGGAAACGAACGTGATTATCGGAAAATCCACAACCATTGATGAGTTGATGAATGACGAAGGATTTGAAGCCGTATTTATCGGATCCGGCGCCGGACTTCCAATGTTCATGGGCATTCCGGGAGAAAATGCAAACGGCGTATTCTCCGCTAATGAATACCTGACCAGAAATAACCTGATGAAAGCATTCCGTGAAGATTATGACACACCAATCGCACGTGGTAAAAAAGTAGCGGTAGTAGGCGGCGGCAACGTTGCAATGGATGCAGCCAGAACAGCTCTGCGTCTGGGTGCAGAAGTACATATTGTATACCGCAGAAGTGAAGCTGAACTTCCAGCCAGAGTTGAGGAAGTACACCATGCAAAAGAAGAAGGCATCATCTTTGATTTATTAACCAATCCGATTGAGATTCTGGTAGATGAAAACGATGCTGTCAAGGGTATGAAATGTATCCGCATGGAACTTGGTGAACCGGATGCATCCGGCAGAAGACGACCGGTAGAGATTCCGGGATCAGAGTTTGAATTAGATCTGGATACCGTTATCATGTCCCTTGGAACTTCTCCAAACCCATTGATTTCATCCACAACCATCGGTCTGGATATTAATAAACGTAAATGCATTATCGCTGATGAAGACACAGGTAAGACCAGCAAAGACGGCGTTTATGCAGGCGGCGATGCTGTAACAGGCGCAGCTACTGTTATCCTTGCTATGGGTGCAGGAAAAGCTGCTGCAAAAGGAATTGATGAGTTTTTAAAAAACAGATAAGGTGATCTATTAACCTTTATGTATAGAAAGAGGGCGGAAGCGGTACCAGTACCTTTCCCCCTCTTTTCTTTAATCAAAGATACCCGCACTAATTGTATAAGTGAGGGGTGCCGTTAATTACGCAGCATTGTGCTGGCGATATTAATAACATATAGAAGAAGGAGCATTCATTATGGTGAAACACATTGTACTTTGGAATTTTGTAGAAACAATGACAGCAGAAGAAAAAAAAGAAGCGGGTCTGAAAATGAAGTCTATCCTGGAACCCCTGAAAGACGTAATGCCAGGCGTTATTTCGTTACAGGTAGTTCTGAATGAACTTGAAAGCAGCAACCGTGACATCGCCCTGATCGGGGAATATGAAAGCGTGGAAGCACTGAATAATTATACCGTTCATCCTGCACACGTGGAAGCCGGTAAATTTGTCAGAAGCGTAACCTGCAACCGTGCCTGCCTGGACTTTTAATCCTCGATGAAAATCACATTAATTACCGTAGGCAAAATAAAAGAAAAATATTTTACAGATGCCATAAAGGAATATGCCAAACGCCTCAGCCGGTACTGCAAGCTGGAGATCCTGGAACTGGCAGACGAAAAGACACCGGATGGGGCAAGTGAAGCAGAAGAGATGCAGATAAAAGCAAAGGAAGGCGAGCGTATCTTAAAATCCATCAAAGACAACGCTTATGTATTTGCTCTGGCAATTCAGGGTAAAAAATTGTCCTCGGAAGACTTTGCAGACACGATCAATCGTCTTGGCATCAGCGGTGACAGTCATCTGATGTTTATTATCGGCGGATCTCTGGGGCTGGATGAGCGGGTATTAAAAAGAGCGGACCGCCTGATCAGTTTTTCTGACATGACCTTTCCCCATCAGCTGATGCGGGTAATTCTATTAGAGCAGATTTATCGTGCTTACCGGATTATTCAAAATGAACCCTATCACAAATAAAAAGAATGCCATTAAGGAAGCAGAAGTTATTTCAGCAATGAAGAAACTTCTGCTTTTTTGTATTCAAACGTCTTTTCTATTGACAATATTTAATTTGCGCAATATAATAACAATAGTTATATAACAAATGTTATTTTAAAGGAGTCTTATGCCTAAACAAAAAATAACCAAACAAATCATTTTGGATTCCGCTTTTAAGTTGCTTCGCTTTAGCGGTCATGAAGCGGTAAATGCACGTAGCGTAGCCAAATCGACAGGCTGTTCTGTGCAGCCAATTTACAGTTATTATGAGAATATGTCTGAACTTATGCAGGAATTGTTTGCCTATACCCAGCAGTTTTTAAGCCAGTATATTGAAAAAAATGCATCACAGGAATGCTACTTTGAATCAATTGGCAAGTGCCATATCCGTTTTGCAAAAGATGAGAAGTATCTATTTCGTTTTCTGTATCTTTCAGAATATATGAACGCAGCCAGTTTCGAAGATATTATCCGGCAGTGTACCAGAGATGATGTTACAGAATCCATTATGAACACCCTTAATTTGAGTGCGGAAGAATCGAAGAAAATCTATCTGAACATGATCCTCTATACCCATGGAATTGCTTCCATGATCGCAACCGGAGCCGCTGATATTCCAAATGAGGATATACACCGTTTGACTGACGAGGCATTCCGGGCATTTTTAGACCAGTCCAGAAAGGAGGCTTAAATAAATGAAACTTATCATTCATGATCTGCCAAAAGAAGAATTTCATAAACTTATGCCAGATCCAGACAAAGATACCCTAGTAATAGGAGAAGACCCCGGTATTCATCCATGCATTGGCTGCTTTGGCTGCTGGTTAAAGACACCAGGCACCTGCATGATACGCAGCGATGCCTATGGTGACATGGGTTATCTGATTTCGCAAAGTGAAAAAATAACGATCATCAGTAAGTGCTGTTATGGTGGATTCAGTAGTTTTGTAAAAAACGTATTGGATCGAAGCCTGCCTTACCTTCATCCTGACTTTGTAATTAAAAATGGAGAAATGCATCACAAGCAGCGTTATAAAAAGGAGTTTGAGTTGACCGTACATTTCTACGGCGAAGCAATCACAGAAGAGGAAAAAGAAATTGCAAAAGAACTTGTGAAAGCAAATTCCATCAACTTTTACTGTAAGGTTCGTAAAGTTTCTTTTTTTAGAAGTCCTGACCAAATAAAAGGAGGAACTGAAGTATGAAGCTTGCATTGATAAATTGCAGCCCCAAGGTAAAAAACAGCAACTCAGAATACCTGTACCAAAAGCTCCTCTCACTGTTTGCAGGAAATGCAGAAGTAATGGAATTGCACATGCGAAAAAAAGAATTCCAGCAAGAAACGCTTTCCCTTATATCGGAATGTGATACGCTGTTATTTATATTTCCTCTCTATGTGGATGGACTCCCTTCCCATATGACCGGCTGTCTGATTCAGCTGGAAACTGCTTTAAAGCAGAACTTGCCAAAGAAAAAACGAATGGTTTATGCTATCGCCAACTGTGGATTTTATGAAGGCAGACAGAACAAAATCGCTCTTGATATGTTAAAATGCTGGTGTCAAAAAGCAGGTGCCAATTGGGGATATGGCATTGGCGTAGGCGGTGGAGGCATGCTTCCGATGTTGGGCAGCGAAAGCTCAGATAAGGGTCCTATGAAACAGATTGTTCTTTCCCTTGTTCATATGAAGGATATGATCCTATACAAAAAAGCAAGAAATAATATTTATGTATCACCTGGTTTTCCCCGATTTGCTTATAAGTTCGCAGCACAAGTGGGCTGGAGGCAGGAGATCAGGCAAAATGGCATGAAGGCAAAGGAAATCCACCGGCAGGCAAGTCAACGCATTACTAAAAGTTCGTTTAGTCAATTTAATTCATAGCATGAAAGAAGAAGTTTATCCAATATCAGATAGACTTCTTTTTTTGATTGGCTTCCTTGACTTTCTAATGTATAATAGCGGTAGAACATATTGAAAACACAAACATTTAAACGATCATGCAGGAGGCGAAAATTATGAGAGATGAATTACAAAAACGCTGTCAGCTTTTTATACAAAACAGAGACATTGTAAAAAATGCATTCGGTTGGGAGAGCTATTATATTTATCCGCTGTGTGCAAGCTTATTTACAATCAGAGGGCTTCAGGCAGATGCCGGAGTGATGAAAGACTGCCGGGATCTCCTGAAAGAAAAGACCGGTTTTTTCTCAAATTTCCGGGGCATTTCGAAGATGGCAACGGTGTCAACCCTTTCCCTTTCACCCAGTCCGGAGAATAAGCTAAACCAATTACTGGATATTTACGGAAAGTTAAAAGAAGTTTTCTGGGGATCGGAATACCTTACGGTAGCAGCCTCCGTAATCTCAGATATGGCTGAACCCGGACAATACGAACAGATTACCCATCGGACCAGAACGATCTACAATCGTATGAAGGAAGCACATCCATTTCTCACATCCGGTGAAGACAGTTCCTTTGCCGCCCTGCTTGCCCTCTCCGAACTGGATGATATCTATATCGAGCAGGAAATGGAGCGCTGCTATACGCTTCTTAAACCTTACTTCTTTTCAGGGAATGCCGTACAGTCCTTAAGCCATATCCTGGCATTGGGTGAAGGGTCAGCAGAGTTAAAGTGTGAAAAAGCGATGGCATTATTCGATTATCTGAAAGCCCACGGACATAAATATGGCACAAGCTACGAACTTGCTACATTGGGTGTGCTGGCACTTTTAGATACCGATGTAAAAACACTGGCACAGGATATCATGGATGTGGACGATTATCTCCATCCCCAGAAAGGTTTCGGAGCATTTGGCATTGGTGCCAGACAGCGTCTGATGTATGCCGGCGTTCTGACCATGTGTGACTATATGCCGCAGCTTCAGCCTATGAAGACAGCCGCTCTCAATGGAGTGGTATCCCTGGTGATCGCACAGCAGGCTGCACTCTGTGCCTCCGCAGCAGCAGCCGGTGCAGCAGCAGCATCTGCTTCCAGTTCGTCGTCCTGATGGTACAAAGGGAGAGACGTTATGGATAAAAAATTACGAAAATTATTTGGAACCAAAAATTCTTACAATTATCAGCAAAACCGGGAGTTCTTTTTTCATGGAATGAAAGCAGCCTGCAGGGATTTCTATGAAAATTCAAACCCATACCGGGAAATTTGCAAATTAAATGGTTTTGACCCAGAACAGCTAAAATCAGAAGAAGACCTGTACCGCATACCGGTAATCCCTACTTCCTATTTAAAAAGAAATGATATATCCCTGGAGCATTCTTCCTTTGTAGAAGTGACATCGTCGGGTACCAGCGGAAAGGTCAGCCAAATCAGTTACTCTCCGGGGGAAATTTTGCTCCTTGCCAAAATGGCAATCCGCCTGGGTAAGATACACCGGCTTTTTTCCCTGAAACCAACTCACTATATCATGCTGGGATATCAGCCGGTACGTGAAAATAAAACAGTGATATCCAAAACAGCCACTTTGTCTTCTCTGTATGCCCTGCCTGTTTCCAGAAAGTATGCCCTGACGTATAAAAACGGAAAATACCAGCTAAACCTGGAAGGATTGCTGAAGAGAACTATGACCCTGGCTCAGAAAAAGACTGCTGTCCGCATTATTGGTTTCCCCTCTTATCTGTTCTTCCTGCTGGAAAAAATGCAGGAAGCCAATCTGAGCTGCCGCCTTCCCAAAGGATCTAAAATCCTGCTTGGAGGTGGCTGGAAACAGTTCTCCCAGCAGGAGATTTCCAAGGAAAAACTCTATGCTCTGGCTGAGCAGACACTGGGGATCGGACAGGAGCAGATTCATGAATTTTTTGGTGCAGCCGAACATCCTGTTCTCTACTGTACCTGTAAAAACCATCATTTCCACATTCCTTCTTACGCCAGGGTAATCATCCGCGATGTGCGGACCCTGGAACCTCTGGAAAAAGGAAAAACCGGATTGATTAACCTGATGACACCCGTACATTCCAGCATTCCCATTATGAGTATTATGACAGATGACCTGGGCTGCATCCATTCTCATGAAGAATGCGGCTGCGGTATTGAAAGTGATTATCTGGAAATTCTGGGACGAGTGGGCGTACAGGATGTAAAAACCTGTTCCGCAGGGGCTAAAGACATTTTGGAAGGAGGAATTTAATGCTGCTGATCAATGGCAATCTATGGAGCAATACGGAAACGGAAAGGGCGATTGAACTGGTTTCCAATCAGATCGTGGATACTTTATCCAATAAATCTCTTGATCGTCAGACGGTATTGGATGCAGCCGGACGATTTACAGATGACTTTTTAAATGGAAATTTAAATAAAGAATTCGCACCCTTTTTCCAACATGAGGAGATAACGAAAGAGGAGATACATACATTGGTGGAAACCTTTCAAAAAGATGCGCTGAGTAAAAGAACATCCCGTGAGCTGGATTCCCTGAAACAGGGTGATCATATTCTGATTGTGCCCAAAGGTGTACTTTTTCATATAGCAGCAGGGAATATGGATATCCTGCCTGCGTACAGTGTTCTGGAAGGGCTGCTGACCGGAAATATAAACATTTTGAAACTCCCCTCCGCTGATCACGGGCTTTCCGTTTTCCTGCTGAAAAAGCTTATAGAATATGAACCAAGGCTTAAAGAATATATCTATGTATTTGACACACCGTCATCCGATCTTCTGACTGTACAAAAACTGATGAACTTTGCAAATACCATTGTCGTATGGGGATCGGATGATGCAATAGACGCGGTGAGAAAGAATGCCCCGGTAAATGCAGAGATCGTGGAGTGGGGACACAAACTCAGCTTCTGCTATGTACAGGATATGGGGGTTCCCGATTCTCTCCTTGTCAAGCTGGCTCATCATATGTTTGAGACAAACCAGCTGCTGTGCAATTCCTGCCAGGGCATATATTTGGATACGGATAACTTTGAAGACGCAGCAGCTTTTGGAAAACGCTTTGCAAAAATATTGGGAGAAATCGAACCGGAATATGAACTTCCGGATTATCTTCAGGGAAAACTGACCCTGGAAGCCCTCACAAGACGGCTGGAAAATTTAAATGAAAAGGAAATCATTTACCAGAACCAAAGAAGCAGCGTTACCTGCAAACGGGATTCGGATCTGGAATTGTCCCTGCTCTATGGCAATATCTGGGTAAAGCCTCTGAAGCAGGACAGAATAGGAGCTGCATTGCTTAAATCTAAGCTTTATCTGCAGACAGCAGGCATTTATCCATTTAGCGCTCCTTTGATACAGAAACTGTCCCGGACAGGGCTTACCAATATTATCAGCATCGGGGAAATGTCTGATAAACAGATGGGAATGACCCATGACGGAAGATTTTCCCTGCAGCAGTATGTTCGGCTTGTAGAAGTCGGGCACTCCTAGAACCTCCCGGCGTAAATACGCCACTATATAGCACCCGCTATCTGCGCCAGCTGCACGTCTGTGAATCTAGTCGTAGCCCGCTACGCCGTTGATTCACAGACGCACACCTGACACAGATATCAGGCACTATATATCGACGTATTTATGCCGGGAGGCACTAGGCTGGGAATGAAATCACAGCCGGATAACACTTGCCTCCACAATTTTACCGAAGTCAAATAAATTTTTAGGAGAACAGTAACATGAAAGAAATCAGTAACTTAGAAAACCTGGAAGCTCTAATCGCTTCCTATCCCATCTGCCAGTATGGATTTTTAGACACCAGTGAGCTGGTTTTTTCGGAAAATGTCCGGCAGATCTGCCAGCAGGAATGCGAATGTTACGGCACCACCTGGTCCTGTCCGCCGGCAGTGGGCAGTGTGGAAGACTGTCACAGCAAATGCCTGCATTATAAAAAAGCTCTTTTATTTACCACCCTGGCTGAGGTACATGATACCGCCATTCTAGAGGAGACCCTTGCCACGCGGACGGAACATGAAAAAGTCACAAGAGGCCTGCTTCGGGATATCCAGAGCAGTCTGCAGGAAGAATGTATGGCACTTTCCAGTGAATCCTGTCATGTCTGTGAACACTGCACCTACCCGGAGTCTCCCTGCCGCCATCCGGACCAGATGTTTCCCTGCATTGAAAGCTATGGCATTCTGGTAACCGAATCCGCCGAAAAATGTCAGATCGATTTCTTTTATGACAGCACCACAGTGACCTGGTTTGGAATGATTTTTTTTGGCAGGTATAAGTAAATAATTTTCTCATATATTGTGTAATAAAAGGCAAAAATAGTATATGAGTTCGAAGAAAAAGCCGTTGTATTATAAGATGACCCAGGCAATGGAAATACCAGATGACCTGACTCTTGGAGCAGTACTGGTATCACTTACAGGACAAGAGGAAGCCTTTATCGAAAATTATAGAGGTATTATTGAATATACGGATAACCGGCTAATGTTAGCCACGAAAACCTGTAAATTGGAGATTCTGGGGAAACATCTGGTGATTATGTATTATACCAGCGATGAACTGAAAGTGAGAGGACATATCGAACAGATAAACTATTTATAAACCAGGAGGGGCTCTGTTTGATAAAAAAGCTGTTGCAGTTCATAAAGGGCTATGTTAGAGTCCGGGTACAGGGAAATTCCTATGAACGGTTTTTAAACCTCTGTGCCAACCACTATATTTACTTATGGAATTTACTACCTGCCGATACCTGTTACGAAGTGAACATGACCATTAAGGATTTCCGCCAGATCCGTCCTCTGGTGCGAAAGTCAGGGACAAAAATAGCAATTAAAAAACGTTATGGCCTTCCCTTTTTTCTCCACCGGCATAAAAAAAGGAAGCTGTTTCTGGCAGGCTTTCTCGTCTGCCTGGCAATGTTGTTTTTGCTTTCCTGCTTTATCTGGGATATCCGAATTGAAGGGAATTACTCTGAGACAAGGGAAGTTATACTGGAATACCTGAACGAAAACGGTGCCGGCCATGGCGCAAAAAAATCCGGCATCGACTGCAAAGAACTTGCCGCTGCACTGCGGCGTCAATTTTCCGACTTTATCTGGGTTTCGGTGAGAATTAAGGGCACCCGCCTGTTTATCGATGTCCAGGAAAACACCGATCTGGAACTGGCGGAAGAAAAAGAATACGATGACAGCGATATTATTTCCAATGTAAACGGCACCATCGTCAAGATGATTACAAGAGCCGGTGCTCCCCAGGTAAAAGTGGGGGATGAGATAAAGGAAGGTGACATTCTGGTACTTGGAAAGCTGGAAATCTTAAATGACAGCGGAGAGGTGAGCAATGTGCGCTATGTTCCCTCGGATGCGGATATTTACGTGAAAACCAGTTACCCCTATGTAAATGAATTTCCGCTGAATTATAAAAAGAAGCAGTATACGGGACTTGAAAAAGAAGGATTTTATCTGAAGGTATTTCAGGATATCATAGGAATCAACCACCCTTCCTCGAATTTTGAACAGTCCGATACCGTAACCCAGGAGTATCAGGCAATGCTGACCCAAGACTTTTATCTGCCCCTGAGCTTTGGTAAATCCGTGGTAAAAGAGTACCGGATTGCAGACAAAAAATACAGTAAAGAAGAGGCAATAAACAAAGCAACAGAAACTCTTAATAAATTTATTGAAAAAATTCAGGAAAAAGGGGTTCAAATATTTGAAAATAATGTTAAAATAGACGTAGGTGAGAAAACCTGTAAAGCAGAAGGAGAATTAATTGTGATTGGGAAAGCAGGCAAAAGAGTCCCAACAGAAATCATTGCTTCTCCACAGGAAGGAACTATAAGTGAATGAGCATCGTTGAAATCATAACCTCTGTTCCCATGGAACATGAGAAGAATGTGTTCGGCCAGTTTGACCAGCACATTAAGAAAATTGAAAAAACACTGAACGTAACGATAATCTCCAGGGAAGGCGCTTTAAAGATTCTGGGAAGTGAAGCCGCCGCCCTGAAGGCAAAGAACATTATTTTACAGCTGGTGGAATTATCAAAAAAGGGCAATATCATCAGTGAACAGAATGTAGATTATACCATTGCCCTGTCTTTTGAAGATAAAGAATCTGCAATTGTTGAAATTGACAGAGACTGTATCTGCAATACCATCAGCGGTAAACAAATCAAACCTAAGACACTGGGTCAGAAGAAATATGTGGATGCCATACGTGAAAAGATGATTGTATTCGGAATCGGGCCTGCCGGTACGGGTAAGACTTATCTTGCCATGGCGATGGCAATCAATGCGTTTAAAAATGATGAGGTAAGCCGCATTATTCTGACCCGGCCTGCCATTGAAGCTGGAGAGAAGCTGGGCTTTCTGCCCGGGGACCTGCAAAGTAAGGTAGATCCGTATCTGCGGCCGCTGTATGATGCCCTGTATCAGATCATGGGACCGGACAGCTTCCAGAAAAATATGGAAAAGGGACTGATCGAAGTTGCACCGCTGGCATACATGAGGGGAAGAACCCTGGATAATGCCTATATTATTCTGGATGAAGCCCAGAATACCACGCCTGCACAGATGAAAATGTTCCTTACCAGAATCGGTTTTGGATCAAAAGTCATCGTAACCGGGGATTTAACGCAAAAAGATCTTCCCGCTGCTACAAAATCAGGTCTGGACGTTGCCGTTCAGGTTTTGAAAAAAGTAGAGGATATTTCTTTTTGTATGTTAACCAGCAAGGATGTTGTAAGACATCCGTTGGTGCAGAAAATTGTACAGGCATATGATGATTATGAAAAGAAATCTAAGCCCAGGGAATCGTCAAAAGTCCGCCGGCCGAGAAATTAAGTGGGATAAGAACCAGAAAGGACACCACAACATGACAATACAGTATGAAGAAGAATGCCAGATCCCCTTTTCTTTTGATTACCGGGCGATGGCTGAAAAAGTAATAAGAGAGGCTTTGGACCATGAGAGCTGTCCCTATGAAGCCGAAATAAACCTTACCTTAACTTCCAATGAAGAGATAAGAGTCATGAATTATGAATACCGCGAAATCGACAGGGCAACCGATGTGTTGTCTTTTCCTATGCTGGAATATGATAGGCCTGCAGATTTTGAATATTTGGAAGATGCATGGGCGGAGTGCTTTAATCCGGAATCAGGGGAATTATTATTGGGTGATATCGTAATTTCCGTAGAAAAGGTTCTGGAACAGGCAGAAGCTTATGGACATTCTGTAGAAAGGGAATTTGCTTTTTTGATAGCGCACAGTATGCTTCATTTAATGGGTTATGACCATATGGAGCCGGAGGAAGCGAAAGTTATGGAAACCAAGCAGGAAGAAATTTTAAATGCGCTGAAAATAAACAGATAAGAAGGACGAAAACTATGAAAAAATTAACAGTACTTGCATTATTGACTTTGACAGCAGTTACTTTTACCGCCTGCCAGAAAAAAGGAGAGACAGAACCTGCAACACAGACAGCACAAAATGATACCACCGCTGCTCTGGAGACAGATTCAGAACTGGAGACCGGATCCTTTACCGTCAACAATACGGAGGATCAGAGTTCCAAACGTGAGACACCCAATGCCCAGGGGCAGGTGCACAGTTATCTGACAGGAGCATTAACCGATGTCAATCTTGCATATAAGCGTCCGATTGCGATTATGCTGAACAATATCATAGACGCGTGTCCCCAGGCGGGAATCGCCCGTGCAGGCATTGTATACGAAGCACCGGTGGAAGGCGGATTAACACGTCTCATGGGTATCTTTGAAGATTACAAAGATATGGAAAAAATCGGTTCCGTGAGGAGCTGCCGTGACTATTATGTACGGTATGCCCTGGAATTCGATGCCATCTATACCCACTTTGGACAGGCTGTTTACGCTTTTGATCTGTTAAATTCAGACCGGGTTAATAACATCAGCGGACTGGAGTACCAGGAAAAAGCCGGTAAGTTAAAAGGATACGCAGGAGAAGATATTTTCTACCGTTCCTCAGACAGACCCTCTCCCCATAACGTATATATCAGCGAAGAAGGAATTAATAAGGCAATTGAAAACAAGGGTTACAGCACCGAATTAGCAGATGATTATACCGGGCATTATAAATTTGCCAAGGATGGTGAAGAAATCACCTATACAGATGGTTCCGCCCAGCATATGGAGCCTGCTTACCAGATCAACAAACCCTGGTTCGATTACAATACAGAGGACAAGCTTTACTACCGTTCCCAGTACAAAAAAGAGCAGATCGATCAGCTTACCGATGAACAGCTGGCATATAAAAACGTCATTTTCCAGTATTCACAAGTAGAAAACTATGACGATAACGGTTATTTGAACATAGACACAAAATCTGGTGGAAATGCAATTGTATTTTCAGACGGTACTTACCAGAAAGGAACCTGGAAGAAAGATGATGAATGGGGGCCTGCAAAATACTATGACGCCTCCGGGAAAGAAATCGTATTAAATCAGGGCAAGACCTGGGTCTGCATCGTACCGAAAAATTATGAAAGCAATGTAGTAATTCAGTAGTATAGAAGTCAAAAACCCCGTTGCAAGCAACAGGATATTTGACCCTCGCGGCAGTCGCCAAATGGACGCGACAGCGTGTCCGTTTGGCTCGTTGCCCGCAGGAATAAAACATGAGATAAACGAGGTATGACGTGGGAAAGAAGAAGAAGAGTAATTCGTTTTTAGTGCAGGGTACAATTCTTGCGGTAGCTTCTATTCTTGCCAAAATTATAGGCATGATTTACCGCATACCCCTTACAAATATTCTGGGAGATGAAGGAAACAGCTACTATTCAACAGCTAATGAAATCTACACCATTCTGTTGATGGTATCCTCCTTCAGCCTTCCTCTGGCTGTATCCAAGCTGGTATCAGAACGGTTACATTTAGGACAGAAAAAAAATGCATATAAAGTTTTTAAATGTTCCCTGAAATTTGCGGTAATCGCAGGAGGTATCGTTTCCGTTTTAACCTTCCTTCTGGCAGGTGTGATTTCAAAAGACATCATGAAGACAGAAATGGCTTCCTATGGACTGCGCGTACTGGCTCCGGCGGTATTTATCTTTGCCATCGCAGGAGTATTCCGCGGTTTCTATCAGGGGCATGGTTCTATGGTTCCTACGGCAGTGTCCCAGGTCATTGAACAGATTGTAAATGCGGTAGTGTCAGTTGCCGCAGCAGGTATATTATTTAATTACGGAGCATCCATTGTAAAGGAAAAAGGGAATAGCCTGGAAAATAGTTCCCTTCCCCCTGCATTGGGAGCGGCTGGCGGTACTCTGGGTACCGTCGTCAGCGTAGCAGTGGCGCTTATTTTCCTTATGGTTATATTCAGCTCTTATCAGAGAAATTTTAAAAAACAGATGCGCCAGGATCCTACCAAGAGGCTGGAACCCGACGCACTTATTTACAAAGCAATCCTCATGACCATCATTCCGGTTGTTCTAAGTACGGTAATCTACAACATCATAACCGTATTGGACCAGGGTATTTTTAATGCCGTTTTATCTGGACAGGGTTATACTGAAAAGCAATACACCATCATCTGGGGTGTCTATGTAGGTAAATTCCGGGTATTGATGAATGTACCACTGGCACTGGCTTCCTGTCTGGCGCCCTCCGTGGTTCCCAGCCTGACAAAAGCAATGGTAGATCATGATTTTAAAGATGCTTCCATTAAAGTACGCAATACCATCCGCTATACCATGGTAATCACCATCCCCTGTGCGGTTGGAATGGCTGCGCTTGCCACACCCATTATGAAGCTTCTTTTTAATGACGGACGCGCCCTTACAACGGGAATCATGCAGACCGGTGCACTAATGATCGTTCTGTTTGCGCTGTCAACGCTGACAACCGGGATTCTGCAGGGTCTCAATCAGTTGAGAGCTCCTTTAATCCATGCAGCGATCGCTCTGGTATTACATATATTTGTATTGATGCTGTTATTAACAAAAGCTTCTCTTAATATATACAGCGTTGTCTATGCGAATATATTCTTTGCCTTTGTGATCTGTATATTAAATGCTCTTTCCATCAAAAAGCATCTCCATTACCGGCAGGAGTTGAAAAAGACATTTTTAATTCCCCTTTTGTCCTCAGCAGTTATGGGGCTGATCGTATTTGGCGTTCAGTGGGTGTTTAATAAGTTTCTGGGAAATGCAGTATCCACGATTATTGCAATCTTAATCGGTGTAATCGTCTACTGTGTGTGTCTGATTAAACTCAAGGGCATAAGGGAGCGTGAGATTCTGGAGCTTCCAAAAGGCCGCCTGATGGTTGCAATATTAAAAAAATGCCGCATTTTATAGAAAGGCAGCAGATGAAACCAATTAAAAGAGTTGCTGTAATCCATGATATGTGCAGCGTCGGAAAAGCTGCTATGACAAATATACTTCCGGTATTTTCCATAATGGGTATCGAGCCTTGCCCGGTGCCTACGATGATTCTGTCAACTCATACCGGAGGTTTCGGCAAGCCGGTGATGATGCCCCTGCCATCCTTTGTAGAAGAAGCCGCAGAACATTTTAGTAACAACCAAATAACCTTTGATTACATTTTCATTGGATATCTTGGAAATGTCCGTGTGGTCCGGGAGGTTCTGCAGTTTTTAAAGCACTTTCCCAAAGCAGATGTTCTGTTTGATCCCATTATGGGTGACCACGGCAGCTTCTATATGAATTTTGACGATTCCTATAATCAGGCAATGTGGGCGTTACTTCCCCACAGCACACTGGTGACACCCAATTATACAGAAAGCTGTCTGATAACCGGTGAGCCCTGTCTGGAATCCAGTGATGAAAAACAAATTGGGCGCATCGCAGAAAAATTAATGGAAAAAGGATGCCGCAGTTGTGTTATTACCAGCGTCCCTTTACCGGGTTATCCCCAATCCATCGCACTGTGCCAAGGAAAAAACGTACAGATTTTATCCAAATCCAGCACCGGAAGATCCTATCCCGGTACCGGTGATCTGTTTGCCAGCGTACTGTTTGGAAAACTGATGAAAGGTGACGAGCTGGTAAATGCAGCAGAAGAAGCGCATCAGTTTGTCTGCAGATGCATACAGTCCGGTGACCAATACGGTTATCCGGTAAAAGAAGGGGTTCTCTTAGAACCGAATCTTAAATATTTATTACCGTGAGCAATGAGCCGGACGGATTCGCTTGCGGTTCAAATTGACGACTGCCGTGAAGTCACAAATTCCATAAAAAGCGGATTTTTGACTAGAAAGTGACAATAAACGTGCATAAGTAATCTGAGAATGCCGATACTATTTCCAAAGGAGTGATCTTATGAAATGGAAATATAGTGTCGGCGTTTTATTTAGCGTCTGTTTATTATGTTTCGCCTACTATGCCAGCTACCGCTGGACACATAACTATGAATTGCAGTCCGGACAGGATGAAATTTTAAAAATGCAGGCGAAAGATGTATCATTCAGCAAAGATAAAAAAGTAACCGCAGATGCCTCTGATAAAGGAAAATTCTATCTGAAAGAAGAAAATGGGAAAATAACCGTATACCGTACAAAGGATGATATCCTTTATGAATATACCAACATCCACATGGACCGCCTCCCGGAAAGTGTGCAGGAGGAGATCAAAGAAGGGAAGTATCTGGAAGATTTCAGTGAGCTGTATAATTTTTTAGAGAATTATTCCACATAGACCACTGGACGATTTCCTGAAAATGGTGTAAGATAGTTTGGAAATAGTGAAGGAGGCACAAAGTGAACATTCGTGAAAAACTAATAGATAAGAAAAGAATTGTTGTAAAAATCGGTTCCTCTTCTTTGACACATGAGGAAACAGGCGCGCTGAACCTGACGAAACTGGAAATTCTGGTACGTGAATTAAGCGATCTGCGCAATATGGGAAAAGATGTGATTTTAGTATCTTCCGGTGCAATTGCGGTTGGGACAAAGGCGGTAGGCATGGAATCCAAGCCGGATGAAATTGCCAGAAAGCAGGCGTGTGCCGCTATTGGCCAAGCAAAATTAATGATGATATATCAAAAACTGTTTGCGGAATACGGACAGATGGCTGCACAGATTCTTATGACAAAAAATACAATGGTAGATAATTTAAGCCGTAAAAATGCATTAAACACCTTTCAGGAATTGCTGAAGCTTGGTGCAATTCCCATCGTTAATGAAAATGATACCGTATCTACCTATGAAATGCGCTTTGGTGACAATGATACCCTTTCGGCAATCGTAGCCGCATTAGTGGGAGCCGATCTTCTGATTCTGCTTTCCGATATTGACGGTCTCTTTACCGATGACCCAAATCAGAATCCCAATGCTAAATTTATCGATATTGTAGAAACTCTGGATGATCATTTAATGAATATGGGAAAAGACAGCAGCAGCAGCAGTGTGGGAACCGGCGGCATGGCAACTAAACTGGTTGCTGCTAAAATTGCCACCTCCGCGGGTACGGATATGGTAATTGCCAACGGAGAAGATTTCCATGTTCTACATAAAATAGTTCAGGGACGTAATCATGGAACCCTGTTTCTGGCAAAGTCCGATGCAGATTTCTACTTAATTGATTACCTGGAAGAAATGCAGTAATAAAAAACAAAAGGAGTTGAATCTATGAATCAGGAAAAGTTAGATCGAATTAATGCACTGGCTAGAAAATCAAAAGCGGAGGGACTGACCGAACCGGAAAAAAAGGAACAGGCAGACCTGCGAAGAGAATATGTGGAATCCATCCGCAGTAATTTAAGAAGCCAGTTAAATAATATTGATATGCAGGAAGAAGACGGCACCATCGTAAATTTAGGTGAGAAGTTTGGAGGAAAATCACCTTCAAACTGATAATTGAGGAATAGCAAGGTATAAATATGGAAAAAAAGGAAATTAGAAAAAAGATATTTCAAAAACGTGCACAGCTAACTCCCGAAATAATCCGCACAGACAGCCATGAAATCTGCCAGAAAATCATCCGGTCGGAAGATTTTCAAAAGGCAGACTGTATCTACGTCTATATGGATTATAATGGAGAGGTTTCCACCAGGGAACTCATCGAAGAGGCCTGGCAGCAGAAGAAACGTGTAGCGGCACCTAAGGTAAAGGGCGCTGATATGGATTATTATTACATCCATTCTTATGAGGATGTGGCACCCGGTTATTTTCATATTCCAGAACCGCAAACCTTCGAACAGGCTCTTGAAGAAGATGCACTGGTAATCGTTCCCGGTGTAGCTTTCGATTCTGCATGCCACAGATGCGGTTATGGTAAGGGATTTTATGACCGGTATCTGAGTATACATAAGAAACACAAAACCATAGCAGTTGCTTTTGATTTTCAGGTAGTAGATGAAGTCCCGTCTGATGTACACGATATTCTGCCTCAGATGCTGATTACACCTGCTGCATGCTATTTTGCATAGATTAATGGTAAGGATACCGCAAAAACAATTGTGAGGAGGATTAAGATGCCAACATTACAGGAAATAGGACAGAAAGCCCAGGAGGCAAAACCATCACTGCAGACATTAGAAACCCTGAAAAAGAATGCGGCACTGGAAGCAGTTGCTGATGCCCTTTTAAAGGAAAGCGATACCATATTAAAAGAAAATGAAAAAGACATCGAAGCAGCCCGTGCAAACCAGATGAAAGAAGGGCTGGTTGACCGCCTTTTGCTGACCCGGGCACGGATTGAGGGAATGGCTGAAGGGCTGACCCAGCTGGTTGCTCTAGATGACCCCATCGGAGAGGTTCTTTCTATGAAGAAGCGCCCCAACGGGTTAATGATCGGTCAAAAAAGAGTACCCCTTGGTGTCGTGGGTATCATTTACGAATCCCGCCCTAATGTTACGGCAGATGCTTTTGGACTCTGCTTTAAAACCGGAAATGCTGTTATACTAAAAGGCGGAAGTGATGCCATTCATTCGAATAAAGCCATCGTATCCGTAATCCGCAAGGCACTGGCGGCTCAGAATATTACAGGAGATGCCATTCAGCTGATCGAGGACAGTAACCGGGAAACAACGACTGCATTTATGAAATTAAACCAGTATGTAGATGTGCTAATCCCAAGAGGGGGCGCCGGCTTAATTAAAGCGGTTGTGAACAACAGCACCATACCGGTAATCGAAACCGGAACCGGAAACTGCCACATCTATGTAGATGAAACAGCAGATCTTAATATGGCTATCGATATTATATTCAATGCAAAAACCCAGAGAATCGGCGTATGCAATGCATGTGAATCCATTGTTGTACATAAGAATGTGATAAATGACCTGCTCCCGGCACTGAAAAAACGTCTGGATGAAAAAAGAGTAGAGCTTCGGGGTGATAAACCTGCGATGGATGCTGCAGCAGGTGTGCTGCCTGCTTGTGAAGAAGACTGGGGCAGTGAATACCTGGATTACATCCTTTCTGTAAAAACGGTTGATTCCATAGAAGATGCCATTTCCCATATTAACAAGTATAATACAGGACATTCCGAGGCGATCATCACAAATGATTATGCACATTCCCAGAAATTCCTGGAAGAAATTGATGCTGCTGCGGTCTATGTAAACGCCTCCACCCGGTTTACGGATGGATTTGAATTTGGATTTGGTGCAGAAATCGGCATTAGTACACAAAAACTTCATGCCAGAGGTCCGATGGGTCTACTGGCGCTGACTACAACTAAATATATCATTTACGGAAACGGACAAATCCGTAAGTAAACCGGGAAATTCCAGATTGGCGATTCATAACAGCTGATCTGGAGTTTTGTCATATTTGCATATTTATTTTCATATACTGATAAGAGCGAGTTTGATAATTTATTCCCGCCAGCTGTACGCCCCATTTTACGATCGAATGTAGAATACACTGGAATGTACAGCTGTCAGGAAGCAATTTTCAGACACGCTCCAGAGGAAGGAGTGTGCAGATGTGGTAACTTTAAATCAAACTTATACATATGAAGAAATCATGCAGTGTATCTATGAACTGGAATGCCGTTATTCTGATCTTCTAAAATTATCGGTCATAGGTTACAGCCACGATGAGCGTAAAATACCAATGCTTCAGATGGGAACATCTGACAAATGTCTGATTTGCAGTGCCGGGATACACGGCAGAGAGAGCGTTAATCCAATCTTAATGTTAAAAATAATTGAGGATTACTGCATGAATCCGGAAGCGGTTCACAAGCTGATGGAAACATACAGCATCTGTTTCCTGCCGCTGATGAATCCAGACGGATATGAAATCGCTTTATGCGGATACCAGTCCATCCGTAATCCAATCTACCGCCACACCATACTAATGGACGGCATCCCCTATGAAGAATGGAAATTCAACGGAAGAGGCGTGGATATTAACCGTAATTTCCCTTGCAAATCATTTCGGGTGCAGGGGCGTATGCTTTATCCCGGAAGTGAGAATGAGACGCAGGCTTTAATCGGAGTATTCAGGCAATTTCCAAATTCAGTTGGGTACATAGATTTTCACTCCAGAGGCCAGATCATTTATTACTTCCGGGGTGCAATGCCGGCATCCTATAATAAGGAAAGTGAACGGATGGCAAGGCATCTCCAGTCACTTGCCCATTATGACCTTGGCAGCAGCGGGGAAGAATTCGGGGATGCAAGCAGCGGCGGGAACTCCGTAAACTACTACTCGGAGGTATTTCACAAGCTGGCTCTGACCGTAGAAACCGTTGCTGACGAAGCTGTTTTTCCTCTGGATACGGAATATCAGATCCATACTTATGAAGAAATTAAAAAGATTCCTTTTTCATTTTTGGAGCGTATTTGAAAATTGCTTTCTGCCAGCTGTACGAACCTGCTGAGAGACGGTAATAATATTCTAAAAAATAATGATTTCTTTTTTTGTCGGTTTTTGTTATAATATTTTCATATGCCTTGAGCATGTATGGAAATTGCGCAGTTGACAAAAAGCATTTTCACACAGGCTCCAGTACGAAATGACAAGGAGTATGATTCATGAATTTGGAAAAAGAATTTGAAGAAGCATTAGAGAAAATAGATTTAAATAAAGAACCCCCGGTAACAGAACCTTTCCGCCAGTACTACTATATGAAAAAGTGCCGGGAAATGGTTCAGGAACAAAGCGAACGTCTGGGCCGAAGGTTAACCGCATCCACTGTTACCTTTGGCTGTCAGATGAATGCAAGGGACTCCGAGAAGTTAACCGGTATTCTGGAGCAGATCGGATACGAGATCATCGAAGATGAGCATGCGGACTTTGTAATTTACAATACCTGTACCGTCAGGGAAAATGCTAATCAGAGAGTGTATGGAAGACTGGGTGCCTTAAACAGCATCAAGAAAAAGAATCCACACATGCTGATAGCCCTGTGCGGCTGCATGATGCAGGAACCGAAGGTTGTAGAAAAGCTAAAGCAAAGCTACCGCTTTGTAGATCTGATTTTCGGAACTCATAATATCTATAAATTTGCTGAGTTAATTGCCACACGCTACGACTCGTCCCGTATGGTAATTGATATCTGGAAAGACACGGACAAAATCGTGGAAGATCTACCAAGCGAGCGGAAGTATCCGTTCAAATCGGGCATTAATATCATGTTTGGATGTAACAATTTCTGCAGTTACTGTATTGTACCTTATGTGCGCGGAAGAGAACGCAGCAGAAATCCCGTGGATATCGTCCGGGAGATCACACGTCTGGTTGCAGATGGCGTGGTAGAAGTCATGCTTCTGGGACAAAACGTAAATTCCTATGGAAAGAACCTGGAAACGCCCATGAGCTTTGCGGGACTTTTAAAAGAAATCGAACAGATTGAAGGCCTTGAACGAATTCGTTTTATGACTTCCCATCCAAAGGATCTGTCAGAGGAACTGATTGAGACTATGAAGAACTCAACCAAAATCTGCAAACACATGCATCTGCCTCTGCAATCCGGAAGTTCCAGGATTCTAAAAGAGATGAACCGGCATTATACAAAGGAGCAGTATCTGGACCTGGTGGACAGGCTCCGCGCAGCAGTACCGGATATCTCCCTGACCACAGATATTATTGTAGGTTTTCCGGGCGAAACAGAGGAAGACTTTTTAGAAACACTGGACGTGGTAAGACAAGTCCGGTTTGACAGTGCATTTACCTTTATTTATTCCAAACGGACCGGGACGCCTGCCGCAGCCAAAGATGATCAGGTGCCGGAAGACCAGGTGAAAAACCGCTTTGACAGGCTTTTAAAAGAAGTCCAGGAGATTTCAAGAGAGATGACATCCAGATACACAAGCACCACTCTCCCGGTACTGGTAGAAGAGGTGAATGACCACGACAGCAGCTTGATGACCGGACGTTTAAGCAACAACCTGCTGGTACATTTCCCGGGCACGGAAGAACTTCTTGGCAAAATCGTAAATGTACATCTTAAGGAATGCAAAGGCTTTTACTACATGGGTGAAATAGTAAGATAGAGAGGAACAAAAGCGTGGAACAACTAACACCAATGATGAAACAATATATGGCTACCAAGGAACAGTATAAAGACTGTATTTTATTTTACCGCCTTGGTGACTTTTATGAAATGTTTTTTGATGATGCAATCACTGCATCAAGAGAACTGGAAATTACTTTAACCGGAAAAAATTGTGGACAGGAGGAGCGGGCGCCAATGTGCGGCGTTCCTCATCATGCTGTTGACGGATATTTGACAAAACTGGTGGCTAAGGGCTATAAGGTTGCGATCTGTGAGCAGGTAGAAGACCCGAAAATGGCAAAAGGTATTGTAAAAAGAGAGGTCCTGCGTATCGTAACTCCCGGGACCAATTTAAATACCCAGGCTTTGGATGAAACCCGCAACAATTATCTGATGTGTATCGTCTATATGGCCGACAGATACGGCGTATCCATTTCTGACATTACAACCGGCGACTATTTTGTAACCGAACTGGATTCCGCCCGGAAATTAATGGATGAGATCACCAAATTTTCTCCAAAAGAAATTGTCTGCAATCATTCCTTTTATGTCAGCGGTATGGATATTGATGATCTGAAAAACAGGCTTGGCATCACGGTATATTCTCTGGAGTCCTGGTATTTTGACGATGACTTGTGCAAACGGAGTCTGATGGATCATTTTAAACTGAACAGTCTTGAGGGTCTTGGTCTTGCGGACTACGACTGCGGCGTCATTGCAGCAGGCGCAATTCTGCAGTATCTGACCGAAACCCAGAAGACTTCCCTAGCCAATCTCACTACCCTTACACCATACGTCACCGGAAAATATATGATTATTGACAGTTCCACACGCAGAAATCTGGAACTGTGCGAGACCCTGCGGGAAAAACAAAAGCGCGGCTCCCTGTTGTGGGTTCTGGACAAGACTAAGACGGCTATGGGTGCCAGAATGCTGAGAAGCTTTATCGAGCAGCCCCTCATCGACAAAACAGAAATAAATTCCCGCCTGGATGCTATTGAAGAATTAAATCAAAATGCCATATCCAGAGAAGAGATCCGGGAATACTTAAATCCGGTATACGACCTGGAACGGCTGATCAGTAAAATCAGCTATAAATCTGCTAATCCAAGAGACTTAATTGCATTTAAAAGCTCCCTTTCCATGCTTCCCCACATAAAATATCTGCTTGGGGACTTTAAAAAGGAACTACTGACGGATATTTACGAGCAGATGGACGAGCTGACCGATCTCTGTGATTTAATTGACACATCCATTATGGATGAACCGCCTATTACCATAAAGGAAGGCGGAATTATCAAAGAAGGATGCAATGAAGAAATCGACAAGCTGCGACATGCAAAAACCGAAGGCAAGACATGGCTTGCTGAATTAGAAAGCAAAGAGCGGGATAAAACAGGGATCAGAAACCTGAAAATTAAATTCAATAAAGTATTCGGCTACTATCTGGAGGTTACCAACTCCAATAAGAACCTGGTCCCCGACTACTTTACCAGAAAACAGACACTGGCGAATGCCGAACGGTACATCACACCGGAATTAAAAGAGCTGGAAGATATTATTCTGGGAGCAGAAGATAAGCTGTTTGCTTTAGAATATGACCTTTTCAATAAGGTGCGGGACCGGATAGCCGCAGAAGTCGTGCGAATCCAGACCACAGCAAAAGCAGTGGCTAAAATCGATGTATTTGCCTCCCTGTCCCTGATCGCAGAGCGAAATAATTATGTGCGCCCTGTCATCAATGAAAAAGGCGTCATCGACATCAAAGAAGGACGCCATCCCGTTGTGGAAAAAATGATCTCCAATGATATGTTTATTTCCAACGATACATACCTGGATAATGGAAGCAACCGCATCTCCATTATCACAGGTCCTAATATGGCTGGTAAATCCACTTATATGCGCCAAAGTGCCCTGATTGTATTGATGGCACAGATTGGCTGCTTTATACCGGCTGCAAGCGCAAAAATAGGCATTGTAGACAGAATTTTTACCCGTGTGGGAGCTTCTGATGACCTGGCATCGGGACAGAGTACCTTTATGGTGGAAATGACCGAGGTTGCCAATATTTTAAGAAATGCCACTTCCAACAGCCTGCTGATCTTAGATGAAATCGGCAGGGGTACCAGCACCTTTGACGGACTGAGTATTGCATGGGCAGTAGTGGAACACATCAGCAATCCAAAGCTTTTAGGTGCCAAGACCCTTTTTGCCACTCACTATCACGAGCTTACGGAACTGGAAGGTAAATTAAGCAGTGTCAATAACTACTGTATCGCCGTAAAAGAAAAGGGAGATGACATTGTCTTCCTGCGAAAAATCGTCAAAGGCGGTGCAGATAAGAGCTACGGAATCCAGGTTGCAAAGTTAGCCGGAGTGCCGGAAACGGTTATTGAACGTGCCAAGCAGCTGGTAGAGGAATTAAGTGATGCCGACATCACAGCAAAAGCCAGGGAAATCCAGGCAGAAACCGGCACGAAAACGAAGGTTAAAACCAAGAAATATGATCAGGTAGATTTAGAGCAGATGTCTCTGTTTGATACAGTCAGCGACCAGGATATCCTTCAGGAATTAAAAGAAATGGATATCAGTACACTGACCCCAATTGATGCACTCAACACAATTTACCGTCTTCAGAACAAGTTAAAGAATCGGTGGTGATAAGTGTGAACTTTGTTCGCACGTACTATTGGCGCAGTACCGCAGACAAATCTGTGCTATGCAGGAGGTATGTAACAGTTCAGACAAGCTGTCCTGTTACTGCAAAAATCCATTTATAATCGCTTGCGCGATGGGATTTTTGCACTCCTGAATCACTTTCTTACGGTATGCGCAGTAAATGCGCATACCTGTCTAAACTGTTACGGAGGTATACACATGAAGACGATCGAAGTATTAGATCAACAGACAATTGATAAGATTGCGGCAGGCGAAGTGATTGAACGTCCTGCCTCCGTGGTAAAGGAGTTAGTGGAAAATGCCATCGATGCAGGTGCTAATGCAGTAACCGTGGAAATCAAGGATGGAGGAACTTCTCTGATCCGCATCACGGATAACGGGGAAGGGATTACCCAGGACCAGGTACCCCTGGCATTTTTACGCCATGCTACCAGTAAAATTAAACGGGTGGAAGATTTGCTGGGCGTAACCTCCCTTGGATTTCGCGGTGAAGCGCTGTCCAGCATTGCTGCAGTCTGCCAGGTGGAATTAATTACGAAGACTACAGGCAGCCTTACCGGTACCCGCTATATTATTGAAGGCGGAACAGAAAAATCCAAAGAAGAAATCGGTGCACCGGAAGGAACCACTTTCCTGGTACGCAATATATTCTTCAATACACCCGCCCGAAAAAAGTTTTTAAAATCCAGTATGACAGAAGCAGGTTACATCAATGACCTGATGGAGCGGCTGGCATTATCCCATCCAAATGTTTCCTTTAAATTTATCAGCAATAACCAGACCAAAATGCATACCTCAGGGAATGATAATCTAAAAGATATCATTTACAACGTCTATGGGCGGGATATTGCTAACCACCTCATCGCCCTGGAGAATGCAAATGAACAGGTATCGCTGAAAGGATATATTGGAAAACCAATTGTTTCCAGAGGAAACCGCAATTACGAAAATTATTTTATAAACGGGCGTTATATAAAGAGTAACATTATTGCCCGGGCAATCGAAGATGCCTATAAAACATTTATGATGCAGCATAAATATCCTTTTACCGCTATTCATTTTACAATGGACGGGGACTTACTGGATATCAATGTCCATCCCACAAAAATGGAGCTGCGTTTTGCCGACAATGAAAAAATGTATCAGCTGGTCTATGACTCAGTAAAGCAGGGTCTGACGCATAAAGAGCTCATCCCGGAAGTAACCGTCAAAGAAGATAAAACGGAAAAAATAAAAGAAGCAAAAGTTCTGCAATCTATTCCGGAACCATTTGAAAAGAAAAGACTGGAACAGATGCGGGAGAGAAGCAATTATCAGGCATCCCCTGGAAAGCCCTTTCCGTCAAAACCAGGTGCACCACGTCCTATTGGTGAACATGCTGAACGTACCGAACATGCTAAAAGTACCGAATATGCTAGAAGTACAGAATATGCTCGAAGTACCGGACATGCTGAACGTCCTGATAATGCTGAACGTGGATCTGTCCCTGCAAATAAACCTGTTTATGAAGACACAAAGAACCTGATGTCTTCGTTATTACCCAAAACAGAGGCGAGGCAGAAAGATGTATTGTCCGCTGTATCAGTTGATGCTGCATCCAGCCAGACCCAAAATCTTGTGAATCCGGACACTCCAGGAGAAATAGCAGCGCAAGCGGCGGATACGATTGCTTCTGGATCAACTCCACGAATGACGACAATTGCATCTGATGGGACAAATTTGAGCCAGGCAGGAGCTTCCGATGCTGATGTATCCAATTCCGGCAGTCCCAATCAGTCAATCATACAGTCCGCTCAGCAGTTAGACCTCTTTGAGGGAAAACTGCTTTCCAAAGAAAGTGTATCCGAACACCGGATAATCGGACAGGTTTTTAGCACTTACTGGCTGGTTGAATTCCAGGAAAAGCTATATATTATCGACCAGCATGCGGCACATGAGAAGGTTCTATACGAAAGAACCATGAATAACCTCAATAGCCGTAACTTTACTTCCCAATATCTGAGTCCGCCGATTATTCTGACGCTCAGTATGCAGGAAGAAGAGCTGTTAAAGCGTTATATGGAGAATTTTACCCAGATTGGTTTTGAAATCGAACCTTTCGGAGGCAAGGAGTATTCCATCCGCGCAGTGCCCGATAATTTATTTGGTATTGCCCAGCAGGATCTGTTTATCGAGATGCTGGACAGCCTGGGCGAGCAGACCGGACGGATGAAAGCGGAAGTAATCAATGAAAAAATTGCTTCCATGTCCTGTAAAGCGGCTGTTAAGGGCAACCATAAGATGACTGCCATGGAGGCAGAAAGCCTGATAGCCGAGCTTCTCACCTTAGAAAATCCATACAACTGTCCTCATGGAAGGCCTACGATTATTTCCATGACCAAGGTAGAGATGGAAAAAAAATTCAAGCGTATTGTTTAAGAAGGGAAAGGTTCCTATGAAAAAACCACTCATAATATTAACCGGTCCCACAGCCGTTGGAAAAACCGAGCTCTCCATTGCCCTGGCAAAAGAAGTGAACGGTGAGATTATCTCTGCCGACTCTATGCAGGTATACCGGGGAATGGACATTGGCTCTGCAAAAATTAAGCCCTCTGAAATGGAAGGCGTCCCACATTATCTGATCGATGAATTTGACCCGGATGAAGAATTTCATGTAGTCAGGTTCCAGGAATATGCAAAAAAGTATATGCAGCAGATCTGGGAAAAGGGAAAAATCCCCATTCTAACAGGGGGAACCGGCTTTTATATTCAGGCAGTTTTATATGACATTGACTTTACGGAGACAAGCGAAAACAGTGCCTACCGCCAGGAGCTGGAGGAACTGGCTGCCACAAAGGGAAGTGCATTTCTCCATGAACAACTGCAGATTGCCGATCCCAAATCCGCTCTTGAGATTCATCCAAACAACGTAAAACGGGTGATACGGGCACTGGAATTTTTCCATGATACCGGTCAGCAGATCTCCCTGCACAATGAGCAGGAGCGCCAAAAAGAATCCCCTTATCAATTTGCATACTTCGTTCTGAATGATGTTCGCTCAAACCTGTATGAACGAATTAATCTGAGAATAGACCGCATGCTGGAAGAGGGGCTTTTAGATGAAGTTGCACAGTTAAAAGAAAAAGGCTATACCAAAGACATGGTGTCCATGCAGGGGCTTGGCTACAAAGAAATCCTGGATTATCTGGAAGGAAACTGCACCCTGGAAGAAGCCGTTTATATCTTAAAACGGGATACCAGACATTTTGCCAAGCGCCAGATAACCTGGTTTAAACGGGAAAAAGATGTTATCTGGATGGATAAAGACCATTTTGCTTATAATAATACGGAGATACTCCAAGCTATGCTGAGCATTTTAAAAGAGAAAAATATATATGCTGTGAGAGGAAATTATGAATAATAACACAATAGAAGAGATGTATGAGACACTTGGGATTCAAAAGGATGTATTCACATACGGAAAAGAAATCGAATCCAGTCTCAAAGAACGTTTTGAAAAAATAGATGAAACCGTAGAATTTAACCAGTTAAAAGTTATCCGTGCACTGCAGCAGAACCGCGTGTGTGCGGAACATTTCACCTCCAGTACCGGATATGGATATAACGATGCAGGCAGAGAGACATTAGAGGCCGTCTATGCCAGCGTTTTTCATACGGAAGCAGCTCTGGTGCGACCTCAGATTACCTGTGGCACACACGCACTGGCTGTCGCGCTTTCCGGAAATTTAAGACCCGGGGATGAACTGGTATCTATTTCAGGAAAACCTTATGACACCTTAGAAGAAGTCATTGGCATCCGCCCTTCCTGCGGATCTCTTGCAGAATATGGGGTAACCTATAAACAGGTGGATCTTTTGGAAGACGGAAGTTTTGATTATGAAAAGATAAAAGAAACGCTGAGCCAAAAGACTAAAATGATTGAGATCCAGCGTTCAAAAGGCTATCAGACCCGTCCAACCCTCTCGGTTGCCGCTATCGGCGAAGCCATTGCATTTGTAAAATCCATCAATCCTGACATCATCTGTATGGTGGATAACTGTTACGGTGAATTTGTAGAGTGCATGGAGCCTTCTGACGTAGGAGCGGATATGGTCGTGGGATCACTGATTAAAAATCCGGGCGGGGGACTGGCTCCCATAGGCGGTTACATTGCAGGGACTGAAAAATGCATTGAAAATGCTTCTTATCGACTGACTTCTCCGGGTCTTGGCAGGGAAGTAGGCGCCACATTAGGTATTATGCAGTCCTTTTACCAGGGGCTGTTCCTGGCACCAACCGTAGTTGGCGGAGCATTAAAGGGTGCCATTTTTGCTGCAAATATTTATGAAAAACTGGGATTTAAGGTCGTACCTAATGGACAGGAAAGCCGGCACGATATCATCCAGGCAGTAGAATTTGGTTTCCCTGAGGGCGTTATTGCTTTTTGTGAAGGCATTCAGGCTGCCGCACCGGTAGACAGCTATGTGACACCGGAGCCCTGGGCTATGCCGGGATATGACAGTGATGTCATCATGGCTGCAGGAGCCTTTATTCAGGGTTCCTCTATAGAGTTAAGTGCAGACGGTCCGATTAAACCGCCCTATGCCGTTTATTTCCAGGGCGGACTCACCTGGCAGCATGCCAAACTGGGTATCTTAAAATCCCTTCAGCGGCTGATCGAGAAGAATTTAGTAAAACTTCCATAACCGGAAGATAGGAGTGAACGTATCATGAAAAAGGTTTTCGTCATCGGTGCCGGCGCTTCCGGTCTGATTGCAGCCATTACAGCTGCCAGAAACGGCGCATCCGTCACCATCCTGGAAGGGATGGAAAAACCAGGCAAAAAACTGCTGACAACCGGAAACGGAAAATGCAATCTCACCAATACCAACATGTCAGATCCAAATGTCTACCGTTCCAATACCCCGGAATTTGTCAGCCATATTCTGGAACAGTTCAGCGTATCGGATACCCTGGCATTTTTTGAAGATCTGGGACTTCTGCTAAAAGACCGGGGTGGATATATATACCCTTATGTAGAACAGGCATCTGCTGTTTTAGACCTTCTGTTAATGGAAGTAAAAAGGCTTTCCATAAAACTGAAATGCCTGGAGAAAGTAAAAGGGCTGTATTATGCTCGGGGAAACTGGCAGATCGAAACAGCAGGCTGGACCTATGCGGCTGATGCTGTTATCTTAAGCGCCGGCTCCAAAGCGGCACCCGTTACCGGTTCTGATGGAAGCGGCTATGATCTGGCAGAGATGGCAGGTCACAGGATTATTCCCCCTCTGCCTGCCCTGGTTCCGCTAAAAGTAAAAGGGGACTGGTTTAAAAGCCTCGCCGGGGTACGCAGTCAATCCTGTCTGACTCTTTATGTGGAACAAACGCCCATCATGACTGAATCCGGCGAATTACAATGGACCGATTACGGCATTTCCGGAATCGTAGTATTCCAGCTCAGCCGTTTTGCAGCCAGAGCCTTGTCAGCAAACAAAAATGTCCAGGTCAGTGTGGATCTGATGCCGGATTTCCAGACAGAAGAACTGATAAATTTATTAAAAAACCGCGCTCTGCAATATCCCAAACGAACCGTAGAAGAGAGTCTCACCGGTCTGTTAAACAAGAAAATCATTACCATGGTGCTAAAAAAGGCCAAAATAAAAAATACCAAGCCTGCAGATGCTGTTACAGCAGATGAAATCAAGGCACTTACCGGCTCTGTCAAAAGCAGTATGGCTGAGATCAGCGGTTTCCGGGATTTTTCCCAGGCTCAGGTATGCTCCGGCGGGGTTTCCGTACAGGAAGTAGACAATACCAGCCTGGAATCTAAAATCGCCCCCGGTCTTTTTCTAGCCGGAGAAATCCTGGATATTGACGGTGCCTGTGGAGGATACAATCTGCAGTGGGCATGGTCCAGCGGTTACACAGCAGGTCTGCACAGCACCTGTAATCATGAAACAGTAAAATAAGGTAAAAGAGCGTGTGACGTTCTATAGGAGGATATGAATGATTAGGATTCCGCAGATAAAATTACAGCCGGAACATACAAGAGAAGACCTGGCGCGGGCCGTCTGCAGAGAACTGAAAATAAAGGAAACAGATTTAAAAAGTTTCCATATTATAAAACGTTCCATAGATGCACGCAAGAAACCGGATATCAAATACAGCTATACCATCGATGCTGAAGTGGAAAAAGAGCATGTGGTCTTAAAAAAATGCAAAAACAGCCAGATTGTAAAATCTGCACCTGTTTCTTATCAAATTCCGTCTTGCGGAGAAGAAGCATTAAAGGACCGTCCGGTTATTGTGGGAATGGGACCTGCCGGATTGTTCTGCGGCCTGCTCCTTGCAAAGTGCGGCTACCGTCCACTGATCCTGGAACGGGGCGAAGATGTGGATGCACGCTCTAAGACAGTGGAAGGCTTCTGGAAAGGAAGTCCCTTAAAGCAGTCTTCCAACGTCCAGTTTGGAGAAGGCGGTGCCGGAACTTTTTCAGACGGAAAACTAAACACCATGGTTAAGGATCCAAAAGGAAGGGGACGCTATGTACTGGAAACATTTGTGGAGGCAGGTGCTGACAGCTCCATTCTATACCTGAACAAACCCCATATTGGAACGGATGTCCTTCGGGATGTAGTGAAAAATATGCGGTTGGAGATACAGCATCTGGGCGGAGAGGTACGGTTTGAAAGCCAGCTTACGGATCTTCAAGTCCGTGACGGCAGAATAGAGAGCATTTGCATAAATGACCAGGAGACCTTGCATACGGCAGTGGTAGTGCTGGCAATCGGTCACAGTGCAAGAGATACCTTTTCCATGCTGTCCCGAAAGCCCCTTGCCATGTCACCAAAATCTTTTGCTGTAGGGCTTCGGATTGAACATCCTCAGAGTATGATCAACCAGTCCCAATATGCCAGAACGGATTTAAAAACCCTGCCTGCAGCTGATTACAAGCTTACCAAAAAACTGGAGAACGGAAGGGGTGTCTATTCATTCTGTATGTGCCCCGGCGGCTACGTGGTAAATGCCTCATCTGAAAACGGCATGACTGCGGTTAACGGCATGAGTTATCAAAAAAGGGATGGAATAAATGCAAACAGTGCCATAGTGGTAACGGTCACTCCGGAAGATTACGAAGCGGTGGATTCACTAAGCGGTGTCAGATTTCAGCAGAATCTGGAGCAAAAGGCTTATGCGCTGTGTAATGGAAAAGTACCGGTGCAGCTGTTTGAGGACTTTGTAAAGCATCGCAGCAGCAACGGTCCCGGAGAGTATGCTCCGGCAATAAAAGGCGCATATGATTTTGGAAATTTAAGAGAATGCCTGCCCAAATTCCTGGGGGATTCCATCGAACAGGGTATTTTGGGCTTTGATCATATGATTAAGGGTTTTGCAAGAAAAGATGCCATTCTTTCAGGCATTGAGAGCCGGACGTCTTCTCCGCTTCGCATTACCAGAGATGATTTCTTTGAAAGTACCATAGCCGGATTATATCCCTGCGGCGAAGGTGCCGGTTATGCAGGCGGGATCACTAGTGCGGCAATGGATGGCTTAAAAGTAGCAGAGGCTGTTATTAAAAAATTCCATGCATTTTAGAACTCATTTAAGGACTTATTGAAAGACACATTCGAAGGCATCACAAAATTTTAAGATTAATAAGTGTGTACTTTGTCATCAATCTATGATAAAATGATGATTATTTATAGTCTTGTTTTGACAGGATAAATCCTGATTCAAGGCTTCCTGCCGGGAGAGCTTGAAAGGGAATACTATGAATGAATCTATTACAATGAAAGAATTACCTACAGATGACAGGCCATATGAAAAATGCCTTGCGATGGGTGCACAGGCGCTGTCAGACGCTGAACTTCTGGCAGTTATCTTAAGAACCGGATCCCAGGGGATTCAGGCACTGGAACTGGCACAGGAGGTTTTACAATGTTCAAAAGTAGAACATAACCTTTTAGGCCTCCATCACTTAAGCATTTCCGACCTTCGGAAGATGAAAGGCATCGGAAAAGTAAAAGCCATACAGATCAAGTGTATTGTAGAATTGTCCAGAAGAATTGCAAAATCTTCCGCAAAAGACAGCCTTTGCTTTACCAAACCGGAAACCATAGCAGATTATTATATGGAAGATTTCCGGCACTGTACCCAGGAACAGATGCTGATGCTGATGTTAAATACCAAAAGCAGGCTTCTGTGTGACCATATTATTTCAAAGGGTACGGTAAATGGTGCCCTGATTACACCCCGGGAGATTTATCTGGAAGCACTGCATCATCATGCAGTATTTATTATCCTTGTGCATAATCACCCAAGCGGTGATCCCTCTCCAAGCAGAGAGGATATCCTTTTAACCAAACGGATCCGGGATGCAGGTCTTCTGATCGGCATTGAACTGCTGGATCATATTATTATTGGTGATAAAAAGTATTTAAGCTTCAAAGAACGAGGACTTTTGTAACTATGAGGGAGAGAAGAAGCCATGTTATTAGGAATTGACCTTGGCACAGATACGATAAAGATATGTGATAAAAATAACAAAATAATGATTGCAGAAAAAAATATGATTGCAATCAGGGACGGGCTTCAGGTGATCGGCATCGGAGACGATGCATACGAAATGTATGAAAAGACACCTGTAAATGTACATGCCGGCTGTCCTATGATGCATGGTGCAATAGCCGATGCAAAAAATATGGAACTGCTGCTTGTAGGGCTTTTGCGGCGGTGTTCTTCCCTTTTACCGGTTCATCCAACGATTTATATTGCTGTTCCCAGTGATATCTCCGCAGTGGAAAAGCGGGCATATTACAATGTGCTGAGCGGTAATATCAAAGCAAAAAAAATCTGCCTGGTTGACAAAGGGGTCGCTGATGCTATAGGCATTGGACTTCCCATCGATGTGCCGGTTGGAAACATGATAGTAAATATGGGCGCCGATACAACTGATATCTCCGTATTAACCGGTGGGCAGATCCTGCTCAGTAAAATGCTCCAGTTCGGAGGCCGGAAGTTAGATGAAGACATCAGTACCATGGTACGGCGTATGTTCCAGCTGAACATTGGTATGCGAACGGCAGATAAACTGAAAAATGCCCTGGCTTACATCATAGATGGGCCGGCTGCTTCCCTTGAAGTATATGGTATCAGTACGGTGTCCGGATTGCCTAAAAGCGCTGTGATACCGTCTCTTTCTGTCAGCGTCTGTATCATGGAAACCATCGACAATATTGTCCAGAACATAAAAAGTACACTGAACCGCATTCCACCCCAGTTTCTGGCTGATATCCGGAAAAATGGCATTTATTTAAGCGGCGGTGTCTCCGGAATACCGAATCTGGCAGAATATATGAGAAGGGAACTGGAAGTCCCCATATATCTAGTCAGAGAACCTGTTACCAGTACACTTCGAGGACTTCTTGCTATCATGAACCACAAAGAATTAGAATCGTGTACGTATTCTTTAAAAGATTTAACAGGAAATACCATATAAAGAGGAATCGTTATGAAGAAAAAGAATTCGATAAAAAGCAAAGTAATATTACTGGTTCTTTCAGCTGTGTGCGGTGTTATGATCGTACTGTCTTTCACAGTAGATATGAGCAGCGGACCGCTGAAACAGGTGGGTGAATTTATCATTACGCCTCTGCAGAGCGGTATTAACCAGGTTGGTACCTGGATATCAGGAAAAGGGGATTATTTCCAGAATTCTGCAGACCTGGTTACCGAAAATAAATCCCTTCAGAAAAAAGTGGATGATCTGACCATTGAAAATACCCGTCTTATTCAGGATCAGGAAGAACTGAACCGTTTAAGAGATCTCTATGAACTGGATCACCAGTATGAAGACTATGAAAAAGTAGGCGCCAGAGTAATCGCAAAGCAAAGCGGCAACTGGTTCCATATGTTTACCATCGACAAGGGCAGCAATGACGGATTTGCAGTAGATATGAATGTCCTGGCAGGCGGCGGACTCGCCGGAATCATTACAGAAGTAGGTCCAAACTGGTCTACCGTCCGTTCTGTTATAGACGATTACAGCAATGTAAGCGCAATGGTTTCCCCTACCAATGAACAGTGTATTATTGCCGGTGACCTCAGACTGATCGACGAAGACAAGATAAACCTGATTAAATTAACGGATACCGACAACAAAGTCAGCGTTGGAGATAAAGTAGTTACTTCCAATGTCAGCAGCAAATTTTTGCCCGGCATTTTAATTGGTTATATCAGTGAGATCAATAACGATTCGAACCACCTGACTAAATCCGGATATATTTCGCCGGCTGTTGATTTTAAAGATATCCAGGAAGTTCTGGTCATCAAAACTTTAAAGCAGCAGATTGAAACTACAGAGACAGAACCCAAGCAGACGGAAGCCAAAGGACTGGACGAAACCGGTGGCAGCGAAAGTGAAACATCATCTGAGACGGAGACACAGTCCACCGAAGCACCGAAGACAGCTGAGTAACATACAGATAGGAGATAAGATATGAAAAGCAAGGTGATACTTTTTTTTGTGCTGTTAATATGTGTTATTTTACAATGCACATTGCTGCCGGCACTTTCTATCGCTTCTATTACACCAAATTTACTGATTATTGTAACCGTATCCTTTGGGCTGATGAGAGGAAAACGTTCCGGACTGTGGATTGGATTTGTCTGCGGCCTTATGGCAGATCTTTTCTTTGGAGAAACAATGGGCTTCCGTGCCATTATCTATATGTTCATCGGATATCTGAATGGATACTGTTACCACATATTTTACGATGACGATATCAAAATGCCGGTTGTTTTAACTGCAGCCAGTGATCTGGCATATGGAATCCTTTTTTACGGCTTCCAGTTCCTGCTCCGGGGAAGAGTTGACTTCTTCTTCTACCTGAGGCGGATCATTATGCCGGAGGTCATCTATACCATTGTATTGACATTTCTGTGCTACCGTATATTATTATTTATCAACCGTAAACTGGAGAAGTCAGAACAGAGGAGTGTAAATAGTTTTGTTTAAGTATGTAAAAGATACCATTTCAAAAGCAGCAAAGTCCCGTATGGTAATACTGGTCGTTGTATTCCTGATACTTGCATTTATTCTGGTATACCGGCTGTTCACCCTGCAGATTGTAGAAGGTGAAAGTTACCTGAACGACTTTACCATGCAGATTGAAAAAGAGAGAACTTTAAAAAGTACCCGTGGAATCATCACAGACCGAAACGGAAAATTGCTGGCTTATAATAAGCTTGCCCATTCGGTTACATTCGAAGATACCGGTGCTTACGATAATCTTACCATGCATGAAAAAAATCTGGCTTTAAATGGCAGTATGTATGGTATATTAAAGATTCTTGAAAAAAATGGAGATAAAGTAACAGATAATTTTGGAATTACCCTGAACAGTGCCGGAGAATATCAATTTGTCTCCAGCGGCACATCCCTGCTTCGATTCAAAGCAGATATCTATGGACAGGCTTATATTGAAAACCTGACGGAAGCGCAGACCAATGCATCTGCTTCCCAGATGATGGATGATCTCTGTGCAGAGAAAGGATATGGGGTACTTTCCAAAGAAAACACAAAAGAAGAACTCGCTAAATATGGTCTCCCGGATACGTTAACAAAAGAGGAAACTCTCAGTATTGTTACAATGAGAAGTAAAATAGCTGCAAACAGCTTCCAGAAATATTTAGCTGCAACCCTGGCTACCAATATCAGTGACTCATCCATGTCTACCATTATGGAAAGCAAAGATATCTATCCCGGGGTGGATGTGGTAGATGATACGATTCGTGTCTATGACAACAGCATCTATTTTGCACCGATCATCGGTTACACCGGACAGATCTCTTCCGAAGAACTGAATGAGTTAAATAAAGACAGCGAAGTATATAACCAAAATGACATCGTTGGTAAAATCGGACTGGAACAGGTCTATGAAGACCAGCTTCAGGGATTAAAGGGTTCTGAAAGAGTATATGTAAACAACCTTGGAAAGATTCTTAAAAAAGATAACCGTGTTGAACCCCAGGCCGGAAATAACATTCAGCTGACACTTGATACCGATTACCAGATTGCTGCATACCGGATTCTGGAGCAGTATATAGCAGGTATTGTCTATACGATGCTGATTGATGCGAAAGAAGTGAATATCGAGGATTATGCTACCACTGATGATATCAAAATTCCTGTATACGACGTATATTACGCACTGTTTGAAAACAATGTTCTGGACGTAAATCACATTTCATCAGAAGATGCCACCTCAACAGAAAAGCGGGTATACCAGCAATTTTTAAATGAACAGTCCAATGTCTTTGCTGCTATTAAATCAGAATTGACGTCGGATTCCCCGGCAGCATATAAAGATCTGGGAAAAGATATGCAGGCCTATATGACGTATGTTGTTAATAATATGCTGATAGATGGAACCGGTATTTTGCAAAAAGATGCCATTGATAAATCCGATGAAACTTATCTGGCATGGACAAATGACGGAAGCATCAGTCTCCAAGAGTTTTTAACTTATGCAATTTCCAAAAACTGGGTTGATATATCCAAAGTACCGGTAGACACGGAATATCTGGATTCCAAGGAAGTATACAGCGCATTATCTGACTATATTGCACAATATTTATCCACGGATACGCATTTCAGTAAAAAAATCTATCGCTATATGATAGAATCCGATACGTTAAGTGCTACGGATGTCTGCCTGCTGCTTTTTGACCAGGGTGTCATTAAGATGAATGAGGAAGATTATAACTCCCTTGCATCGGGAAGCCTGACTGCATTCGACTTTATACATGCCAAGATTTACAGTCTGGAACTTACCCCTGCACAGTTGGCATTGGATCCATGTTCCGGCTCTCTGGTAATAAATAATCCAAATACGGGAGAAGTACTTGCCTGTGTGACTTATCCGAGTTATGATAATAACAGACTGGCAAATGATATGGACTCCGACTACTATGCAAAACTGGCAACTGATTTATCCAGCCCGTTTTATAATAAGGCGACCCAGGAAATTACAGCTCCCGGTTCTACTTATAAGATGGTTACGGCTGCAGCCGGTGTAACAGAAGGTGTTATTGGAATTTATGATACGATTAATTGTACTGGTACCTTTGACTTAGTAGACCCGCCGATCAATTGCTGGAATAAATTCGGACATGGTGCAGAATCCTTAGTTACCGCTCTGCGTGACTCCTGTAACTTTTATTTTAACACGATTGGTTATACGTTAGGTGATGTAGGTGCAGAAGACGGCAAAGCAGTAGATGAAGTCGGTATAGAAAAACTCGCTAAATATGCAGAAATGTTCGGTTTCGATGCCCCTACCGGAATTGAGATCGGAGAAACAGATCCTCATATTTCCGACAATGGTATGGCACCATCCGCTATGGGTCAGGGTACCAATGCCTTTACAACTTCACAGCTCTCCAGATATGTAGCAACAATCGCAAATGGAGGAACCTGTTACGATCTGACATTACTGGATAAAATATCCGATTCCGATAATCGGGTACTGGAAGAGAAAAAACCAAAAGTTCATAACAACGTAGAGTTAGATTCTGAACTCTGGAGTGCTATTCACACTGGTATGAACGAGATGGTGAAATCAAATAATATCTTAAAGAACATCAAAACAGATATGGCAGGTAAAACCGGTACGGCGCAGGAAACAGGCGTACCCAGCCATGCTCTCTTCGTAGGGTATGCACCATACGATAACCCGGAAATTGCCATCGCTGTACGAATTACCAATGGTTACACCTCTACCAATGCAGCATCTGTTGCAGGGGATATGGTAAACTATATATTTAAGAACAAAGAAGCAGATGAAATTATACCTGGACATGCAATTCAGGTAGACGCAAACACACAGAGATTCGACTAACATCAATCCGTCAGGCAGGGTGCAGTGGAACTTCCATTACACCGCCTGATTTGATCAGTATCCCGGACTTTTTAAGGTACTGTACGATGTCAGGGCGTGACTTAAGCAATATATAGTCACGTTCTGGGGTTGAAAGAAAATTGAGAAATGAAAGGACGCCACGCTGTGCTTCTTTCAACCTATTTTATTTGTGGCAGCATTGCAGGCTTGCCTGCAATATGCGATGGGTATCACTATGAATCAAAGTTCCGTCATTATTAAAAGCAATAAGTATGGTCTTATTGTAATACTGGATGATAAACTTCCCTTTGATGAATTGCTTCAGGCAGTCGCAGATAAATTCCAGGAATCCACAAATTTTTTCCAGGATGCTAAAATGGCGATCACTTTCCGGGGGAGAGTACTTACAAAACAGCAGGAGAAAGATATGGTATCTGCCATTGTAAATAATTCAAGGATCCATATCCTATGTGTGGTAGACGAAAGAAAAGATGATGAAGAGTACTATAAGAATGCCGTCACTACTGCTATGGAAGAGTTGGACAGGCGTGACGGACAGTTCTATAAAGGCACACTGCGGGCAGGACAGGTACTGGAGGCAGAGACAAGCATCATTATCCTTGGAGATGTCAATCCCGGGGGAATCGTTACTTCCAAAGGCAATATTGTCGTACTTGGATCCTGCCGTGGCAATGTGTATGCAGGTGCCAGCGGCAATCGGGAATGCTTTGTCGCCGCACTTGTGATGAAGCCAAACCAGATTCGCATTGCCGATAAAATCGCGCGAAGCGCAATCACAAAAAAAGTGGATACCGGGGAATATGCCATCGATCCCAAGATAGCTTACATAAAAGATGATCACATCTTTGTTAAAAACATATCTCAGGATGCATTAAATGACATCTCCCTTTAACAGCAGATTGAAATCAAATACCCCAGATTTTTTAGGGTAATGAAAGCTAAACAGCGAATAAAAACACACCAGATAACGAAAATAAATAGTGTTATTTTGGAGGATATAGCATGAGTGAAGTAATTGTAATAACGTCCGGAAAGGGCGGCGTTGGTAAAACAACCGCTACAGCCAACATCGGTACAGGGTTGGCGAAATTAAATAAAAAGGTCGTATTGGTGGACACAGATATCGGTCTTCGGAATCTGGATGTTGTCATGGGACTGGAGAACCGGATTGTCTACAATCTCGTGGATGTAGTAGAAGGAAACTGCCGTTTAAAACAGGCACTGATCAAAGATAAACGGTATCCCAACCTGTATTTGCTGCCATCAGCTCAGACCCGGGATAAATCCGCAGTCACTCCGGAACAGATGGTAAAACTCACAGAAGATCTGAAAGAACATTTTGATTATATCCTGCTGGATTGTCCGGCCGGAATTGAACAGGGCTTTCGTAACGCCATTGCAGGCGCTGACAGAGCCATCGTAGTAACCACACCAGAAGTATCCGCCATTCGGGATGCTGACCGCATTATCGGGCTTCTGGAAGCCGCCGATATCAGAGACATCGATTTATTAATAAATCGTCTGAGAATGGACATGATTAAAAGAGGAGATATGATGTCGGTAGAAGATGTGATCGATATCCTCGCCGTAAATCTGATCGGTTCCATTTTAGACGAAGAAAGCATAGTGATTGCCACCAATCAGGGAGAACCTCTGGCTGGGAACGATACCCGTGCAGGACAGGAATTTTTAAGTATCAGCCGTCGCATTACCGGGGAAACTGTTCCCATGACGGATTTAACGAAGACAACCACGTTCTTTTCCAGATTTTCCAATATTTTTAAGAAAAACTGAGAGGAGCCGGCATGATAAATTTCCATGGATTTCGAAAAACATGTTCTAAAGATGTAGCCAGAGACCGGCTGAAGCTCCTGTTAACCAGTGAGCGGCTGGATTGTTCTGCTGAAAATATGGCACTGATGAAAAAAGACCTGATTAAGGTAATACAAAAATACATGGACATTGATGATGAAAGCATGGATATACATATTGACGTGATAAATGAGATAGAACAGGGTGCAGGGAATGTTAAAACAATACAAATTAAAGGATTATAAATTTAGATTAGTTATATGGGTAACGGCACTGTCCATTCTGGGCGTGATGGTAGTTGGAAGCGCACAGGAGGATTTAATGTCCAAGCAGATCCTGGGTCTGATTCTTGGTCTTGTCTGTATGGTCATCATTTCCTTGATTGACTATACCTGGATTATGAATTTTTACTGGATCGCCTATATTGGCGGCGTTATCCTGATGGCACTTCTACCCGTTCTGGGCAGAGAAGTAAACGGTGCACAGCGCTGGATCGTAATCGGAGGACTTCAGTTCCAGCCATCCGATCTTGTAAAAATTATATTAATTATATTTTTTGCCAAATTTCTTTCTAAATATGAAGAAAAACTGAATAGCCCAAAGATTATATTACCGGCATTGGTACTGCTGGCAATCCCATGGTATCTGATCTACCGCCAGCCAAATCTTTCAACGAGTATTCTGGTTGTTTTAATTTTTTCTACAATGATGTTCGTTGCGGGGTTGAGTTATAAAATCATTGGTGGTATTATAGTAGTAGCTGTTCCGGCAGCAGTGTTATTTTTCAGCATTATACTACAGCCAAACCAGACGTTGCTGCAGGGCTATCAGGCAGGACGTATCCTGGCATGGTTAAAACCGGAAGAGTATCCCGAGCTGGCATACCAGCAGATGAATTCCGTTATTGCCATTGGCTCAGGCCAGCTCTATGGAAAAGGATTGGATACCAATCTGGTTTCATCCGTAAAAAACGGAAACTTTATCGCAGAGCCCCAGACAGACTTTATCTTTGCCGTTGCTGGAGAAGAATTAGGCTTTCTGGGATGTTGTATCATAATCATTCTGGAACTTTTGATTGCGGTAGAATGTATCCGTATTGGTAAAAAAGCAAGGGATTTAGCCGGAACCTTAGTGTGCTGTGGTATGGGAGCACTCATATTCTTACAGACATTCATCAATATCTGTGTAACAACGAGAATATTGCCAAATACCGGTCTGCCGCTGCCTTTTGTAAGTGCAGGTCTGACTTCGCTGGTTACGCTTTTTATAGGTATCGGAATTGTCTTGAATATTGGACTTCAGGTCCGAAAATATTAACGGAGGGAAATTACAATGAATATTGGCTTAATTGCACATGATTCCAAGAAAAAACTTATGCAAAATTTTTGTATCGCCTATCGGGGGATTTTAGTAAAAAATGACTTATACGCAACAGGAACCACCGGAAGGCTGATTGAGGAGGTTACCTCTTTAAATATCCATAAATATCTGGCGGGACATCTGGGCGGAGAGCAGCAGATGGGCGCACAGATCGAAAATAACCAGATCGATCTGGTAATCTTTTTAAGAGACCCCCTGTCTCCTAAAAAACATGAGCCGGATGTAAAAAATATTTTCCGCTTATGTGACACCCATAACATCCCTCTTGCAACGAATCTTGCAACTGCGGAACTATTGATTAAATCTTTAGACAGAGGAGATTTAGAGTGGCGTGAAATGTACAAGTAATAAACAATTAACTCCAAGAGAATTACGGCATCAGCAGCAGAACAAGCAAACCATGAAATCCGTAATCACATTTAGTGTTTTACTGGTTATTTTACTTGTAATACTGGGCTTTTTGGCATATTTTTTTCTTATAAAAGGCCAGAAGGATGCTGAACTGGTGATGCCTTTTGACCGTAACCAGGTGACACTTGGGTTACAGCGGGAAGAGGGGCAGACAACAAATTATGCAGCACCCTTTACACAGGATCTATGCGTCACCGGCGCGGATGTACCAATGGAAGGCCTGAATTTAACCTCCAAAGGTGCCGGATTGTTTGATCTGACCAATCATCAGGTTATGTATTCCAAAGATGTCCATGAACGACTCTATCCAGCCAGCCTGACCAAGATTATGACAGCACTTGTTGCTTTGAAATACGGGAACTTAGATGATGTAATAACCGTTGATGAAAGTGCTCTTGATATTGATCCGGAATCCTCCGTCTGTTATCTGCAGCTCGGGGATAAATACACCTTAAGACAGCTTCTCTACGGTCTTCTCATCGCATCAGGAAACGATGCCAGTGTGGCAATCGCAGAACACGTCGGCGGAAGTGTAGAAGAGTTTGTACAGATGATGAACCAGGAAGCCTATGACATCGGTGCTACCAATACACATTTTACCAATCCCCACGGATTACAGGACCAGGAACATTATACTACTATTTACGATGTATATCTCATGTTCCAGGAAGCACTGAAATACGATGATTTCTGTGATATTATCAATCAGAAGAGTTACGTTGCCAAGTTTAAGCTGGCTGATGACACAGAAGTGGAACGTGTATGGGATGCTACCAACCATTACTTTATGAAACTGGCACAGGCACCGGAAGGAGTCACTGTATTCGGAGGAAAAACAGGTACTACGGACGAAGCCGGAGCATGTCTTGCACTGATGAGTAAAGACCCGTACGGAAACCCATTTATTTCAATAATTATGGGAGCAGAGACCAAAGATCAGCTATATATTGAAATGAATGATTTATTGTCTAAAATAAACAAATAGAGGTTGTAATTTCAAAACTTATGCAGTATAATTGTACATATAAAATCGTGCATGAAGAAACTGAAGGAGGAGATTACAATGATACAGATAATCGCAGGCCAAAAAGGAAAAGGCAAGACAAAGTTATTACTCGACAAGGTGAATGCTGAAATCAAGTCCGTACATGGTAATATTGTCTATTTAGACAAAAGTGCTAAGCATATGTATGAATTAAACAATAAAGTACGTTTAATTAATACAGCCGAGTATTCCATCACGAATTGTGATGAATTCGTAGGATTTATTTATGGGATTATATCTCAGGATAACGATTTAGAACAGATGTATTTAGATAGTTTCTTAAAGATTGCAAAATTGGAAAATGATGATATTACAGAGACGCTTCAAAAACTGGAACGTATTGGAGATACTTACAACATCACGTTTGTGCTGAGTGTATCTGTGGATGCTGATGATTTGCCGGAAGATGCAAAATCAAAAGTTATCGCTTCCCTGTAATACATAGAACGAATATAAGGCTGGGTCCTTTTTTGGATACCCAGCCTTTTTTGCGGCATGTAACGATTAATCTCTGCCCATTTGACCGATGCGGCCGTAGATACTAATCATATATAATCCCGCAAGCCCAACCAGAGCATAAACAATTCTTGAAATCCAGCTCATATTGCCGAATAAAAAGGCTACGAGGTCGAATTTGAAGAATCCGATTAATCCCCAATTGATTGCGCCAATGACCACAAGTGTCAATGAAGTATAATCTAACCATTTAGAATTCATTTGCTTTTTACCTCCTTATAGTGGTTATTTTCTATTTTTTCCATTTTACTAAATTTTATACAAAAATCTAGGTTGTCCAATCGAAATGAACGTGGTAAAATGTTCGGGAAGGGAGGCTACAATGTTGCCTATTAAGAAAAAAAGTAAAAAAATTACGAAAATGAAGCGTTTTCCTCTATTTAATATCGGTACTTTGATGTTTGGAATCGTTTTTGTATATATGATCATCTGTATGGTGATGTATCTGACCAGTACCCATGTAACTGCCTATGAAGTAACAGCAGGCCCGCTGTCAGGAAACTACAGGTTCAGCGCCCTTGCATTAAAATCCGAAAAAATTGTTACAGCCGAACAAGCCGGCAATATTAATTATTATGCCCGGGAAGGCTCAAAAGTAGGCGCCGGAAACAGCGTTTATTCCATTGGCGGAGCAATTCAGGCAACCACGCCTGCCACAACTCCGGCTACAACCGAGTCTGCGCAAACATCAGAAGCAGCAACCACTGCAGATGGACAGACAGAGTCATCATCCGGCACCGAGACATCAGAAGCAGCCCAGACACCGGCAGAGACAGAAGCAGCTGATTATCTGGACAGTAAAAGCTTATCAAAAGTACGCAGCAATATGGCAAACTTTTCTACTGGGTTTGACGAAATGTCCTTTCAGAATGTCTACAATTTTAAGGCAGATACCGAAAGTACGGTATTAGAGCTGGCAAATGAAAAAGCGTTATCTGACCTTGAGAATTCAAGCGGTCAGATATCAGTTCTGGGCAGCCTCTATCAGGCTCCTCAGGAGGGAATTGTGGTATATGCTGTGGATGATTATGAGAATATGACAGCAGAGGATATAAAACCCGAATCATTCGACCAGAAGAATTATCACAAACAGAATCTCCGCCTGAATAAATCCGTGAAAACAGGAGATGCCGTATATAAACTGGTAACTGATGAGAACTGGTCTCTGATCATCCCACTGGATAAAAAGCTGCTAACAGAGCTCTCCAATAATTCGACCGTACGTTTCCGCTTCCTGAAAGATGGTACCTCCTTTAATGCCGATTTCTCTATTATCCAGAATGGTGAAAATTACTATGGAAAGCTGGACATCAGTAATTCTGTGATTCGCTACGCAGGAGAACGCTTTGTAGATATCGAACTGGTGTTAAACAGAGAGACCGGACTGAAGATACCCAAAAGTGCAATTGCTGAAAAACAGTTCTTTAAAATACCAAAAGAATTTGTCACAGAGAACGAAGAAAACGACAATGAAGTAAGTATTCTGAAAGAGAGCGTGGGAAAAGACGGAAAAACCGTAACGAAATACATAACAGCAACGGTTTATGAAAAAACGGATACGGAGTATTATGTAGGCACAACGCTTTTCAAAGTAGGAGACTATATCCTGAAGAAAGATTCTTCCAAAAAATATCAGGTATCCGGAACCGGAAGTCTGCAGGGCGTTTATAATATCAATAAAGGTTACGCCGTTTTCCGGGAAATTAAAATTATTGATGAAAATGAGGAATACTGTATTGTAGCAGCAGGGACCTCTTACGGTCTTTCTCAATATGACCGTATTGTGCTGAATGCAGATACCGTAAATGATGAAGATATTGTTTACTAAATAAACAGACAGTCCTTATAAAAGATAAGGATGAAAGATAAGAATATGATGTTGACAGAAGTATGAACAGAGAGATATTTTCTAGAACCAGGAGGAACCGGAGATGTTAAAAGAAAATTTATGTGATGTACAAAAACGGGTGGAAGCCGCATGCAAAAGGGCTGGAAGGGACAGCAGCGAAGTTACTTTGATTGCAGTCAGTAAAACAAAACCTGTATCTATGATCGAAGAGATTATGGCAGAAGGAGTCATTGATTTCGGTGAAAATAAACCCCAGGAGTTAAAAGATAAATACGAAGTTCTTCCAAAAAACCTGAAATGGCATATGATTGGACACCTCCAGAGAAACAAAGTAAAATATATTATCGATAAAGCCTGCATGATACATTCCGTGGACAGCTTACGGCTGGCCCAAACCATCCAGCAGGAGGCAGAGAAACTGAATCTTGTCATGCCTGTGCTGATTGAGGTAAATATTGCCAGGGAAGAGTCGAAATTTGGCGTATCCCCGGAAGAAGCGGAAGAATTGGTGCGCCAGGCGGCGAATCTCCCTAATCTCAGGGTGGAAGGTCTAATGACGATTGCACCTTTTGTCGAAAAAGCTGAACGAAACAGGGTATATTTTTCAAATTTAAGAAAATTATATGTTGACATAAAAAGCAAAAACATTGATAATGTTAATATGTGCAATTTGAGTATGGGCATGACTGGTGACTACGAAATTGCCATTGAGGAAGGTGCAACTCTGGTACGCGTTGGGACAGGCATCTTTGGTGAAAGAAATTACGTGAAATGATAAAACGATAGGAAGATAGGAGATTTATAATGAGTGTTTTGGATAAGTTCTTGAATGCAATGAAGTTAAATGACGACGATTACGACGATGATGATTTTTTAGATGATGAAATCGACGATTATGAGGAAGAACGTCCGAAAAAGCGTTTCTTTAATAAAATAGAAGAAGAAGACTATGATGACTATGACGATTATGATAACAGGTCCGCTCAGGTTCCAAAAATGAAGAGTCAAAATAAAGGGCCGCAGAAGGTGAAACCTGTTCATCAGCAGCAAAGCACAAGCAGTAAAGTATCCCCTATGCGTCCCAGAAAGACAGGGATTGGTATGGAAGTATGTGTAATTAAACCAAGGAGCATGGAAGATGCCAGAGAAATCACGGAGACACTTCTTGCAAGCTGCACAGTAGTATTAAATATGGAAGGATTAGATCTGGATATTGCCCAGAGAATCATAGACTTTGCTTCTGGCTCCTGTTATGCGATCAATGGAAATCTGCAGAAGATCAGCAATTACATTTTCATTATAACCCCATCGGGTGTAGATGTATCCGGTGATTTTCAGGAAATATTAAGCGGAGCATTTGACGTACCTTCTATTCACACAAATTATTAGGTTTCATTATGAATAAAGAAGAAGAATTATTTCAAAAGCGGCTGGTTGATCTGGCTGACCGGGCTTTATCGAAAGGTATCACGCTGTACAGTGATTTTATGAATCTGAATGAACTGAATATTTTTCATAGCTCTATCCAAAAGTTTTCCTATATCAACTGGAAAACTTTTGGTGGTTATGAACTCGCAGAGCGTCAGATGGCAGCCTTTATTCCTGATGCTTTTTCTTTGTGTCCGGAGGACGAAATACCGGATCATTTCCCGATTTCATGCCTGCAGATCGCACCGTTAAACCAGAAATTTGCGGATGTGCTGAATCACCGGGATTATTTAGGAGCCATATTGAATCTTGGAATAGAGCGAAGTAAAATAGGAGACATTCTGGTGACGGAACAGTCTGCCTATCTTTTTTGTTGTAAAGGAATGTCTGAATTTATATGCAAAGAACTGACCCGTATTAAGCATACGGTTATATCCTGTAAGCCAGTTCCCTTTTCAGAATTTGATTACAGTCCAAAAACAGAAATTATAAAGGGGTCGGTAGCTTCCATTCGTTTAGACGCCCTTCTGGCTCTTGCATTTAAAACCTCCAGAAGCAGTCTGGTATCTTTAATCGAAGCCGGAAAAATCTTTGTAAATGGTAAAATGATTACCTCCAATGGCTATACTTTAAAAGAGGGCGACTTGATATCAGCCAGAGGATACGGCCGCTTCCGGTATGCCAGCGAACTGTCACAGTCAAAAAAAGGGCGAACCTTTGTTGAAATCGAAAAATATATTTAGGAGAAACCATCTTATGAAATATACAGCAGAACATAAAAGCCTTCCGGTACATAAAGAAGGAAAAGAGATTTATCAGATACACTTTGAACATGACTTTGAAAAACTAGGAACTTATTTAACGGAACTGGATGTTCAAACCAGGAAACTCTGTATTGTAACGGATTCCAATGTTGGCGGGCTTTACGCCGCTGCCGTTACCTCCGTACTGGAAAAAGTGTGCGCTTCCGTTACGGTCTTTACCTTTCCGGCTGGGGAAGAAAATAAGACGCTGGACACCGTTCGGAATTTATATGAACATCTTATCTTAGAACATTTTGACCGGAAAGATATGCTGGTTGCTTTAGGCGGCGGCGTAGTGGGCGATCTCACCGGATACGCAGCAGCTACCTATCTGCGGGGTATATCCTTTATTCAGGTTCCCACTTCACTTTTAGCTCAGGTAGACAGCAGTATCGGCGGTAAAACCGGAGTGGATTTTGACCGTTATAAAAATATGGTAGGCGCTTTCCATCAGCCAAAAATGGTATACATGAATATGTCTGCACTGAAAACTCTGCCGGATGAACAGTTCTACTGCGGAATGGGTGAAATTCTAAAACACGGCTTAATCAAAGATGCCGGATATTACGAATGGGTCATAGAACGGATGAGCGAGATTACCGAACGGGACAGCCAGATACTTCAGGATATGGTAGAAATCAGCTGTAAGATCAAACGCCAGGTGGTAGAACAGGATCCCTATGAAAAAGGGGACCGTGCACTGTTAAACTTCGGACATACCATCGGACATGCCATTGAAAAGCTGAAAAATTTCGAATTGCTCCATGGTCAGTGCGTAGCCCTGGGTTATGTTGCGGCTGCTCATATCTCCTGGAGGCGGGATCTGCTCAGTACCGAAGAATTTTTTGAAATCCGGGATATGAATGTGGGATTTGATCTTCCGGTATCTTTTTCCGGTCTGGATTCCCATGAAATTCTGAAAGCAACAAAACTGGATAAAAAGATGGAAGCAGGGCAGATCAAGTTTATTTTATTAAAAGGAATTGGCAAAGCCTATATTGACAAAACAGTAACCGATGAAGAAATAATTGCTGCTGTAGACTTTTTAAATGCAGAAATAGAGGATGAAAATGAATAAAAATAACAAAAAATTAATATGCTGGGTAGTGGGCATTATCGCATTCGCTTTATTATTGGTGTTGGATCAATTCACCAAATCTCTGGCTGTATCCAATCTTGCCGGACAGGATCCCATCGTACTGATTCCAGGTGTCTTTGAACTGCAGTATCTGGAGAACCGGGGAGCTGCATTTGGCATGTTTCAAAACCAGAGATGGCTGTTTCTGATAATGGCTGTGATTATTTTAGCTTTTATCGGCTACTGTTTTCAGAAATTCCCAGTCAATAAGCATTATTTGTGGCTGCGCATTACCGCTGTCCTCCTTGGAGCAGGTGCAGTTGGAAATATGATCGATCGTGTTATGAATGGATTTGTAGTTGACTTTTTCTACTTTTCCCTCATTGACTTCCCGATCTTTAATGTAGCGGACTGCTATGTGGTTGTCTCCCTGATTCTGCTGATCATCCTGATCTTTTTCTACTACAAAGAAGAAGACTTTGCCTGTCTGGCCCTCCGGCAGAAAACCGAATCAAAAGAGGAGAACTAGATGGAAGCCATACATTTTACCGTATCTGCAGAAGATAACGGGGTACGGATTGACAAATACCTGTCGGATCATATGGAAGAAATGTCACGCTCTTATCTTCAGAAGCTTTTGAAATCTGAAGATGTCATCGTGAATGAAAAAGCAGTGAAAGCCAATTATAAGGTGGGTTCAGGGGATGTAATCAGCGTCTCTGTACCGGAACCGGAAGAAGTAAATATCCAGCCGGAAGATATTCCTTTGGACATATTATATGAAGACGAAGACCTCATTGTGGTAAATAAGCCAAAAGGCATGGTCGTACATCCCAGTGCAGGACATTACAGCCAAACCCTGGTCAATGCCCTGATGTACCACTGTCGTGATGAATTATCCGGAATCAACGGCGTTATGCGCCCTGGTATTGTGCACCGGATTGATATGAACACCACCGGTTCGCTGCTGGTATGCAAAAATGATTTTACGCACAATCATATTGCCGAACAGTTAAAAGAACATTCCATTAAACGGAAATACCGGGCAATCGTTCATGGTGTCCTAAAAGAAGATGACGGTGTAGTGGATACCCCCATCGGCAGGCACCCTACAGACCGAAAGAAGATGGCGGTAAACTATAAAAACGGCAAAGCAGCCCTCACCCATTACCATGTGTGCCAGCGCTTTTCCAATTTCACGTATATAGAATGCCAGCTGGAAACCGGACGTACCCATCAGATTCGTGTCCATATGAAAAGTATCGGACATCCGATTTTAGGGGACGATGTCTACGGCCCTGCAAAGTCTCCTTACCGCCTGGAAGGCCAGACGCTGCATGCCATGGTTCTGGGATTTATACATCCCAGAAAAAACTGTTATATGGAATTTTCCGCGCCTCTGCCGGAGTATTTTATAAATTTACTGAAAAAATTGGATTAGTTAAGTGAAATTAGTATACATTGTGCCAAAATTGTTTTATAATAGAGACATAAAGCAAAGGTAGAAAGGATGTGTTTTGTATGGCTTGTAAATCAATTATAACAATCGGAAGAGAATTTGGAAGTGGCGGTAAAGAAATTGGTATGAAGCTGGCAGACTCCTTAGGCATCAAGTGCTATGATAAGGAACTTCTGGACAGAGCAGCGAAAGACAGCGGCATCTGTCAGGAATTATTTGAAAATCATGATGAGAAACCAACGAACAGTTTCTTATATTCACTGGTTATGGATACTTATTCCATGGGATATTCATCAGCAGCATTCTCAGATATGCCAATTAACCACAAAGTATTTTTGGCACAGTTCAATGCTATTAAAGATATCGCCAAAGAAGGTCCATGTGTAATCGTCGGCCGTTGCGCAGACTATGCATTAGCGGATTTCCCGGATTGTATCAACGTCTTTATTCATGCAAGTATGGAACAAAAAATGAATCGAATTGCTAAAAAATATGATCTGACAAATGCAAAAGCAAAAGATATGATTATCAAAACAGATAAAAAACGTGCCAGCTATTACAATTACTTCTCCAGTAAAAAGTGGGGAGAAGCAACGGGTTATCATCTTTTCATAGACAGTGGTTTTCTTGGTATTGACGGCACCGTTGAAGAGCTTTTAAGCTTTGTCAAAATCAAAGAAAGCAGAGCTTAAACCAGAAAGGGCACCACGTAAGATGAAATTTGTAATTCAAAGAGTAACAGATGCCTGCGTAAAAGTTGATTCCCAAGTCATAGGATCCATCCAAAAAGGTTTCCTCGTCCTAATTGGCATCAGCCAGACAGACAGCCTGGAAACAGCGGATGCACTGGTAAAGAAAATGACGGGACTTCGCATTTTTGAAGATGCAAACGGCAAAACCAATCTGTCTTTAAAGGATGTGGGTGGAAGCCTGCTGCTGATTTCACAATTTACGCTATACGCAAACTGTAAGAAGGGCAACCGCCCGAGTTTCATAGAAGCCGGAGAACCGAAGATGGCAGAAGAGTTGTATGAATACATCATTGCAGAATGTAAAAAGCAGGTTCCAAATGTCCAAAAAGGAAGTTTTGGAGCTGACATGAAAGTTGAGTTATGTAATGATGGACCATTTACGATCATCTTAGAATCCTGACTTCAAAGCTGTAGGAGTGCCCGAAGTTTACATAACAATATTACGTAAACTTCGGGCTTCCTTTTACATTTTAATAAGACAAGGAGATTGAAATGCACCCTGTAGATTTTTATGCTAAAGGTATTATTATGGGTATCGGCAGTTTCATGGAAGCTGTCTGGGAGATTAATTTAGTTACCGAGCAAGTATATATCTGGAGTGAAAAAGTTCTGTCGGACCGTACAAACCAGATCCTTCCATATGACGAACTGTTTTCGTTCTTCCTGTCTAATTATATCTGTGAACCCGACCATAAGGTCTGGAAACAGTATATGTCTTTGGATGTTTTGAATGACCTTATAGAAAGCGGTAAAAAAAACTGCAGCTTTGAAATACGAATCTTAGGAGAACCTCTGGGTGTGGAATGGTACGAGATCTTCTGTACGGTAATTTCCAATGAGGAATCGGCTAATAAAAATATTGTGATGTGCTTCAGAAATATAAGCGATAAAAAAAGATCCGCCATTATCGAAACGGCGGTCCAGTCCGAATATGATTATGTCATTTACCTGGAAGCAGATGATAATTCTTACGTGATGTATTCCTCTAATGAGACTTCCGGTACGCCGCTTCCTCCCGCCGCCCGCAATGATTATACCTTAGAAATGATGGCTTATAATACGCAGTTCTGCACGCCGGATGAAGGCATACGGCTGAACAACTGTATGCAGCTTGAAAATGTATTAAAAAATGTAAGAGAAGACGGTGAATATATCCTCTATGCTAAGATGTGGGAAAATGATCAGCTGAGAGATAAAAAGCTACGTTTCAGCTTTTTTGATAAAGAAAAAAACATTCTGCTTTTAACAAGAACAGATATCACCGAGATCCGGGAAGAAAAGCGGCAGAAAGCGCTGCTGCAGGACGCATTGCATGCCGCAAATGCAGCAAATCAGGCAAAATCTGAATTTTTATCCCGTATGAGCCACGATATCAGAACGCCAATGAATGCCATCATCGGTATGACGGCGATTGCAGGTGCACATATAGATGAAAAAGAACGCATTTTAGACTGCCTGGGTAAGATTACCCTTTCCTCAAAGCTGCTGTTAAGTCTGATTAACGAAGTACTGGATATGTCCAAGATTGAAAGCGGGCGAATTGTGCTTGCGGAAGAGGAAGCCAACTTAAGCGATTTGCTGCAAAATCTAATGGCAATGGTGCAATCGGATATTGCAGCAAAAGAACACATCCTGGATGTTCATCTGTATTCCATCCGGCATGAGGATGTTATCTGTGACACCCAGAGAATCCAACAGTTATTGATGAATCTTCTCTCCAATGCAATAAAATATACCCCCCAGAAAGGGCATCTTTTATTAGAGATTAGAGAACTGCCATCTCAGATTAAAAATTATGGCTGTTATGAATTTATTTTTGAAGATAACGGAATCGGTATGAAACCTGAATTTACAGATCGAATCTTTGAACCCTTTGAGCGGGCAGATGATCAGGCCATCCGGGAAATACAGGGAACCGGGCTTGGTATGGCAATCAGCAAAAATATTGTCCATATGATGGATGGCGATATTCAGGTAGATAGTACCTACGGCAAAGGTTCAAGGTTCACCGTGAAAATTCATCTGCAATATAAAGAATCTGAAAACTGTGACACCATCCAGGATCTGAATGACCTGCCAGTGCTGGTTGTAGATGATGACCAGATCGTATGTGAAACCACCTGCAGCTGTCTGAACGAAATCGGGCTGAACAGTGAATGGGTCTTATCCGGTGAGGAAGCGGTCGTAAAAACCCAAGAGCTTCAATTGCGAAAAGAAAGTTATTTTGCAATTATCCTGGATCTGAATATGCCTGGGATAAACGGAATCGAAACTGCAAGGCGTATCCGCAAAATAGCAGGTCCGGACGTCACCATTATATTATTATCTGCCTACGACTGGTCGGAATACGAGTCACAGGCACTCAGTGCCGGCGTTGACGGTTTTATTTTAAAGCCGTTATTTAAGTCCCGCCTGATTTATATGTTGAAAAAATTTGTCCAAAAAGATAAAATAGAAGAGAAAATCTCTGCCACTTCCATCGGAAGCGAATTTTTCCCTGGGAAACGCATTCTTTTGGCAGAAGACAATGAACTGAACCGTGAAATTGCAATGGAAATACTTGGCAGCACCGGCATTGAGGTGGAACCGGCAGTAAATGGAAGAGAAGCATTGGACAAGTTTCAGAATTCTATACCCGGATATTATAACCTGATCTTTATGGATATACAGATGCCGGTAATGAACGGTTACGAAACAACCAGGAGCATCCGGGCACTGTCCCACACAGATGCAAAAACGATACCCATTATCGCCATGACTGCAAATGCATTTGCAAGAGACGTAGACATGGCATTACAATCCGGTATGAATTATCATCTGGCTAAGCCCCTTGACATACCGCAAATTATGAATATTTTAAATAAATGGCTGTAAACAATATGAATAGCATACATTAGGAGGTTTCAATTGAAAAAAAATACAAATACAGGCAGCGTAAAAATTATCCCGCTGGGAGGCTTTGATAAAATAGGTATGAATATTACCGCATTTGAATACGAGGACAGTATCATCGTCGTAGACTGCGGAATTTCGTTTCCGGATGAAGAAATGCTTGGCATTGACAAAGTAATTCCGGATGTCACTTATCTAATCGAGAACAAGGATAAAGTAAAGGGATTTGTTATTACTCATGGTCACGAAGACCATATTGGGGCTCTGCCATATATCCTGCCCCAGATCAATATACCGATTTACGCAACCCAGCTTACAATGGGATTAATCGAACATAAGCTGGAAGAGGCGCATTTAATGAAAAACACCCGCCGGAAAGTGGTAAAACACGGCGGCATTATCACTCTGGGATCATTCCGGATTGAATTTATCAAAACGAATCACAGCATTGCCGATGCCAGCGCACTGGCAATCTATTCACCAGCAGGTATCATTGTGCATACCGGTGACTTTAAGATCGACTATACACCGTTATTTGGAGATGCCATTGACCTGCAGCGTCTGGGTGCCCTGGGTAAAAAAGGTGTGCTTGCACTAATGTGTGACAGTACCAACGCTTTGCGCCCGGGCTTTACCCCGTCTGAGATCAAGGTTGCGAAGACATTTGACACGCTGTTTGAGGAAAATAAGTCACACCGCATCTTCGTTGCCACCTTTGCTTCCAATATCGACAGGGTGCAGCAGATTATTAACACGGCATATAAATTCGGACGGAAAGTAATCCTGCAGGGCCGCAGTATGCTGAACGTAATCCGGATCGCTTCGGATCTGGGGTATGTGAAAATTCCAAAGAATACACTGATCGATATCGACCTTATGAAGAACTATCCCGATGAAAAGCTGGTTTTAATCACAACCGGAAGCCAGGGAGAATCCATGGCGGCTCTGTCCCGTATTGCAGATTCCACGCACAAAAAAGTATCGGTAAAACCTGGGGATGCGATTATTTTAAGTTCAACGCCAATCCCCGGAAATGAAAAGGCCGTTTCTAAAATTATTAATGAATTATCCATGAAAGGTGCCAATGTGATCTTCCAGGATACCCATGTATCGGGACATGCCTGCCAGGAAGAAATCAAACTGATCTATTCCCTGGTTCATCCAAAATATGCGGTGCCAATGCATGGAGAGTACCGCTACCGGGCTGCACAGGCAAATCTGGCACAGGCACTTGGCATTCCAAAAGAAAATACATTTCTGATTGAATCCGGCAATGTGCTGGCACTTTCCGAAGAAAAGGCAACTGTCATCGGACAGGTTCCGGCCAGAGGCATCATGGTTGACGGATTAGGCATTGGTGATGTGGGGAATATCGTCATGCACGACAGACAGAGCTTGTCTGAAAATGGCATTATGGTGGTTACCGTTACGCTGGAAAAAGACACAAACCAGGTTCTGGCTGGACCGGATATCATCTCCAGAGGATTTGTATATGTACGGGAATCCGAGGAATTAATGTCCCAGCTGCGCAGCCTTGCCGCTGATACGCTGGAACGCTGTAACAAGAAGAAAATAACAGACTGGGGAAAGATTAAGTCAGCACTCCGGGATGATCTTGGAGATTTCCTGTGGAAAAAAATAAAAAGATCGCCGATGATACTTCCAATCATAATGGAAGTATAGACATTAGAACAAGTTTCAGAATTCTTCACCTGGATGTTATAATCGGATCATTATGATTATTTGAAAAGGGAGCAATCCGCTGTATGAACCACATGCGGATTGCTCCCTTTTTGGTGCCTGTTTTCATGCTGCTATCTCAGATCATCACGAAAGGCTTATTCTGCCTTTTTCTTTTTCATGGACAGCAGTTTATCCAGATAAATGGATTTCATCTGTTTGCTTGCCAGCATCTGCTTCACCGGCGGAAGTTTTAAAATAGTTCCGAAGACCGCTGCCATCGCTCTGTGGTTTGCAAAGGCGTGATTATCGAAAATCAGATTCTGAAGGGTTCCTTTTTCGATTGCCTGCAGTACAAACCGATGGGTACTGTTTACCGGGGTAATAATCTGTACCGCCCGGCGTTTCATTTCAATGGCTTTTGTGGGGCAGTTTCCGGCGCACACACCGCAGCCGAGGCAGATATCTGTATCAATGACCGCATTCTTGTCCTCCATCTTAATTGCCAGGATAGGACAGACCTTTGCACACTTGCCGCAGGAGATACATTTATCTTTGGCTATCTCAGGAATGAAATTTGTAGTTGCCACAGGCTGCATGGGGCTGAACTTCCTTGCCGCCTGTAAGGCCTCACAGCAGCATCCACAGCAATTGCAGATGAACATTGGATCTTCCCTTACATTTTCACCGATCTGTACCAGATTGGACGCATAAGAGCGTTCCAGCGCATCGTATGCCTCTTCTTTGGAGATCAGCCTAGCATGTCCGCCGTGTTCTGCAAGGGAACGTGCCACATTTCCAAAAGTCAGACAGACATCCCAGGGGGCATCAATTTCACAGGGATGCCCCGCATGGTACATCTTGTGCCGGCAGTAGCAGGTGCCAAGCCCAATATATTCCGCCTCTTCCACAATATGACTTGCCCGCTCATGATCCAGGATATGGAGGGTGTTTTCAGTAGACAAAACCGGTTCCTGTACAAATACCCGTCCCAGTCTGGTCTCGGTAGCATAGAAGAGGTCTTTTACAAAATCCTCCTCCACATTCATGTACTGATAATACAGTTCGCTTAAATATTTCTGATCAATATCCCCTCTGGTCCTCATCAGGGCAAATTCAAAAAATCCAGCCATAGGCGGCGGCATTACAAATTTTCTCTGTCCATTGTGAAAGGAATCAACCAGCAAGGCTTTCTCACAAAGGTGATCCAGTACCTTTTCTGCTTTTAATTCGGTCGTCCCCCAGATCTGTGCCGCCTTTTTAGCCGTAAACGGCCGCACCGGCAGCAGCGAGATCCATTTTGCTTCTTTTTCCGAATACAAAACCTCCAGGATTTTGTACAGTGTTTGGGAAGCAGGAGCGCCCTGAGTAAACCAGTTTATTCGCTCCTCCAGATTTTTATAGGCTTCTTTTGAAGTAATATGTCCCATTTTTCCACGCTTTCTCAGTATATTACACCTGTTTCATTTCTTATTGCAATAGAAGTATTTTAAAATAAAATATTTCTATTGTCAAACTACTTCCGGGACATTTTTTTAATTATTTAAATGTTCTGTTACTTCCCACACCCTTTGGGTATACATAGTAACTGTAGCTGCCTATTCAAAGTCTCTGTCTGCCAGAGCGTATTTTAAAATTGCTTTCTGACAGCTGTGCGTCGCAGTTTGTGGGGCGTGCAGATGGCAGGAATGAATTTCAAACACGCTCTAAGAGGCGATATCCGAATGCCATCCCTTTCACTTTATACCCTACAGCACCCAACAGCCAGGTGCACGGCACAGTCTGAACAGTAGTTACGGCCTCTGAGGCATGGTAAATGAAGCCAGCGCCTGATTTAAATAATCATTAAAAGGCTTCATTTTATGGAAGATGTCCACGGACAGATCTAAAAATCCATCCACATCTTCAAACTGTGCATCACGGATGGCATATTCCAGATCCCAGGATTTATGCTTCAGGAATTCAGCAAGGGGATGGTCTTTGTCATAACCCCTCGGCACATTTTTCAGCTTTTCCCCAAGTACTTCGAAATTCTCCTGAAAATCCTGGCTGTTAATCATATCCATAAATGCTTCACCGTGCCCCGTCAGATAGTCCCGTACCATGGTGGTGGCATCCGGGAACTGCGTGGCGAAGACACCGCCGCCAAGTATGGATTCCCCTGGCTTAATACAGATAAAATACCCCGCCGGAATGGGGAGACGCCCCGCCGATGAAATATGTGCCCGGAAAGAAGGGTTGTAAGGGGATTTATCCTTACTGAATCGGGTATCCCGGTTTAAACGGAAAACCAGGTCTTTTGCACTTAGCCACGCCACTGATTCGTCATATGCCGAAATCCTAACAATCATTTCTCCGATTAAACTTTCAAATTCTCCTTTTGCTTCCTGGTAGAGTTTCTTATTTTCCTGCATCCACTCTAAAGAATTATGCTTCTGCAGCAGTGTTAAAAACTCTAAAATTACCTTATTGTTCATTCTTATCCTCCTTGATCATTGCATAAAATATGCCTTTTCACTCGTTACACTTAATTAGACAACCCCGGCTGCTGGTTGTGACATCTTTTTTTCATTATTTTCTATTATCCTTGTCGTTTTTATTTTCTATAACGTTGTATTCTGTTTCATTTACTATTTACAATACCTGCTGCACTGTTGTATGCTTATAGAGTATATGAGATATACAAGGATTATAAATAAAAACACAAATAGAAGCACAAATAGAAATACAATAGAAGCACAAATATAGAAACTCAAATAGAAACGAAGATAGAAACTCAAATAGAAATTTTAAAGACAAGGACAGATAAATAAGATTATGAATAACCTGGAAAACAAACAACAGCGCTTTTTAAATGCCTGTCAAAAGATTCGATATGGCAGCAAAAACTTCAACGGCATCGGGACACTGTCAGAAAAAACACTCCATGCAGTATTAAAAGAATACTATGAACCCCGAATAGAACACCAAGAAGTACGGGTGGAGTCTTATGTAGCGGATATTATGTCGGAACGGGAGATTATTGAGATACAAACCCAGAATTTTAACAAACTTCGGAAAAAACTGGAGGTATTTACCAAGGTCTGTGATGTGCGTATCGTATACCCAATCGCCAGCACCAAATGGCTTCTGTGGGTCGATAAGACGACAGGAGAGGTTTCACCGCCCAGGAAAAGCCCCAGACGCGGCAGTTATTACGACATCTTCCATGAGTTGTACAAAATTAAGGAACTCCTTAAAAATCCCAGAATTAAGCTGACCATTGCCATGATCGAGATCGAAGAGTACCGCTATCTGGACGGGTGGAGCCAGGATAAGAAAAAAGGATCTTCACGCTGTGAACGGATACCCATTGGTTTAACAGATGAAATCTTCATAGACAGTCCGGAAGATTATTACAAACTGATTCCCCCTGGACTGAAACCCAATTTTACATCCAAAGACTTTAAATCTGCTTCTAAGCTGTCTCTATCCAAGGCACAGCTGGCATTGAATGTACTCTATTACTTAGAAGCTGTTCAAAGAACGGGAAAAGCGGGAAAATTGTACACCTACTCTACGGAGCGTTGATTGCAATATGTTTCCCGGTGGCTTATGCTGATTACAGGAGGTGAATAAAATGGATTGTAATAAAGTGGGACTGCTGATATTGGAACTGCGAAAAGAAAAGCATATGACGCAAAAGGAAATTGCGGATGCTATGAATATCAGTGACAAGACCATCTCCAAGTGGGAGAGAGGGCTTGGATGCCCCGATGTATCACTGCTTAGTGAATTGTCCCATATATTAGGGGTCAATATAGAAAAAATATTACAGGGCGATTTAGACCCGAACCATACAGATGGAGGAAATATGAAAAGAGTAAAGTTTTATCTGTGCCCGACTTGCGGAAATGTTCTGACAAGTACGGCTAAAGCAGAGCTTTCCTGCTGCGGACGAAAATTGGAGCCCCTTAAAGTAAAGGCGGTCGATGCGCACCATAAAATAACGGCAGCGGACATAGATGATGAATCTTATATCACCCTGAATCATCCCATGACCAGAGAACACTACCTGACCTTTGCCGCCTATGTCACCTGTGACCGGCTTCAGTTAATCAAATTATATCCGGAACAAAATGCCGAGCTTCGCATTCCAAAAATCAGGAGCGGGAAATTCTACATCTGCTGCAGCAATCATGGATTGTTTGCTCTCTAGAGCGTGTTTGCGTTCAGTCATATGTTCAACCATAATTTGCCGCAATGCATCACAAAGGAGTTAAAGCCAGCTGCAATCACTGGAATCCGATTGCAGCTTTTTTACAAAAACTCAATCTCTATTTTTTCTGACGGCTGTCCTCTCATTTCACTATAAATAATATCACAGTAATCGATATTTCCCTTATGGTCCAGATTATCCGTAATCTCTGATAATATTTCCAGGCTTTCCTTTCGAAACGCCTCCTTTACCCGGGGCAGCGCCTGCAAAATTGTCTTTTTATGTATCACACGCCCGTTTACAATATAGAACAGTTTTCTGCCGCCGTCTGTTTCCAGATTCAGCAGTACATGGCGTTTCATCCAGTTCTCATAAGAATCCAGCCCCTTTTTCAGATATTGCAGATACTGGATTAAATCCCGGTAGAATGCAGCTGTTTCATACTTTTCAGCCTGTGCTGCCTTGCTCATTGTCTTTTGAGCCTGTCTTAGAAACTGTTCCCGTACAGATCCCTTTATGCAGAATTCCATTAGCGCCTGCTGTGTATCCGCCCAGCTTTCCCGGGTGAGCGGCTTTGGAAAGATATGATAGGTCAGCTGGTAGGTTCTTTTTATTTTTTCTACCGGATACACATTTTTCATGAAATCAATAATCTCCAGCAAAGTGCTTCTGCTGCGAAATGGTCCAAAGCAGTTTTCTTCCCTGTGTCCGGCAACAGATAACAGTTTATCGGGAAATGTCCTTCCCACCTTCAGGTACACATAGCGGTCATCGTATTTCATCAGCACATTGAAATATGGGCGAATTTGTTTAATAAGTTCGCATTCTAAAAGCATGGCTTCCAAATGGGTATCCGTAACCACATAATCAAGATCTTTTATAAAGGGTGCCATCCGATTTACCTTATCCCATTTAGGCGTCTCCACAAAATATGATTTCACCCGTTTCTTCAGGCATTTACTCTTCCCGATATATATAATTTTCCCTTTTCCATCCAGCATTTTGTAGACTCCCGGAGCTTCCGGAAGATGTTCTAATTTCTCTTTCACCTGTTCTGTCATAGGCGTATCATGCCTCCGCTTTATCCTTGGTTTCATACCGCTTTTCCTTATCATAATATAGATTTGCCACTGCGTCAAATTTCCTTCGCACAATTTCAGGCTGACACGTAAGCTGTGCACCACAGTAGTTCATGAAATTACCATTTAGGAATTTGATGACAAATATTTACGATTCTATATCGTCATTTCCGGTCATCATTCCTCACTGTAAGCAAGTGGTTTTCCTGCTAAAATAAAGGCATCAAATACAGCAGGAGGTCTTTAGATATGAGAAAAGCTTTTATATGTCCAACTAAATATGTACAGGGAGAGGATGAGATTTTAAACCTGGGTTACTTTGTAAAAACATTCGGATCATCCGCATTACTGATTGCCCATCCCGATGATGTCAGCCGGGTGAAGGAGAAATTGGATAAAACTGCACAGGAATATCAGATAACGTTTGTAGAGAGCGGATTTAAAGGGGAATGTTCCAGACAGGAAGTCGCACGCCTGCAGGAACTGGCTAAGGAAAAAGGATGCAACTGTACCATTGGGCTTGGCGGCGGAAAAGCGATTGACACCGCAAAATGTGTAGCCGAGGGGGAATCCCTGATCATTGTCCCCACCATTGCAGCAACCGATGCCCCAACCAGCCATTCGGCAGTTCTCTATACACCTGACGGTGCCTTTGATGACTACGCATATTTCAAGCAAAGTCCCAGCGTCATTTTAATTGACACCACGGTTATTGCAAATGCACCAGCCCGCTTTCTGGTATCCGGAATGGGAGATGCACTTTCTACCTATTTTGAAGCAAGGGCAACCGCTGCCTCTTATTCCAATGTAAATGCCGGACTTCCCTGTGGTTTCCGGGAAGGATGCTGCGGTCCCGCCAGAGGAACAAATACCGCTATGGCTCTGGCTGCCCTGTGCTATCAGACTTTGATGAAAGATGGTATCAAAGCCAAAACTGCCTGTGAATGCAAGCAGGTGACGCCCGCACTGGAAAATATCATTGAAACAAATATCCTTTTATCAGGACTTGGGTTCGAAAGTGCCGGACTTGGAGGTGCCCATGCCATACATGACGGACTTACCATATTTGAAGGAACCCACAAATATTTCCACGGTGAAAAAGTAGCCTTCGGAACACTGGCGCAGCTGGTCCTGGAAAACGCCCCTACAGAAGAATTGGATGAAGTTTTGGACTTCTGCCTGAAAGTCGGACTTCCGGTATGTCTGGAAGATATTGGCGTAGATCAGTTTACGATGGACGAACTTTTAGAAGCTGCTAAAAAGGCATGTATTCCCGAAGAGTCTATTCATGCCATGCCTTTCCCGGTAACGCCGGAGTCTGTAGCTGCAGCAATCCTGACAGCAGACCGTATCGGTAAAACCTACAAAGAGGAAAGCAGGTGCCGTAAATGAAAAAAATAATCAATAATCCACAAAACGTGGTAATGGAGATGTGCAATGGTCTTGTCCTTGCTCATCCGGAACTGGAATTGATACCAAAATACAAAATCATTAAGAAAAAAAAGCAAAACAAAGAGAAAGTCACTCTGATCAGCGGCGGCGGCAGCGGGCATGAACCGGCACATGCCGGATTTGTAGGAAAAGGGCTTCTGGATGCTGCGGTATGCGGTGACGTATTTGCTTCCCCCTCCCAGATTCAGGTATACCAGGCGATCCGGGAAACAGCCGGAGACAAAGGTACCCTGCTGATTATTAAAAATTATAGCGGGGATATGATGAATTTTAAAAATGCAGCTTATCTTGCACAGGAAGACGGTATCCCGGTAGATTATATAAAAGTGGATGACGATATTGCAGTAACAGACAGTCTGTATACCGTTGGCAAAAGAGGCGTAGCAGGAACAGTGTTTGTACATAAGATCGCAGGTGCAGCAGCAGAGAAGGGCATGAATTTAGCTCAGGTGAAACGCCTGGCTGAAAAAACCGTATCCAATGTAAAAAGCATCGGCTTTGCCTTTACCTCCTGTACGGTTCCTGCCAAGGGGACGCCTACCTTTGTCCTGGGTGACGATGAAATGGAATATGGTGTGGGCATTCATGGGGAACCCGGAATCAGGCGGGAAAAACTCCTTACTGCCGATGAACTGGCGAAAAAAATGACAGATGCCCTTCTAAAGGAGCTGCAACCGGATCAGGGACAGGAAATTGCCATCCTGGTAAATGGGTTTGGCGGCACACCTGCCCAGGAATTATATCTGTTGAATCATTCGGTAAATAAGGAATTGGCAAAGCATCCGGTTGTGGTTTCCCGTACCCTGGTAGGCAGTTACATGACCAGTATCGATATGGCGGGGGCATCCCTGTCCATTCTGAAACTGGATCCTGAGTTAAAAGATCTGCTGACCGCTCCCTGCTGTGCACCGGTTTTCACCATTACTGACTGGCAGGCAAGTATCCCTTATACATCCGTGGAAGATACCTCTAAGACCGATTTAAATGCCAGCTATACGATCCAGACAAATGCGGATTGCGCTGTCATTCATAATAACTGCATCAGCCTTGATAATATAATCTATATGGTGGATTGTATGAGTGAATCCGTTATCCGCAATGAAGTTCCTTTCTGTGAGCTGGATTCCCATGCCGGGGACGGCGATTTCGGTATGAGCATTGCAAAAGGATTCCGCAGACTCAAAGAAGAATGGAACGAGATTATGGCTCATCACACAGACACAATCGGAGATTTCCTGGACACATGTTCTCTGGTAATCATGGAACACTGCGGTGGTGCTTCCGGTCCCATCTGGGGATCGGCATTCCGGGCAGCAGGGAAATATACCGGAGCAAAAAAAGAATTAAGCATATCTGAATTTGCTCAGATGCTGCAGGCATCCATAAAAGGAATTCAGGCAACCGGAGAACGGTCTTTTGGAAGAGGTGCCGAAATAGGCGACAAAACACTGATTGATGCCTTTATTCCCTGTGCAAACACCTGGAGCCTGTGTGCCAAAGCAGGAGAAGATGTTCTCACCACTTTAATCAGAGCTGCCCGGGCAGCAGAAGACGGCGCCAGAGCCACAGAAAAAATCGTTGCCCGGATGGGCAGAGCCGGAACAGTGGGAGAGCGGAGCCTTGGATATCCGGATGCGGGTGCATACGGACTGGGAGTGATTTTCCGGGATGTGGCAGAAGCAATGAAAGTGCCGGAAGAGACCGGTTGCCGATAAAATTTGACAAGATAAAACAGCTGTAGTATACTCATTATTCAACTGGAATTTGTACTGCAAATTAAGTTTAAGAGCCTGTTAAAAATTTTTCTGACACGCTCCAGGAGGACATTATGAAAATTGAAAATATAAAAATAAATGAAGCGAATATTGCAGTTGTTTCCAGTGAAGAAAAATTAATTGCAGATACCCAGTCTGCATTGGATTTCATTATGACAGTAAAGTATGAAACAAATGCAGAGCGGATCGTAATAAATAAAGAAGCTGTCTCGGAAGAATTTTTTATTCTGAGTACCGGGATAGCTGGTGAGATTCTCCAGAAGTTTATAAACTACCATGTTAAAATTGCAATCTATGGAGATTACACAAAGTATACAAGTAAACCTTTAAAAGATTTCATTTATGAAAGTAATTGTGGAAAGGATTTCTTTTTCACAGTTACCAAAGAAGAAGCGATTAACCGATTAAAAGAAACCATACAGTAAAAGAAGTACAGATTCCAGTTATATCAACCATATAAACCTTGTGAAAGAATCCTCCCCAGTAAAGGGCAGCGTTTCTTTCACAAGGTTTTCTCTGTTTCATCTCTGCTGATCTGCTGAATTTACAGATACTGGACTAAGCACTGTAAATATCCCTAATTCCAGGTCCTCATTTCTGTGAATATGTGACTATTGTTTTCCCTGAAGAATTATATTATTCTTAAAGTAATTATTATTATTTCCGTTGGAAATTATATTATTGAAAACTGAAAATTAGTATTATGGGGGTGATCTTATGAAACTTCAGTGGATGGGGGAATACCGGGCATTTGTAGAAAAGTTGAATAAATATGCCAATGTCTATGCTTCGATGTACAACAAGGAGGATTACTATGGAACAAGTATTCCAATTTCAATTTCTCAGATTCAGGTATTGGAATATTTACTGGAAAATGAAGAACTGAATCAGAACATGTCAGAAATTGCCGGCAGGCTTGGCATCAGTCCCAGCGCCTTTACAAAACTGGTAAATAAATTAACCCAAAAAGATCTGCTGGAAAAATTTTATATGGAGGGCAATCGAAAAAATATAATAATCCGGGTAACAGATCATGGACGCCGTCTGTATCAGAATTACTCCAATTATATCTATGAAAAATCTTTTTCCAAGATGTTCCATGCCGGAGAAGGGCTTCCCAAAAAATACCTTCCTGTGGTTGCAAAGATGCTGGATGCAGGAATCTGGCTGGATCAGGAGAAAGAGGTGAAATCCTCTCAGGTGTTAATTCCGGTAGTAAAGAAACCGAAATTGAATCAGAATTGATAGATGAATGAATAACAGAATTGATAACAGAATTGATAACAAAGTTGATAATAGCGTTGAAAGCATAATAAATCTCAGGATTAATCGCAGAATTGAAAGGAGGTCCTAAAATATGAAGAAATTACTTGCCATTGACCAGATCTTCGATATGGAACAGTGGACGAATCTTCAGCGTTCCCTTGCTGAGGTGACGAACATGGCAATCATCACTGTGGATTATAAAGGTATACCGGTAACAGAACATAGCTGCTGCCATGAATTTTGTAAAAAGGTTAGAAGCGATCCCACATTGGGGAAATTCTGTCAAAAATGTGACTCCAGAGGTGGTCTGGAAGCAGTCCGGATCAATGAGCCCTATATCTACCAGTGTCATTTTTCTATTGTGGATATTGCTATACCCATTATGGTAAATGACAAGTACCTAGGCGCTGTAATGGCGGGACAGGTAAGGCTGCCCATTCACAAAGATGACAGCTTTATGGAGAAAATATTCAGTCCAGCCAACCCAAGGATCATTGACGAGGCGAAAGAAAGTTTAAAGGAGTTCTATAACGAAATCCCATTTTTGTCCTATGAACGGATGCAGATGATTGCAATGATGCTTTATTACCTTTGTAATTATATGGTCAAAGAAGCAATTCACAAAGAACAGATTATCGAGATGTATGAAACCGTAGTCAACAGGCATCAGGAGATCCTGGAGGAGCCTCCTTCTGCTCAATACACGCTGGAGTCGGCAAGAAAGATGAAAGCCGCCATATCCAATGTAATTCTGAATTCGAATATTGAAAATGCCGGCAGTGACGTACCAGTCTCTACAAACAGCATTATTATAAAGGCTTTTGACTACATCTACCACCACAAGGGAGAATCCCCTTCATTGAAAAATATGGCAGCATACTGCAATGTAAGCTCCAGCTACTTAAGCCGGCTTTTTACAAAAGAAGTAGGAGAGAGCTATTCTTCTTTTACGGCACGTTTAAAAATAGAATGGGCAAAAGCCCTCCTGGAATCATCCGATGCGCCTATATCGGAAATCAGCGATGAACTGGGCTACAGTGAAGCCGGATATTTTATAAAATCTTTTAAAAAATATGTAGGTGTAACACCCGCTGTGTATCGGACATACTGCAAAAGCTGACAGCTGCACTGAATCCCCGAAACGGACTGTTTAGAAAATTTCAAACAGTCTGTTTTTTATTTTATATACGCATGGAAAATCCCATGGATATGATATGTTATAACGGTTACAATACATTTGTGCAGTTAAATAAACTACTTACTGAAAGGATGCATGTTAATTATGGATATTTGGGAATTACTTTTTAGAAGCATCCTGACTATTATCATATTATCCGTTATGACAAAAATCAGCGGCGCCAAGCAGATCGCGCAAATGACCTTTTATGACTATATCGCAGGAATCGTAGTTGGAACACTTGCCGGAGAACTAACCATTAATCATACAGTACCTATTTTTTATGGTATCCTATCCATTATGATTTTTTTTCTCCATTCCATTTTACTTTCCTTTTATTCCAGAAAAAGTATTACGCTGAGAAGAATCTTAGTGGGTAAACCGATTTTTCTGATTGCCCGGGGACTCATACAGTACGATGGTCTAAAGCAGGCGAAATTTGACATTAACTTACTATTAAGCCAGCTTCGTACACAGGGCTATTTTGATATCAGTGAGGTTCAATATGCCATTCTGGAACCGGAGGGCAGTATCTCCATCATGCCAAAAGATTTTGCTCGTCCCCCTAAATCCTCTGACTTTTCGCTGCCGGCAAAGGATGACTCACTCCGGGCAAATATCATTATTGATGGAAAAATCATGAAACACAATCTGGCGCCCTACGGAAAAGACCAGACATGGCTGATGGAAGAGCTGAACAGACAGGGTTATCAGGATCAGAAAAAAATAACACTGGCTACACTCAGCGATTCCGGAATACTAACGGTTCTTCCAAAACACAACAATAACAGCAAACGTTCTTCATTGATGTAGACATGACATTTTCCGGCTGCTTTAATAAACTTAACCGGATTGATATTAGCTGATGATGAATCATATAAATTCATACAAAAGAAAAAAGCTGAACAATCGTAGTCCCTACGAAACCTTCAGCTTTTATTACGGAGAATGTAATCCGGTAGCCGCCGTAGACATCATGTTAAAACCAGCTCTTCTCAAAAAATAATAAATTTGTACGCCGCAACGTCTAATCTGTCTAAGGAATTAGGGGTGGATTCTCCGATTACAAAAAATCGAGAGAGTTGACCTCCCATTGTCTCGTCTTACATGTAAGGCGCCTTTGAGTTATTTTTGTGTATATCAATATATATTTATCGAAAAACGATAAATAACACTTGAATATCAATATCCACCATGCTATAATACAAACAACCCGAAAACTCATTTCATTCATTATGAAAAAGGAGGCAAAACAAATGAGCTGGAACAAAGACAAGAGTCTGGCACTTTCCAGAATCTGTGTACTATTATTTTCAATCTGCCTGGCTGCAGGCTGCATTGGCGGTCCATGGCTGTTTGGGTTACTTAACAAAGCGGTAGGGGCGAATTATTTAGACAGTAAACGGACTTTATTTTTTATTACGGCATACTCATCTGCGATATTCATAGCTGCAGCACTGTACCTTTTACATTGTCTTCTAAACAATATCCGCAAAGAAATTGTATTTGACAAATGTAATGTAAAATGCCTGCGCTATCTGTCCTGGTGTTGTCTGGCAGCAGGAGTAATCTATCTCTTCAGCGGATTTTATTTTGCGCTCTTTTGGGTGCTGGCTGTTATGGCTGTATTTATAAGCCTGATTATAAGGGTAATCAAAAATGTTTTTGCCCAGGCTGTCCAGCTGAAAGAAGAAAATGACTATACCATATAGAAGGGATGTGCCGGGATGGCTATTATAGTAAACCTTGACGTGATGATGGCACGTCGTAAAATTAGTTCCGGAGATCTTGCTGAAAAAGTAGGGATCACTCCGGCAAATCTGTCAATCTTAAAAAATGGAAAAGCAAAGGCGATCCGTTTTTCAACACTGGAAGCCATTTGTAAAGCATTGCAATGTCAACCTGGTGATATACTGGAGTTTCTGGAAGAAGATTAATCGTACGTGATCGTACCAAGGAGGTTTATTTTATATGGAAAATAAAGAAATGGCAAGCCAAAACGGCCTGTCTTGTGAAAGTGCGCCTATTTTTGATCAGATTTCATCTTTACCAACATCAAAGCCGGTGATAGCCGATGGGAAAGACAAAGGATTTGCTTTCATCTATTTGCTGCTTGGCTATGGCCTTGTATATGTGTTTTCGTCATTTCCGCATTTTAACCGCAATATAGCGCTGTATACTCTGACATATGTGTTTGGTGTTCTGGCTTATGTCTTTGTCCGCAGGCAAAAGCCAGCTAAAGAGAGCTTCTTCTGGCTTGGGATTTTACTGAGTGTGGGTATTCCTTATTGTTTTTGGAGTGTAATGAGATTTGTCCAGATTCTGGCTCTAATTGTAGTCGCTGCTTACTGGACCCTTTCCGTCACCGGAGTACTCTTAAAAGATAACAAATCCAGTGAGTGGATAGTGGTCGACTTATGGAATGCATTTATAATAATCCCTTTCTATAACTTCACCTGCCAGTTTCGCGTATTAAAATCAGCAATCCGAAATTCCAGGTCCGGTAATAAGGTGATTTCGGCTTGTTTAGGGCTGTGCATTGCAATTCCTGTTCTTGCTGTTGTCCTCCCTTTGCTCTCAAGTGCGGATAATGGTTTCCGGCAATTATTAATTGAATCCAGATATTATTTTTACCGACATTTATTTGCAAATATTCTCCGTTTTGTGTTATCATTACCTATATCGGCTTATATGTTTGGACTTATTTATGGATGCCTCCAGCGCCGCAATACGGATCATTTCCATATGGATAATATCAGCAAAAATATGCAAAAGACTCATTGTATTGCTGATACCGCAATCAATACCGCAATAATTTTAGTTTGTATATCCTACGGTTTATTTATCGGATTGCAAAGCAGTTATCTATTTTCAGCATTTGCAGGGATCCGGCCGGAATATTTTACCTATGCCCAATATGCCCGCCAGGGTTTCTTCGAGCTATGTGTCATTGCGGTCATCAATGTACTGCTTATCCTTAGTGCTAATACTTTTAGTAAAACGCAAAATAGCCATAACCGGATTCTACGATGGATCAATGTAACGCTGTCCATTCTGACTCTGCTTTTGATTGCTACGGCAATGAGTAAAATGTTCTTATATATTTCCGTTTATGGCCTCACGGTAAAAAGGATACTGACAAGTGTATTTATGATCTGGCTTACCTCAGTATTCCTGTTAACCATTATATGGCAGTGGAAGAGGATTCCCATCATCCGGTTTGCAATTATTGTTGGTGCAATTTTATTTAGTATTTTATGTGTCCTGCCGGTACAACAATATATCACAGATTTTAATATGTTATTAGCCTAAAAAACAAGTTATATATTACCCCTTTAGGATTTAAATCTGTATGTATTTGAACATTATTATATTGTTATAAGGAGAGAGTAACGATGGATAGAGAAGGCTGTCCGGTTCAAAAACTGGGCTATGAATATTTTGAAAAGGTAGTCAATATGATTGGCGGTAAATGGAAGCTGCGTGTATTATATATAGTTGGCTTAAACAAAGTTTTAACTTATGAAGACTTAGAAAAGGCATTAGGAAATATATCACCTGAGCTTCTGCTCACACAATTACAAGAACTAGAAGAGGATTCACTCATTATACGAAAAGATCACGCTCAGATTCCTGAAAGAGTAGAATTTTCTTTAAGTCAAAAAGGATTTGACCTTCTTCCGATGCTATTAGAGATGTGTAACTGGGTTTTAAAATATGAGGTAAAAAAATTTGCAACACCTGAGAACGAAATGTATCATATGGTTTAACCGTGAATTATAAGCGAATAAATAATCAGATTCGTATTATTATATCCGATCACTTAATATCGTAAATACCATGAAAAGTAACTATAATCTATAGAATGCTTTCATTCGAACACATGTTCTTATCAGTGATAATATGATAGAAGAGTACATACCTAAATTTTGTACATATTTAGGTTTATTATCGAACGGTCCTGGCGGGTAGACCGGTGATTAGAAGATATATTTCACTATATTTTAACTGCGCTAGAATTTCATAATGGTAAAACAGGCATTTGGAAATAATATAATTAATAATCGCCGCAAGAAGCAGAACATATGTTCACATCATTCAAAATAACCATATAATGATTATACCATACATACCAGGGTTTGCCGTAAAGTGAGGCGCACAGATTGCAGGTGAGAATTACTTAGAAAATATAGAGATGTATCTATAACACCTTTTCGTTTTGAGATGTGTTTACATCATTTTTATATGGAAGCTGGGTGTATGTTTAATGATATAATATATAGTTGGCTTAAGAAAATTATATCATAGGAAGACACTGTATAGTTATATAAGTATATACCATAATATCTATGATTTATTTATTATCGTATATATATTAAAGATAATGGTAAATAAGGATTGCTGAAAATTTGAACAGTAATACATAATCAATAGAATTTTTACAAAAAAATAATTAGAACCTCAATATAGTAATTAATTAAATAAAACAATCCATAGCATGTAAAATGATATAAAATGCCAGATATATTGTATTTACGCACTAGTTAGGCGGAAAAAACTGTATTTGTCCGCCTAACTAGTGCGTGGCTTATCCTGCTTCCCGAATCCCATGCATTTACCTTTATTTCCTTTATCTGAAAATATCTATATTTTATCTCATTATTACAATTGAAATTTTAATTAATATTCTGATTATTTCGATTTATCTCCCATTTTCTTTTTTTCAATACCATAATCTGTTCGCCCTTGGTATCCAGTTCTCCATTCAAATCAAATCCCAGATTACAATAAAGCGCAAATGCCCGTTGGTTATCCGGATAAAGACTCAGGTATATTTCTTTGCAGGAATATTTATCGAATAAATGCTGAATTAAACCAGACAAAGCTTTTTTTCCATGACCTTGCCCCTGGTATTTTTGATCAATTAAAAAACGGTCCATCCAAACACGCTGTTCGGATAAAATCTCTCCATACATGGTAAATCCAATAAGCTGTTCTTTATGGTAAATTCCCCTTGGCTGCCAATCATGTAGTTCTTCTGCCTCTTTTAAACATTCTAGAGGCGTTTCAATGAAATGCCGCTGTTCAGCAGGCAATTGTAAATGTAATATATCCGCTAAATTTAAATCTGTAATCCGCTCAAAATGATACTGCCCTTTTCCCTCCTTTTGAACATATGTTCTGTTATTGCTTATAGTTTGTATTTTATCCGCTTTATTGGCTTTATTTTGCATAAATGACTACTCCCGGCATTCTTTCTTATTAATTGTAGTTAATATGGTAATAAGGTATCTTCTTCTTATTTTTTTTTTTTTATTTCCGTTTTATTTTTAGTATACCACAATATGCTCCACATATTAGAAAAACCGCCGAGAAAAAATACTCGACGGCCAACTGGGGCTTTTTAAATTTATTGCTTTAATTCTGTTGAATAATAAGGTACAATAATTTTCTGTCCATAATTCACATCTTCTGTTAACATAGAATTTATATATAATACTTCATTTATATAACTATTTACAGAATCGTAATCATCGGTAATATATTCATCTGCTATTCCCCACAATGTGTCATTGTGTCCGATCCGTACCTCTGTATAGTACTTATATGTCTGTGGTTTTGCCTTGCTGCTGGCGCTGACAATAAAACTGTTGCAGGCAATTAAGATCATCGCCGCTATTACTAAAGAAGCCAGGCTAAAAAATACTTTGCGGTCAAATAATATCTTCACCATTTCATTTTTTATAGAATGCATATTTTCTCTCGTTCCCATAACAATTAAATCCCCCTTCTACACTTTGATTGTATTCATTTTTTATCATTTTATACTAAAAACTTGTCCAAACGCTTGTTGCGAACTAGTGTTCGATTTATTGACATTATATTACAAGAACAGACGTTTGTCAACACTGTTTCGACAAAATTACGAACAAATATTCTAAACATTTGTTTGCATTTTGCACAAAAATATGTTAGTATAAGAAAAATAGATGTATTAGGAGGTATGTGAAATATGGCATATGGCAAAATTTCGAAAAAACAAGCTGAAATATTAGAATATATAAAAAATGAAATATTAAACCGTGGATTTCCACCTGCAGTTCGGGAAATTTGTGAAGCGGTGCATTTAAAATCAACTTCTTCTGTTCATTCCCATCTGGAAACATTGGAGAAAAATGGTTATATTCGCCGTGATCCTACAAAACCCAGGGCGATTGAAATACTGGATGACAATTTCAACATGGTCAGACGCGAAGTAGTGAATGTTCCCATCGTAGGAAGAATCGCTGCCGGCCAGCCTATCCTTGCAGTGGAAAATGTAGAAAGTTATTTTCCTATCCCCTCTGAGTTTATGCCGAATGCACAGACCTTTATGCTGACTGTTAAGGGTGAAAGTATGATCAATGCCGGAATATTTGATGGTGATCAGATACTCGTGCAAAAACAGTCCACCGCTCAAAATGGAGATATCGTAGTTGCCTTAATTGATGATTCAGCAACAGTAAAAACATATTATAAAGAAGATGGATACTATCGCCTGCAGCCTGAAAACGATACAATGGAGCCTATTATTATTGAAAATGACGGGCTTTGTATTCAGGGAAAAGTGATTGGCGTTTTCCGTTTCATTCATTAATCATACATACAAAACATTCAATTCCTTCCGATTAATACTAATTAGAAGGAAATAACTTCTACATAATTAAAGGAGCTATTATACCGCCTGATAAACTGTACCTGATGGACAGTGAATTTATATCATCGGTGTATAGCTCCATCTTTTTGTCTATGATGACTCGTACTTCAGCCTATAACTGTCGCAGATATAGGTAGATATAACTGTCACAGATGCAGCTATGCATATTACTTTTCAACATAAAAAAGCCGATCCGTTTGAGCGATACCTATTCCTGCTGCGGATCATCTATAAACATCTACAGTAAAATCAGTATTCATCACCATCGGTTCGGCTTTCTATATCTCAGCGTCTTTTATTCCTTTCCCTCAATCCTTATTCCTTATTCTTTATTCCTTAAGCCTGCTGCTTCTTTCCTCTACCTCCCTGTCTCCGCTTCCGTCTCATCCATTGTGGACCACTGTGCGAACAACTTATGACCAATGCGTACACAATTATCCGGTTGCAATTCTTCTACCATGTCTACTCCCTGGTCAGAAGCAGAATAAAAAGCCAGTTTAAAAATGCTGTCCGCCTGTTTTTTGGCATCATTGATTACGGTTCCCAGCATCTCCTTACTTTCTACTGCTTTTATTGCCACCTCTGTCCCATCAACCCCAACTACCTGAATCTTCCCTTCATATCCTGCCTTTTTTATCGCTGATATTGCACCAAGCGCCATCTCATCATTGTTACTGAAGACCACTTCTATCTTGTCCTTAAATTCTTCCAGCCAACCGCTCATTTTTTCCTCTCCCTGGGATTTTTGCCAGTTCGCGGTGGCATTGGCAAGCTTCTCTAAAACAATATTATTGTCTAATAATGGCTTCAGACAATATTCGGTACGGATCAGACTGTCCTGATGTCCCTGTTCTCCCTCCAGAATTACATATTGTATCCTGCCATCATGGTTGCGGTCTACACTTCCCGGATCTTTCAGGTATTGTTCCAGTACGATCTCCCCCTGCATGGTTCCGGCTTCCTCCGGTCTGGAACCTACGTAATATACTCTATCCCACCGCTTCATATCCGCACTCACAGGCTCCCTGTTAAAAAATATAACCGGGATATCCGCATTCTTTACTTTGTCAATAATCGTGGCTGCTGCAGTCCGGTCAACCAGATTCATACAGATCACGTCATATCCCTGAGAGATAAACTTATCAACCTGTTCATTTTGCAGAGTCTGGCTGTTCTGCCCGTCTACGATATTCAGTGTAATATTATAGCCTTCTTCCTTTTCCTTCATTTTTACCGATTCTTTTAAACGGCTGATAATTGATTCAATAAACACATCATCCTGATAATAGACAGATACACCTATTTTCAGTTCAGGCAACTGCTCCTTTTTCTGATCTGCTGCCAGGGTACTGCATCCAGCCAGGCAAAGTATCACCACAACCGCTTCCAATAACAATTTTTTCATCTTCATAATCTCTCTCCTGATTCACCTTACAAAAGGAAATAGTAACCTCTGATTTTCTTCTGAATACATGTGTTCGTGATCCACAATTTTAAATGAAATTTCTGTTTTCTCTTTTTCTTCCTTGCCGTTGATTGCATTAATGGCATCCCTCACTCCCAGATACCCCATGCTGTAATCATCCTGAACAACAATACTGACAATATTATCATTTTCCAGATAGCGAATGACTTTGCTGCTGCTTCCCACACCATACAGCTCTGTTAGCTGCGGCGGATGCTGATCTTCATATTCCTTTAAAGCCTTTGCGGCATTTTCCAGTATCTCGGTATCAAACGCCACAATCACATCCACATTATTTGTACGCAGGTAATTTAAAATAGTATCGCTGCTGTAGTCCGCCCCCTCCCATTCCAGTATGGTGTTATAACTGATCTTCATGGTGTTTCGAAATGCTTCCTCCCGGTCTAAAATGCTGCTGCAGGAAATGTCTCCTCCAATCAGAAGAATTTGTTTGCGAAGATTGCCATGGCGCATCACCTCTTCTGCCAGTGCCGTTCCCATCTTCTTATTGTCACAGGCTATGATCTCATAAGGCTGCCTGGAATCCACACTGGACTCCACCATAATTACCGGTATATTTCTTTTCATTTTTTCCAGAGACGCCGTCATTTTTTCATGATCTACAGGAGCGATTACAATGGCATCCGCATCGGAATTAACCTCCCTCTCCAATAATTCAATTTGTTCCTCCAGCTTATTTGCTTCCTCATTTCCAAGGCTTATCATGCGGATATTTGCATTCAGATCCGTGCCTGCCTGCTCTGCCCCCTGTTTGAAATTTTCCCAGCTCTCACTTAATTTTCCTCTTGTAATAACAGAAATATTTTTCACCGGTATCTCTTTTATATTTGTCTCCCTGGATAAAATATAGAGGCTGAAGAATAGAATTGCTCCTAATATGAAGACAGGAAAATAATACTTTTTTTTCAAATCGCTCCTCCCTCCTGATCGATCTCCTCAATGGGAATCCCAGGCAGGTGAATCGTCACCTTTGTCCCTTCATCTGCTTCACTTTCTACATGTACACCGTATTCCCTGCCAAAATACAGGCAGATTCTTTCATGTACGTTATTCATTCCAATTCCGGAGCCTCTGCTTCTGACCCGCTGCTCCCTGGATAAGAGACTGGCTAGTACATCGGGTGCCATACCGATTCCATTATCACATACTTCGATGTAGAGATCTCCATCCCTGATATAAGACTTAATGATAATCTTGCCTCCATCATCTTCCAGCATATACTCCATTCCGTGATAAATGGCATTTTCCACCATCGGCTGAATAATCAGCTTCATGGTAGCCAGCTGCAAAGTCTCTTCCTCCGCCTGAATCTCATAAGTAAACTTATTTTTATAGCGGATACTCTGTATCGTAAGGTAATTGCGGGCATGTTCCAGTTCGTCTTTTACCGTGATAATCGTCTTTCCTTTGCTGATACTGATTCGAAACAGCCTAGCCAGAGAGGTCACCATAGTAATCGCCCCGTCATAGCGTTCATTTTCAATCATCCAGATAACAGAATCCAGTGTATTATACAGAAAGTGCGGGTTAATCTGTGTCTGCAGCGCATCCAGTTCGCTTTTGCGCTTTTGTTCCTGCTCCACTACAATATCATCCATTAATTTTTTCATCTGATCAACCATGGAACTTACTGTTTTCCCCAGATGCATAATTTCATAAGGTCCACTGGAGATAATCTCCACATTCAGATCGCCCTTCTCCAGCTTTTTAACGGATTTCTCCAACCTTTTTATAGGATTTGCGATTCTGGCTGAAACCAAAAGGCTGACGAAAATCAATACGAACATTCCGAAACAAAATATAAAAAGAACAAAGACACGGATCTGGGAATATTTTGCAACGACTTCCGTCAGCGGCGTTACTGCTACCAGCTTCCAGCCGGTATATCCTACGGTTTTAATCGTTACCAGGCGCTTTTCGCCCTGAAAGATCTCCGTATGGTTTCCATCATCTAAGCCTGCTGCCTCCCGGTTGGATTCCTTCTCCAATTTGGAATACAACAGCTGCTGTTTCGGGTGATAAATAATTTCTCCATCCGCGTCCATCAGGTAGACATATCCGGAATCACTGATATTTGCGCTCTGGCATACCCGTTCAATTCCGCTGAAATTCATATCTACCAGTAAAACTCCATTCTCCCTTTTTCCATTCTTTGTAATTTCAACATCATTGCTCATGGAAACCACCCAGCGGTAACGGTTATCCGGGTCATTGAACAGATTTTGAACATGCGGTTTCGAAAAATGCAGGTTTTCAATCTGCGCTTCTGCATTTATAAACCACTCCTCATCTCTTGGATCTATATTTTCCTTAAGATTCGATAAGGGTGCTGCGGCTTCAACCTTTCCATAAAGATTAAATATGGCGATGCTCACCAGCTGTTCCCGGTTGGTGTTATAGAGCAGATCCAGCTGTTCAACAATCGTGTCCTTCGCAAGATCCGCATTTTTAATAACCTGATAATAAACAGAATTGGAGACATTCATGATATTTCTTAAATAAGTATCCAGAAATTGATTCGTCTGGTCTATGACGTGCTTATTTTCCTGCTCAACCATATGCTCCGCCGTATTGGTAAAGTTCAGATAGAGCGGAACAGCAATCAGGACCATACCAACTACAGACAGCAGTGTAAAATAAATGGCAAGCATGTTTTGAATACTTTTTTCCTGGTACCATTTTTTGGCTTTCCATACATACTTTTTTATTATTGGAATCATAGCGCCCCCTGTCAGGTATTACGGTATCTGGATGGGGACACGCCAAACTTTTTCTTAAACACATAACTAAAATAGTTGGGTTCCAGATATCCTACCTTTTCTGCAATCTGATAGCTCTTGTCGTTGCTAGTATTTAAAAGTTCCACTGCTTTTTCCAGCCTGGTTTCTGTCAGATATCCGATAAAACTGCTTCCTGTCTCTTTCTTGAAAATCGTGGAAAAATAAGTAGGGCTTACATGGAGGTGTTCGCTGAGCCGCTCCACCGTCAGTTCACTGTCGGCATAATTCTCCCGTACATATTGAACTGCCGTATCCACCATGTAGCTGGATGTATGTACACGTTCGCTCTTTATCATGCTGCTGATCCGCAGGCTGATTTCCTGCACCCATCGTTGCAGGTTGTCCATAGAGCCCAGTTTTTCCAATTGATTATCGTTATTAAAGTTTTCACCTAAAGCTTCTTCCAGGTCTAAGCCATATGTCTGGCAGAGACGCAGCAGTGAAATTTTAATTTCCATAAAATAAATCCGGTACTGCTCAATTTCCAAAACCGTATCTCCAAACTTAGCAAAAACCTCTTCAATATTCTCAATAATATCTTCCTTTTTACCCATTTTAATGGCAGTTACGATCGCATGTTCATCCTGCCCTTTAAACTGTAAAAGGACGGAGGTATCCGGCTCCACATCCCCGATATAAATAGCTCTGCCTGAGCCTAACACCAAACGGTAATCCAGGGCAGACTGGGCTTCTTTTCTGGCATACCGCAAGGTCTGCGGTTCATGGCACATAAGGCTTATGCCTCCTGATGTCACAAGTCCGTAAATCTTCTGGGACTCCCTGCACACCTCATCAATACCGGAAATCAGATCATAAATCTCTTCCCGGCTTCTGGCATTGACAATAATCGCGATAATATCTCCATAGAAAAAGCTGGTAAAATCACAATATTTTCGAATTTCATCATCCACTAGATGCTTGATTGTGATGGGGATCAGGGCATCATCATGATTTTTAAATATATTTTCTACGGATTCCTCCAGTACCCCCTTCTCAATCTGTATCAGACATACGATAAATCCCGTTGCGTCCACATTAATCCCAGCCATGGCTGCGCTGCGGTTAAACTGGTCCTGGGTAACTCTCCCCTCCAGCAGGCTGACTAAAAACTGTTCCCGGATAACCGGCAGGCTGTCCATGTAATGCTGCCGGAGATTCTCCAGATTTCGCATACTCTCATACCGCTCATCCAGAGAAAGCTTAAGCTTTGTCAATATTTTCCCCATATCCTCCGCATTCACCGGTTTTAATACGTACTCAACTACATTGATTGAAATTGCTTTATGAGCATATTCCAGATCGTCGGAACCAGAAAATACGATCAGCTTAGTAGACGGAATCTTCTTGCGCAAAGCCTTCCCCAGTTCAAGTCCATCCATAAATGGCATCATGATATCTGTCATCATCACATCCGGCTGAAGCTTTTCCGCCAGATCCAATGCCTCCTTACCGTTTTCCGCACTCCCAATTACCTGAAAGCCATATTTTGCCCAATCAATTTTCCGGATAATTCCTTCCCGGATTTCCGCTTCATCATCTGCTATAATCACCTTATATAAGTCCATATGTACTCCTAAAAAATATATTTTTTATTATAATACAAATATTAAATTATTTTATTATTATATCATAAAAAGATGCGCAAAGGAAATTTTTTCCGATACGCATCTTATATAGTTTTAAACAACTAATTAAGAAAAATATTATAATATTGTATTCTTTCAAAATATAACCCCACAAATAACAGCTAAAATCATAGCTATAATTAAACTGCATATAATATAATCCATATTTTTTACCGATATGTTAATTCTACCATAAATGCAATCACGAATTGATTTTTTTTGTATTACTTTATCATGTTCCAGTTCTATAAATGTGAAATTATCTTCTTTTTTAGATATAATAGATTTTTTTATATTTTCAAACATAATTTGTTCCTCTCTTCATTTATCAATCTTTAATTAATTATAATATCTTTAATTATGCCATCCTGAAGAACTATAGTTCGATCGCAAATATTTGCTATCTTATTATCATGCGTAGCTATAACTATTGTTTTACCTTCTCTATTTAATTCCTTTAAAATATCTAATACATTATCTCCTGTTTTTTCATCTAAAGCTCCTGTTGGTTCATCAGCTAATATTATCTGTGGATTTTTTACAATTGCTCTTGCAATAGCAACTCGTTGTTGTTGGCCACCAGATAATTCATCAGGATAAGCACATGCCTTATCTTCTATTTCTAATGCTTTAAGTACCTCTTTTACTTTAGTTTTTTTATCTTTTCTTTTACATTTGGTGTAGTTCAATGGAAGAGCAACGTTTTGAAAAACATTATAGTCATTTATTAACGCAAAATACTGAACAATAAAACCAATATTTTCTCTGCGGAAATCAATTATTCTTTTGATTTTAGTGAAGTCCATTATTTCACCACAATAAAGATACTCCCCTTCATCAGCAATAATAAGCCCTCCTAAGATATTCAATAAAGTAGATTTACCTGATCCACTTTTTCCCATTATGGCTACCATCTCTGATTGTTTAATGGATAAATTTATCTCTGAAAGTACATTATGCCTTAATTTACCCTTTCCAAAGTTTTTACTTATACCTTTCAAAATTACTTGCTCTATCATTCATTTCTCCTAAGAATTTCATCTGTTTTAATATTTTTCAGTTTGCAATATATAACTGTTGACGACAATAAACATGTAAATATCACAAGAAATAGAATAATTAGTATAAACTCAAAACTGACACCAATTTCTTTCCGCAAGAGATATAAATCTATTAAAAATATACTTATAAAAATCAAAAAGATTTCTATTAAATATTGCAGAATTATATAACTAAGCTTTGAACCATTCATTAAAAAAACCATATAATCATGTAAACCATCATCAATTTTTGTTATAACATTACCAATTAGAATATATAGTCCTAATTCCACCATAATTGCTATTAAAAGTATAATTGCTTTCATATTTTGTTCTGATTCATTACGGAACATCTCAATTCCGCTTGTAGTAGAATTGATACCTGGTATATACTTCATCATATTATACTTTTTACAAAGGTCATAAAAATGTTTTGTCAATATAACTGAATCTGCTTCTTCTCCTACTACCAAATGTCCACTAGAAACCATAAATGCAAGATGATAACTTTGTATTTCTTTGTCTATGATTGTAACTGGATTATAGTTATATGTAAATAAAGGTGAAATAATGCTATTATCAACTGTATTTATTTCATCACCATCAGAATATGGATTTAAAGTTAGAACAGATTCTTTCTTTAATATCCCAATAATCTTACCATCCATTTTTTTACCATTGTAAAATAGCGGTATTATATCACCTGGTATAAAATAATCTTTATAACCATAGCCTAAAATAATTGGCAAGTAATCTTGATTTTTTTTGAATATAAAATCCTCGGGAATAAACCCCTTACCTTTAATAAATTGAAGGTCAAAGTTGTTATATGCGTTAAAGTCTATTTGTTGACTCTGAAGAGACACTCTTCTTGATGTCCTTTTGGGTTCTGGTATTTGTATGTTATCAAAATAACCATATATAAATTTTTTATATCCTTTTTTAGAATACCATTTTCCTTGATCTATATTGTCATTATAATTATTTTTGTATGGTATTTTTTTGTCTAAAATATCCTCATTAAAATCAATAGGATTAAAAGAAGAAAAATGCATGTACTTAATATCTGCTTGATTTTTCAATTCATCTAGAAACTTTTCTACTTTTATTACCGTTTCATTAGAATTATACAGATCAGATATTAACTCCATTTCATTATTCATATTTAATTGATAGTAGAACATATTGTTATTAAATACAAATTGTTTATCAAATCTTTGATAACCCATATCAAAATAGTTATTAATTATCAAGCATATTAACCAAAAACATATAGAAAGTTCAACAATTAACATTATATTAATAAATATACTTTTTTTAAAACTTTTTATCGCGTTTATAATTGCATTTTTCATCAAATTCACCTCAATGCCTTAGACTATGGAGCATACAACGATGAGTTTGTATAATTATTACTATTATGCAAAATAGAATAATAATAACTAACGTAAACAAGATGATACTAAAATTTATATCAATAATTATTTTAGAAAAATAAGCGAGAAATATAATTATTATTCCGACTAAATTTCCCCCTATTAAAAGAATTAAATATTGCTTTAATATTTTTATTATTATACTGCTTTTTCTAATTCCTAAAATATTTAGGACTATAAATTCATTTATTTTCTTTTTAATCCAGTACCATGAAGTAGATATCATACAGAGTAATACAATTAAAATAATAGCATTATAAAAAATTTGATTTTTATTACCTTGATAAATAATATCAAATTTATCTGACTCATTTGTTAATAACAAGCTTTCTCTATAATTAATATTGTTTACTAATACAAATAGACATGTAAAGATTGATGCACAGCAAGCAAGCATATTTAAACTACTAAGTTTTATCTTATGATGCCTTTTTAATACTCTCAAAATGTGCTTATATGGCAAAAATGGTTGCCATACATATCCTTTCCTAGAATTAAAGCAATTAAAAGATATCATCAAATATTTTAATATATCTTATAACCGATATTTCAAAAATGTATTATCTTAATTAATTTTTTGAAGATATATATAGCAGGAGGGTTTCCCCTCCTACTACTTTAATTCAACATTTGTTTTACGGAATTGGCCATTCAATATTTTGATATGACCAATCTCCATAAGTTCCATAAGTACCTGTTGGACGATATGCTTGTGCATGAACACTTGCATAGTTAAAAGCAGTATTTTCTGCCTTATCATAAAGTTTACCTGATGATGCATTCCTATTAGCTGCTGCGACCCACAATCTACTACCATTTTCTGAAGCAGATGTTTGTGTTCTTCCTTGAGAATAATCATGGGAATCAAGATATTGCCATGTACAGCTATAATTGACACTTGCTGACGAGATCATCCCAGTGGCTGCTACTATTGTTGCAATAGCTAAAGTAGATGTTAATGTTCTTTTAATTTTTTTGCTTAGCATAATATCACTCCTTTAAAATATTTTTAGTTTTATAAATAAAAAGCGCGCTTTTATTTCTTATTTAATTTATAAATTTAAAAATTGTTTATATCTTATGTTGTAAAAAAATGGTTAAATCTCTCTATTCTATTTTTTAGAAAGATATTTTCGAACATCCAATGCTACAGCAACTATAATGATTAAACCACGAATAATGTATTGCCAGTAAGGGCTCACACTAATAAAAATCAATCCGTAGTTAATTACTTGTAATAGGGTTGCTCCAATCAATACTCCTGGTATAGTTCCTACTCCTCCAGTAAATGAAACCCCACCAATAACACAAGCAGAAATAGCATCTAGCTCGTAATTTAATCCTGTATTACTGGTTGTAGAACCTGCTCTAGCTGCCTCTAAAAATCCGGCTATTCCATATAATATTCCAGATATCATAAAGATTATCATTATATTTTTTACTACATTAACACCAGATACTTCAGCCGCCTCCGGATTACCACCAATAGCAAACATATTTTTCCCAAGCTTAGTCTTATTCCATATGATATACATGATTATCGCAATAATTGCCAGATAACATACCAGATATGGAAGCATAAAATCTTTTGTAATTTGAAAACCGCCAGTTACAAAATTTATATAACGCTGATCAAGGTTAGCAACCGGCTGTGCTCCAAGTGGAGGACGGTCAATATAAAGACAGGATACACCATACGCTATTAACTGAGTCCCTAATGTAATTATGAATGCGTGTACTTTTAATTTTGCGACACCAAATCCATTTATTAATCCAAATATGATTCCCACTGCAATCGCTCCAAAAAGCGGAATAAATAACGGTAATGCGGGAAGATTTGGATACATTCTTGCTGCATAAGTAGTCGATTGCAGCATAGAAGCAGAAATAACTGCTGTAAGACCTAATATACGACCTGCTGATAGATCTGTACCTTGTAACACGATCAAACCGGCTACACCAAGTGCCAGTATAGCTCTTGTAGATGCTTGGCTTAAAATGTTTGTAAAATTTTTAAGTGACAAAAAACTTGGTTCTTTGATAATAAAGAAGACAATCATTAATATTAGTACAATATATAAAGCATATTTAACGAGAAATTCACTAATATTAATTTTTTTTCCTTCTGTTTGTAATTTTTCCATATCTGCACCTTCCGTTTTTATACATATTTCGCTGCTTGAGCCATAATCCGCTCTTGATTCAACTCCTCTGTATTGGTAATCCCTGACACATGTCCATTTGACATAACCAATATTCGGTCACAGATACCAAGCAGTTCAGGCATCTCAGAAGAAACCATGATGACTCCTTTACCCTTGGAAGCAAGGTCAATTATCAATTGATATATTTCATACTTTGCACCAACATCAATACCTCTTGTAGGTTCATCTAAAAGTAAGATTTCCGGTTCCGTTAAAAGCCATCTCCCAATAATTACCTTTTGCTGGTTCCCACCGGAAAGGCTTCGAATCGTTGTCTTTTGGGATGGCGTTTTAACCTTCATACTGTCGATTACCCATTTAGTATCTTCAGTCATCTTTTTATTGTCCAATAAACCCAATTTACTATATCGGTCTATATTCGCAATGACACTGTTAAAAAGAATACTTAGCCCTCCGAAAATCCCCGTAGCTCGGCGTTCTTCTGTAAGAAGAGCAAATCCGTTCTGGATTGCTGTCCTGGAATCTTTGTTGTCAACAGGCTTACCATGAAGCAGAATGTCACCCTCGCTCTTATGAGCAATTCCAAATATTGTTTCAATTAATTCTGTACGCCTTGAGCCTACCAGCCCCGCAATTCCAAGAATTTCACCCTTATGTAACTCAAATGAAGCATCTATAACGGACGGCTGGTATTTTCCGGTTAAATGTTTCACTTCGAGGATCACTTCACCCATTTTATTGGTTTTCGGTGGGAAACGGTTCGTAAGATCACGTCCAACCATTAATTTGATAATCTTGTCTGTAGTCAATTCTGCCGCTACTTTAGTATCAACCCATTGTCCGTCGCGCATAATTGTAACTTCATCTGAGATTTCTAAAATTTCTTCCATTTTATGAGATATGTATACAATTGCACATCCTTGGTCCCTTAAGCGATTGATAATGCGAAACAGATGATCGACTTCTTCCTGTGTAAGAGAAGATGTAGGCTCATCTAACACCAAAATTTTTGCATTATATGATACCGCTTTTGCTATTTCTACCATCTGTCGTTGAGATACAGAAAGTTTAGCCATTTTTGACTTTGGATCTACATCGATTTCTAATTTATCAAATACTTTCATTGTTTCGTTATACATTGTCCTCTGGCTGACAATTCCACCTTTACCGGGATATCTACCGAGCCAAATATTATCCATAACATCTCTTTGCAATACCTGATTTAATTCTTGATGTACCATTGCCACACCATTTTCCATTGCCTGCTTGGGATTAGAAAATTTTGTTTTAGTCCCATCTACAATGATTTCACCACCATCTTCATCATATACACCAAATAAACATTTCATTAAGGTAGATTTCCCGGCCCCATTTTCCCCCATTAAAGCATGCACTGTTCCTGGTCTTAATTTTAATTGTGCATGATCAAGTGCTTTTACACCTGGAAACTGTTTTTCAATATCTACCATTTCCAAAACATACTTTTCCACCATATTCTATTCACCACTTTTCATATACTTAACTACTGCACAATGAGGATAACCTGCATTGTGCAGTTATCTATAATTATTTTCCTGTGAATTCCTGATAAGGAATACGTATTGCATATCCAGTATCATCAAATTCATAATTTGTTCCTTCAATTGCACTTTTACCTTCTGCCAGATTCATACCTGCTGCATACAATGCTTCTGCCATTGCTGGTGCATCCTGAAGAACTGTTCCAGACATAAATCCCTGCTTGATTAAATCCTGTGCTGCTTCTGTAGCATCTACTCCATATACTGGAATAAACTTTTCTGCATCACCATTGTTGTAACCCTGTGCCTGCAAGGCTGCGATTGCACCTTGTGCCATACCGTCATTATTTGCAATAACTACCTCAATCTTATCTCCTAATTTTGAAAGCCATGCTTCTGTTGCATTCTGTGCCAGTGATTGTTCCCAATTACAAACCTGAATTTCCAACTGTTCTGTTTTAATACCTGCATCTTCCACTGATTTTACAGAGTATTCAGTTCTTGCAACTGCTTCCGGGTTATCAGGTTCCCCTTTTAACATTACATACTGCAGTATACCATCGCCATTTTTATCATATTTTGCAGTATCTGAATTCCATAGGTCTGCAATCATCTTTCCCTGAATAATGCCTGCATCTTTTGCATTAGTGCCAACAAAACAAGCTTTATCATAAGACTTAATTGCTGTCTGATCAACTGGTTCTCTGTTAAAGAAAACAACTGGTTTGTCTGCTGCTTTAATTTTATTCACAACTGTCTGAGCAGCTCCCGTATCAGTTAAATTGACCATCAAAAGATCAATATCTTTTTGAAGAATTGTATCAATACTGTCGGTTTGGATTGGCTGGTCACCCTTGCCGTCATAGAAAGTAAAGTTAACCTTGTCCGGATTTTCTTTCTGAATCTTTTCCAGGTTCTGTCTTACCGTAGAGATATAAGTATCATCAAATTTATAAAGAAATACTCCTACTTCTTTTACGCCGGCTGTATCTCCGCTGCCTTCATCATTCGCTGCTGTGTCTCCCTGAGCTTCCTTTGTTTCAGCAGTTGTACCTGCTTCTGTGGCTTTTGATGTTGCATTGGATTCGGTGGATGAAGATCCACAGCCTGCCAATAAAGCTACTGATGTACATGCTGCTAAACCGAGTGCTAAAAATCTTTTTGTCTTTCTCATGGAATGTCCTCCCTTTTCTTTGTACATTTTGTACATGTTTTTTATTCATCTTTCGTTGTTATTATATAGTTTTTAACCCTAATACTCCATACAAATTTATTAGGAAAAATATAGAATTTCTTAAGCAAAAATAGTGAAAAAATAGATCCTCTTCTATAAAATCTCATAGAGGAGGACCTATTTTTTTCATCTTACTTTTTTATTCCGGGCATTGCCGAATTTGTTTTTCAGATGATTATTTCACTTGTAATTTGATCTCGTTGCTGTACTTACCATAGACATTCTTACCATTTGATTTTCTGTAAGCACGTACTCTGTAAGTATAAGTTTTGCCTTTTTTCACTTTCTTATCTTTAAAAGTGGTGGTATCGCGGTCTACAATTCCAATACGGCTCCAGGTTTTGCCTGTTTTCCTGTAAATTCGGTATCCAGTTACAACAGAAGATACTTTTTCCCAGGTTACTTTTACGCTTCCTTTTGCTGCCTTGACTTTTATAGCCGGGCTTTGAGGAACTGCTTTTATGGAAACTTTATGATACTTGCTGTAAACTGTTTTTCCATCTGCTTTCTTATAAGCTTTTACCGCAAATTTGTATTTCTTGCCAAGCTCAGCTTTTTTGTATACAAAGGATGTGGTAGCGTTTTTCTTGATTGTTTTAACTGTTTTCCATCCTTTGCTGGTACTGGTCATTACTACATATCCGTCTGCTTCAGAAACCCTATTCCAGCTTAATTTAATATACCTGGAAGCCTGATTTGCTGCCTTTGCGGTAACGGTAGATGCCTGTACTTTTGCTGCTGCTTCTTTGTCCGTGTCTACCTTTAATCCCTGGATTGCTTTTGTCAGGGCTGCAGTCTGAGCATCAATTGCTGCCTGTGTTGCTTTTGGATCTGCTGCTACTTTTTCTGCTGCTGCGATCGCTGCAGTTAATGCATTAAAGGATGCACTTGTGTAATTGCCGATTTTAATCGCCTTTGCTTCTGCAAGCTTAGCATTTAATGCAGTCTTAGACGGCTGTGGTGCTACGACCTGCAGATTCTTAATTGCGGTATCCAGGGCTTTCACCTGAGCATCGATTGCTGCCTGGGTTGCTTTTGGATCTGCTGCTACTTTTTCTGCTGCCGCGATCGCATCGGTTAATGCTTTAAAGGATGCATCGGTATAGTTTCCTTTTTGAATTGCTTTGGCTTCTGCAATTTTCTTAGTTAACTCTGTCTTAGATGGCTGTGGTGTTTCTACTTCCAGATTCTTAATTGCGGTATCCAGCGCTTTCACCTGGGCATCGATTGCTGCCTGAGTTGCTTTTGGATCTGCTGCCACTTTTTCTGCTGCTGCGATCGCATCGGTTAATGCCTTAAAGGACGCTTCTGTATAGTTTCCTTTTTCTATCGCTTTTGCTTCTGCGATTTTCTTAGTTAACTCTGTCTTAGATGGCTGTGGTGTTTCTACTTCCAGATTCTTAATTGCGGTATCCAGCGCTTTCACCTGGGCATCGATTGCTGCCTGAGTTGCTTTTGGATCTGCTGCCACTTTTTCTGCTGCTGCGATCGCATCGGTTAATGCCTTAAAGGACGCTTCTGTATAGTTTCCTTTTTCTATCGCTTTTGCTTCTGCGATTTTCTTAGTTAACTCTGTCTTAGATGGCTGTGGTGTTTCTACTTCCAGATTCTTAATTGCGGTATCCAGCGCTTTCACCTGGGCATCGATTGCTGCCTGAGTTGCTTTTGGATCTGCTGCCACTTTTTCTGCTGCTGCGATCGCATCGGTTAATGCCTTAAAGGACGCTTCTGTATAGTTTCCTTTTTCTATCGCTTTTGCTTCTGCGATTTTCTTAGTTAACTCTTCTTTTGATATCTCAGATTTTACCATCTGCACTTTTCCAACAACAGATGCACTCTCTGCCTTCACTTCTACATTCGCTGCACCTGCCTCATAACCTGCCTTTGTAAATGCCAGCTTATAAGTTCCATAAGGAATTTTGCTAAAGTTATAAATACCGTTCAGGTTCGTTATCGTAGAAGCAAGTACATTGCCGTCTGCGTCTGTTAATGAAACATTTACCTGATAAATTGGTGCATCATTTTCATCAACAATGGATCCTTCGATTGCGTTTGTGTTTTCTACTACATCTAAGCTTGTTACTTCCAGGTTGTCAAAGATCATGCTGCCGCCATTGCGTTTGTTAAATCCTACGGATCCTGCTTCATTAAATAATCCGCCTACAACTGCCTCTTTCATGACTTCCTGTCCGTCTACCCAGAGGGAAAGTTTGTTTCCAACTAACTGGGTCTTAATGTGGCTTGTTTTTCCGATTTCCATATTCGGTCCGCTAAACATTCCGGAATAGTTGTTTGCTGTACCATTCCAGTATTCCCAGAACCATTTGCCTGCAGAATCACCATAGCCTACATAAAGTCTCTGGTTATGGTTATTTGCTCTTAGTACAAAGCCGAAGCGAAGAGGGCTTGCCTGTGGCGTAACATCTGCTTCGAAGATTCCGTCTTTAAATTTCGGCGCAGCTGTGTCGATGATGCTTGGACGGTCGGAGCCAAAAGAAGCTTTCAGCGCGCCGCTGCCATTGTACTGCACGGATTCGATTTCAACCTGGGATGGATTGCCTGCCAGGTTTTGAATACTGTCTACTCCATTTTCGAAGTAATTGAAGTATTCCGGAATCTCTTTTACCTGAAGTGTGAAATCAAAGGTGGTCATCGTATCTGCCACCGGTGTTACCTGCTGTGCGTAAAGGGATGCATAACCATCTTTTACAACCTTTGCAGAATAATTACGGATAAAGATATTCTCTAATTTATAGCTGCCCTTGTCATCCGTGCGGATTTCAATTGGAGCCAGGTTATTGGAGGAAAGCGTAATCTGTGTTTCTGCAATTGGTTTTCCATCTGCATCTTTCACGGTTCCGCTGACGGAACCAATAATTGCAACCAGCTTCTCCGTTGCAGCTGTCAGTTTCTCGGTTGCTGTTTCTACCTGTTCTTTTGTCGCGTTCTGATTGTTTAAGATTTCTTCTGCTTCTGCTAAAGCATCTGCAAATGCACTCCAGGTTTCAGTTGTGTAATCCTGCTGGAATTTCGTGTTTGCTGTGTTAATTGCTTTTTGCAGATCTCCTTTTTGGATATCACTTACTTCAATTACCAGGTCATCCAGGATAAAATCTTTGTAACCACTGAAGTTTTTCGCTCCATCACCTGCACTGGCATATTCTTTCAGATCCGGTGCCACATTGGTTGAATAAATACCAAACCAGGACTGTCCGGATTCCCCTCCGATTAAAGAGAAGCTATATTCACTTGTTGTGCCGATTGACTCCGGCATGGTATATAACTGAGTATTGCCTGCAAATTCTCCTTCGCCTACCGTTACTTTATAGGTGTCCTTACTTCCCATCTGATATTTGAACTTGACGTTATAGGTAACTCCCGGCTCAAAATGGAAATTCTGAGGAATCGTCTGATAGATCATAGAATTATTGGATGTAAGACCATTGATCTTAACAGACCAATCACCATTCAACACATCATCCAATTTCTTCTGTCCCTGATCATTCGCATCATAACCAGCCTGGGTATACGGTGCATGAAGCTCAGAGAGATGGATTCGGTTATCGGTTACTGCACCGGCACCTGAACCCGGACCTGCGATTACAAATGGGAAAATACCCTGTGCATTATTTTCAAAATCCTGCTGGAACTTTGTAACCATACCGCTCTCGTCTGTTTCCTTAACGAGATCCATTCCGGTTTCCACAACACGCAGATCATCAAAATACGTATCGCCTTCCCCTTGATCGCGTTTCAAAGTCAATGTTACTTCGCCGCTTTTTGGTGCTTCAAAGAATACATACATATTCTGTACATAACTGGTTCCGCCTGTTGTAGCTCCGCTTCCCGTATGGTGCTGATTGGAAGAAACGATATTCTGTACAATCGAGCGTCCCGTATAATTAGAAGCAATTTCCTTGCCATCTGCATTTACGGTCATATATGCTTTTGCATCGCTTCTGTTATCCACGCCAACATACAGTGCATATTTCTTTCCTGCCACCAGATTGGTTAAAGCCTTACTGGTTACGGATACATCGCCGCTCAATTTTAACATCGGATTTTCGCTGGTATTCCGGAAGATTTCTGCCAAACCGGTTCCTGCTGTTGTCCAGTAAGGATCCAGGCTGCCGCTGTTGAATCCAACATCATAGATATAAGGTGTGGATTTCCAGTCTACCGGAAGCTGTCCTTGTTCTCCCTGGTATACTACATACGGTGTCTCCGCTTTCATATTTGCTAAGGTTACCTGTCCATTGGCTACCGGAACTATGGTTTTATTCTGCTTGCCCTCATCCGTTAATTCGTAAACGACTACATTGGCAAGTCCTTCCCATCCGCCTGGCAGTTCCCAGGTGGTGTCTCCGCCCTTGGTATTCCAGTGGTACAGTTTTTCTTCTTCTGCGATATTTCCATTGGTATCCCAATACCATGGAAGCAGGTATGTCTCATCTCCAGGATTGGTTCCGTCTCCGCCGGTAGGTGCACCTTTAGAAACTACTTTTCCGTTTAATGTAATTGTTCTGGAACGGTATCCCTGAAGATCTCCTGCGTAATCATTGGAATCTCTGGATACAACAACGGTGTTTTCTTTTGCGTCATCCTGCAGTGTAATTTCCATTTCCGGTGTCCACTGGAAGGTTCCGCCGCCATTTGTCATGGTTACCGGCTTCCCGTCAACCCACTTCATTACCTTATAATGCTGCAGGAATTTAGTCAGTACGTTATGGGTAAATGTAGTATTCATATAGTTGCTGTAATCGGTTCTTCCGCTCCAGCCCTCAAAGTCTGTCATGTTTAATCCACCCAGCAGAGGTGACTGTGCAGCGCCGTTATAGCTTGGGTAATCAGCAACCCAGGAATCCTTCTGGTGGTTACGTAAGAATCTCATTACTTCACTGTTCTGTCCCTTAGCTGCATATCCGCCATACCCCAGGTCTGCTGCCCAGTGCTGCAAAGTTGAATCATATTCCTGTGTGGGACCCCATTCTGTGGTAAAACGCCAGCCATGGTCATTCATCTGTTTTGCAATCTTTCTGGATTCCCATGCATCTTCATTTCCGCTGGTATTATTTCCCCACACATCCAGGTAAATAAAGTCCAGATTATCTCCAACTTTTGCCTTTAGTTCATCTAATCTGCTTTCACGCCTGTTGCTTGCAAGGTCATACATACCATTGATACCGATTCCCTGGTCTAACCAGTTCCAGCCAAAATTGTGTCTGGATAAATCATCATCAAAAGCTTTTGCTTCCGGATACATTTCACTTGCATTGATGTGGATACCAAACCGTGCGCCTAATGCCCCGCCTTCGGTCATCAATTCGTTCATATCCTCGGCTCCGCCGATTCGTTCACCGATATTACCGTAATCCGGATGTCCGGAATCATGTCCTTCGGAACCGTAACCTTTTAAAATGATGCTCTGTCCCAATCCATCGGTATTCAGATAAACGCGTTTCACACCGTCTAATGTTGTAAGGAATGGATTTGCAGCCTCACTGCCAAAGTTCATTGCAATACGCTGTGATACCAAATCAGGTACTTCCTCAGATTTAAAGGGATTGTTCATAATTGCACGATATGCAATCGCACCATCCTGCCAGTCAATCTGATCATCGGCATTCTCGTCACCGGTAATTACTACCTTTGCGCTTGGCATAACATCTTCATCATGTTCAACCACATACGCTTTTTTCACTCCATTCACAGAAGGTTCTACCTTGCGGTCATAATACCATAAGGTACTGGAGAGCCCCAGTGACTTGCCTGCAGCTAAATTCGATGTTTCAGCCCAGACTCTGGTATTGCTGGATCCGCCGGAACCAACGTAAGCTGCTTTATGTGTACCGTTATACTCTGAATTACTCCACAAACCGGCACTTAAGTCATCATTGGATACGAAACCATACATGAAATCTTCCTTAGAAAATGTCATGCCGTCTTTCACATCCACATAGCTGTCACCGGAGATGGAGGTATTGCTGGATACCTTAGCCGCCTTTAAGTTTGCGCCCTTTTGGGTACTTCTTACAGAAATCAGGCTGTGATGAGGTATTTCAATCGTCTGAACCGGATATACATCATTAGCCAGGTTATTCAAAACTTTCGTAATGTCAAATGACAGTTCATTATCTTTTACTGAAATAACAGCAGTCAGAACAGCATCAATATTCTGTCCTTTTAAAGTCATGGTATAGGTCGCTTTATCCTTGTCAAATGTAACGTTCACATCATCTTCTGTTACCTTAATCTCTGTTCCATTGATTTTCATAACATCGATGGCTTCGGTCTGACCGTAGAAAACTTTTCCCTTTAAATCACCTTTCATCGTGTATTTTACAACACTTGGGAATTTCTCTGCCACATCAACATCCATCTGATCGGATGAAATGGTTCGATATGCCACTTCCGGTGCTTTTTCCAGTACAATATTTTCAACCGCAACAGCACCGTCTGCAACTGTAATTTCTTTTTCTGCAACCAGGTAGCCTTCTTTTGTTACCGTAACTTTATACTTTCCTGCAGCTACATCTGCAAAATTATAATTACCATCTTTATCGGTTTGCACAGTCTTGCCATTTAATTTAACCGATGCACCGTCTACCGCCTGTGTTTTCCCGTCAACAGTTTCCATTACTTTACCGGATACGGCAAATGTTTCAGCTGCAGCCTGTCCGGTATAATGGATGTCTTTTAAATAGACGTCTGTAAGTTCAGTCCCAAATGTCCCTGCCTTAATACCAATCTGATTTCCCTGATCTGCAATTTTGCTAAAATCCACATCACTGAATAAGGCGGTTCCATCTACATAGAAAGTAGCCTTTTTATCTGCTGTCCATTCTACTTTAACCTTTACAGTAGAACCAGCAGCAGGTACGGTTCCCACATTGGAACTCCATGGATCACTTGCCTCCCCGTATTTCTGCCAATACCAACCGGATGCATTATAGCCAAAGAACATACCGTGATTCTGATCTTTGTATCCTATGTAAATACCGGTACGATTCAGACTCCCTGCCTGCTCTGTCTTGAAATTTGCCTCAAAGAATCCAGCTTCATTAAAATTATACTCTTTTCCATTTGTAAAAATAGCTGGAGGAGTAGTTGCACTTGGATTATTTCCATTGGCTGATCCGGATTTTAAATGAAGATAGCCATCCGCCACTTCACAGATTTCTCCGCCCTTTTTAGTGGAAGCATCCTGTGCCCAGCTATCATGAATACCATCCTCCAGAGCGCCTTTGTTAGTTTCCTCAAGGGTTTCCTGATTTGCATCAAGTGGTGCTTCTGTCTCTACGATGACATCTGATTCAGACTCCGTAATCAACTCTGTCTCTGCATTGGATTGTGATGACTCATCATTTGCTTCTGTTAAATTAGTTTCCTCCGCCTCGTTTGCACCCTCCGACGGCTCTGTTTCAACTTCATTTTCAGCCGCATTTTTGGTACCTCCAGGTACCGCATCAGCTTCCATATTTACGTCTTTAGATTCTGTTCCATTCCCTTCAGCATATGCTGTAGCAGGTAATGCAGAGCTCAAAACCATAGACATGGAAAGCATAAAACTTAGTGACTTAGTCAAGTTTTTTCTCTTCATAAACTCTTTCTCCTTTGATGGATTTATAACATAAAAAGCATCTAATCAATCACAGCCGGCTTTCGAAATCGACCGATACTTATGCTATACATATTGCCAATTTTTTAATGATATTGTGCGTTTTATATAGCTGTTTTTATCATTGAAACTATTATAACATTTCTATTGTATATATTTATTTGTATATTTGTTTCCTTTTTTTGCACTAATTGCATATTTTTACCAGCTCTTTTTTTACGGAGAAATCTTTCATTTTCTGATGATATTCAGGAATTTTATTTAAATTATTTTTGTATTCATTTCGGATTGAAAATTTGCATAATCTGCATTTAAATATTTCGAAAAAGGGCAAAAAAAAACGGTATTAAAATTCAGTTCCATGTACTGAATTTTAATACCGTTTACTTATTTAAAATAAAAAATAATATTATTAAATAACTTATTTTATTCAGGGAACCCGCAGCTGTCTTAAACAATAATTTAAAATAGCCGCATAGGTAGATGCATCATAATGAAGTCCATCTGCCGTTCCATAACCGTTTTGTATTAAATAATTATAGGTATCGATATAACCTATTTTTTCAGAAAGTGTTGCAGTCATTGTACTGTTAAATTGTTCCACTGCCGCGTTTGTTACGCTTCCGCCATAACCATCCACTACCGGATTTATGGACATAAAATATACATCGGCACCAGCACCGATCCACCCATCAATCTTACTGTTTATAAAAGCGGCATAATCACCTGGACGGTAAACATCATTCACTCCAAGATTTATCACAATTGCACAATTAGGTACTACACTGGCATCGATCACCGGTGCAGCTTCGGACACCAGCCAGTCATATCCCATGCTGACTTCGCAGATCCACTGACATAAAGGATGGTTTGCAGCAGAGCTCATTCCTACAAATCTGGAGTCTCCAACCATGATCACTTTATCGTAAACCTGCAGCTGATCCCTGGAAAATTCGGAATTTGCTGTCTCCTGTAACTCTGCTGCTTTGGCTGCATCCTTTGCCTCGCCTTTGGTTTTTTTTCTGTCTGCATCTTCGGAAGATGCGCTTTCTTCCGATTCATCCTGACGCATCGCTAACCTGGGAATTTTATCCTTGATGGCTTCATCTAACTCTTCTTTTGTTTCTATTCCAAGCTCGGTACTTAAGTCAAATGGCAGTGGACTGCCTTCCCCCGCATCTGGATTTTCTTTGTTTTTTTCTATTGTTTCTGCTGATGCCTGAGGAACAATAATTGTATTTTTTAATAATAAATCGAGATTTGCTTTCGTTTCAATTCCTGTGCCAAACCGGAGATTAAATGGTAGTTCATTTGCTTTGGCAGTCATTGCATTTTGACAGATTCCGGCAGACAATATCATCATAAAAGCTGTCGCTAAATGGGTTCTTTTCTTCATAGTCAATGCCCCTGAATTCTAAAATTTAATTATTATCCGAATAATCCTTTTAACCAATTGATAAATTTATCAATTAGGTTTTCCGCCTTTGCTGCTACATCAGATCCTGATGTAGTTTCCGTTTGATCGGTTCCATTTATACTGTCTGTTTCATTTTCATCTGGTGCTGTTTCTGTACTGTTTTGATCTTTGGTATTTTCTGAATCAACCAGATTTTCCGTGCTTTCATTTGGTGAAATTTCTCCATTTGTTTGTTCCACATTTGTGGTGGACTCAGAAGGATTTATGATCTCCGTTTGCGTTTCTCCGTTTGTTTCTAAAACCGGTTCTGATTCAGAATTTGTTTCCTTATTTTCTCCTTCTGTAGATGGATTTGCCTGATCATTCGTAGCGTCTCCCACAACATCTCCCAGAATAGAATCATTGGTGTTATTTAAAATATTATCTGGTGCGAGGGTCTCTGATTCCTGATTATTTTCATCTTTATTAAACAGATTTGAAAAGAAATTTTTAATGGAATCCCATAGCTTTGAGAAGAAATTTTTTTGTTCTTCCGATGCGTTATCCAAAGCATCTTTTACATTATTTTCCACTCTGTCTAAAGTATCTTTTAAAGATTCATAATCATAATCCTGTGCACCGATTTTTTCCATTAAAGCGGTCAGGGAAGCAACCTGTTCTCCGGTCAGTGTAACAGAAGCCTCACTTGCTGCTTTTTCTACAATCCCCTGAATTTCTTCCGGGCTTGTTACCTCTCCCTTGATGACTTCCATCTTTACACCGTTGATCAGCTGGATTGCTTTATCTTTTCCAATTGTATCTCCAAGCTCTCCGGTCTGAATGAGTTCATCGGTTGCAAGCTGTTTTTTATCTTCGCTTAATGTTCCGTCGGAAGCTTTTTCATAAGCTTTTAAAATTCCGGTGAGTGCTCCGGTCCCGGATACTTCAATGGGGCATGCCGCAACCACATTACAATTTGTTACCCCGGCTGTGGTCAGTGTGGATGCAATCATATTGCTGGTAACCCAGGTCAGGTTTGCTGTTTTTACCTGAATGCCTCCGGAAGTAGTGGGTTCAATATAGGCACAGCTGTAAGTTCTGGTTCCAATGACATCTTCAGAAGCTATCCCTTCCAGATACTGACGCTCTTCTGTATTATTAACTTCGATTACCTCAACCGCATTTTTCTCTACTCCAAAGTATTTAAACATGGTATCTTTTTGTTCCTGAGACAGGTTTGCCCCAAGAGTTACCACCTTACTGCTGTCTGCAAAGGCGGTGATGGACACCAGACACGACAGGCAGAACGCCGCCACCGTCATTTTTAACAATTTTTTCTTCACGTTTTTCCTCCAATCCGGAACTTTCGTTCCTGCATCTTCATGAAAGCATTTCGCCCAAAACAGGTTGTCTGCTCTCAGATGTCCATTATTGTACCATATTTTGTGAATATTTACTATCATCTGGTTTATTCTTAAGCTTTCCGTAATAAAATTATTTCCGTTTAACCCCTTCCGGGAAAATTATCTTTTCATTTACCTTAAAACGCGTTATAATACCAGAGGACTGTAAACTACAAAAATGAGTTCGAAACCTTCCTCATTTAAAACAAAACTAAAGGAGAAAAATTATGAGAAACAAAAAAGTTTTATTTATGGCACAGGCGTCTATCATTGCTGCAATCTATGTGGTGCTCACCGTCCTGTTCGCCCCATTCGGGTTCGCCAGTATCCAGGTCCGGATTTCGGAGGCACTGACGATTCTGCCTTATTTTACTCCGGCTGCAATTCCGGGGGTATTTATCGGATGCATATTCGGCAATCTGATCAGCGGAGCAATTCCCATCGACGTTGTATGCGGCAGCCTTGCAACACTCCTTGCAGCATATTGTTCGTATTTACTCCGCCGCCAAAAATTTCTGGTACCCCTTCCGCCCATCATCGCCAATACTCTGGTCGTACCCTTTGTTCTTTACTATGGATACGCGATCAATTTACCAATACCGCTGATGATGCTTACGGTTGGAATCGGAGAAATTCTCTCATGTGCGGTACTTGGGCTAATCGTCCTTACTGTACTTGACAATTATAAACATATTATTTTTCGAAAATGGGTAAGTTAAATCATTTTCCATATTATTATGGAAATACATAAAAAGAGCCGATAAGGGCTCTTTTTATATGCTTAAATCTTATACCATTTTATTTCATTTGCTTCCATACTCAGGTTGAAGCTGCTTCCGTCTCCCAGATAAACAATGGTTTCCTGTGGTTCATATGTGTTATTCACCACACAGTATTTTCCATTTTTTATATAAGCATGTACTTCTACATTGTAATTGCTGCTAAACCATTTATGGATATTTTCTTCATCATGAGTACTCCATAAAATAGAACGGTAAAGCATACGGCTGTTTTCAAAGCTGTAAGGAAGTCCGCTGATATAAACTGCACGGCCCTTGCCGAACTCATGAACTGCCAGCTGCACTTCTTTTTCTCTTTGAACAAGTACCTGGGTTCCTTCCAGTGCAAAAATATTTTTCTTGCCTTCCCCAAAGTCAATCTCTTCACCGGAATCTTCCATAATAAAATGTTTGTGATTTTCCCAGTTGTATTTATCATAGCCCAGGGTAAATCCGCGTTCCTCTTCCACACCGAAGACATTAGCCAGCTGGATGAAGCGTCCGTTTTCCTGATGACCGGAAGGTTCCCCAACACCGATGATTCCGCCTCCGTTATGTACAAACTTTTTAACCGCAGAAGCAATCTCAGGATCACACCACCATTCGCCGCCGGTATGTGCCGTATCCGCATCACCGATGTTTAAAATCACATCTATGTCATTTAAGATTTCCGGATTTTCTTTGATATCCTGGAAACTGATAAACTTCACATCAAACGGTGCGCCAGCCAGTGCTTCAATTACTCCGGCATAAGAATAATTCTGTTTGTAGTAAAGTGCATGATGTACCATATGGCATCCCCATGCTCTCATCTTACCCCAGCAGTTTAAAACTGCTACTTTTTTGATACAATAAGGAACCGTTCCTTTGATATTTTCATACAGTGTCCGGAATTCTTCACAGACATCTTCCACATAATCTACAAAATCCGGAAATTCCAGTGCCAGTTTCAGATATCCGCCATAACCGATACGGTCAACCGGCTTTCTTAAAATAGCACGTCTTGCTGTTACCCAGCCTTCTTTTGCTTCCTTCACAGGATCTTTTCCTTCACAGAAAGTATCCGGGAAGAAATAGGGTAAAAGTCTTCCTTCTGTATATTTTACTCCTTCGATATCACTGATCAGGCGAAGGGTGGAACCATTTCCCACACTGCCGACTACAGAGTCCAGACCCAAAGTCTTGAATTCTTCCATAAATGGTTCGGTTCCGATCCAGTGATCTCCCAAGAACATCATTGCTTCTTTCCCGCATTCATGAGTAAGTTCAACCATTTCTTTTACGATTTTGGCAACTTCCCTTCTCTGGAATGCCTGGAAATCCTGAAATTCCTTTGTAGGAATCCGATACTGGTTATTATAATATCCCTGATCGATGATGTACTCCGGACGGAACGGATAACCCATTTCTTTTTCGAACTGTTCCAGAATGTAGGGGCTTACCGACGCAGAGTAACCATACCAGTCAACATATTTCTCTCTTGCAAGTTCATCAAATACCAGGGTGAACTGATGAAAAAATGTTGTGAAACGAAGTACATTTACATATGGATGCTCTTCGATAAACTTTTTAAGCCGCTCTAATGTATAGGCATGTGTCTTTGGCTGTCTGACATCGAACGTAATCTGATGTTCCACATCCTTCCAGTCATTTGTTACTGCATTATACATATGTACCGGATCCCACATGATATACGCCAGAAAACTGACGGTATAATCATGATACGGAATTGCCGTAAGTGTCACATCTCCTGTCTTTTCATCATAGCTCCAGTTATCTGTGGAAACTGCATCACCTGTAGTTCGGTCGATTACTTCCCACCAGCGTTTGATATCATCTCTGCAGTTCGGTGTCAGCATATCCGGATACAGGCCTTTCATCAGATGGATAGATAATTGATGATCTTCTGCTGTATAAAACGGAGTCATCAGATACATCTGCTGTATCTCTTCCGGGTTCGCCATTGCCCAGCTATTATCTTTACGGGTCGTATAATAGGTAGAATAAATTTTCGCATCCACATCACGAAGTTCTGAGGGAAAATCTGTTCCGTCACAATCCCGGATAGCATCTGCTCCCCAACGTTTCATAACCTTGAGAGTTTCCGGAATTACATCTATGTCGGTTGGTATCGTAACACGACCTTGCTTTTGGTTCATATAATAAGTCCTCCTGAATCATTCGAAGCCTGCGCCCCGTTTATTTATATTTTCTGTTGTAAAGCCAAAGTAAGAAAACCAGCCCTGCCAGACCCACCAGCATCATACACAGCCAAGGTAAGCCTACATTTTTCTGCCCAATCACAATCAGTGATACGCAGACTACAAAAATAACGAAGACGATTATGCCGGTGATTACTTTTTTTGTTGTTTCATTCATAATAGTATCCCCCTTATCCTTTCAGGCCGCCAAGCGTCATTCCCTGGGTCAGCTTCTTCTGGACACACATATAGAGAACCAGAGTCGGAACCATAACGATTACCAGTCCGGCATACATCTGACCGTACTCTACCGCTGATTTCTGAGCAGCCATAAGGTTCATAAGACCTACCGGCAGCGTCTTGATTTCCGGTTTGGTAAGCAATGTCATGGAAATAATATATTCATTCCAGAATGCAAGGAAGTTAAATAAGATAACGGTTACAACACTTGGTTTTGCCATTGGCATGATAACCTGTACCATGGTGCGGCAGTAACCTGCGCCATCCACGTATGCAGCTTCTTCATAATCTTTCGCAAGAGATTTAAAATATCCTGCCAGAAGGTATATGGTAAAGGGCAATGCCGTCGCCGCATAAACAACGGACAAAATAAATAGGTTATTCAGGAAGAATGGGTGTCCGAGGATTCCACGGACAACCTTATCCCCATTATTCAGCATTAAGAAAATCGGTACTACGATATAGTTAACATTAATAAATAATCCAGCCATAAATAAAACATTCCAGAACCCGCTGGATTTAAATTTAAATCTGGCAAGTACATAAGCAGCAGGAAGTGCGATCACTACCAGCAGCAGGATTGCAACTACCGTAACAATTGCTGAATTCAACATGTAAGATCCCATGTTGGCTTTCTGCCAGGCATCCACAAAGTTTTGCAGATGTATGCCTTCCGGAATCGACCATGGATTTCCGTAAAACTCGGAATTCTGTTTAATAGAAGCAACAAATACCCAGGCAACCGGAACGATGATTACGATTGCTAATATTGTCAATACAATATAGATGACCGCTTTATATAATTTTGAACCACTTGATTTCTGATCATTTTTCATTCCAATCCACCTCCTTAAAATTCCAGTTCTTCACGTTTTGTTACCCCATTCAGTACTGCAGCCAGTGCAAACGAGAATAAGAATACCATAACGCCGATCGCCATACCATATCCATAAGATGAATTTGTATATGCTTCCTGGTACATGTAACTTAAAAATACGCTGGATGCTCCGTCAGGACCGCCATTTGTCATTGCTCTTACGAACAGGAAACTCATATTGATGGTACTGATGATAAAGAAGGTAAGTGTGGTACGGATATTCGTCCAGATAAGCGGAAGGGTAATGGAGAAAAATTGTGTAATGCGTCCTGCACCTTCCAGGCTGGCTGATTCATATAAGCTTTCCGGTATGTTTGCCATACTTGCCATATACATAACCATATAGTAACCAATTGCCTGCCACACCATTGCAATTACGATACTATAAATTACTATTTTCTGATTCCCCAGCCATAATGTTGGATTATCAACACCCGCCTGTCCCCGGAACAGATTCAAAAACGAATTTAACAACCCCAGATTTGGATCATAGATTGCTGAGAATATGGCACTGATTACAACAACTGATAAAATATTCGGTATGTAGAAAATTACTCTGTAGAAATTTTGTCCCTTAATCTTTTCACGGGATAACATTGCCGCAAATATCAATGATAATGAAAAAGTAACGATTGTTACAAGTACAATTAATAATACTGAATTTTGAAATGCCTGATAGAACTTATCGCTCTGAAACAGCTTTTGAAAATTCTGAAGCCCCACAAAAGTTTTATCGTCTGTATATCCGCCCCATTTAAACATGGACATCCGGAATACATCAATCGTAGGAATAATCATAAATATTATAAACAGGATTACGGCGGGAGCTAAACACAAAAATATGAATCTCCCTCTCCCTCTTCTATTTTTCATGGCTTCATCTCCAATTCTAAATTTACAGCAGGAATACTGCCTGATAAAAAACAGACGGTGAACATTCATTCACCGTACTGTCTTTTCATTTTAAATGTTACTTTAAAGCTGCACGCAGTGCGTCGCTGTCTTGTTTCACCTGAGAAATCCAGTCATCAAGAGTCTTATCACCGCTTACCAGTGAGTTGATCGGATCGAAGAATGTAGTACGAACTGTGATACCTTCTACCGGATCAGTTGTAGCAAATGCATCCATAACTGCTACTGCACCTGTATCATAGATAGAGTAGTACAGTTTAGCATCGCCGTCTAATTTATCTGCCATACCCTGGATTGGCTGAACTGCTGAGCCTTTTTCTGCAAAGATTCCTGCTGCTTCATCTGTGTACAGATATGCGATAAACTGTTTTCCAAGATCCTGGTTTTCTGCTCCCTTAGGCATCCAAACCTGCTCAAAGAATGTGTAAGAAGCGCGTTCTCCGCCATCTTTTACAGCTGGAAGTGCTGTGAATCCCCATTTGAATCCATCTGCACGAGGTGCGTCAGCCATTTCGCCGATAACCCAGTTACCGTTTGGCATAAAGATTGCTTTGTTGTCCAGAATCATCTGCTGATTCTTACGGAAATCATTGTCGTTAGCATTTGCTGGTGTTGTTTTTTCTGTATAAGTAGCCAGTTTGCCAATGATGTCAAATGCTTCTTTTGCTTCCGCTGTATCCCAGATGCCTTCTTCATAGCGAAGTGCTTTCTGGAAATTGTCGTTACCCATTGATTCGTGTAAAAGAGCATAGAAGAATGCATCAAAATATCCTGCTGTAGGGTATGTAAATAATGAAATGCCTTCTGCTTTTGCTTTGTCGCCTAATTCCCACATTTCATCCCATGTAGTAGGAACTGTCCAGCCTTTTTCTTCTAAGAGGCCTTCATTGTAGAATAATCCGCAAGGACCATAGAACATAGGCATCAGATAAGTTTTGCCATCGCCATAAGGATTTGTGATGGAGTTGTCAACGAAACCTGGAAGAATCTTATCACCAACAGTTTTGTCTTCGCCAGGAACGGTCATTGATAAAACATCTGTTAAGTCTACAATATTATTGTCTTTAATAAATGTTTCTGTCAATGCGGATTCGCCGCCTACAGGACGCATGATTACATCTGGGTAATCTCCGGATTTCATTGCCGGTGTAATAATATCTTCTAATTTCTTGTCGATGGTTAATTCAACTTTGACGCCGGGATTTGCTTTTTCGAAAGCTGCACAAACTTCTTTCCACATATCTTGTCCATATGCGGTTTCTACTGCTGCTACTTTCAGTGTCTGCTCTTCTCCGGATGCTGTTGTTTCAGCTGCCTGCTCGGTATCAGCTGCTTCAGATTTTGCTTCTGTTGTCGCATCTGTTCCTGCCTCGGATTTTGCTTCTGTTGCAGCAGTTGTATCTTTTGCTGCCGATGTGTCAGATGAGCTACCACTTCCACACGCTGTAAGACCAAGAGTCATAGCTGCTGCCATGGTCATACAAAGTACTTTTTTAACTTTTTTTGCCTTCATAACATTTTCCTCCTAATAATTTAAATGTTTGATACGTTGCCGCATCTTTACTTTGTACATTAAGAATAATCGAAATTACGGGATTTATCAATACATATGTTGCTCCATATTTTATATTTATTGCTTTTTAGTAATAAAAAAATAAAATACATTTTAAACAAGACTTTTTCTGCTTTACTTCTCTAAAGTTTCCATTTATCCAATATATTGCACAATTTTTTTGTGTTTTAACTGATTTTATTATTTTATTGTAATAACAAAAGACTTCTGATATAATCATTATATCTAAATTTGATTTTTTTCATTAGCGCAATATAACTAATATTATAGGAAAAATTTTTTGACATTCGACAAAAAACGACAGAAAAATCCCCATTATTATAATAACTGAAGGGAGAATATATGGGAAATACACGCTATCAACTGACTGAATCAGGACATGAAAAAATGCCGGTAAAACTGCTGTATGTAACTTCTGCCCGCTATGAAGGAGACTGGCCGAGCATTAAACACTCTCACTATTTCACGGAACTATTCTATGTACGAAAGGGTGCCGGCAATTTCATTGTTGAAGATAAATCCTTTCCCATTATAAAAGATGATCTGGTAATAATCAACCCTCATTTGGAACATACCGAAAAATCCCTCGACACCACACCGCTTGAATATGTGATTCTGGGGGTTGAGGGACTAAGCTTTTCATTTGAAGGCAATCAGGAACATACCGTTTTTAACTGTCAGAACAACAAGCATAATATGATGTTCTATTTCACTTCTATGTTGCAGGAAATTGAGCAGAAGCAAAAGAATTATGAACTGGTTTGTGCCGATCTGCTGGAAGTTTTAATCATTAATTTGATCCGTCATTCTGATTTTGCCTTTGAAATCGCCCCTGCTCAGAAAGCAAGCAGGGAATGCAGCCGTATCAAACGTTACATCGATTCTAACATATCGGATAACATTACGCTGGATACCCTGGCGGAGATGGCGCATCTGAATAAATATTATTTTGCCCACGCATTTACCGAGTCCTATGGTCTTTCCCCCATCAATTACTTGAGCGAAAAGCGGATACAGGCAAGTAAAGAGCTGCTTACCGCAACCGATCACAGCATAGCTGAAATTGCCCAGCTGTCCGGGTTTTCCTCTCAGAGTTACTTTGCACAGAGTTTCCGCAAAGCCTGCGGTATGAGCGCTGGGGACTATCGTAAGAAGATGAAGAAATAGTATGTGATAGAGCGAAGGTATTATATGTGATCTATTAAATGCATTTTATTGGGGTTTTGCTGAGGAAGGGACGCTTTGTGTAATATAAGTAGAGTACGGAAAGAGAAGGGGGCGAACCAGGAGAGGTGTTTGGAAGGCTTAACGCAGAACTGGCATTTTCTAACTCCAATCTTTCCGTACACTACCTATATTCCACAAAGCGTCATTAATCAGCAAAACCCCAATTGTAATTTAAATTCTGCATATCCTTACTAATACTTCATCGCCTCTAACGCAGAAATCTTCACCGCCTTATTTGCAGGGTAATAGCCGGCGATCACTCCGATTAATGTGGAGAACAGCATGGAGAAACCAGCCAGCCATATCGGGATGACGGAGGTTCTGCTGCCCTTTTCCATTAGCAGGCTTACCAGCGCTTCAAATGAGGTAAATACAAAATGCTGTGCCGACAGATTCATTATGACGGATACGGTAAAACTCACCAGTATCCCAATAACACCACCCAACAGCCCGATGATTGCGGCTTCCATCAGGAACATGCTTCGGATATCGCTGATAAAGCAGCCCAGGGATTTCATAATACCGATTTCCCTGGTTCTTTCTGTAATGGACATAATCATGGTATTGGCTATTCCAATTGCTGCTACCAGCAGGGAAATGGCTCCCAGCCCCCCTAACATAAACTGCTTCTGTCTGGCTTCTTTTGCCATAGGTTCCCGTATGCTTTCCATGGAACTGGTCTGAAATCCCATATCTTTAATGATCTGCTCCACTTTTCCCACTTCTTCCACATTGTCTGTCTGAACCATAACCTGGGTAAATTCCGGTACTGTTTTCGCCTTTTTCTTTTTCGATAATAGTTTTTGTATTGCCTGCAGATCCTTCAGCTTCATAATCAGTCCTCCGGAAGTCTCTTCTCCTTTTCCAAAATCTTCTTTCATAATACCGCTGATTTTAAGAGAAGCCAGCACTTTATACTTTTTCGTTTCCTCTCCCGCGGGAAGATCAGAATCAGCTGACGGTGCATTTCCAGAGGACTCCTCTTCCATTAAGAAATTAATCTCTTCTTTTTGGGTGTCAAAATAAGGCTTTGCCTCCGGATTGGACCAGTAGTCCACCATATTGCTTCCCTCCGGCCGCTTTGTATCTGCAAACTGAAAGGCGAATGCGGATCCCGCTAAAACCTCAAATGGCTTCTTCCCCGGATATTTCCCTTCCGTCAACCGATATCCCAGTTTCTCGATTGCATCCTCCGGCATGCCTACGATACTAATTCCCTGTCCCTGATACCGATTGTTCTTCCCAACGGCAATCAGGGTATTTTCCCCATTTAAACTGACTTTGGGTGCCGCCAGTACCACGTGGTCTAAAGCCTGAATACTTTTGACTGCATGCTCATCCAGCTTTAACTTCCCTTTCTGGTTGCCAGGCGTGGGCATTACGGTAATCATGGTCAGATCTCCCATCTCAGAAAGCATTTTCTCCTGTGACTCTTTCATGCCAATACCAATTGAGATCATGATAATGATGGCACAACAGCCAATTACAACGCCTGAAACCGTGAGGAAGGTTCTTCCTTTTCTCCGGTAGAGGTTCCTCGCACACATCCGAAGTTTATCATTTATTTTCATTATATGGAAACCTCCCTTTATTCTTCATCATCCTGATCTTCAAACTCATCATACAGAAAAGCTTTTTTTCGTTTCCTTTTCTTTACCACTGCAATCACTACAATCAGCACCACGATAAATCCCCCCACACCGGCTGCATAAGGAAGGATATTTGTTCCCCCTTCCGGCGGCATTTCTTCTCCCATTCCGGCTTCTTCTCCAAAGTTCATATCCGCGGCTGGATCCTGGGGTTCTGTCACATGAAGCGGAACCGCTATTGTGATGGTTCTGGATTTATTGGAAGAATCCTCATACTTAATTTTCACCTGTACCTCCTGCTTTCCCACATTCTGGGGTGTTATCAGAAAATCAATGGTGCCGTTGGAACCGGATTCAAAATTGCCCAGATACTTATAATTTTCCGCTGTCTCCACATCGCCTTCCAGGGATGCCTCTACATTATAGACGGCACTTTTTCCCTTGTTCACATAAGGAAGGCTTAACGTTGCTTCTGCAAATTGATGCATTTCTTCCTGGCTCTGGGGCACGTTCACCTTGAACCTGTCGGGCTGTATTACGGGAATGGAGAGCTTTTCCGCCGACGTTGCCTGAGTCCTTGTCTTATTGTGCACATATTCATATTTAAAGCTGATATCCACTTTGGAGTTTTCCGGTTTTCCGTTTGCCAGCGCCTTGATGGTCACTTCTTTTTCCAAAACCCCTCCCGGTCCTATTTTATCTATGTAAAAGGAGTTGGAAGAATTGGTAATAGCAAGGGCATCCCCCAGTTCCAGTGACATAATCATATTTTCCGCCGCTGTTATGGAACTGGTATTCTTGATCTGTAACTTTAAATGAAATTCTTTTCCCGCAGTTACTTTATCCCCATATTCGTATTTACTTACAATCACATTTGGTACCGGCGTATCAATTTCTTTTTTCTCTTCTGTCGGCGTCGTATCCCCGCCGGAAGAATCTCCTCCGCCGGAACCTTCAAGGGGATTGATTACCGGTTCATTTTCATTTGGATCTTGTGCACCCTGATTTTTGGATACCTCTGTGGGTATCATGATTTTTTCTTCTTTCTGTTCGTGGATCATACCTTCTGATGTCTGGTAATCATATTCCAGCTTCACCGTAATGGTCTGGACTTCCGATTGAATCTCCTCGGCTGTCTTCAGATGCAGCTTACAGCTTTTTTCCCTTTGTGCCCCTACCTTTCCCACATCCAGGGAACCGGTCAGCTCCTGTGACAATAGCCCTTCTCCCGTTTCAATACTCAAACGTGCATTCTCTATAGGTACCTCTTTGCTTTTGTTTTCTACAATCAGAACTGCCTGAAATGACTTTCCTGCCTTTATGGGCTTTTTTATTTCCCTTCTGCTGATTCTGATTACCGGCGGTGCTGCTGCCGGCGTATTTCCCCCATTACCTCCATTTGTTTCCCCGGTCACAGGTTCGGTGTTCATTTCAGTGGATGGCTCCGGACTGCTTCCTGTGCCGCTTGCCGCTGTTTCCGCTGCCGAAGGCTTTTCAGCCGATGAGCTTTCAGCAGATGATGATTCCCGCGGATCTGATATGGCCTTTGCTTTTCCCAATATACCTGGATATCCCAGGACTAAACTGAAGACCATTGCCCAGGCCCCCAGTATTTTTATACCTTTATGTACCTTAAATCCCTTCACTCGTATACCTTTTTTCATTTCTAAATCTCTTTCTATTTTTACATCTTCTTTCATTTCCAAACCTTTTCCTATTTTCACATCTTCTATCATTTCTAAACTTTTTCCTATTTTCACATTTTCTTTCATTTCCAACCCTTTTCCTATTTTCATATCTTCTTTCACTTCCAAACCTTTTCCTATCTTCACATCTTCTTTCATTTCCAAACCTTTTTTCATTATGAATTCCTTCACCTTCAACCTCCAAATTATTTTCCTCTGCTGTAATTTTGTAGACTAGAGCGTGTTTTAAAATTGCTTTCTGACAGCTGTGCGTACCAGTTTGTGGGAGATTTGTCCCGAATGAAGGGCGCATAGCGGGCTATGTAACCTGAATTCGGGGCAAATATGCCGCAAAGTGGGGCGTGCAGATGGCGGAAATGAATTTTCAAACACGCTCTAGCATAACCGCCTTTTTCTCTTAAGCATTTAGAATGCCTGGGGCTTTCTGAACCGCCGTGTCATTTACGATGTCACCATCTATTAAGGTTACAATCCGGTCTGCATACTTTGCCATCTCCGGGTCGTGGGTAACCAGCACAATGGTCTGATTGTATTTATGTGCCATGGCAATAATCATGTTCATGACCTCCGCCGTTGTTTTCGTATCCAGGTTACCTGTGGGTTCATCTGCAAATATTACTTCCGGGTGGGTGACAAATGCCCTGGCAATGCCCACACGCTGCTGCTGTCCGCCGGACATCTGAGAGGGATAATGTGCCCCCCGTTTACCCAGTCCTACCTTCTTCAGCAGCTGCATAGCCCTGTGCATCCGCTTATCCATCTCTACCCCCCGAAACACCAGGGGAAGGGCTACATTTTCCAGCGCCGTTAAATTGGGCAGTAAATTATACGCCTGAAAAATAAATCCGATATGCATCTGGCGAAATGCAGCCATGTTCTTTTCATTTAATTTCGTAATGGATGTGTTTTTAATAAAGATTTCGCCTTTTGTGGGTTTTTCAAATCCCGCAAGATGGTTCAAAAGGGTACTTTTTCCAGACCCGGATGTACCGAAAATACAACAGATCTCTCCTTTTTTTATAGAGAGGTTAATTTTCTTAAGCGCAACTACCTTTTCATTTCCTACAATATATTGCTTACGGATATTTGTAACTCTGATAATTTCTTCCATTTTTATTCCAGGTGCCAGTCTGCAGTCCCTCCTGCAATACTGACACATCCTCCTGCCTTACTCCTAATTTTGATTCTAAGGATATCAGTAAAATTTTAAGAAATAGCAGTAGATTTAATGAAGAAATATGAAGATTGAAAAGTTTGGATACTCGCAATACCGATTTCATGGTACAATAACATTACTTCGGGTGCCAGTCCGCCAGTATGACGCAAACGAAAGCAGTAAATGTACGGAAGAATGAACTATTAAAACATTAGGTTATTATTGCAGGAAGTTATACTGGCATCGGTATCCTGTAACTGAGGAGGGAAGAAATGAACAAAATGCAAAAAATTATGATAGCAGATGATGATGCTGAAATCCGGGAAGTAATCCGTATTTTATTAGAAGGGGAAGGCTATCAGGTTATTGAAGCTGCAAATGGAAATGAAGCAATCGAGATGATGGAGAGTTCCATTGTTTTAATTATATTAGACGTCATGATGCCCGGTTGTTCGGGAATTATTGCCTGCAATGAGATCCGCAAGGAACACACCGTTCCTATTTTATTCCTGACCGCAAAATCAAAAGAAGAAGATATCGTGATCGGTTTTTCTGCAGGCGCAGATGATTATCTGGTGAAACCTTTTTCTTATACGGAACTGCTCTCCAGAGTCAAGGCATTAATCCGCAGATACTGCATCTATATGGGACAGGATACCCAAAGTCTGGGGCATATCTATCTCCAGGACATAGAAATCGATATGGATGCCAGGCGGGTGACAAAATCCGGCAAAGAAATTACTTTGACTGACCTGGAATATCAGATTCTGGCTCTCCTTGCCACTCACCGGAAGAAGATTTTTTCTGCGCAGAATATCTACGAAAGCGTCTGGAAGGAGCCATATTATTCATTTTCCAGCAATACCGTTGCCGTCCATATCCGTAACCTGAGAAAAAAGCTGGAGGATGATATACAGAATCCGCACTATATACAAAACGTTTGGGGAAGGGGTTATCGCATTGTCTAAAATCAAAAATCTTTTTTCGAAGAAATTAGCAAGAGAGCTGGTGCTTGCCGTTACCATTTCCCTGCTGATCGCTTATCTGGCATATGAACCACTGTCAGACTTTGGATACTATCTCCTGGATAAAACGCTCATGTCCCCATCTTATATCAAAAGTGTGGAAGAAGATTTCGTTCAGGAACTGCAGAATTTTGTTACGGAAAACCAGATAACCTCCAAAGAAATCTCCAAGGTGCATAAATGGATGAAAGATCAGGATAATACCTCTGTCTCCTTTTTCTATAAAGATTACGAGATATTCAATTCGGATTTCGGAACGGTGCCGACAGAGGGAGACAGTCTGGAAGATTATCTGAACCAATATATTAAAAACAGTTATGCAGAACCGGTTCCGGAAGAAACAGCGATTACCCTGTACAAGATAACATTTGCAGACCAGATTACACTGGACACCCAGGTTTACTGTTACTTTTATGTAAAATATTACGTGGTGCTGTACTATATTACCCTGTTTCTCTGCTTTGTGATTTTCCTGGTGCTTTTCCTGTTTTTTATTCACCGGAAGATCCAGTATATCAATAAACTCGCTGAAGATCTGGAAATCTTAGAGGGAGGCGATCTGCACTATAAAGTCCGGGAAAATGGCTGTGACGAGCTTTACCGCCTGGCTGTGGGAATTAACCAGATGCGGGAATCTATTATTGAGCGGGATGACAATGAACAGGCTGTGAAAGAAGCACATCAAAAACTGATTACCGCCATGTCCCATGACCTGCGCACCCCCCTCACATCTCTGATCGGATACGTGGAATTGCTGATCCTTGGCAGATACCAAAACCAGGAGCAGCTGCAGAACTTTTTAGGCCATATTAAAAATAAGGCCTATAAGATCAAACAATTATCCGATAAGTTATTTGAATATTTCCTGGTTGCAGAAAGAGGGGAAGAAGCCTACCAGAAAGAACTGATCCCCACAATAAATTTGATTACGGGGCTTTCCGATGACCAGTTATTCACGCTGGAAAGCGAAGGATTTAAAATCCAGTCCGAATTTGATCTGGATTCCCTTACCGGCAACTGCTTCCTGGATATAGAATATGTCCAGAGAACCCTGGACAATATCTTATCCAACATTCATAAATACGCAGATGCCGGCTATCCGCTCCATGTAATGTCCAGCGAAAAAGAAGGCTATTTTGTACTGGAATTTCATAATAGAATTGCAGAAGAACTATCCGCACACGAAAGTACCGGAATCGGTATTAAGACATGTGAGCGGATTATGCACATTCACGGCGGATATTTTGAATGCTACAAAGACGGTGCCTGGTTTATCAGCAGAATTAAAATGCCGGTAATTCCAAAAAGCACTTCTCCCGAATAAGTAATAAAACACCCCTGCATGTCCTTCGCGCCATAAGCGGCACAAAAGGCATACAGGGGTGTTCTGTTATTTTATAACTCTTCTACGGAAATGCTCTTGCCATCTCTCCAGATTCTCTCCAGATCGTAGAACAGACGGTTCTCTGAATCAAAGACATGAATGATAATATCGCCATAATCCAGCAAAATCCAGTTTGCTGTCTGGTAGCCTTCTACCTGCTTTACCTGATATCCGGCTTTCCCCAGGGCTTCTTCCACGTTGTCTACCAACGCCTGCACCTGGTTTTTATTTGTTCCGCTGGTGATGATAAAATAATCAGCCAATACGGATACTTCTTCAATGTTGATAACCTTTAAATCCTCTGCCTTTTTTTCTTCTAAAGCGGCACAGGCTATTTTAGCCATTTGTTTTGACTTGTTTTCCAATTTTATTTCCCTCCTGTCTCAATCACTGCTTTTTTCTGTTCACTTCTCTATAATACTCAAAAGCTCTCGCTGTCATCGGGTCCAGCGCATTTCTTGTAGACTTCAGATACGAAAGGGTATCCCGCAAAATGATATACAGAGCTTCATCAATGTCTGAAAATGCCAATTTTCTTGACAGCTCCAGATTCTGGGCTTTGTACCGCCAGGGCTCTATATAATCTGCTATATAGACGATTTTCTCCAGAAGAGACATCCCTGGTCTGCCTGTAGTATGATATGCAATGGCATTTAAAATATCCGGATCTGTTATCTTATACTTTTCTTTTGCGATCTGCGCTCCTGCTTTTGCATGAAGTAAAAATGGATTTATCCGTTCTGCATCCGATATGGGAATCCCGTTTTTTTCGCAGATGCTGATCTTTTTCTCGTTGGGAATGCACTTCGCACAATCATGCAGTAATCCTGCTGCCTGTGCCTTTCTCACATCCTCCCCATAACGCATTGCCAGTGCGGCACTGGTATACATAACGCCCTGGGTATGGGTAAAACGATCTTCATCCAGATATTTTTTCAGCTTTTCCTGCATTTTTAAAATATTGAATTCACTCATTTTCTTCACACTCCTGATACATGCAATGCTCTTTAATATAATGTATTACATCATCAGGGACATAATACTTAATTGATTTCCCCCTGCAGATCCATTCCCGGATCGTACCGGATGAAATATCAATATTCGGAGTATCCAGTTTTTCTATTTTTGCCTGAAAAAGCTCTTTTAAATAATCAATCTGACGGTTCAGTTTATCCGGTTTCACATGATCTCTCACCGCTACCACCAGTGTACAGAGACGGCAGATATCCTCCGGTTCTTTCCATGTTTCAAAAGTAAACAGGGAATCGGCTCCCATAATAAAATAGTAATCCGTATCGGGGTTTTCCTGCACCAGACGGCTTAATGTCTCTCTGGTATAGGTATAACCTTCGTCATGAGTCTCTGCCATAGATAGTTCAAAATGCGGATTACTGCTGACTGCCTGGGAAACCATCGCCACCCGCTGCGCCGTAGTTGCGCGCCCCTGGCGCTCCTGCTTGTGAGGAGGATTGCCCGAGGGCATAAACAGCACATGATCCAGGTCAAACTGCAGATATGCATTTTCACCCAGAATCAGATGTCCAATATGAATCGGATCAAAAGTCCCGCCCATGATACCAACTTTTTTACGTCGCTGTTCCATTCTTTGAATCCCCGCTTTTATAAAGGAAGTTGAATCTTTTTCTTCTCGTCTTTTCCTTCTTTATAAAGTACAATTTTCTTACCAATCACCTGAACTACCTGGGAACGGGTACGCTCCGCCACCATAGTTGCCAGTTCTTTCGTATCGTCCATACAGTTCTGAAGGACATTAATTTTAATTAACTCTCTTGCTTCCAGGGCTTCTTTGATTGCCTGGGTGTTTTCTGGTGTAAGACTGGACTTTCCAATCTGGAAAATAGGATCCATAGTCATTGCCAGACTCTTTAAATACGCACGCTGCTTACTTGTCATCTTTCCCTCCGATACGATGCCTGGTAATCACGTTATCCGGCACACATATCCTCTTTTATCTATATGAAATTATTTATAGTAATCAAACTGCAGTCCATACATGCGCACTGTGTCGCCTTCTTCAATTCCTGCAGCTTCTAATTCATTCAGTATGCCGGTATCTTTTAAGAACTTCTGGAAGAATGCAAATCCTTTTTCTGACTCCAGATTGGTATAGCCCAGCATTTTTTCAATTTTCGGTCCTTCCACGATGTAGGTATGCTCCTCTTCCGTGGATTTTTCAACCGTGTACGGAAGGTTCTCACTCATGTTAAATTCTTCCGGGAAAAATTCCTGTTCAAATACCATCGGAGCTTCCGGTACCGTATCCAACAGTTCCCGTACATAATACAATAATTCTTTTAAGCCTTTACCGCTAACCGCGGATATGGCAAATACTTTAATTCCCTGGGGTTCAAATTCATCCCGGATCTTCTGAACAGGATCTTCGTCACCTTCAAAAATGGCATCTATTTTATTTGCTGCAATTACCTGTGGCCTTGCCGCAATTTCTTCATTATAAGCTTTTAATTCTTCGTTGATTTTATAGATATCTTCAATTGGATCCCGTCCTTCTGTGGATGCTGCATCTACCATATGGATCATTACTTTAGTACGTTCAATATGACGTAAAAACTCATGTCCAAGACCAACACCTTCGGAAGCACCTTCAATCAATCCGGGGATATCCGCAATTACAAATCCTTTTCCACCGCCCAGGTCTACTACTCCCAGATTGGGGTTTAAGGTTGTAAAGTGATAATTGGCAATCTTTGGCCTCGCATTGGTAACACGGGATAACAATGTGGATTTCCCTACATTTGGAAAACCTACCAGTCCCACATCTGCGATCACCTTTAATTCCAGATTTACCATAAGTTCCTTTGACGCCTGTCCGGGCTGTGCATATTTTGGCACCTGCATAGTGGGTGTGGCAAAATTCATATTGCCAAGTCCGCCTTTGCCGCCCTTTAAGATAACCTGTCTGCGGTTATCTCCGGACATGTCTGCAATTACCTTATTGCTCTCTGCCTCTTTTATTACCGTACCTTCCGGAACCTTTAGTACCAAATCACTGCCGTTGCCTCCATGGCAGCGTTTCTTACCACCCTGCTCACCGTCCTGTGCACTGAACTTGCGTTTATGGCGGTAGTCTACCAGCGTATTTAAGCCTTCGTCTACTTCAAAAATAATATCTCCGCCTTTACCGCCGTTTCCTCCGTCAGGACCGCCGTTGGCAACATATAATTCTCTTCGAAAGCTTACATGGCCGTCCCCGCCTTTACCAGAACGTATGGTTATTTTTGCTCTGTCTGCGAACATTTCCATTCACCTTCTTTCTAAAAAAATAGGCTTCAAACCAATTTGATTTGAAGCCACCTTTACTATTCTGCTGATACTGGAACGATAGAAACTTGTTTCTTATCTCTTCCTTTTCTTTGGAATCTTACAACACCGTCAACTAAAGCGAATAAAGTATCGTCTCCACCACGTCCAACGTTAACGCCCGGGTGAATTTTAGTTCCACGCTGTCTGTAAAGAATATTTCCAGCTTTTACAAATTGTCCGTCAGCTCTTTTCGCACCTAATCTCTTGGATTCGGAATCTCTACCATTCTTAGTAGAACCAACTCCCTTTTTATGAGCGAAAATTTGAAGGTTCATTTTTAACATAGTCTTACACCTCCTTGAATATAATCTTGATATATTCATTACCGTAATTATTTTGGATATCCTGTAACCCTAGAATCATCGAATCCAGCAAGAGCTTCGTCTCTTTTGAAACTGCACCTTCCAAGATCAATTCTACCAAGCCATTATCATCCTGCCTTACGGCGAATTTATCCTCAGTAAACTGCTCTATGGAATTAATTGCATTCACAGTCAGCACTGATACGGCAGCACAGATTATATCCTGTCCTTCTTCCCCGTAACCCGCATGACCTTTGGCTACAAAACCTCTATATACTTCTGAACTCTGATAAACTGTGATTTTAATCATTGACAATTAACCGTTAATTTTTTCAATCTTAACCTGTGTAAACTGCTGTCTATGACCGTTTTTCTTATGATATCCAGTTTTTCTCTTATACTTGTAAACAATAACTTTTCTCGCTTTACCGTTTTTCACAACGCTACCGGTTACAGTTGCGTTTTCAACGTCAGCTCCAACTTTAAGACTATCATTGCTTACTGCAAGTACTTGATCAAAAGTAACAGTCTCTCCAGCTTCTACTCCAAGCTTTTCTACGTTAATGATATCGCCTTCGGCTACTTTGTACTGTTTACCACCTGTTGCAATAATTGCGTACATATGGCACCTCCTATTATCATTACTCGCCAGATTTGGTGATCATCTGCATGACTCTTAGACCTCTCTGTGCGGCATACTAGAGTATAATAGCATACTGAAGATTTTACGTCAACTATTTTTTCAAAATTATTCCTTATTTTTCGCGCAATTTCCAGATCTTATCTTTCCGGCACAATTTCAATCCAGTATCCGTCCGGATCTGCTATAAAATAGATTCCCATCGCTTCATTTTCGAAACAGATGCATCCCATCTCTTTGTGTCTCTGATGAAATCCTTCATAATCATCCGTTACGAATGCCAGATGGAATTCATCTTCCCCAAGATTGTATGGCTCTTTACGATCTGTCAGGTAGGTGAGCTCCAGAGTAAATTCGGTAATCCCATCCCCCAGATATACAAGCTTAAAAGAACCGTCCGATGCATTTTTTTCCCGCACCGGCTTTAAGCCAAGTGCTTTTTCATAAAAAGTGAGGGATTTTTCTAAATCCAGGACATTAAAGTTAAAGTGGTTAAATTTAATCATAATTGTTTCCTCCATCTATTATGAGCAGTTTTTTAGTATTGATTCTACATTGGCTGAAAAATTTCATGGATATCCTGATATTCCATGACGCTTTCTCCCACCTGTCCTCCCTTTGGGGAAAGCAGGCCGTGATAATCGCTTCCGCCTGTTAAAAATAAATGATAATACTCCGCCGTTGCCGCTATTTCTTTTAGATCAAAGGGCGTATTGGACGGGTGCAGTAATTCCACACCGGTCAGTCCTGCTTCCACCAGTTTGGGAATCAGGCGGATGTTCTGCTGCTGTCCCGGATGAGCAAGCACCGCCCTGCCGCCGCCTTTGACAATGGCTTTAACAACCTCTGTTGTCTCCGGATATTCGTAGCGCACCCTTAATGGTCCGTTTTCCCGGTACATCCGCTGCATCCAGGTGCCGAACATAGCATCAATCTGCCCTGTTTTATATAATACATAATTAATATGCTGACGGTAGATGCAGCAGCCGTCTGTTTCCTTTTCTGCTTCTTCCAGGCTGATGTCATAGCCCATTTCTACCAGGCGTTTTATCTGCCATAAGCTTCGTTCATGCCTCATTTCAAGAACCGGTTTCATCAGTCTGGCGAGAGGCTCATAGTCGTCTGTATTGTATGCCAGGATATGGGCATCCAGTTTCGTCTCAGAATCCCTGGTGCCGCATTCCATTCCCATAATCACCTGCATCTGATATTTTCTGCCAAGGTCTTTTAAGATATCTTCCTTTGGCGGGGCATCATGGTCTGTAAGTGCAATTACGTCCAGTCCTTCCCGGACGCTTTTTTCAAAAACCATTTCTGCTGAATCACTGCCATCGGAATAACGGCTGTGTAAATGTAAATCCGCTCTGATCATAAAGTCACTTCCTTTGTATCTCAGTATACTCCAAGTGAACCATCCTGCTAGTACAGCATTGCGTAAATAACTGTGAACAGAGTACCTGATATCTGCGTCAGGTGTGCGTCTGCGAAGCGACGGCGTAGTGGGCTGCGATTAGCTTCGCTGACGTGCACCTGGCGCAGATAGCGGGTGCTATAATCATAGTTATTTATACAATGCAGTACTAGTTACTAAGCGTGATACCAGGCAATTGCCTGCACCTGTTCTGCCAGGGATTTTTTCACTTTTTTCCTGGTTACTTCCACCAGTTCCAATGCCGTCATATCTACAAGTGCTGCTTTGATTGGATCTTTTGACAGATACGCCTCAAATCCCTCCATTAGCTGCTTCTTGGAATCCGGAGATTTCATATTGATGAAGTCCACAATAATAATGCCGGAAATATTCCGCAGCCGCAGCTGCCTGGCAATTTCTCTGGCTGCCTCCAGATTGATTTTTAAAAAGGTAGCTTCCTGATTCTTGTGACCGTCGTATTTGCCCGTATTCACGTCAATGGATGTGAGGGCTTCCGTAGGCTGAATGATCAGATAAGCTCCGGATTTCAGCCATACACGCTCTTTCAGCGCATCTTTCAGCGCCTGTTCCAGATTGTAAAGTTTATCCAGGGGCAGCAGGGCATCTTCGTAAAATGACAGCTTTTCCAGATCCTTTGGCTGGCATTCTATTAGAAATTCCTGCATGGAATCATACAATTCCCTGTCATCTGTCAGAATCGCTTCCAGCTTTCCGCTATAGGTATCCCGCAGCTGGGTCAGATAATTCTTGGGGGTCTGGTAAAGGCAGGAAAAACAGGTTCTGAATTTAGCCCGTTCCTTTAAATTCTTATATTGCTGTATCAATTGGACCGCTTCCTGCCTTAACTCCTCCACCGATGCCTGTGCGGCATTGGTTCTAATAATCCAGCCATAATCTTCGGATCGGTACTCTTCCATAAGATTTTTCAGTTCTTTTTTCTGAAAAGGCGACAGTTTGCCCGATACCCCGATCCGCATATTACCACTGGTGAGAACCAGATATTTCCCGGTAAAGCTGAGATTTGAAGTGACGGTAGGCGCCTTTGTTTTCATATTTTCACGGCTCACCTGCACCAGAAGCTCATCTCCCGCCACCAGTCTGCGGGAATTCATTTTATTGGTATAGACAGGCTCGGGATTTTCTTCCAGGGCATAGTAACAGGGTAAGCCGTTTTTGATCTCGATAAAGGCAGCCTGGATATTTTTAACGATATTCTGTACTTTTCCGATATAGATATTACCCAGAAGAGATTCTTCCCCTTCCGGTTCTAAATGAAATTCCACCGGTTTCCCATCCTGAAGCAGGGTTGTTAAAATCTGTCCCCCGGTTCTTGTGATGACCAGTTTACTTATATTTTCTTCCATTTCCTATCCTGTCCAGGATCATGACCGGTGCCCGGTTTGCTGCCGCCCGCAAAGGGGTGCGCGGGACGGGCACTTAATTTTCAGGTCAGGTCTGGTATGTCCTCTCCCAGATCTTCCAGAGATACCAGCCTGCGCTTCTTCTCATTTCCAAGATCTGCATAGACTTCGAGGCGGTGAACCAGAAGCCCGAATGGTTTCGGTTCCTCTCCCAGATACTGGGCAAATGCCTCCATCACAAGCTCCGGCTTCAGATTATTGACACTGCCGGTTGCAAGCTGCATGAAGATTCCATCATCCCGCTGCTCCAGTGCATAGATCATAGGCTTGATATCTACTTCTTTTTCACTTTTCTTCGTTTTCTTAACAATGGTGATGGATTCCCGGTTGTAAAATTCCTGCAGACGGCTCTTATAATCCTGACCTGCATCTCTCTCTTCCCGGAAATTCACCAGATAATCCGCTGCCGCAACCAGTGACATGGCTTTGCTTGCCTTCTCTTCCGGAATCCTGCGAAAACTCAATATGGACATTCCTTCCACCATGCACGCATTTAACTGCTCTATAGCATCTTTAGAAGAAATCTCGGTATTTACTTCAATATCCAGATATTCTCCGGTACTGGTAAGCCCCACTCCCAGCGGTGCTGCAAAGGACATAATCATATGGGGGCTGAATCCTTCCGTAAATGCGATGTCAATATTTCCTCTTCTCATAGCTTTTTGAAAATAGCGCATGATATCCAGATGTCCGATAAATTTCATAACACCTTCTTTTGCAAATTTAATTCTTACTTTCAATACATACGCCTCCTTTGTATATCCCTGCCCCACATCCGGAACAACCCTGGCGGCAGTTATTGGTAATGGTCTCTGAAACGGCTTTCTCCCATTCTTTTTTCAGGAAATTCTTTGATACGCCAATATTTATAAAATCCCAGGGGAATATTTCGTCCATGGAACGTTCTCGGATGGTGTAGAAATCCGGATCTATGCCGGTGTGTTCAAATGCTTCCATCCAGGTCTGATTCTTAAATGTCTCTGACCATGCATCGTACAAGGCTCCGTTTTGATAGGCATCCAGTATGGCTGCCCCAACTTTACGGTCTCCCCGTGCCAGCAGGCCTTCCAATACAGTCACATCCGCTTCGTGCCAGTTATATTTAATACTCTTGCGGTTTAGCTGGTCTTTTACTTCCTGGTTGACAATTCTGGCTTTTCCCAGAAATTCCTCTTTCGTGTTCATCCCTATCCATTGGAATGGTGTGAATGGCTTTGGCACAAAGAATGACGTACTGACCGTAATCTGGCATTTACCGTTTCGCTCTTCTTTTGGTATCTCATAATACCGTCTGGCAATGCGGTCAGCCAGATGAGCGATCTCTTTCATATCCTCTTCTGTCTCTGTGGGCAGCCCCAGCATAAAATACAGTTTTACCCGGTTCCAGCCCCCTTCAAACGCCTGGCCTGCACCATCTATGATATTTTCTTCCGTCAGCCCCTTGTTAATGACATCCCGCAGACGCTGGGAGCCGGCTTCCGGCGCAAAAGTAAGGCTGCTCTTTTTCACATCCTGCACTTTACTCATAACATCCAGTGAAAATGCATCGATACGAAGGGACGGCAGGGATATATTTACCCCTTTTCCTTTGAATTCTTCTATTAAATAGGTAACTAACCCTTCTAACTGGGAATAGTCGCTGGAACTTAAAGAGCTTAAAGAAATTTCTTCATGTCCTGTATTTTTCAGCATCTCAGATGCGTATTCCTTCAGCATGGCAAGATCCCGTTCTCTGGTGGGACGGTACAGCATTCCCGCCTGGCAGAACCGGCATCCCCGGATACAGCCCCTTTGTATTTCCAGCACGACCCGATCCTGGGTTGCTTTGATAAAAGGCACTACCGGTGCTTTGGGATAATAAGTATCGGTGATATCCATTACAATCTGCTTTTCAACAACTGCCGGGGTATCTGTATTTTTCGGCAAAAAAGAAGCAATGGTTCCATCTTCTTTATAAGCTACTTCATAAAGAGAGGGTACATATATGCCCGGGATATGGGCAGCCGCTTCTAAAAATGCCTGTCTTCCTTTTCCCGCTGCTTTATATTCTTTATATAAGTCAATCAATCTGAAGTATACGGTTTCTCCTTCTCCTATATAAAACAGGTCAAAGAAATCCGCCAGCGGTTCCGGATTATAACTGCATGGTCCGCCGCCGATTACAATTGGACAATTCTCATCTCTGTCCTGACTTAACAGCGGAATTTTGCCAAGATCCAGTATCTGCAGAATATTTGTATAGCACATCTCATACTGAATAGTGATGCCAAGGAAATCAAGTTCCCTGATTGGTTCCTGGGATTCCAGTGCAAAAAGCGGGATATCCTTTTCTCTTAAGACCTTGTCCAGGTCCAGCCAGGGAGAGTACACCCTTTCACACCAGATATCTTCTCTCTGATTCAGCATATCGTAAAGAATCTGAATTCCAAGATGCGACATTCCGATCTCGTAGACATCCGGGAAGCACATGGCAAATCTGATATCCACCTCATCTTTATTCTTCATCACCGAGTTCACTTCGTTGCCGATGTAGCGTGCCGGCTTCTCGATTTCTAGTAATATTTCATCATTTAGAGCTAGTTTTCTCATTATTTCTCCTTGTGTGTTGTTAATCAGCACACCATCTCCTGCTTGCTTTGAACAGCAGGTGTGGGTATGCATACCTGATTTATTATACGCATTCTCAGGAAGAACTTCAAGTAGAGATTTGTGAAGGGATTTAATTTCTTTTTATTTCCAAAAAAAGAATATCATTTTTAAAGGTTTCCCACTTTTCCCCTCTGCCTCAGATCATCTATTGACAGGTAGGGCAACTTCTTTTACAGCCATTTCCAGCTGTGCTGTTCCTTTTAAGATTTTTGAATATCAAAAAGACCCCTTCATGAACTACTCCCAATCGTTAGAATTCGAAGCCTAACTTACTGGGGCACATCAAACCGAGGTCTCTTTTATTATTTCATAAAAGGATTACAATGTCTTGTATTACCTTAATTACATTTTCAAATATGCTCTAATATTGTAACGCACAATTTAGGTTAAAATATTGGGGTTTAGCTGATTAAGACGCTTTGTATGCAGAGGTAGTGTACGGAAAGAGAAGGGGGCGGACCAGGACATTGGTTTGGAATGCTTAACGCAGAACTGGCATTTTCTAACCTTCCCGAAGCGCTTTTTGGCGGCACGCGGGCATTCGCTCCGAAATCCTGATGCATTTCGCAGCTCA